>CAVRVO010000003.1:0-551040 GCA_963724625.1 uncultured Gammaproteobacteria bacterium | reverse complement strand
ATTGGAGACAAAGTTGTCGATCACGAGGAGCGGCGCCTGTTCGCTGCCGATCGTGAGCTTCTGGATGCGAATCTCGGGATGGAGCTCGAGGATCATCCTGTTTGTGGTGACTTATTCATTGCGTATTTCGCTTCGCAGCCGCAAGGTCCGGATTGGTAATTGCTTCTAACAGAACGCGAGCAGTGATCTGCCAGGACAAGCCCCACTTGTCCTTACACCAACCGCATGCACTCTCGGCGCCGCCATTGCCGACATTGGCGTTCCAAGTGCGAATTGCGTCTCTCCCGTGATTTCGACTCTCTAATATATACGACGTCGTTGGTGAAGATGGATTACTGCGCCACCGCTGGCCGCCGGCTCCCCCACACTTCCGGCGACGCCTTGCAATAGCGCTCGACGAACTCCTGGTGCGACGGCATGGTCGCCACCGCACGCCCGATCGGCTGACGGATCGTGTCGAACAGGCGGCGCATGTCGTCGTCGGCCAGTCCCCGCGCCAGCGGATGGTGCTGCTGCGGCACGATGCCCTGTCCCAGCATCACGTGCGTCCATGAATCCAGCCGGAACAGTTCGTCCTCGCCCTGCCAGGCGTGGGCGCGCTCGCGGAACTGCGCGATGCGGTGCGCGAGCGAGTCGGGCAGCGTCATCTCGCGGCACTGCTTCCACATCGGCTCGTCGCGCTGGTTGGCGTGGTAGTGCAGGATGATGAAATCGCGCACGTGCTCCATCTCGGCGCGGCTGATTTCGTTGTAGCGGTTCACGAGCGCCGGGGTAATGCCGTCGAAGGGGAAGAGTTGAATCAGGCGCACAACGGCGGTGATGCCGAGGTGGATGCTGGTCGATTCCAGCGGCTCGATGAAGCCGCTTGCCAGCCCGACCGCCACGCAGTTCTTGTTCCAGGATTTCGGCCGCCGCCCGGTGACGAAGCGTACGGCTCGCGGCTCCGAGCAGCTTCGCCCTCGAGATTGCGCAGCAGCGTCTCGGTCGCCTCGTCGTCGCAGATGTACTTGCTGCAGTAGACATAGCCGTTGCCGACGCGATGCTGCAGCGGAATGCGCCATTGCCAACCGGCCTCGTGCGCAATCGCGCGCGTGTACGGTATCGCCGGGCCCGCTGTCGCACGGCAGCGGCGACCGCGCGGTCGCACGGCAGCCAGTGGGTCCAGTCCTCGTAGCCGGTCTTCAGCGTCTGCTCGATCAGGAGGCCGCGGAAACCGGTGCAGTCGATGAACAGGTCGCCTTCGATGAGCTGGCCGTCTTCCAGCACAAGTGCGGTGATGAAGCCTGTTTCGGGATGCTGGCGCGACGTCGACGGATCTTCCCCTCGATGCGCCTGAGGCCGTGGCGCTCGGCGAAGCGGCGCAGGAAGCGCGCGTACAGACCCGCGTCGAGCTGGTAGGCATAGCTGACCTCGGGATGATCCAGTGCTGTGGACACTTGCACCCGGCTCGAGGACCACTGGTGATCGCCGCTTTCCGACCGGTCCGGCAGAGTGAATCGGCCCGCGCGCGAGGCCAGGGTTTCCAGGCAGAAATCGCCCAGCTCCGAGCGCATGCCACGGCGCAGGCCGTCGAGCCAGAAATGATGGAAATCGCAGGCCCAGGTACCGAGCCCCGTGTGACCGAACGGATGGAAGTAGTGGTCGCCCGGCCGCAGCCAGTTCTCGTAGGAGATGGACAGTTTGAAGGTGGCGGCGACTGCGCGCATGAATTCGCGCTCGTCGATCTGTAGCAGGCGGTGGAAGGTCCGTAACGGTGGAATGGTCGATTCGCCGACGCCGACCGTGCCGATCTGCTCCGATTCGACCAGCACGATGTCGAGCAGGTCCCGGAACTGGTGCGACAACGCCGCTGCAGCGACCCAACCCGCAGTGCCGCCGCCCGTGATCACTACCTTGCGTATCTTGCCCATGTCTGAACTTGTCCCCGCACTGCCTTTCGATCGGGTGACGCGTGCCTCGCAGCGGTCCTAACGATTGAGCTTGTCGACTAGCATCGCCCGGAGCTGACGGGCGAGCACCTCGTCGATCGGCCCGAGCATGCCGCGCGCCGGCGCCGGCAAATGTTCGCCGGCGCGCTCGCCGGGCCCGAATACGTACCAGTCGAAGACCTGGCGCCAGGCATTCTTCTCCCGCTCCGGCCTCTCGCGGATCGTCCACAGCGCGTGATAGAGCGCGTGCATCGGCGTCGGGATGTACGCAGGCATGCTGTTCCACCAGTAATTGACCAGCACGTTGAATGCCTCCAATCCTTCGACGTGGTGCCACCACATGCTCGGGATGAAGATCGCATCGCCCGGCTCCAGCACGGCACTTCGACGCGCCGCGAGCGCTTCGCGGAAACGCGGGTAACGCGTGAAATCGGGCGCGGCGAAATCGACGACGCTGACCGCCTGCCCGCCGGGCGTCGGCTGCAACGGACCGGGATAGAGGTTGGCGATCTGCTCCGGTGGGAACAGCGTGAAGCGGCGCCGCCCAACCACGCAGCAGGCGACGTTGTTGAGCGCATCGTAATGGCAGGAGGCGGTAACGCGGTTGCCGATCCAGATGCTCGGCGGCGCCTGCACGCCGTGGGCCGCGAAGTTGAGATCGTTCGCGCTGCGGAACCCGGGCAGGCAGGTATCGATCAGCAGCGAAGCGACGTAATACGTAGGCGGATGCGCGTCGCCTGCATGCGCCGCGATTTCATCCAGCACCTGGCCCAGTCCGCTGCGTCGGACCTCGCAGTTCAGCGCCGTGAAGTCATCGCTGTAGAACGGACGCCCGGAGACATCCGGACCGCCGTACGAATACTGCACCGGTCGGCCGTTGTAGAACCCGCGCAGGTAGGCCATTGCCTCCTGGGTGGAACGTGATGCGGCTTGCACCAGGCCCCAGTCCCGGACCAGGCCCTTGAGGAGTGCGGGCTCGCCTGCATCGAGCAGTTCGCCGAGCGGCAATGCATCGGGCCGGACACCGTCCAGCACACGCACACGTTCGGTCACCTGGACCATGTCATCCACACTCAGGCTATGCGCTCCGCCGCCGCCGCCTCGTGGCGCAGGCGACGCTGCTTTTCGGCCATCAGCCGGCGTACGTTGTGCATCGAGGCCAACACCAGGAACGCGCCTTCGAGATAACCTGCGGCGTGCAGGCGGTGCAGCGATGCGGCGTCAAGCGCGGCGAGCCGCTCACGATCGATGCCGTGCAGGCCGCCTACGTTGACGCGGTGCTGGTCGTCGAACTGGACGTCGAGGCTGACGGGCTGGATCAGCCCCAGCGAGTCGAACGCAGCGAACATCGGCTTACTGGCTTCTGCGCCGTCGCGGATACCACGCAGCACCTCGATGATGTGCTGCAGGTAAGGACTGTGCCCGCCATGCGGCTGGAACACCGGAGTACCTTCGCCTTTGCCGAAGGTCACGCGCGGATGTTCCAGGTCGACATGGAGGACTGGTTCCCGGCGCAACTCACCCGCGACACTCTGCTCCTGGAAGCCGATCAGGAACGGTCCCCTGGCGACGGCGCCCGGCAGGTAGGTGGCGTTCCAGCGCTCGTCCTGCAGGAACAGGTTTTCCTTCTGTTCGAAACCCAGCAGTGCAACCGACTGCCAGTCGTCGCTGCCGCGGTCCTTGCGGAAGAAGATCGGGTACTCCCTATGCAGTTCGGCCCATTCGGTCGGAAACGCCGGCAGCATGCCAACGTCGTCGCCGAACTCGCGGCCGAAGCGGGTGATGACGTGCAGGTCCTTGTGCGTCACGTTGTTGAGTAATTCGTATCGCGCCATCTCGGCTCCAGCGGTCGACCGGGTCTGCCGGCCGGCTTCGGCAACCATTCCAGAAACCCACTGAGGTCGCAAGCCGGAGGTCCCGCGGGAAAAGTCGTCCGAGCTGTGAGGCTGGGAAAGCTACGACGTCAGGGAGGTTCGAGAGAATAAAAGAAGGGACCGCTGCTTTCGCAGCGGCCCCCCCTGTCTGGTGCAGCAACTCCGCACTCCCTGCACGGGCAGGGATTAGAAGTTGTAGCGGGCCCCGATCATGTAGCGCGGGCTCTGGTCGATCAGCTTGATCAGTTGCTTGTCGGACCGGCCATGCCAGCGGACGTCCTCGCCCGTCAGGTTGATCACCTCGAACCCGAGCGAGAGGCCGGTGTTAAACCGGTAGTTGACGCTCAGATCCAACTGATCGTAGGCCTCTACGTAGTACGGATTGCGGTTAGTGCCCTGCTGGTTCGTCTGAATCAGGTACTCGTCACGCCAGTTATACGCCAGGCGCGCCGAAATGCCGTACTTCTCGTACATCAGCACGGCGTTGGCGGTATCGCTGAGGCCCAGCAGCGCGAACTGCTCAACGCTCGGATCCCCGGCGTTGTTGAAGTTCACATCGCCGTTGACGATCGTGTAATTGGCGAGGATGCCGAAGCCGGTGTCGCCGAGGAAGTACTGGCCGCCAAATTCCCAGCCATTCAAGTCGGCCGTGTGCTGGTTGACCGGCCGATTGACGTTGAACTGGTACAGCGGATCGTCCGCCTCGCCGACCAGGTCGTAGGTGTTCTCCATCGACAGGATCTGCGCTGAGCTGCCGTTGTACGCCGCCAGCCCACCGGTCGCGGCCTCATTGCGCAGCATCGCCACCGCAGTGAACAGCGCCGTGTCGTTAGCGGAGCACCCCGCAGCGACGTCGTTGCCTGCCGCGGCGACCTGGGTCTGGCAGGCCCCGCTCTGCAGGAAGGCGAGCGCGGCCTGCGCGTCAGGGCCCGAAGTCGGATCAGTTATGCCGTAGAGCGGCTCCTGCACCACCGAGTTGCCGACGAAGTTCGTGACGCGCTTGTTCCAGAAGGTCGCCGACACGTAGCTGGACTGGGCGAAGTACCACTCCAGGGCCACGTCGAGATTATCGGACTCGAGCGGTTTCAGTGCCGGGTTCTGCGCGTCGCCGGTGGCGCGCGTGGACGGATCGATCAGCACCGAACCGTTCGCGCGGTTGGCCGTGGGTCCCGCGTAGAGGTTGCTATACGGCGCTCTCGCAATAGTCTGGCCGAAGGAGACACGACCCTTCAATGTGTCGGTAAGCCCGACACTGAAGTCGAGACTGGGGAGCACGTAGTCGTAGTCGGCCTTCTCGCTGAAGGGCTGCACGTCGGGCGATAGCCGCACCGAAAAGTCGTTGTTCGCCTCCCACACCAGCGCGCTCGGGATTGCAATCGTCGAAGTCGACTCGACATCGGTCTGCTCGTAACGCACGCCGATGACGGTGCTGACGGGGAAGCTGCCCAGCTCGCCGTTCAGCTGGAACTGAATGTAAACCGCCTTGGTCTTCTCGTCGATTTCGTTGTCGTTGGCCAGCTGCGGGTTGTTCATCAGCACACCGTCCGTCATGCTGTCCTCGTTCCAGTTGCTGTAGGGCGCGCCGGTTTCCGGATGGGTCATGCCGTCGGTCATCGCCCATTGAGCCAGGGCGTCGGCGTTGCCGCGCCACGCACCGGTCGGAGCGCCGCTGGCGTTGAAGTCGTTGAACAGCCCGGTCATGCTGAACGGCTTGAGCAGTGCCATCATGTCCGGCACCTGGCCGGCGTCAGAGGCGCTCCAGTTGCCCAGCACCGCCGTGCCATTGCTGTTCTGGCGGGTGGCGTTGACCTTGGAATAGTCGACACCGAAACTGAAGCGGCCGTTCTCGAAGTCGAGTGCGCCGTCGATGCGGCCCTCCTTGATCTCCGTCTCCTGCTTCCTGGACCAGACGCGCAGCATCTGCGAGGCGACTTCGTTCTCGGTGAAATCCGGGTCCACGATGCCGTTGGTGCCGGCTACCGCGTCATCGACCGTCGGGAAGAATACTCGCTCGGCGATCGGCAGCTCGTTGTTGAACGTGAACTGCTGCGCCCATGCGCCCGTGCAGTCCCCGTTGGCGCAGTTGGTGCCGGCAACGGAGACGGCGACCTGGCTGGCGCCCGACGGGTCGTTCGGGTCGCTCTTGGTCTTCGAGTCGTGCGCATCGAGGTTAAAACTCAAGCGGTCGTTCACCTGCCACTTGGCGTTGAAACCGATCGAATCAAGCTTGTACTCCTGTTCGTTATGCTGCTGTTCGAAGCCGAAGTCCTTACCGCCGACGATGTCGCGCAGGAACACCGGTGTGGCAACCGCTTCGCCAGTGTCGAACGTCAAGTCGGTGAAGCTGTTGCTGCGCTGTAGCCACATCGTCTGCTCGCCGCGTTCCTCAGTAATCTGGTTGCGGGAGAAGGTGTAGTCCAAGGTCAGCGTGACGCTGTCGACCGGCGCCAGTTGGACGACTGCCTGGCCGTTGATGCGTTCGCGCTCGAAGTCCGAGAACGCATAGCGGATATCGTTCGGCATGCCGTAGAGCTGGCCGATCGCCGGCGCGTTCGTGACCGTGCCATCGGGGCGCATTGCGGAACTGGTGCCGTTCCAGCTCTGCATGTTCCAGGCATTCACGGTGGACTGCACCGCGCCGCCATGGCGCTTCTGGTAGCTGGCGTTCACGCCAACGCCCCAGGTCTTGTCATCATTGGCGTAGCTCATGATCGCCGACGCCTCCGGCGTGATATCAGAGCTGAAGAGCTCGGAGTCGTCGTAGACGCCCTTGACGCCGGCGTTGAGCAACCAGCCGGTGTGATCAAACGGCCGGTCGGTCTTGATATCGAGCGTGGCACCGATGCCGCCGCTGGGCACATCGGCGCGCCCGGTCTTGTAGACCGTGAGCGCGCTGATCGCATCGGAGGAGAGCTGCGCGAAGTTGAACGCGCGCGTGCCCGAGTCCTGGCCGCCGACAACCAGGTCGCCGCTGCCGAAGCCGTCGGCGCCGGGAATCTGGCGGCCGTTCAACGTCACCAGGTTGAACTCCGGGCCGAAGCCGCGCGCGGTGATCTGCGCACCCTCGCCGTCGCGGCGCTCGATCGAAATACCGGTGATTCGCTGCAACGACTCGGCGAGATTGGTATCGGGGAACTTGCCGATATCCTCGGCGCTGATCGCGTCGACCACGCCGTGCGCGTCGCGCTTGATGTCCATTGACTTATCGAGGCTGCTTCGCAATCCCGTGACGACCACTTCACCGATCGGTGCCTGGTATCCGGGTTCCTGCGCAGCGGGACTCGCCGCTGGCGCCGCGGCGCCATTCGTCGTCTGCGCGTCCTGCGTGTCTGCGTGACTCGTTGCAGATGCCAGAATTGCCGCAATGGCAACAGCCAACTTGTTGTGCCTAACCATCAGCCGCCCCCCTATCCCAAGTAGTTTGTTAGTTGACCCTGATCAGACTTCCACACACTCGCTTCTTCTGGCGACCGCTGTTGCTCCGAAGTCGAGCGTTGTTTCCTCGCACTCACTCGGACTGTCGCGATTGCCGTGCTGCTACTTTCATGTGTGCGGGCCGCTGCTGAATCACGGGGCCACACAGTAGCCGACAATCTAGGACAGCGCTGTCAATTTATAGTCAATCAACTTCTCTGGTACCGCTATCATGTTTGGCAATAAGATGATCCAGTCGCAAATTTTTTGCAAGGCCTTCGCAACAATCCGTCATAGCAATTCGCACGAGGCCGTTCGCTACGGTCGCAACAGTTTGATTCTATGTACAAAAACGGACGTCCCCACGGCCGCGATTTTGGAACTCGAGCCGGCATCCACACCCCGCGATCAGAAAATTGACGGTGCATTCCGGCGCAACATGGAGGAATAACGCGTCACATGCCGCGCCTGAGCGGAGACGAACCACAAATTGCTGTTCACGCCAGTTCGCGAGGCTCGCACGCAGACGAAAGTTGCGTGTTCGCGCATTCGAGACTTCGTGGTGCGTGCACTACAACGTAACAAGGCTCATGACTTTGACGTTCACCTGGTGCACGCGATGCGCGCACCAAGCACGAATCAACAGACACTACACCGCACAAGTACACTGCAGAAAATGAGCTCCAAAAGCTTGATGAGCGACACAATGATTCGACGCAGAGAGGTTTTGCAGGGGCTACTCGCAACGACGCTGCCACTCGGCATGCTTTCCTGTTCGACCGAAAAGCAGGGAGCACTGACTGTTGGCGGCTTGCCCGTCACGTGCAATCTGACGCTTCCCGTCGTTTGTGTTTCCAACGCCAAGCGGAACAGCGCGGCAGCACCAGACGCTCCGCGTTTCGAGTACGCATACAGCAAGTACAGTGGCTGGCCCGAAGTGAAGGAATCGCTGATGACTGGGCGGATCAGCGCGGCGTACATGCTGGCGCCACTCGTCATGGATCTTGCCGACAAGAAGATACCGGTGAAGATCGTCTCGCTCGGTCACCGCTCCGGTGCCGTGATCATGGTGCGCACCGAATCGCCGTACCAGCATTTCCGCCAACTTCGCGGCAAGCAGATCGCGATTCCAAGCCGCTTCGCCGTCGACTTCCTGTTCCTGCGCAAGATGCTGGCTCAGGAAGGCATGACGCCGCGTGATATCCAAATCGTCGAGATGCCGCCCCCCGATATGCCGGCTGCTCTCTACGCCAATGCCGTCGATGCGTACTGTACCGGGGAGCCGTTCGGCGCCGCCGCTCAGCGTGCCGGATATGCGCGACCGCTGCGCATGACGCGCGACGAATGGCGCAACTACATCTGCTGCGTCCTCACCGTGCGAGAAGAACTGATCAACGACAATGCGCCGATGGTCCAGGATCTGGTCAATCAGGTGCTGGGCGCTGGAGTGTGGCTCGATAGCAAACAAGAGAATCGGGACAAGGCGGTGGCGATCGCCGCCGGCCGCGAATATTTCAATCAGGATCCCAACATTCTGCGGTTCGTCATGGAGAATCCCACCGACCGGGTAACGTACGGCGACTTGCGCATGATCAGGGCGGAGTTCGACGAGCTGATGCAGCTTTCGGTCGAGGCCGGAACGATCAAGCATCCGATTTCATATGAAACTTACGTTGATGAACGTTTTGCGCGCAATGCTCAGCCATCTGCCATCACGGTTTGAGCCGGAAAGGATTCATTGTCCGTGAGGCTCGCATCCGTGCTTTTGTTGGCGCTTGCCTGTGGCGCTAGCAGCGCAGAGGACGTGGCCCTGAGGGCCGGCGTCTTCAACCCGCCTCGAGTCGCGCCTGATTTTTCTCTGAAGGGCTCTGACGGCTCCGAGCTCAAACTCAGTGGTCATCGTGGCAAAGTAGTAGTGCTCGCGTTTGGCTTTACATCCTGTCCGGACGTATGTCCAACGACGCTCGGTGTTCTGGCCCAGGCTCAGGAGCGGCTCGGCGCCGCCGGCAAGGATCTCCAGGTCATCTATATCACCGTGGACCCGGAAAGAGACGATGCGGCGCGCATGCACGTCTACCTCGCCGGGTTCAATCCGACCTTCGTCGGCGGCACAGGGACCGCAGCAGAATTAGCTGCCGTGCGTGAGGCGTATGGAATCTTTGCAACCCGGAAAAATGTCGGATCGGCCTATACCGTGGCGCATTCTTCGTACACCTACCTGATTGACCGTCAGGGGCGGCTTCGCGCGCTGATGCCTTACGGACATACGGCTGATGATTACGTGCACGATCTCAAGTTGCTTTTGAAGACGTGAACGAACACGGGGTTGCAGGATCGAGGTCGTGCGTCGGAGATTGCCATTAGTGTTGCTCGCCACTGGCGCGCTCGCCGCTGCGAGCTGGGCCGCGTTCGCTCCCGTCACATCCCCTTCGCGTCAGGAGGTGTTCCGAATTCCAAGCGGCACCTGGGCCCGCAGGATGTCAGGTGACAAGGTCGAGATTCTCCCTGCACAGATTCGGCTGACACTTGGCGTGCGTGACATTCTGGTTCTCGAGAATCACGATGCGGTCCCGCAGATCTTCGGGCCCACTCTCATGATGCCGGGTCAGAGTTTCCGGCTTCCGTTTGCCGTTGCCTCGAGCTATCAATTCGCCTGCACAGCACACCTGAGCGGCCAGATGACGATCATCGTCGACCCGTACCCGGCGACGCCGTGGGCCAGACTCCGATGGCGGATGCTGGCGCTCGCGAAACTGGCACAATCACAATAACAACCATGCGAAGGCTCAAGCAGGCTCTGCCATCCCTTACCGTCATCGCTGCGCTCATTGGCGCATGGTGGGCGGCCGTGGTCATAACCGGGAGCGTGATATTTCCAACGCCGTGGCAGGTCTTGGCCGGCGTGGGCGAGCTGATGCGTGATGGAACTCTCTGGCAGCACATCGCGGCCTCGCTGTTTCGCGTGGGAAGCGGCTTCGCACTGGCCGCGCTGATTGCCGTTCCGCTCGGCCTGTGGATGGGCTGGACCCGCGGCGCATTCAGGACCCTCAATCCACTTATCCAGATGCTGCGACCGATTTCGCCTATCGCCTGGATCCCGATCGCCATCCTGTGGTTCGGCGTGGGCAACGCCTCACCGATCTACCTCATCTTCATCTCTTCGGTCTTCCCTATGGTCGTGCAGACCATTGCTGGAGTGCATACGATCGAGCGACGCTATCTCTGGGCGGCCGCCAATTTTGGAGTCTCGCGCTACACCCTGTTCCGGAGGGTTGTGATCCCGGCCGTTCTGCCGCAGATCATTGTCGGCATGCGCATCGGCCTTGGCGTCGCATGGCTGGTCGTGGTCGCGGCGGAAATGATCGCGCTCCGATCCGGGCTCGGCTATCTCATCATCGATTCGCGCAATGCAGGTAACCGCTACGATCTCGTGATCGCGGGAATGGTCATGATCGGCTTGATTGGACTGATGCTGGATGGGCTGATGCGTCTTCTGGAGCGGTTGAAATCAGTCAGGTGGCGGTATGCCCGCTAAGATCGTCGTTCAAAACCTCGGCAAGACGTTCGCGTCAGACAGCGGTGGACTGCGAGTGCTGGATGGCATCAGCTTCACGGTTGATGATGGTGAGGTCGTCGCTATCGTGGGACCGTCCGGCTGCGGCAAGTCGACCCTTCTCAATATCGTAGCCGGCTTCGAGCGCTGCGATGAGGGATCGGTTGCTGTCGACGGCGCCAAGATGGAGCGCCCGAGCTCCAACGGAATTCTGATCTCGCAACATGGCTCAGTATTTCCGTGGCTGACCGTTCAGCAGAATCTGATGTTTGGGCTCAATGGTCATGCGCCGAATGACAAGGAGACTCTCGCCGATCGTTACGCCGCCATGGTGGGTCTCAAGGGTTTCGAGGCGAGCTATCCGCATGAGTTGTCCGGCGGCATGCTCAAGCGAGCCGAGCTCGCACGCGCGTTGGTCGTCAAGCCAGAAATTCTGTACATGGATGAACCCTTCGCCGCGCTCGATGCGCTCATGAACCTGCGCATGCGCAACGAGCTGCTGCGAATTCTCGCCAAGGAGCGCCATACCGTCGTGATGGTGACGCACGACGTGGAGGAAGCGACGCATATCGCTGATCGAATCCTGGTTCTGTCGCCGCGCCCGACCCGGATCCAGGCGACCTTTGAGGTCTCCCTCCAGCACCCGCGCGTGCTGACGGGCCCCGAGGTTCAGGAGCTCCGGGTGGCAATTCTGCGCGAGCTCGGCGTCGACCCCCTTTCGGAATGATCGTAGTCAATAGCGATCGGGTGTGCCCCAGGCCGCGCGTGCACCCGTGGCGCCTGCTCCACTGGGCTGGCGCGTTTCACGACTAGTCCGGAGCCTGGAGATGGCTCCCGACAGGCGCTTCCGTCGCTCGTCCGCGACAAATTCGGCCCTAAATTCCCGCTCATGATGCGCGCGAGGGTCGCTAGCGCTACAGTTGCCGATACTGAGGGGATTGAAAGGCTTACATCACATAATCCAAGGGCAGCATGAATGGCGGAATTGGAGGAGCTTCGTGCCAAAACCGCAACTCCAACTGAATCGATTGTCTGACTATTGGTGAATCGCCAGCCATGAGAATAGGGCCCGGCGCCATTGATTTGACCCCGAGAAGGCGGGGCAGTGCCAACGAATGAAAGCAGATCATCTCGTTTCCCGGCTGTTGACCGTTCCGCGCGAGGAACGAGCCCGGGTGCTCGAGCAGGAAGGTCCCGAATCATGGGACAGCGTGCTGTTCTTTGCGGTGCGCGATGGGCTGCGCTACGCGCGCTTTCACGGCCAGATGAGCGCTGCGGACTATATCGACACATTGGAAGAGGTCGAGCGCCATTACGACGAGGACGCCGGCACGAGTGCGCCTCAGCGGACGACCGCGAGCGATGAGTCGGATGACCAGACAATCGACTTGGTGCCGGCTGAGGCTGACGAGCCTGCCGAAGACGCGCACAACACCACAGCACATGCCGCGCGAATCGAGGAAGTGACAAGACGCGAGCCCGCCATCGTCGCGCGAATCGAACAACCAACAAGGCGCGAGCCCGCCATCGTCGGGCGAATCGAGCAACCGACAAGGCGCGAGCCCGTCATCCCCGAGCGATTCGAGGAACCGATAAGGCGCGAGCCCGCCATCCCCGAGCGATTCGAGGAACCGATAAGGCGCGAGCCCGCCATCGTCGAGCGGCGTCCGTCTGATCGACCTGCGCCTGAACACGCCGCTTCGAGGGCGACTGCCGCAACTGAGCTCCGGCAAAGCGCCAGCGCGCCGGCATCTGCGCCGAAGGTCGAGTTCGTGACCGGTGCGACGATTCGCGACCGCTATGTCCTGGATCATCAGATCGGCAAGGGTGGCACCGGCATCGTGTTTCGCGCCCGCGACGTGCGACGCGACGGGCTTGTGGCACTGAAAGTGCTGCGCGAGGAATTGCGCGGTGATCCTGTGAAGATCGAACGCCTGAAGCGCGAATTCCAGCAAACACAGGCGCTCCCACACCCCAACATCATTCGCGTATTCGATGTCGATTGCGAAGGAGATGCCTGGTTCCTGACGATGGAGCTGATCGACGGCGAGTCGTTGCGCAGTCATCTGGCGAGCATTCACCCTCGACGCTTACCACAGCGGAACGCGCTCACCATTATCCTCGCGTGTGCCGACGCACTCAGTTTTGCTCACGAGCACGATATCGTGCACGGCGACTTCAAGCCCGGCAACGTACTGCTGGGCCGCGATCGGCAGATACGCGTGCTGGACTTCGGCGCCGCGGGTAGTAGCGCAGAGCTCTGGTCGGGCCGCGGCTCGCAAGCGAGCGAGCGGCACGTGGCGGCAGCCACTCCGGCATACGCCAGCCCCGAAGTGCTGCACGGTGACCCGCCACAGGTGCGCGATGATGTCTACAGCTTTGCCTGCGTGGCTTACGAAGTGCTGACGCGGCACCATCCATTCGAGCGGCATTCGGCGCTCGTGGCGCGCCAGCGAGGCATGAAGGTGCGGCGCCTGCCGGGACTGTCGCGGCGCCGGTTCGCAGCTTTGAAGCGCGGTCTCGCCTGGACCCGCAACAGTCGACCCGCTACGGTTCTTGAACTGGCGGATGAGCTGCGTGAATCATCGCCGAAGCGCCGCCCGTTCGTATTCTGGTTCGCCGCCACGACAGTTGCGCTCGGTGCGGTCGTCGCCGTGGCGTTCCTGCTAAATGATGAACAGAGAGTGCCCGCAACCCCGCCGGCAGCGAGCGAGGTTGCAGGCACGACGACGACATTCACTGAACAGGCTGCGCAGCAGAGCGCTCCCCCACCGGCCACGACCCCTCTGACGAGTGACACGCGTACGACGGAGCAACGAGCATCGCCCCCCACGGCAGCACAGCCCGGCGCTCAGCTTGCGAACCCGGCGGCACGTGTTGCGCCCCCTGAGCCTTCCACGGTGACGAATGCGGTTACGCCAAAGGCAGCCACCGCGCCGTCCGCGGCCGATGTAGCCGCAACGACGGAAGTCATACAGCAGTCGTTGGCGAGAGGCGGCACCGTATCGCTGCAGCAGGCGAACATCGTTGTGAGTGAGCGCGCGTCTCAGGCAGTCATTCGAGTTCAGCGTCGGAATGATTTCCTAGGTCGCATACGAGTGCAATGGCGAACGATCCCTGGAACGGCTCAGCCGGGAATCGACTATTCCGACGTTACCAGCGGCAGCCTCACGATTCCGGAGGACCAGGACATACGCGTCATCTATATACCCCTGATGAACGACGGGACGAGGGAATCGAATGAGTGGTTCGAGCTCGAGTTGACAGATGTGAGCGGGCCCGCGCGGCTCGGACCAATTACACTTACCCGGGTCACGATTCTGGACGACTGACGAACTCGAGCCGGGCTAGCACACGCGGCAGCGAATCGCGTGGCGCACAGAACAGCGCCTGCAGGCGCACATGCAATTAACAACTGACTGCCGGGGAAACAGGATGGACGGTTTGCTTTACTCAGTGCACCGCGTCTTTCGTGCGGCGTTTGCCGTCATGGCGTTCGCAACATTGCTCCATGCTTGCGCCGTCGACCAAAGCAAGTCGGTAGCATCCCACTCTCTCACCACTCCGAGGTTGTACATCCTGGATTGCGGCACCATCGCGCCGATGAACCCGGAATTGTTTGGTCTGAAGGAGAGCGAGATCAAGGGTAACGCAGGTTTCGTGACGCCTTGTTACCTGGTCGTACATCCGAAGGGGACTCTGATCTGGGATGTCGGACAAGTACCCGATGCTGACATTCCGGATGACGGCACCGAGGTTGTCCAACAGGGCATATTGAAAGCGACGCGGCGACTGGCGCCGCAGCTCGCCGCGATCGGGTACCAACCCAAGGACATCACCTACATAGCGATGTCGCACTACCACGTGGACCATACAGCTAACGCCAACATGTTCGCCGGCTCGACCTGGATCGTGCAGCAGGCTGAATACGACATCATGTTCAGCGACGCCCAAGTTGGCATCCGTGCGCCTGATTCGTACCAGGACCTGAAGAACGCCAAGCGCATCACGCTTGACAATGCGGATCACGATGTCTTCGGTGATGGCACCGTGATCATCAAGACTGCGCCGGGACATACGCCGGGGCACCAGATGCTGTTCCTTAAACTGGCCAGGTTTGGTCCGCTGCTCCTTGCGGGCGACCTCTATCATTTCCCCGAGGAAAAGACCCTTGATCGGGTACCGACCTTTGACTTCGACGCCGCCATGACGCGCGCGACCCGCAAGCAAGTGGACGAGTTCATCCGCCAAACGGGCGCAACAATGTGGATCCAGCACGATCCGCCGACAAACGCGGCGCTGAAGAAGGCGCCTCAATACTACGACTGAGTTGGTCGCGACGCTGAAGCCGTCATAGCGATCGATCAGTGCGTACCGCTTCGATGCAGTGATGTCACGATGACATCCAGCAGTTCGTCGTTGCGATCCTGGCTCAGCTCCCAGAACATCATGCCGCCCATATGATGATCACGCACGTAGTCCGCCTTGGTACGAATCGACTGCGGATCATCGTAAGTGATGAACATCTTCGATGCATCGTTCCATAGATAAGGTGCCTTGGCGCGGTCGTCCCAGTAGCGGATAAACCCTTGCTTGCCGATGAATTTGTCCACGAGATCGGCGTAGCTGTGATCGCTCTCGTAGCGCTCGTAGGGCTGATTGAGACCGTTGTGCAGGGGTCTCGCACCAGCAAACCCGCGCCCGTAAAAGGCAACGCCAAGCACCAGCTTCTCGGGTGGAATGCCGGCAGCCAGGTGTTGCTTGACCGATGCGTCGGCGGTGCGATCGGCAGGCGCGGCAAACTCCGATGCATATAAGCCTGCGTGATGCCCGGTGGTGGAAGTCAGACTGTTGAAGAAGTCGTAACTCATGATGTTGATCCAGTCGAGATAGACGTGCAGCCGGTCCATCTCCGTGTGATCGAAATATTCGCGATCGGCTGAAGCGATCGTCAACGTATAGGCATCATGACCGACGCGACCCCGCGCCTTGCTGGCGCCATCCAGCTGCGCGCGGAGCGTCTTCAACAGCAGCGTGAAGTTCTGCTTGTCCTCGGCCCGATACTCGATTCCGGCAACGCCCTGCCCCGGGTACTCCCAATCGAGATCGATCCCGTCGACGTTGTACTCGTGCAGAAGGTCGATAGCGCTGCGCGCAAATGCACTCCGTGACGCATCTGTAAGTGCTGCATCGGAGAAGCCTTCGGCCTGCCATCCACCGACAGACACCACGACCTTCAATCGCGGATCTTGTTCCTTGAGAGCCAACAAGGACTTCAAGGCTGCGGCGAGATTCGGATGCTCAAATCCGACTTTGCCATCGCCACCGATGTGCGCGAATGCAAAATTGATGTGAGTCAGTTTGTCCGGGTGAATGACCGGCGGTATTGACCAGCCCGCCACGTAAGCCACGACGCGGTCTTCCTGAGGCAGGGGGGCGGGTGCGCTGGCATGCTGTTGCGACGCCAGGTCGCCCTGCCCTGCCGGCACTGTTTGGCCGCCGCTTGCACTAAGACTTGCCATCCACGCAAGGGCGCCAAGCAGCGTCGCTTGCTGCGAACGACGATCAAATCGAACAGCCATCAGGGTCACGCTCGATGCACGCCCTTCACAGTCTCACCGACAACTCAGCTCCGATGTATCTACGAAAGTCCCGCGGGATTGCGTTGGCAATGGCGCCTCCACCGGCCGCACCCTGCGCGATGACGTTCGAGACGTACTGCTGATCGAACGCGTTCTTCACGATGACCGACAGGTCATAGCGGCCGCCGGCAAACGTTGTACCGAGCTTGAAGTCGGCGATGCCATAGGCCGGCTGAATGAAGCGTGGATCCTGGTCGTACGCAAACTGAACTTCGTCCTGCCAACGGAAATTCATCTGGCCGTAGACCTTTGACGACGCGGACACAGGCTGTGTGTACCGGGCCAGGACCGTGCAACGCAGATCCGGTGCGTTGACGAAAGACCCCCCGCGCAGGTCCTGGCGGCCTCCGACACAGCCGAGCGCGGCAGTCTGGCCCGCGTAGCAGGGACCAGCTTCGAAGTCATACCCCGCGTCAAGATACGTCACCCCTCCGGAGATGGAGAGCCGCTCGGAAGGCGCATAGGCAAACTCGAACTCGATACCGTTCGTGTGGACCTCGCCGGCATTGGTGACGACAAAGATGGCGAGCGCGGGATCGAAGGCCTGTTGCTGGTAGTTCTCGAACTTCGTCAGGAAGCCCGTGAGATTCAACGTGAGCCGATTTCCCAACCACTGCGAACGGAGGCCAAGCTCCCACAACTGTGAGGTCTCTGCAGCGAGGGGCTGCGCGGCGAAGATGACTGGTGAAAGGGTCGCAGCATTGAGTACGCCCTCGCTCTTGTAACCAGTCGAATAGCTCAAGTAAGTGCCGAAGTCGTTGGTCCAGTCGAACCGAGCCGCCCCTTTAACGATCGTAGCGTCATCCGAGTATTCGGCCGACACCGGACCAAACGCCCCGAGGCCATAGAATGGGCTCGGCAGCGGACGGAAAAGGTCGAGATCCTGCTTCTCAGCAATGAAGCGGGCGCCTGCGGTAAGCGTCAATCGATCGGCGGGGCGAAAATTTCCCTGCCCATAAGCCGAGACGTTCTGCGTCTTGATCGTGGAGTTGGCGACCAGCACCAGCTCCGATCCGGGTGGAGACTGAACTGTTCCGTCGGGATTGATGCCCGTGATGAGATTGAGCCGTGTACCGCGACGGTCGAGAGTCTGACGGACGTCGGTGTCGAAATAGAATACGCCCAGGACAAAGTCGGCCCGATCGAATACCGGCGAGACCAGGCGCAGCTCGTGCGACATCTGCTTCGCATCGTTGGTATTGAAGTTCGAGGTGACGATGTGCGCGGGTGTGTTGTCGATGTCGAAATCCCCTTCGGCCGTCCACTCTCGGACGCCGCCGATGTACGTAAGGGAGTAGTCGCCCAAGCCGACGTTGGCGGTGAGCGAGGCACCGTAGTTCTCCTGATTCGCATAGACGTTGGAACCGCCCAGCGAGACAACGTCGTTCAGTGGTCCAACTGCAATGCCGGTGGGCGGCACTATGGGATTTGTGCTCGCCACTCGTATCGGCAGCGCACAGCAATTCGAATCGAAGCGCTGACCGTCGACACTCAACAACAGGTCCACGGAGTCTGCGGGCCGCCATTGGAGCTTGCCGCGGAAACCATACGCCTCGACGTCGTTGAACGTCGCACCGGTCGTGGCATCTTTCACGACACCGTCGTTTTGCCGATAGAACGCAGCCACACGGAAGGC
Source organism: uncultured Gammaproteobacteria bacterium (assembly GCA_963724625.1). Classification (GTDB taxonomy): domain Bacteria; phylum Pseudomonadota; class Gammaproteobacteria; order Steroidobacterales; family Steroidobacteraceae; genus DATBVX01. Next base: position 532,993 of record CAVRVO010000003.1, on the reverse strand, counting down.
TGTAGATGGCGACAAGGGTGCCGAAATCACCCCGTTCACCCGGTACTCACTGTCTCCGGCGACGAGCGCGCTCGAGCTCGCTTCGAGCGCTTCGAAGTTTGGGTTTTTCGTGATGAAGGCGATCGCGCCTGCCGAGGAGTTCTTGCCGAACAGCGTTCCCTGCGGTCCGCGCAGCACCTCCACGCGCTCCAGATCGCCCAGATCGTTGAAGAACGATCCCTGTTGGGCCAATACGACGCCGTCGATGACTGTGGACACGCTGGGCTCGATACCCGCCGCGAACACATCCGTGCCGACGCCGCGTATGCGAATGGAGCTATCGCGTAGCTCTCTGCCGGTATTAAAGGTAACGCTCGGGATCAGCTCGCTGAGATCGGCAATACCGAGTGCGCTGATCTGCTCCAGTTCCGCACCGCTAACTACGGAAACGGCAAGCGGGACATGCTGCACATTCTCGGTGCGCTTTTGTGCGGTGACGATCACCTCTTCGATAACAGGCTCGGCCGCGTTGACGAGTGATCCCACAGCGAGCAACCCATAGATTCCAGCGAGGCCAGCAAACCGCGTCTTGAAAGCGCTGCCCATCAGGCGAGGGAGTATGCACTGAACCCAGCCTAGAAACCCACGATCCCTGTCTATCCTCGGGGGAGGCTGCGCTACTCCCATGAATAGCGCAGCTTGTAGATACCGTTACAGCTTGCGCAAATACGCCAGCAACGCCGCCCGCTCCTCCGGCAACGGCGGCCGGTCGAAATTCACGCCGTCCGTGGACAGGATCGGCGGAACGACTCCGGGCGGAGCGACCACCCGCACACGCTTGAAGAACTCCGTGTAATGATCGACGACGTCCTCCAGCGTAGCGGCGCTGTTGTTGTGGAAGTACGGCGCTGTGTTCTTGATCCCTCGCAGACTGTTGATGTCCAGCTTGTTCCAGTCGTCGGCTGCAGGTGGTCCTACACCTGCGAACCCCGTCAACAGCGCGCGCCCTGGGTCGGAACTGGTGCGCCGGACCTTGGCTCCCGTGGGCAGCGTGATTTCGTAGGTGCGGGCGTTGCGCGCGAGGCGTGCCGGGCAGGGTTGGAAGTTGAAGCGAGCGGGCGTGACGGTATCGACCGGCCGCGGACATTGGGATGAGATGTCGTGATAGCGCACGACGGGGGCCTGCGGCGTCGACTGCCCGGGGCCGCCGTGGCATTGCGCACAGGCGCGCGTGAACACCGCCTTGCCCTGCTGTTCCAGCGGATTGAGTATCGGGTCCGGGTCGGGCAAGGGTAGCGTGCCCGCGCTCACGGCGTCGGAAAGCGCACGCACGCGCTCGTTCGTGAACAGCACGCGTTGAAACGCCGTCAGATCGTCCAGCAACTGCTGCTCGGGTGGATTCTGAATTTCTGCGTGAGCCAGGAACGCGCCCAGCGCCTGGTCCTGCAGGGTCGTGAAGCGGGCATCCAACTGGTATCCGCCCGAGCGGTTCGGGTCCCGCGGCCACGGGTTGAGGCCGTCCGGGCCGGTGAGCTTTACATTGAGGACGCTGGGAACCATGCGCCAGACATCGACCGTGGTTTCAGTGGACGGTGCATTGGTCGCCGGATCGATCAGCTTCATATTCGGTGGTAGCGTGAACACGATGCGGATCAGGCCGTTCTCGCGCAGATTGCTGAAGTCGGCGGCATTTGCTCCGTTGGTGTGAAAGTCGTCGGCATCTACCGGCCGGAATAGCGGATCGTCGGCACGCGGATTCCATTCACGCCGCCTTTGAAGCCGCTGGAACCGCGCTTCCGCACTTGCGGGGGAGAGCTGGAAGTGGTCCGTCGCCATGTGGCAGTCGGCGCAAGAACGACCGTTGCCATCGAGGCCATGCGGCTCACGATCAAAAAAGCCGAACAGCCCTCGAAAGACCGAGGCGCAAGACTCGCCGTCACACCGGCGGTCGGAGTCCTGGCTGGCAGCCGGCGTGTCGGCCCAGGCCAAGGGGCCTGCCAGCGGCATGAAGATAAGGAATGTCAGAACCGCAGTGCGTATCGAGTTCATCGTGTTCTCCCCAGTCAGTCTCGATTGCGTCATCGGGACGTCGCTTCGCGCGCGCCCATCCAACTTTGGTGCGTGACTGTGGATCGGGATCCGTGGAAGAATCGTTGGCCGGTCGCTGACAAGTTCTGATTTGTTCTGATTCGCTGGTTCCATCGCCCCATGACCCACACCCGCGCGCTCTACGAGTTCGGCGATTTCGCTCTCGACGTCGGCCAGCAGCGCTTGTTGCGTCGTGACACGGGGGAGGCTATCCCGCTCGTCGGAAAGGTATTCGACACCCTGCTCTATCTCGTGGAGCACGCGGGAGAACCGCTCGACAAGGAGGTATTGCTGCGCTCGATATGGCCGGGCGTTATCGTCGAGGAGAACAGCCTCACGCAGAACGTCTCGACTCTGCGCCAGGTGCTGGGTGAGACCCGTGGCGAGAATCGCTACATCGCCACGATCTCTCGCAAGGGCTATCGATTCGTCGCCAAAGTCACGCGGCGCGACGAACCTGCCCCACCGAGTACAGCGGAGACGAGCGTGGCATCGCCATCGGGAGCAGCCCCGGCTTCGGCTCGAAGGCGGATCGGACTGGTCCCCCTGGCCGCAGCAATACTGACCGTCGCGATTGCGGCACTCGCGGTGGTTTTCATCCGGAGCGGGCCGCGGGAACCTAGCCCGGTTGCCGGCCAGACCCTGGCCATCCTGCCCTTCAAGCCGCTGTTGCCTGCCGAGCGCAACGAATCGCTGGAGTTGGGCATGACGGAGTCGTTGATCTCGAGCTTGGGTCGATATAGTCCACGCGCAATCAGCCCGCTGAGCTCGGTGCGCCGATACGCCGCGCTCGATCAGGATGCGATTGCGGCGGGTCGCGAGCTCGGCGTCGACACGGTGCTCGACGGCTCTTTGCAGCGCCGTGGCGATCGGTTGCGCGTGTCGGTGCGCCTGCTGCGCGTGGCCGACGGTCGGCAGCTCTGGGCGCAGAGCTTCGACCAGGACTTCACGACGATCTTCGAGGTGCAGGACGTCATTGCTGCCAGGGTCGCGCAGGCACTGTCGGTGCGCTGGGGCGGCAACGAGCCAGCACGCGGCGCTCCATACACCCAGGATCCGGAAGCCTACGCGCTCTACGCGAGCGGCCGACTCGCCTGGACGCGGCAGACCGAAACGAGCCTGCTGCAAGCGATCGATTTCTTCGAGCAAGCCATTGCGCGGGACCCGAACTACGCGCTCGCATACGCGGGTCTTGCCGACAGTTACGCTATCCTCGGCGTCTTCGGCATGCGTGCTCCCCATGACGTGTTTCCCAAGGCGCGCGGTGCAGTCGAGAAGGCGCTGTCGATCGATCCGGATCTCGCGGCTGCGCATTCGGCATTGGGGCACATCAAGATGATATACGAGCGCGATTGGGACGGTGCCGCCCGAGAGTATGAGCGCGCGCTCCAGCTCGATCCCTCGTTGGCGTCGGCGCATCACCGGCGCGGCCTGCTGTATGCGATGCAGGGCGACACCGATCGTGCGTTGGCAACGATGGAACGGGCGCAACAGCTCGAGCCACTCTGGCTCGCGCCAAGAGCCGCCGCCGGGAATTTCCTCTACTACGCGAGACGTTACGACGAATCGATGCGGCTCGTTGAGCAGGTTCTCGCGCTCGACGACCGTGCTGACAATGCGCGCGCCTTTCTGATTCGCGACCTCCTCGCGCTCGGCGACTACGATCGCGCCATTGCTGAAAACGACAAGCATCCGATTCACATGCCCGGTAGCAACGCCTACCGCGCGCAAGCGTTCGCACTGGCGGGCGACGCGAGGCTGCGCTCGTGGAGCTGGATCGCGTGCTCAAATTGTCGAAGCAGCGCTACGTCGCTGCATACGACATCGCCTTGATTTACGCCGCTCTCGCGGATACCGAGAATACGTTCCTATGGCTCGAGCGCGCCATGGACGATCGATCGACGCAGATCAACTTCCTCGCGCAGGACCCAATGCTCGACGCGCTACACACCGACCCGAGGTTTGCCTCGCTCGTTCAACGGATAGGCATCTATCATCGGGTCTTGCCGGATAGTGCGGTTCCCGCTTCGTAGTCCTGTTGGGTGCCACGTATGGCGCCCTCCTCGCCGTTCTCGCTTTTCGAGCGATCAGCAAGACTAGATCGCAACCGTACTCGGCTCCGATGGGCTTGCCACACGCATGCTCAACGCAGCGATCTTGTCATTGTCGAGGGCAAAGTGGAGACACATCTTGAAGGGATCAGCAAGACCTGCCTTCGGAAAGTTTCCGTCCACGTTGGCGGTGACGACGGTCTTTCCGTCGCGGCAGTCCACCTCTGTGATATCGAGGATCACTTGCGTGCCGATGTATTGTCGATCGCTCCATTCTTTGATTTCAGTGGCACCGCGATAGTTGTGTCCGTCGTCGGTGACGATGGCGTCTTTGGTGAAAGTCGCGAGAAACGCTGGGGTGTCATGGGCATTAGTTGCCTCGACGAAAGCGGCGATGGGGGGCGATAGTTCGGTAGAGACGGGCTCGAGTTCTGTCTTGGACATGGCATTCTCCGGATGTTCGTCAACGGCCACCGTACAGCGCTGGGAGGATGCCGTCTGTGCGTTCCTGTACATAGCCCGCACGGCGCTCTGCGCCGAGCGCCGGTTCACTTTCCTTTCTGGTTCTTGAGGTGTTCGCCGAAGAACGGCAGCACTTTCGTTTCGAGGCGCTCCTCGATGCGATTGATGTGATCGCCCTCGTAAATCTCGGCCACGTGCCTGACCCCATAGTCGCTCAGGATGCCGTCGAGGGCGCGGACCGTGTCCGCGATCGGCTGATCCTTGTCACCGGCATCGACCGCAATCGTATCGAACCGTTTCAGATTCGGTGTGTACTGATACACCATCGTCAGCGGGGCATTCGCCGCCCACTTTGCGATCGTCTCGGGCACAGGCTTGCCGTCGACGATGGGCAGGTCGAAGAAGTGCGGCGGATTGCGTGGGTTCGGTGACCAGGCGGCGCCCAAAACGAGCATCGCCTTGGTCATGAAGTCCGCGGCGGCGATCTCCTCATAGGTGCTCAACTTCGCTGCGCGTGCCACTAGCTCCGGATTCGGCTCGAGATTGGCTTCGAGGCAGCAGGGGCTCATCGCGTAGAGGCTCGAGAACACCTGCGGATATTTCATACCGAGTCGAATCGTGCCGTAGCCGCCCATCGAATGGCCCGCGAGTCCCCGGCTCGCTCGCTGCGCGAGCGTGCGGTAGTGCGTATCGATGTAGGTCACCAGGTCCTCGGTGATGAACGCCTCCCAGTCGCCGATGGTCGCCGAGCTCGAATACATGCTGCCCTGGTATTTCGTGAAGGCATCGGGCGTCACGATAATCATTTCCATCGCGCCGGCGGCATTGGCCCTATCCACGGCGCGCTGAACGTTGACGAAATGCGGGCCGCGCAGTCCGTACCAATAACTGTCGGAATCCGTGAACCCGTGCAGGAGATAAAGCACGGGGTAGCGAGCCCGCGGATGCTTTGCGTAGCTCGGCGGCAGGTACACGGACACCATCCGGTCGGGAGTATCGCCTTCAAGATTGCCGACCAGAGAGGCGCCGTGCACGGTGATGCGTTCGTACGTGCCGGCCATCGGTTGAGGCGGTGCGGCAGCCGGCGGCTGCGGTGGCGCCTGCGCATGTGCAATTGGGAGAACGAAGCGGCTCGCGACCAGCGCAAGCATGACGACGGTCATACGGATCAAGTTCATTGAGAATCCTGATAGCCCAGGGTCGCAAGTAGAACACACGGGAAAGCGTTCAAGGTACTAGTCGCAATGGCGTCCGCCCCGGAAAGTCCCGCGCCACAACTGCTGCGCCGCCCCCTATAATCGGGCTGATGCAACGCGTATGCCGGTGATGGACGGCCCCTCGAGGTTCGGTACCTGGATGAGCGAACTGCGACGGCGCAAGGTCGTTCGCGTTGCCGCCGTTTACCTGGTCGTCGCCTGGCTCCTGATCCAGGTTGCAGACGCGACCTTCGAGCCGCTCGGTCTGCCGTCGTGGTCGATCCGGCTGGTCATCGTGCTCGTCGCACTCGGATTCCCGGTCGCGTTGGCGCTTGCATGGGCGTTCGATGTGACGCCGCGTGGCATCGAACGCACTGGCACTGCTCCCGCAAATGACGCATCCGGATCCAAGCCCAAGGTGACCACCGCCGGCGGAGTCACGCCGATTGCGACACCCGCCGCGGCGACGACCAGCACGCGCGATGGCGCGAAGTCGCTTGCGATCCTGCCGTTTGCGGACCTGAGTGCCGAGCGCGATCAGGACTATTTCTGCGACGGCATCGCGGAAGAGATCATCAACGCGCTCTGCTCCATCCGCGGCCTCAAGATTGCGTCGCGCACGTCTGCTTTCCAGTTCAAGGGCAAGTCTGCCGACGTACGCGAGATCGGCCGCACGCTCGGTGTCGACTCGGTGCTCGAAGGCAGTGTTCGCAAGGTCGGCGATCGAGTCCGCATTACGGCGCAGCTGATCGGCGCGGGCGATGGCTACCACCTCTGGTCGGAGAGTTTTGACCGGCGGCTCGAGGACATATTCGCGATCCAGAGAGAGATCGCTCAGCAGATCGTGCGCTGCCTCAAGAGGGACCTCCAGAGCGCGGACGAGCAGAAACTCGATCGCGGCGGCACAACCAATATCGATGCGTACGAGTTCTATCTGCGCGGGCGCGCAATGCTGCGCGGGCACGAGTGGTCGCGTTCGCTCCAGATGTTCCGTCGCTCGATCGAGATCGATCCCACCTTCGCGCTGGCGCACGCCGGATTCGCTACGGCGCTCGCCGACAACATCTTCTGGCATCCACTCAAGAACGCGGCCGAGATCGCGGAGGCACTGCAGGCATTGACGCGCGCCGAGGAGTTGCAGCCCGGACTCGCGGAGGTCATGGTTGCGCGCGGCACACTGCTCTCGGCCCAGAATCTCAACGATGAGGCCACCGCGGCGTACGAGGAGGCCCTCGAGCGTGGGCCGAATCTACCCGATGTCTACTACTGGTATGCACGCCACGCGTTCAGCACGAGTGACTTCTCGAAAGCCGCGCGGCTCTTTGAACGCAACGTCGAGCTCGATCCGACGAATTTCACCGCGTGCGGCCTGTTGGCCGAAGTGTATGAATCGCTCGGTGACAGCGTGCGCAGCCGCCGGGCGAGTGAGCGCTGCGCGGAGGTGATCGATCGACAACTCGAACTCTATCCGGACGATGCTCGCGCGATGCACTACGGTGCCTCCAGCCAACGCGATCCTGGGACGGCGCGAGCGTGCGTTCGCGTTGATCGAGCGCTCGCTGGCGCAGCATGCCATCTCCGCGCACACGCTCTACAACTGCGCGTGCTCGTATGCACGTCTCGGTGAGACCGACAAGGCCCTCGACCTGCTCGAGCGCTGGGTCGAGACGGGCACGGGGAGCGCCGGCTGGGTGCGCGCCGACCGCGACCTCGACTACCCTGCGCGAGAGCCCACGGTTCGCCGCCATAGTGGCGCGCCTCGAACACGGCAAGACGACCTGAGCAAGGTGCGCTTTCCTCGCAGCGATCGTGCGGACATTAACCGCTAACCGCCGAATCCGCCTTTCGCGAGACTCATCGATAGAAAACGTGATTGCCGATCTTCGCGACGCTCCGCTTGGTTCTCGCCCAGTATGGTTGCACGCCCGTCGCGTGGTAGTAGAGCGCATCGGGCACGAGTGGCATGTAGGCATCGTTGTACACCGCAGTAGCCACGGCTATTGCCTGTTGCCAGGGCAGCCCCCAAGGCTCGTTGTGGTCCAGCTCCGTCCACGAGAAATGCGCGACGAAGCGGCGGCGTACCGGGTCCCAGCGCGTGTCGTGGACCACTCCGCAGATCGTCTTCGGGAAATACGGCGACCTCAGTCGATTGAGCGTGACTTCGGCGATCGCGTACTGTCCGTTCAGGGACTCCCCGCGAGCCTCGAAGTAGACGTTTTCTGCCAGACACCGCAGCTCGAGAGCGCGCCTGTGCTCTGACTCCAAGCGGGCTTGCTCGTCGCGCGAGCGGCCCGAGTAGGCGAACGCTACGATCGAGGTAAGTGCGACGATGGGCACCGCCAGCATCGCGAAGAAGGACATGCCACCGCCATCGCGCGCGAGCCAATAGAAGACGATCCGGCGTCGCCACGACGCAGGCCGGATACGCGCTCGCCAGATACGTGCCTGGTACCGCAGTGATTTGAGCACGGCCGCCGCCCGCAGCCTCACAGCATGCTGTCCAGGCGATCGAGGTCGTTCACCACGCGCCAGTGTCCGCCAGCTTTCTCAACTTCGCCCTTCCAGTGCTCGAGCCGCGCCAGATATTGGCGCGGGTCGTAGTTGTCCTTGCGCAGCTTGACGACATTCAGCGCCACCACGTCGAAGCCCTTGAAAGGCACCTCGATGTCGCGGTTGTAGCCTTGAGCGAGGTCCTGCTCGAGGTCCGAGAAGATCAGGATGGTCTTGCGACCGGTGCCCTTCTCGTTCAGGAACTCCACGGCCTGCAGCAGGCCGCCGGTTATGTCCGTGTATTGCGAGGCGTTCTCGCGCAGCGACGAAGTCATGCACCTTCTGCGCGAACGCACGCTTCTGCGCATTGGCAGTCGTCGGACGTTCGTCGAATGTAGCCTTCGCGATGATGTCCTTCTCGCTGAAGCTGCCGGTGTCGATGCGCGCCACCGCAAAAGAGTCCGCTGGCTCGAGCCGCGAGAGCGTGTAAAGGATCACGTCCTGGGCCTTGCGCAGCTCGCCTGCGATAAGTGCCGGACGTGTCGAGCAGCAGATAGACGCCCGTGTTCCGGGCGACCGATGCAGACTGCGAGCACGCCGCGAGCAGCATGCACGCGAGAAGCGACGCGCGTCTCATGGCGTCACCTCCTGAAGCTCCTCCACCGGCAGCTGCGTCCTGCGGTTTGCAGCCAGCCTGGATTCGAGCCAAAGCGGCACGAACAGCGGCAGGTCGTACAGCCGCTCTGCGAGAGTGCCGAGATGACGCATGCCGTTCCCTAGGACACGCAGCACCAGGGCGACTACGCGCAGCAAGCCGATGCCGACCAGCCCGAGTACCGTGCGCAACGAATGCACGAAGTCTCGAGCGGGATCGCAACGAACACGAGCGCAAATGGCAGGATGAATCCCATGCCCATCTGCGCCGCGGTCGTGATCCACAGAGAGCTGTTCTCGACGGTCACCTCGCTGCCGCGCAGGAGCGCAGTGGTCGCGAGCTCATCCTGTAGCAGCACCTCGCGCATGTAGGCGAGGCCCGCCTCGATGCTCGCCAACAGCAGCAGGATGCTGAAGGTGATCCAGATCATCCGCACTCGCAGCTTGTCGGGCAGCGCGCCAATCACGGGGAAGAGCCGGGTGATGCGCAGGCTCTCCATCAGGAACAGGCCCATCGAGATCTCGACCATGATGATGACGAGGGCCGCGATGTCGGCCGTCTTGAAGAGTCCGATGAAGTTCGTACCGCCAACCATCTCGGCCATGGGCCGCGCGATGAGCGAGAAGTTGATCGCGGCGCCGCCGATCGCGACCAGCAGCACCATGGTCGAGATGAAGAAGTGCACCAGCGAGGAGGACGAAAGGATCGACACCGCCTTGTCCTCGCGCTTGACGATGTCCTCGTACTCCTGCATGTGCCGATCGACACCCACCGAGCGCGACAACAGGCTCTCGACCTTCTTGTCGACGTCGGTCAGTAGCACCTGCACGTCCCGCCAACGCGGCATCATGCCGCGCAACAACTCGTGCCGCTCGTGGCTCGCCTCGTGATAGGCCTCCATCGCTTCCTTGTGCGCCTTCACGATGGATTTGTGGATGTCGGCGAGCACGTCGCTCCCGCCGTTCTTCTCCTCGAGCTTGGAGACCGTTTCGACGGCGCGAACCCAGCCGGGTGGGTCCGGCGGGACTTCCACGGCGTCCTGGTGATCCTTCTCGATGTGTCCGATCGCCTCGCTCAGGCCGCGATGCAGGTGCGGGTAGTTGGCGAGGTCCTTGCGCACCGTTTCGCCGACACGCGCGAACTCGCGCTCGATGATGCGCTCCTTCGCTTCGCGGCCGGCTGCAAGCAGCACCTCACGGTTGCGCTCCGCGAGCCGCGTTTCGGCATGCGCCACGGAGTGCGCGGCGAGCCGCAGACCGTGTGAGATCGCGCCGCTGGCGGTGCGAATCGCCTGATGAGCGGTATGACGTGCGAGGTACAGGACCGCAACCAGCACGACGACCCAGATGATGATCGAAATAGCTGGCCAGGGAGTGATCGCGAGCAGAACGTTCATCGACATGACTGGCAACCCCGCTGTCGTAGGAGACCCTGTAGACCGGTGGCTTTGCGGCCCTTGCTTTCGCAAGGTGTGCTCTTGAGCAGTGGGGGCGAGGGTGCGACTGCCCCGCGAGTCATGTCAAACGGACAACCACATCAAGTCGCAGCAATCAGTGGGAGTGTGAACCAGTTCCGCCCGCTGACCCGGGTTGGCGCGGTGCAACCGGATCTACCACCGAAAGCACTTCCTTGATGACGCTCTCCATGGACGGGAATAAACTCCCTGCGTCTGCAGACATGTAAGGGGATTCCCATGGCTGACATGACCAGGCGCCAGTTCCTGAAGGTAACGGGCACCTCTCTCGCGGGGTCGAGTCTTGTGCTGATGGGCTTCTCCCCCACCGAAGCACTCGCTGAGGTGCGCGAATTCAAGCTCGCGCGCGCCACCGAAACACGCAACACCTGTCCGTACTGCTCCGTCGCCTGCGGCGTCCTGATGTACAGCCTGGGTGACCGCGCCAAGAACGCCGAGTCCAGCATCTTCCACATCGAGGGCGATCCCGACCATCCGGTCAACCGCGGCACGTTGTGTCCCAAGGGTGCGTCGCTGATCGATTTCATTCATAGCCCGAGCCGGCTCAAGTACCCGGAATACCGTGCGCCGGGCTCCGACAAGTGGGAGCGCATCTCCTGGGACGACGCGCTGGGTCGAATCGCGAGCTCTGATGAAACAGGATCGCGACGCCAACTTCGTCGCGAAGACCGCGGACGGCCTGACCGTCAATCGCTGGCTCACGACCGGCATGCTGGCGGCTTCCGCGAGCAGCAACGAGGTGGGCTATCTGACGCACAAAGTGGTGCGCAGCCTCGGCATTTTAGCCTTCGACAATCAGGCGCGTGTGTGACACGGCCCGACGGTGGCAGGTCTTGCCCCGACGTTTGGCCGTGGAGCGATGACGAATCACTGGGTCGACATCAAGAATGCCGACATCGTCCTCGTCATGGGCGGCAACGCCGCCGAAGCGCATCCGTGCGGCTTCAAGTGGGTCATTGAAGCGAAGGCGCACAACAAGGCCAGGTTGATCGTCGTCGATCCGCGCTTCACGCGTACCGCCTCGGTGGCCGACGTGTACGTGCCGATCCGCACCGGCACCGACATCGTTTTCCTCGGCGGTGTCATCAGCTATCTGCTCGCCCACGACAAGATCCAGCACGAGTATGTAAGGAGCTATACCGATCTCACCTTCATTGTGCGCGACGACTACGCGTTCGAGGATGGCCTCTACTCCGGGTACGACGCGGAGCAGCGCAGCTACGACAAGTCGACCTGGGACTACGAGATGGGCGAGGACGGCTACGTCAAGACCGATCCCACGCTCGCGCATCCGCGTTGCGTCTACAACCTGATGAAGCAGCACTACGCTCGCTACACACCGGAGATGGTCGAGCGCGTCTGTGGCACGCCCAAGGACAAGTTCCTGACCGTGTGCGACATGCTCGCTTCGACTGCCACGCCGACACGTGCCACCACGTTCCTGTATGCGCTCGGCTGGACACAGCACTCGGTCGGCGCGCAGATGATCCGCTGCGGCGCGATGGTGCAACTGCTGCTGGGAAACATCGGCGTCGCCGGCGGCGGCATGAACGCTCTGCGAGGGCATTCGAACATCCAGGGCCTGACCGACCTGGGTCTCATGTCCGATCTGCTGCCGGGCTACATGAACCTGCCGCGGGAAAAGGAGCAGGACTGCGACAAGTACATCGCGGCGCGCACCCTGAAGCCGCTGCGACCGAACCAGTTGAGCTACTGGCAGAACTTCCCCAAGTTCTTCGTCAGCCTGATGAAGGCTTGGTGGGGCGATGCGGCCACGGCCGACAACCACTGGGGTTACGACTACCTGCCCAAGATCGACAAGCCGTACGACATGCTGCAGGTGTTCGAACTGATGCACCAGGGGAAGATCAACGGCTACATCGCGCAAGGTTTCAACCCTCTGGCCGCCGCACCGAACAAGGCGAAGATGACGGCGGCGCTCGCCAAGCTGAAGTTCCTCGTGATCATGGATCCACTGGCGACGGAGACCTCCGAATTCTGGCGCAATTTCGGCGAGCACAATGACGTCGATCCAAGCAAGATCCCGACTGAGGTATTCCGTCTGCCGACCACCTGCTTCGCCGAAGAAGAAGGCGCGCTGGTGAATTCGGGACGCTGGCTCCAGTGGCACTGGCAAGGCGCGGCACCACCGGGCGAAGCGCGCAGCGACCTCGAAATCATGGCGGGCTTGTTCACGCGCTTGCGCACGTCTTACCAGAACGAGGGAGGCGCATTCCCCGAACCGATCACCAAGCTGGCGTGGGCTTACGCCAATCCGGACAGCCCAACGGCCGAAGAGATCGCCAGGGAATATTCCGGCAAGGCGCTCAAGGACCTCGTTGATCCGAAAGATCCGACCAAGGTCACGCGCAAGGCCAGCGAGCAGCTCGCCGGCTTCGCTGAACTGCGCGACGACGGCAGCACCGCGAGCGGGTGCTGGATCTTCTGCGGCTCGTGGGGTCCGGCCGGGAACCTCATGGCCCGGCGCGACAATTCCGATCCGACCGGCATTGGTCAGACGCTCAATTGGTCCTGGGCGTGGCCAGCGAACCGGCGCGTGCTCTACAACCGCGCCTCATGCGATGCCAGCGGCAAGCCGTTCAATCCCTCGCGCAAGCTGATCGGCTGGAACGGCGCCGCATGGACCGGTGCGGACGTGCCCGACTTCAAGGCGGATGAGAATCCCGCGAACGGCATGGGACCCTTCATCATGAACGCCGAGGGCGTGGCGCGGTTCTTCGCGCGCGCGAACATGGCCGAGGGCCCGTTCCCAGAGCACTACGAACCGTTCGAAACGCCGCTCGGCTACAACCCGCTGAACTCGAACAAGGCGCAGGCCACGAGCAACCCGGCGGCTCGCGTGTTCGACGACGACCGTCAGGCATTCGGCAAGGTCGAGCAGTTTCCACATGTGGCCACGACTTATCGCCTCACCGAGCACTTTCACTACTGGACCAAGCACGTGCGGCTGAATGCGATCGTCCAACCTGAGCAGTTCGTCGAAATCGGTGAAGCGCTGGCCAAGGAGATCAGCGTGACGGCGGGCGATCGCGTGCGGGTCACGTCGAATCGCGGCTTCATCCAGGCGGTGGCCGTCGTCACCAAGCGCATCAAGTCACTGACGGTCGACGGCAAGATGGTGCACACCGTGGGCATACCGATCCATTGGGGCTTCACCGGCCTGGCGAAACCGGGTTTTCTGACCAACACGTTGACGCCCGTGGTTGGCGACGCCAACGCGCAAACGCCCGAATTCAAGTCATTCCTGGTCAAAGTCGAGAAAGCGTAGAGAGCGAACATGGCACTGCAATCCCTCGACATCGTGCGGCGTTCCGCGACCACGACACCCTCGCCTGGCGTGCGCGAGTCGCACACCGGCACTGTGGCCAAGCTGATCGACGTATCGAAATGCATCGGCTGCAAGGCGTGCCAGACGGCGTGCATGGAATGGAACGACCTGCGCGACGAGATCGGTACCAACGTCGGCGCCTACCAGAACCCGCCCGATCTCAGCGACCAGTCGTGGACGCTGATGCGCTTTGCCGAATACGAGAACCCGAAAGGCGATCTCGAGTGGCTGATCCGCAAGGACGGCTGCATGCATTGTGCGGACCCAGGCTGCCTGAAAGCGTGCCCGGCGCCGGGTGCAATCGTGCAGTACGCCAACGGTATCGTCGATTTCCACGAGGAGAACTGCATCGGCTGCGGGTATTGCATCGCCGGCTGTCCCTTCGACGTCCCGCGGATCTCGAAGAAGGACCATAAAGCCTACAAGTGCACCTTGTGCTCCGATCGCGTGGCGGTGGGACTCGAGCCGGCCTGTATAAAGGCCTGTCCCACAGGGGCGCTCGTCTTCGGCACCAAGGAAGACATGAAGCAGCACGCAGCCGAGCGCATCGAAGATCTGAAGTCACGCGGTTTCGATAAGGCCGGGCTGTACGACCCGGCCGGAGTGGGTGGCACGCATGTCATGTACGTGCTGCATCACGCCGACCAGCCCCAGCTGTACAACGATCTGCCGGCTGATCCGCACATCAGCTCCATGGTCGGGTTGTGGAAGGGCGCCGCCAAGCCGATCTCGCTCGGGCTCATGCTGCTGACCGCACTGGCCGGCTTCTTCCACTACATTCGCGTCGGCCGCAACGAGACCGACGAGCGCGACGAGCAGGCAGCCGCGCGCGCACTGGAGAAGCCTCATGAGTGATCCCGATCGTCGCCTCATCGAGCGTTACACCGCGGGCGAGCGCACCAATCACTGGATCGTCGCGATGGTCTTTGTGCTGGCCGCGTTGTCGGGCCTGGCGCTGTTTCATCCTGCGCTCTTCTGGCTGAGCAACTTCTTCGGCGGCGGGACGTGGACGCGCATCCTGCATCCGCTCATCGGGCTGATCATGATGCTTGCGTTCCTGTTCCTGGCGGCGAGGGTCTGGAAGGACAATCGGCTGCAGGACCGCGATTGGCAATGGCTGCGGCAGATGAAGGATGTCGTCAACAATCGTGAAGAAAAGCTCCCCGAGGTGGGACGCTACAACGCGGCGCAGAAGCTCTTGTTCTACGTGATCGTCGTTTGCCTGGTCGGCTTGCTCCTGTCCGGCCTCGTCATCTGGCGCGCGTATTTTGCGATGTATTTTTCCGTTGGAGTCATTCGCCTGGCCGGGATCGTGCATGCGACGAGCGCATTCGTGCTGGTCTGCGCAATCGTCGTGCACATTTACGCCGCGATCTGGGTGAAGGGCTCAATCGAGGCAATGACGCGGGGCACCGTGACTCCGGGCTGGGCCTGGAAGCATCACCGGGCCTGGTTCCGCCAAATCACCAAGTAACCCAGGAGGGTGCCGGATTTCGGCACCTGTCGCCTATACTGACTGGCGGCAATGCGAGCCAATTCGCATCCACGCGGTCGAGCCAGTGCAACGGATTCTCCAGCCCGGTCAGATCGAGGCGTTCGCGCAGCGAGCGATTCCACGGATTCGCCTGCCCGATCGAAACAGCGTGTTTACAACGCGTGCGGAGCGCCTGCGACAGCTCAGCGATCACCACGCCATCGGTGATTATCTGCGCCTGATGGCAACCATCGCCGATGGCCAGCAAACGGCACTCGCGAGCTTCAAGGCGACACTGCCGAGCACCGAGCAGCTCGCGCAGGCACGGGCGCACCGCATGCCACTCATTCACGCCGTCGGCTTGGCGCGCGAGCACTCATGGCGCGATCTACTGGAACAGCTTTGCGATTCCGTCGCGCCGCTACCGAGCTTTCCGGCCAGCGTACATGAGGTGTGCGGCCGGCTGCGTCGCTCGCAACCCGAGCTGCTCGAGACTCAGGCCGATGCGTTGTTGGCAGCGCAGACCACCGGAATCGACGCGGCAGCCGCGCCGTTCGTGATGGCCGCGTTGCAGGTCTACTGGGTGGACCTGGCGAGCCGACTCAGCGCTGACGACGTTGCCGAACTCGACGTCCCCGGAGTGTGTCCGATGTGCGGTACGCTTCCGGTCGCCAGCGTAGTGCGCACCGACAATCGTTCTCAGGGCTATCGCTTTTTGCACTGCCCCTTGTGTGCCACGGAATGGCACATGGTGCGCATCAAGTGCAGCCAGTGCGAGGCGACCAAGGGCGTCGCCTATCATTCGATCGAGGGCGGATCGGAGGCCATCCGCGCGGAGTCTTGCGACAGTTGCCGGACCTATCGCAAGATTCTGTACCAGGAGAAAGACGCGGGTGTGGAGCCGGTGGCGGACGACCTCGCCAGCCTGGCGCTCGATCTGCTGCTGAGCGAAGCAGGCTATCACCGCGGCAGCGGCAATCCGCTGCTCTGGCAGCACCCTCAAGGTTAACGTGTGGACGCGCCGCTTGCCGAGCAGTGGAGCGAGTTGCGTCCATGATCGTCGGCACTGCCGGGCACATCGATCACGGCAAGACGACGCTGGTGCGCGCGCTGACCGGCGTGGACACCGATCGCCTCAAGGAAGAAAAGGCGCGCGGCATCTCTATCGAGCTCGGTTACGCCTATACGCCGCTCGATAACGGCGATGTACTGGGTTTTATCGATGTGCCGGGCCACGAGCGGCTGGTGCATACGATGGTCGCGGGCGCGTGCGGATTCGATTTCGCGCTCCTGGTGGTCGCGGCCGACGATGGCGTGATGCCACAAACGCGCGAACACCTGGCCATTCTCGAGCTGCTCGGTGTGTCGCACGGTGCGGTGGCATTGAGCAAAGCAGATCGGGTCGATAGCGAACGCCTGAGTCAAGTAAATTCCGAGGTGACGGCCGCGCTCGCATCCACGAGACTGAGTGACGCTCCGATCTTTCCACTCAATGCCACGGCGCCGGATGATCCGGGGACGACGTCGCTCCGCTACTACCTGCACGACATGGCTGCGCGGATATCAGAGCGGCACGGCGAAGGATTGTTTCGCCTTGCGGTGGATCGTGTCTTTACGCTGCCGGGTCACGGAACCGTCGTTACCGGAACGGTGTTCTCGGGGCAGGTGCGCACGGGCGACACGGTGGCTGTGATGCCAGCGGGGATGCAGGTCCGAGTACGCAGCATCCACACGCAGAACCGGACCTCCGAAAGTGGGCAAGCGGGTCAGCGTTGCGCGCTCAATCTGGCTGGCGTCAAAAAGAGCACCATCTCGCGCGGCAACTGGCTCGCCGACCCGCACGCACTTGCGCCGACAACGCGCGTCGACGTTCGTTTGCGCCTGCTTGCAGACAGCCGACTCACACTCCGCTCCTGGTCGCCGGTGCATGTTCATCTTGGCACAGCACACTGTATGGCCCACGTCGTCTTGTTGGAGTCTGAGAGCTTGTCCGCCGGCGAGTCGGCCCGGGTCCAGTTGGTTTTCGACGCGCCGATCTGCGCAATACCCGGCGACCGCTTCATTGCACGCGACGCGCAGGCGACCCACACCGTGGGCGGCGGCGTGGTACTTGATCCCTTTGCGCCAGCGCGAAAGCGGCGCTCGGCGGAGCGCCTGCGTTATCTCGGTGCGCTTGAGCGGATGATCGCTGGAGATGGCGTCGCGCCGTTGCTGCAGCATGCGCTGTACGGCGTAAAGATGAGCGTTCTGGTGCAATTGACCGGCCACCCGCCTGCACGCATTTCGCTGCCGCCGGACGCCATCACGGTCGACACCGGCCACGAGCGCTTCGTCCTGCTCGTCTCGCATTGGCACGCGTTGCGTGAGTGTGCGGTGACCGCCTTGCGCGATTTCCATGCGGAGGCGCCCGATGAACCGGGTCCCGATATCGGACGGCTACGCCGTATCGCCCTGCCCCACCTGTCCGACGCGCTGTGGAGAGCACTGATCAACCAGCTGGCGCACGAGCGCATCGTGATGCGCTGCGGCCCGTGGCTGCATCTGCCGGAACACACGGTCACGCTCTCGGAGGGCGATCAAGCACTCGCGCGAAAACTGCAACCGCTGATCGCGGCCGGGCGCTTCGATCCACCCTGGGTGCGGGATCTGGCGGCCGCGGTGCGCGAGCCAGAGGAGCGAGTGCGCCAGTTGTTACGCAAGCTGGTCACGCAGGGCGCCGTGTATCAGGTCGTGCATGATCTATTCTACGACCGCGAACGCATCGGTGAACTCGCCAATGTCGTGAGCGCGCTCGCGCAGGAGCGCGGTGCCGTAGATGCCGCTCGCTATCGCGATGCGGTCGGGCTGGGCCGCAAGCGCGCAATCCAGATCTTGGAGTACTTCGATCGCATTGGCTACACTCGCCGCGTGCGCGATTCGCACGTGGTGCGCGCGGACAGCGGCTGGCGCGCCTCGAGTTGACACGTGATGGCATCGCCCCGACCAACGGCCCAGTCTTGCCAGGCGGCCGACCGCGAGATCGACGACTTCATGACCGTCCCGCGCTCGCGCTCAGGGTGACGAGAAGCTCGTCCAATTGCTCGAACTGCTCGGGCATCCCATCCTCCATCCCGGCGATGGCCTCGTCGAGAGCTTCCTTCGAGGGATAGAGTTCGTGCAGGACCAGCAGCGTCTTGTCGCCTTTTTCCTCGAAGGTCACCGTGGTCACGGCGCCGTCATCACTTTCCTCATTCGTCCAGACGAGGCGCGAGTGCGGTGTCACTTCGATGTACTTACCGATAGAATGCCATAGACTTTGAGGCTTCGTGGCCAAACTCAACACGGTATCTGCCTCCGACACGAACATCCATCTCGCAGGAAAGCAGAGGCACGCCTGTCGACTTTGGCGCCCACCACCGCTTGAACAGCTCGGGCTTGGTCCACGCCTCGAACACGATGCGCGCCGGGCCGTCGAAGGTTCGCGTAACGACTAGCTCACGCTCGGATTTCCGTTCCACTGTCGTGCGGTTCTTCATGGGGGTGGGCTCACTCTCTCTTCTTGCGTCCATCGACCTTCTCCTTCCGTTTCAGTTCCTCGACAACCTTGTCCAGTTCGTCGAAGCGGGCGTCCCAGAGCTGGTGGTACCTCTCGATCCATGCCGCCTCTTCCTCCAGTCGGCGCAGGCCGAGCTTGCAGGTCCGCACGCGCCCGACCTTCTCCGTGGTGACGAGCCCCGCCTGCTCCAAGACGCTGACATGCTTCTTCATGCCCGTGAGGGTGATGTGGAATTTCTCGGCAAGGTCCGTGATTGAAGCGTCTGCACGGCCGAGCTGCTCCAGAACGCCGCGTCGGGTGGCGTCCGAGAGCGCGGCGAACGAGGCATCGAAGCGGGTCCGGGTATACTGAACCATGTGGTTCAGTATGTAACACACGGATTGGCGGCATGCAAGGAGAGGCCGAGCGCGCGCTGCGTTGCCGGCCGCCTTCCCCCAAATCGACCCCATCGTGATGCAGATTCAATCGACTCGGCGATCCCCAGGCCCTAAGGAGCGCGACGTAGCGATGGTGGATGCCGAGTGCCTCATCTCCGAAGTCATGAACTACCTCGAACGAATCGCCCAATCAGCGAGGCGTGAGAATGCAGGCGGTAGTGGAACCGGGACTAACACTGCTCCGAGCGGATCGAGGCACTCTTTTCACCCTGTTGAAGAATCTGCTGGGGAATGCGATTCAACATTCCCACGCCGGCGGCGCGGTGCAGCGACGCGCGAAAACTAATCTCATCTCGGTGCAGGACGAAGGTCCGGGAGTGTCTCCCGACAATTTCCCGAAACTAGGAGGACGGCGTCTATCGACTCTCCTGTATGTAGATTGCGCGCTCATGAGAGAACGCCTTGAACCCGAAGACGCCGTGATAGCTGCCCATGCCGCTTTGATTGACACCACCGAACGGCAACTGGCTTTCCAGGTAATGAGAGAAGAATCCGTTGATCGTCACGCCGCCCGATGAAGTCCTGCTGAGTATCTTGTCGATGTTGTTTCTATCGTTGCTGTAGATGTAGAGCGCCAACGGCTTGGCACGGCCCGAGATGTGTTCGATGACCTCGTCGATGTTCTTGTAAGTCATGACCGGCACGATCGGCGCGAAGATTTCCTCCTGCATGATCTGCATGTCAGGCGTGACATCGATGAGCATCGTCGGATGGATCGTGCGGTCGGCCTGCTCCAGCGTGCCACCCACGGCGATCTTGGCGCCCTTGGCAACGGCATCATCGAAGAGTTTCTTGATTCGGACGAAATTCTGATCGTTGACGATCTGGGCGATGCTTTCCTTCTTGATGCTTCCGTCGTCCCGGTAGAGATTCTGCTTGACCTTCGCTCGAAACTCCTCGATCAAGGCGCTCTTCTGCTGCTCCTTGATGAACACATAGTCGGGGCTGATGCAGGCTTGCCCGCCATTGAATTGCTTGGCTGCCGCCAGATCCGCTGCGACCTTCTTCACATCCGCACCTTCATCGACGATGACGGGTGATTTCCCTCCGAGTTCCAGAGTTACGGTGGCCAGGTTCTTCGCCGCCGCCGCCATGACCAGCTTTCCTACTCGCGTGCTTCCCGTGAAGAATATGTGGTCGAACGGCAGGTCGAGCAACGCGGTTGCCACATCGACACCGCCTTCGAACAAGGCGACTTCTTTTTCGTCGAACGCCTGCTTGATGATTTTCGCTGCGACTCGGGCGGTCGCCGGGCAGAGATCGGTCAACTTGACCATGCAGCAATTTCCGGCGGCGACAGCGGCCGCGAGAGGACCCATGGTCAGTCCGAGCGGAAAGTTCCAGGGGCCCAGGATGAGGCACACACCTCGCGCCTCGTAGACGATCCGCGCCGTGTCGTTCTTGTTCTGGGAGGGAATCACTTCGACGGGTTTCATCCACTCGTCGAGATTGTCGATGTTCCTCTGGATGTTGCCGATGACGCCCAGGATCTCCGTCACCTTGATTTCGCCTTCAGGCTTGCGAGTGTCCTGTTTCACCGCCGCCACGATCTCATCGCCGTGAGCCTCCACCGCCGATTTCAACTTCTTCAGTTTCTCTTTCCGTTCCTCGGCGGTAGTGGCTTTCATCTCCCATTGATGAGACTGCTGGAGATCGAAAACCCGTCGTATTTCTGCATGTACGCCCTGAACTGTCTGTCTGGCAGGAGTGGACACAGTATTTCCTCCGTTCAATGAACGACGATTCCACAGCGCTGTTGTGTATTACAGCAAGTTCGTACGTGGCGGCATGGCGCGGCGCACTCATAAGGTGAGAATGGCGGAGAGAGAGGGATTCGAACCCTCGAAGGGCTTTTGACCCTTACGCCCTTAGCAGGGGCGCGCCTTCGACCACTCGGCCATCTCTCCGTGCGTGGGGCCGGGCGCCATGAGGGAGAAAAGCCTCGGCACCCCTGCCAAGAGCAAGGGCGCGAATGATACTGGCAGCGCTATGAGTAGGTAAAGGCAGTGTCAATTCGAGCGCGTCAGCCCTTGCCTTCGGTGCCCGAGCCGAACTGCCCGCGCACGACCTGGCCGCCGCCGTTCTGTGCTTCGCGCTTGATGCGCTCGTAGATCTCTTCGCGATGCACCGCGATTTCCTTCGGTGCATTCACGCCGATCCGCACTTGGTTGCCTTTGACGCCGAGGACTGTGACGGTGACGTCGTTACCAATCATCACTGTCTCGCCTACGCGCCGGGTCAGAATCAACATCGTTATCACTCCTTATGATGCGGCGCTCGGTCCTTCTGCCCCCGCAGCTCCCCTGCGCACCGCATTTAGTCGGCCTTTGCGTCGGCCGATCTTGTTTCAAGGCGCGCCAGATTCTAGCGGCAATGCGCACATTTGACACCGTACCAGCACACAAAAATTAGTGAGAAAAAGGTAAACGACAATTCAGCGTAGAGCTGAACCAGGCTCAATTTCACTCAACGTGTTTGCGGAAGGAATGTACGCGGCGGTGCGTGGGACCGCCGACACAAAATATCGGAATCAGGCAGTTACGTGTGGTTTTTCTCGGTCGAGTCCGAATGCCGTGTGAAGGCTCCGGACGCCGCGCTCCAACGCGGGCTCATCGACCAGCACCGATATCTTGATTTCGGATGTGGAAACGAGACGCACATTGATCTGCTCGCGCGCCAGCGTTTCGAACAGACGGGTCGCGACGCCCGCGTGCGAACGCATGCCGACTCCAACTACTGAAAGTTTCGCAACATCGTTATGACCGCTGACGCTTGCGCCGCCCAAGGTCGCGGCCGCGGCTGCGACCAGCTTGAGCGCTGCAGCATAGTCATCACGATGCACCGTGAAGGTGAGATCTACTCTGCCGTCGCGCGGTGCGTTGAGCACTATCATGTCCAATTCTATGTTCGCATCGGAAACCGGGCGCAGCAGGCGATGCGCGGTGCCGGGGACGTCCGGCACACCAGCAACGGTGATCTCCGCTTCGTCGCGATTGAATGCGATACCTGAAACGACGGGCGCTTCCACTCTCGGTTCCTCGCGACAGATCAGCGTTCCGGGTCCGGGCGCGAAGCTCGATGCGACGCGCAGCGGCACATTGTACTTGCTTGCGAACTCCACCGAGCGCAGATGCAGAACGCGTGAGCCCTGGCCAGCGAGCTCGAGCATTTCATCGAAGGTCACCCGATCGAGGCGCCGCGCCTGCGGCACCATGCGCGGATCGGTGGTGTAGACGCCATCGACGTCCGTAAGGATCTGGCATTCATCGGCATGCAGGGCTACCGCGAGCGCGACGGCCGTCGTGTCGGAGCCGCCACGGCCGATGGTAGTGATATCGCCGTCCTCGTCCACGCCCTGGAAGCCGGCGACAACCGGAACCAGGCCAGCGTCGAGATCGGCTCTCAGGCGCTGCGTCTCGACGTCCACGATGCGGGCGCGACCGTGCACGTTGCTGGTCAGCACTCGAACCTGCGGGCCGGTGTATGAGCGAGCCAAGCAGCCCCGTGCGCGCATTGCCATGCAAAGCAGTGCCATCGAAACCTGTTCGCCGGTCGAGAGGAGCACGTCCATTTCGCGCGCGTCGGGCTCACCGCAGATGCCCCTCGCAAGGTCTACGAGGCGATCGGTGCTATCCCCCATGGCGGATACAACCACAACGATTTGTGTGCCATTGCTGCACGCAGCGTGGACACGCTCAGCGACGCGACGAATCAGATCCAGCGACCCGACCGACGTACCGCCATATTTCTGGACAATTAGGGGCACGACGCGATTCACGCGCCAAGACGTTCGCGTACCCATGCCTCGACACTCGCGAGCGCGGCATCGAGCGCGGCGGGATTTGTGCCGCCAGCCTGCGCCATGTCGGCGCGGCCACCGCCGCGCCCGCCGACTTGCTGCGCGACGCTGCCGATGAGGTCGCCAGCCTTGATCTTCTGCGTCTGGTCCGCCGTGACGCCGGCAACCAACAACACCTTGTCTGCCCCTTCGACCGAAGCGAGCACGATCACCGCGGACTTCAATTTGTTCTTCAGCTGATCGACGGCATCACGCAATGCGCGCGCATCGGCGCCGTCGACTCGCGTCGCGAGCACTTTCACACCGTTGACTTCGCGCGCGGAACTCGAAAGATCACCGCCCTGCCCGCTCGCGAGTTTGCCCTTGAGCTGTTGGATTTCCTTTTCCAACCTCTTCGACCGCTCAAGAAGCTGCTCGATCTTTTCCTTGAGGTCTTCCCGCCCCCCACGCACCAGCGCGCCGACGTCGCGCAGCAGCGCATCGCTCGACTCCGCCCACGCCACGGCGCCTTCGCCCGTCAAGCGCCTCGATACGGCGCACGCCAGCAGCGATCCCCGATTCGCCGATGATCTTGAAGAAACCGATATCGCCTGCACGCTTTACGTGCGTCCCGCCACAAAGCTCCATGGAAAACTCGCCGACCTTGAGCACCCGTACATCGCTTTCGTACTTCTCACCGAACAAAGCCATCGCGCCCGCCTCGACCGCCCGGTCGAAAGGCATGACATCGGTCTCGTGCGGGCGCGTTCTCGCGAATCTGAGCATTAACCAGGCGTTCAATCTCCGTGAGCTCCGCGGGCGTCAGCGCCTGGTAGTGAGAGAAATCGAATCGCAGTCGGTCCGGCGCCACCAGCGAGCCTTTTTGGGTGACATGAGTTCCGAGAACCTTGCGCAGCGCGGCATGCAGCAAGTGTGTCGCGGTGTGATTGAGCATGGTCGCGCGGCGTCGCTCACCGTCGACCTGCGCTGTGAGGACATCGCCTACCTTGATCTCACCCTGCTGGAGCTTGCCGATGTGTGCGTGGACGTTGCCAAGCTTTTGCGTGTCGAGCACTTCGAACCGCGCACCCGGGGCGGTGAGATGACCCTGGTCGCCGACCTGTCCGCCAGCCTCGGCGTAGAACGGCGTGCGATCGAGGATCACCTGGCCTTCCTCACCCGCCCGCAGCCGCTCGACCTTGGTGCCGCCCTTGATAACTTCAACAACCCGTCCCTGGTCTGTCAGTCCGTCGTAGCCGGAGAAATCGGTGCGGCCCTCGACGCTCACGCCGCCGCGCAATTCGACGCCGAACTTGCTCGCGGCACGCGCCCGTTCTCGCTGCGCTTCCATCGCCTTCTCGAAGCCCGCCTCATCGATGCTGAGCCCGCGCTCGCGCGCGATGTCTGCCGTGAGGTCAGTTGGAAACCCAAATGTGTCATAGAGCTTGAAGACGGCATCGCCTGGAATGGTCTTGCCGCGGGCGCTGCGAATCGCCTCTTCCAACAGGCCCATGCCAGTCGACAACGTCTCGGCGAAGCGCAGTTCCTCCTGCTCGAGGACGCGCTCGACATGCTGGCGCCCCTTGGAGAGTTCCGGGTAAGCGCCGCCCATGGCGCGCGCGAGAGGCGCAACCAGCTTGTAGAAAAACGGTTCGCGGATCCCGAGCTGATACCCATGACGAATGGCGCGCCGGATGATACGGCGGAGCACATAGCCGCGGCCCTCGTTCGACGGCAGCACGCCGTCGACGATCAGAAACGAACACGCTCGGATGTGATCGGCAATCACGCGTAGCGAGCTGGAGCTGAGATCCGTAGTACCCGCAAGCTCCGCAGCGGCCTTGATGAGATCGCGAAACAGGTCGATTTCGTAGTTCGAGTGCACGCCCTGCATAACGGCGGCAATGCGTTCGAGCCCCATACCCGTGTCGACAGAGGGCTTGGGCAAGGGCGTGAGCACGCCTTCCGCAGACCGATCGAACTGCATGAAGACGAGATTCCAGATCTCGACCCATCGGTCTCCTTCCGAATCGACACTTCCGGGCGGTCCGCCGGCGATGGCAGGCCCGTGGTCGTAGAAAATCTCGCTGCAAGGGCCGCACGGACCGGTCTCACCCATCTGCCAGAAGTTGTCCGAGCCGCCGCCCGGCTTGTCGCCGATCCTCACGATCCTCTCAGGTGGCACCCCGACGTCCCGGGTCCATGCCTTGTAGGCGTCATCGTCGGTCTTGTAGACCGTCACCATCAGCCGCTGCGGGTCGATGCCGAGCCAGTCTTTCGACGTAATCAGCTCCCATGCGAACAGGACCGCTTCGCGCTTGAAGTAGTCGCCGAAACTGAAGTTACCCAGCATTTCGAAGAAGGTGTGATGGCGCGCTGTATAGCCAACGTTTTCGAGATCGTTGTGTTTGCCACCTGCCCGCACGCAGCGTTGACTGCTCGCCGCGCGAACGTAATTGCGCTTCTCCTTCCCGAGAAACACATCCTTGAATTGCACCATGCCCGCATTGGTGAAGAGCAGCGTTGGATCGTTCCCGGGCACGAGCGAGCTCGAGGGCACGACCGTGTGGCCCTGCTTTTCGAAGTACTCGAGAAAGAGCTTGCGCAGCTCGTTGCTGCTGAAGGCCTTTGATTCTGTTCCGCTCGCTTTCATACCGTCGCGTCGCGCCCCGGAGAGCGGGACATGATACGCGAGCCGATTCTGGGAATGTACGGCCCGTCAGCGGGTTACGCCGTGCTGGGCTTCGTTGTCAGTCTTCGGCCGCGACATCTCCCTGAAGCGCGGCGCGGATATGCTCCGCCGAAAAGCCACGATACTCAAGAAATCGCGCCTGCCGGGCACGCGATTTGAAATCCTTCGGGACCCCCGAGCCGAACTTCTTGCGTCTCGCGGTGCGCGCACGCTCTTGCCAGTCCGAGACAGCATCCAGGTGCTGCTCAATGGATTCCGACGGCATCGATCGCTGACGCAACTCGGCGGCGATGCGAATCGGGCCCTGTCCCCGGGCGGCGTGATACGAAACGAAGTGTTCGATGAAACGATCGTCGTCGAGCAATCGCTCGCGTGCGAGTTCCTCGAGAACCGGAGGGATTGCTGGAGCGTCGAAACCGAGCTCCTTCAGCTTGCGTCCGAGCTCCGACGAGGCGTAGTCGCGCCGCGCCAGGAGTCCGAGTGCTGCCTGCCGAATGGAGCGCGGGTCGCCTGTGGCTTCTGGCTCCAGCGCTCGCCTGGCTCTTTTAGCCCGCAGCCTCACCTCGCGCCTCGTTGCCGCGCTTCGGCATGAGCCGCTCTCTCAGCTTGGCTTCGATCTCTGCCGCGATCTGCGGGTTCTGCTGCAGGTAGGCACGCGTATTGTCCTTGCCCTGGCCGATGCGCTCGCCGTTGTAGCTGTACCAGGAGCCGGACTTTTCGATGATGTTGTGCAAAGACCCCAGGTCGATGATCTCGCCGGCGCGCGAAATGCCGCTGCCGTACATGATCTCGAACTCGGCCTCCCGGAAGGGCGGCGCCACCTTGTTCTTCACCACTTTGACACGCGTCATGCTGCCGACGACTTCCTCGCCGTTCTTGATCGCGCCGATACGCCGGATATCGAGGCGCAGCGAAGCATAGAACTTGAGTGCATTGCCGCCGGTCGTGGTCTCTGGGTTGCCGAACATCACGCCAATCTTCATGCGGATCTGGTTTATGAAGATGACGATCGTGTTCGAGCGCTTGATGTTGCCCGTGAGCTTGCGCAAGGCCTGCGACATGAGGCGGGCATGGAGCCCGAGCTGCATCTCGCCCATCTCACCCTCGATCTCGGCTTTCGGGGTCAGCGCAGCGACCGAATCCACTACGACGATATCGACCGCGCCGGAGCGCACCAGCATGTCGGTGATCTCGAGCGCCTGTTCGCCCGTGTCGGGTTGTGAAACCAGCAGGTCATTGCTGTTGACACCAAGTTTTTCAGCGTACGAGGGATCAAGCGCGTGCTCGGCATCGACGAAGGCGGCAGTACCACCCAGTTTCTGCACCTCGGCGATGATCTGGAGGGTCAGCGTGGTCTTGCCAGAAGATTCGGGCCCGTAGATTTCGACTACGCGGCCGCGCGGCACGCCGCCGACGCCGAGCGCGATATCTAGGCCGAGCGAGCCGGTCGATACAGTCTCGACGTCCCAGGACGCAGGAGCATCGCCCAGGCGCATGACGGTGCCTTTGCCGAACTGCTTTTCGATCTGACCGAGTGCGGCCGCCAGTGCCTTCTTGCGATTGTCTTCCATTGAATTCCTTCCCCAGAAAAGGTCGCCATTATTCCATAAGAACACCTGCTCACAGACGCTGAATGGAGCGCGATCGCGACGAAAGTGACGGGGCCTTAGCCTCGCAGCGGCCACTGCTGCAGGACTGTGTAGCGAGGACCTTCGGGCGCGGTGACTGATTCCACCAACGCAAGCTGATCGATGCGCCACTCAATCGGATGCACTGAGCCGACCTCGTGTGGCCTCGTCACTTTGCGGGCGATGGTGATGTGCGGACGAAAAGGCTTGAGGTCCGACGCAAGCCCTTGGCCGATCAGGAGCTTTGAAAGCGAGGCGGCCAGATCCGAAGCCTCCTGCTGCGGCTTGGTGCAGCCCAGGCAGAGCAAGGCGGGCTTCGCCCAGTGCTCGAGGCGATCGAAAGTGAGTTGCAACCGGGCGTGCTGGAACTCACTGGCGGCCGCGAGGACCGACGGCAGCCGCTCCTCGGACACGCTGCCGAGAAATACGACCGTTGAATGGAGGTTCTCGGCAGGAACGGGACGCCCGCCGCTCGCGCGCGCCGCCTTGCGCGTGGCGTGCACCAGGGTCTCGCGCATCGAGTCATCGGGCCAGAACGCGAAAAACAGGCGATGGGTGACGGGCTTCTCGACCATCAAGGCTAGGATAAAGGACCAGGAACTGCCGCAATACGCCGTTGGTCCAGCCGAAACCGTCCTGGGTCGGATATTCACCGCCCGCGGCCGCCGCATCGCCGATTACGTCGTACTTCTCGAACAGCTTTCCCGTAGCGCGAAACGCGGCGATGTTCGTCCTGGCCCAGCGGAGCGCGATCTCGCGCGCCAGGTCCGAGTGGCCGTAGTTGTTGAGCCCCTGGACGGCGATCCATTGCAAAGGTGCCCAGCCGTTGGGCGCATCCCACTGTTGGCCGCTCTCAACCATGGAGGTCGCGAGCCCGTTTGGTTGCAGCAGGCGCCCGCGGACCGTGGCAGCGACGCGATCGGCTTGCTCGAGGCTCGCAACACCGAGAAATAGCGGATAGAGAGTAACGGCAGTCAGCTGGCCGAGCCGACGTTCATCCCGCCAGAGATAGTCCTCGAACGCCCCGTCCTCGCCATTCCACAAGAGGCGCTGAATGGCCACGCGCCGTTGCCATGCCCGGGCGCTGATCCGGCGCGCCGCAGTTGGGTCGTTCGCCACCCGATACGCTCGCGCCAGCGTCTGCTCGAGTTGATACAGGAGACTGTTGAGATCGACGGGCAGCAGTTCCACGGTCCTGATCGTGGCAAGCGAACGACCATCCGCTAACCAGCGTGAGCTGAAATCCCAGCCGCTTTCGGCGGCTGCGCGCAGATTGCGATAAACCTCATGGGCTGGGCGCGTAGAGGTCCGCGCGGTCTCAACGTCTTCGCGATAGGACTCCTCGCGCGGCGTCTCGCGATCATCCCAGTATCTGTTCAGGATTGTGCCGTCCTTGAGTCGTACGACGCGCCGATAGGCGCTGCCTGGCGCCAGTCGGGCAACGCCGTCCATCCAGAACGCGTATTCACGGGCGAGCTGGGGGAGATAGGTGGCGTACACGCGCTCGCCGTCTCGTTCCGCAAGCAGCTCGACCATGGCGGCGAAGAACGGCGGTTGGGAACGGCTCAGGTAGTAGCTACGGTTGCCGTTGGGTACGTGCCCGAAAGTGTCGATGAGCCAGGCAAAATTCTGCACCATGTCGACCACGAGGTCGTGACGCCCGCTTTGCTCGAGTCCGAGCATCGTGAAATAGGAATCCCAGTAGTAGATCTCGCGGAACCGGCCCCCCGGAACCACATAGCGATGTGGCAGCGGCACGAGTGAGGAATGAGGTTGCGGCACGTCCGGCTGGCGCTCGAGCACTGACCACAAGTGATCGATGTGAGCGCCCAAGTCTTCGTCCGGGCTAGTGCTATAGCCGCTTGCGGTCACACCGGGAACGACAAAGTTTCGCTCGACGAAACCTCGCAGGTCGAAATCGGGCGCGCGGCTCGAGCGCTCGTACTCGGCCCGAATGGTGTCCGGCGAGGTCCGCGGCACCGCATCCACGAAAGTCTTGCCGTCAGGAAAGACCCTTTCGATCTGAACGCGCGTGAAGAGCTCACCATAGAGCTCGTCAGGCGTGCGGATCTGCGCACGCGCAACCTGCTGTTCTTGAGCGCCGAGCGCCGCGGCATGCGCAGCCGGCAGACAGAGACTGACTGCCAGCGCCGCAGCGAGGAGCGATCCGGAAAACTTCACGTCAACAGGCCACGCAGCGCCAACGCGACGGATCCCGCTCGTACAGCCTTCCGATCGCCGGTAAACCGAATCTTCCGCGTCCGCAGGTGCACCTTGCGGCCGCGGCGTTCCCCCCAGCAGAGCCAGACCGTCCCCACGGGCTTCGAAGGCGTACCGCCATCCGGCCCCGCGATGCCAGTCACTGCCACCGCGACCTCGGCACCGCTCTTGCGAAGTGCGCCACGAGCCATTTCGCGTGCGACCGCTTCACTGACTGCTCCGTGCCGAACCAGGGTGGCCGGGCGCACGCCGAGCTGGCGGGTCTTGGCGGCATTGCTGTAGGTGACAAAGGCCAGCTCGAACCACTGCGAGCTGCCCGGAATATCCGTGAGCGCCTTGCTGATCCAGCCGCCGGTACAGGACTCTGCGGTCACGACGCGACGGCGTGTGCTCAGCAGGTGCCTGCCGACTCTCAACGCCAGGCTTCGAAGCTCGTGATCCGAGGGCATGCGGCAAGGGTACAAGAGGAATGAGTCGCGCTCGACTCCCGACCCCTCCCCACGAGGCGGCTGAGCGTGGACAATGCGCCCCGATGATGCAGCCCGCCCCCGCTTCGACGAACTTGCCCGCTACAGACGGCCCCCGTAGCAGCTGAACTGTGGACGCATCCATCTCCCAGCACACGCCGGTGATGCAGCAATACCTGCGCGTCAAAGCGCAGCATCCCGACGCACTCCTCTTCTATCGCATGGGGGATTTCTACGAGCTCTTCTTTGAGGACGCCCGGCGGGCGGCAAAGCTTCTCGATATTGCGCTCACCTCGCGTGGCCAGTCGGCCGGCCAGCCCATCCCGATGGCCGGAGTGCCGTTCCACAGCGTTGACGGATACCTCGCGCGACTGGTCCGCAAGGGCGAATCGGTCGCGATTTGCGAGCAGATCGGCGATCCCTCCAAGTCCAAAGGGCCGGTCGAACGACAAGTGGTTCGCGTCCTCACGCCAGGGACGGTGACCGACGAGGCGCTGCTCGATGAACGGCGCGACACGCTGCTCGCCGCAGTGCTGCGAGATGGAGAGCGTTTCGGGCTCGCGTGGTTGGATCTTGCGGGCGGACGATTCACTGTCCTGGAGGGCACGGGCTCAGATGCACTCGAAGGTGAGATCGAACGCCTGAAACCAGCGGAGCTGCTGCTTAGTGAGGACCAGGAATCGAGCAAGCCATCCGCCGGACCGGTGGCCCGCTTACGGCCGCCGTGGCACTTCGACCTCGACAGTTCGGCGCGACTCCTTGCCACGCAACTCGGCACTCGGGATCTCGCGGGATTCGGCTGTGCCGATCGGCCGCTCGTGGTGCGCGCCGCAGGCGCCCTGCTCCAATACGTGCGTGACACGCAGAAATCCGCGCTGCCGCACATTCGCGGCCTCAACATCGAGACGCGCGAAGACGCGCTCATCCTCGATCCGGCCACACGGCGCAATCTCGAGCTGGACGTTTCTCTCAGTGCCCGACCGGAGTGCACGCTCGCCGCGGTGATCGACCAGACCGCGACCTCGATGGGTGGACGCGAGCTGCGCCGCTGGTTGCATCGTCCACTCCGCGACCAGGTCGTGCTCTCGCATCGATATCACGCACTCGCAACCTTGATCAGTACAGCCCGGTTCGCCGACATCCATCGCATGCTGCGTGAGGTCGGGGACGTCGAACGGATTCTCGCGCGCGTCGCATTACGTTCAGCCCGGCCTCGCGACCTGGTGCAACTGCGCGCCGCGCTCGCACTCCTTCCAGGCTTGCAGGCACTGCTGGTGGAGATCGACTCGCCGCTCATCATCGAGCTGCGCGGCCGCATTGGCTCGCACCCTGAAATCGCTGGCCTGCTGCGCAAGGCCATCGCCGATCAGCCGCCACATTTCCTGCGCGACGGCGGTGTCATTGCCGTGGGCTACGACGCCGAGCTGGATGAGTCGCGGCAGATTGGCAGTCGCACCGAGGAATTCCTGCTCGATCTCGAACGCCGCGAGCGTGAGCGCACGGGCATCTCGACCCTCAGGCTCGGCTACAACCGGGTGCAGGGCTTTTTCATCGAGGTGGGTCGCGCACAGGCCGACCGCGTTCCGGCGGACTATCTGCGCCGGCAAACCGTCAAGTCGGCTGAACGCTTCATCACTCCGGAACTGAAAGGTTTCGAGGACAAGGTGCTCGGCGCACGTGAGCGATCACTGGCACGCGAGCGGGAGCTCTACGACGCCGTGCTCTCCAGCCTGATCGCGGAGCTGCCCACGTTGCAGGCGACCTCTGCAGCGCTTGCGACCCTCGACGTGCTCACCAATCTCGCCGAGCGGGCGGTGACACTACGCTGGTCGAAGCCCGAGCTCGCCGAGGACACGCGCATCGAGATCGTTGCGGGCCGTCACCCGGTCGTCGAAGCCTTCACCTCGCAGCCCTTCGTTCCAAATGATCTCGAGCTGCACGACGGGCGACGCATGCTGGTGATCACCGGGCCCAACATGGGTGGCAAGTCGACCTATATGCGCCAGGCGGCCCTCATCGTGATCCTCGCTGGAATGGGGAGTTTCGTCCCCGCGGAACACGCGGTGATCGGGCCCTTCGATCGCATCTTCACGCGCATCGGTGCTTCGGACGATCTGGCCGGCGGCCAGTCGACCTTCATGCTCGAAATGACCGAGACCGCGAACATCCTCAACAACGCGAGCGAGAAGAGCCTGGTATTGATGGATGAAGTCGGTCGCGGGACCAGCACATTCGACGGCCTGTCACTGGCGTGGTCCGCAGCACGGCACATCGCCACGCGCATTCGTGCCTACACGCTGTTCGCAACGCACTATTTCGAGTTGACGACACTAGCGAACAGCACCGAAGGCTGCGTGAACGTTCACCTCGATGCCACCGAGCACGGCGAGCAGCTTGTCTTTCTGCACGCCGTCAAGGAAGGACCCGCGAGTCGCAGCTACGGCCTGCAGGTCGCGGCACTCGCCGGAGTACCGCGCGAAGTCATCGGGGAAGCGCGCGCATATCTCGAAGCACTCGAGCGCGAACGGGACAGCAAGACGCCGCCGAGCCCGCAAGGCGAACTCGCGCTCGAGTTGCCGCCCCGCGATGCGAGTGCAGATGCGGTCATTGAAGCTCTGAGCGGTATCGATGTCGACGGGCTCTCACCGCGCGAGGCGCTCGAAGCCCTTTACGCACTCAAGGCACGGGCGGAACCGAAGCAATGAAGGTGACAAGCGCCGGATGCGGTCGATGCCTGGTCGTCGCGGTTCTCTGCCTGGTTACCTGGTCGGCGCAGGCTGCAGAGTATTTGCCGCCGGTGGGTTCCGGCTGGGCGGTGCAATCGCCGAAGCAAGCCGGCTTCGATCCGGCGAAACTGCAGGCGGCCGTCGATTTCGCGATCGCACAGGAATCTCCGGCGCCGCGTGACCTCGGCCTTGCAATGGCGCTGAATTTCGCACGCGAACCCTACGATGCCCAGATCGGCCCGACCGAGCCGCGCGGGGCGCCGACCGGACTCGTCATTCGCCACGGCTATCTCGTCACCAAGTGGGGCGAACCGGATCGCGCCGACATGACGTTCAGCGTGACCAAGAGTTTCCTGTCGACACTGGTCGGCATCGCGCTCGATCGCGAACTGATCCGCAATGCCGATGATCCGGTGCGCAATTACGTTCCGGCTGGGCCCTTCGAATCGGAGCACAACCGCCCGATCACCTGGAATCAACTTCTGCGGCAGACGAGCAATTGGCAGGGGACGTTGTGGGGGAAACCCGATTGGGCGGATCGCCCGAGCGGCGACGATCCGCTCGCCTGGCCCACACTTCCTGTGGCGGCTCCGGGCGCTGCATGGGAATACAACGATGTGCGCGTCAATCTCCTGGCGCTCGCCGCACTGCACGTCTGGAAGCAGCCACTGCCAGAGGTTCTGAAACGCGAGGTGATGGACCCGATCGGCGCCAGCGACTCCTGGCACTGGGAAGGCTACGAGAATTCCTGGGTCGAGATCGACGGCAAGCGCATGCATTCCGTGCCGGGAGGGGGCCACTGGGGCGGGGGCATGTTCATCAGCGCCTGGGACCAGGCACGCTTTGGTTTGCTGTGCCTGCATCGAGGCAAGTGGGGCACACGCCAGATCTATTCAGAGAAGTGGCAGCGCTTCGCCAGTACGCCCACTGATGTGCAGCCTACCTACGGGGTGATGAACTGGTTTCTCAACACCGGGCGAAAACCGGTGCCCGCGGCGCCTGAAGACGTGATCATGCATCTGGGCAACGGCGCCAACATGATCTACGTCGATCCGCAGCACGACCTCGTCGTCGTCGTACGTTGGATCAAGGACGATCAGCGACCGGAATTCATTGCGCGACTGCTCGCCGCGTTACGCTGACGCCCGAGCGTTGAACTTGCCCGTTGCCAGAAACCCGGCCGTCTGACGCGCGGCCTCGGCCGAGAACAAAATGCCGGTGTGGCTGACCGGGAGCACAATGCGATCGGCAGCGCCCGGAAGGTCCGTTTCCTCCACACAGATCGTGCCATCGTTGGGTCGGCCGAGCTCACCAAAAAGGCGCCCCATCCCCCGTGACAGATCGCCGGCGATGACGCCGAGCTCACGCTCGCCTTGCCAACGCCGCTCCGGCGCCTTCAGGACCTCTGCTTCGATATTTTGGCCCATGAGCGCGGCACCCATCGGCCAGCGGGCGACGTAGTGCGCAGCGCGGCTGCCCCGGATGGGGGATCCGAGCAGGACGATTCGCCCCGGCGGGACGGTCGGCGCCTGCTCGAAAAAACGCAGCAGAACGATTCCGCCAAGACTATGGCCGACGAAGTGCACGCTGCCGGCATCGAGTCGCGAAGTGAACTCACCGAGTCGACGCACGATGTCCGGCATCGAGGCGGAAACCGATGGGTAGCGAAACGTGTAAGTGTCGCAATGCAGGTCGCTCGCCAGACGCCGGCGCAGCAGCGTGGACTCGACACCCGTGAGCCACAGGCCGTGGACAAAGACGACGGCCCTGTCGTGCGCGCTCACTTGGCTGTTGGCGTGCGCACTCGGATGTGGAGCTCGCGAAGCTGTAGCTCACTCACCTCGGTCGGCGCCTCGGTGAGCGGATCTGCGGCAGTCTGGGTCTTGGGAAAGGCGATGACATCGCGAATGCTGTCGGCGCCCGCCATCAGCATGGCGAGCCGATCGAGGCCGAAAGCGATGCCACCGTGCGGCGGGCAGCCGAACCTGAGCGCATCGAGCAGGAAGCCGAATTTCGCGCGCGCCTCCTCGGCACCGATACCGAGCAGTTCGAACACCACCGACTGCATTTCCTGGCGATGGATACGCACCGAGCCACCGCCCAACTCGGTGCCGTTGAGCACCATGTCGTACGCATTCGCGGTGGCCTGGCCGGGATCAGCCTTGAGCGCCGCGGGATCGTCATTGCGTGGCGAAGTGAAGGGGTGATGCATCGCGCTCCACCGCTTCTGCTCCTCATCCCATTCGAACATTGGGAAGTCGATCACCCAGAGCAGGCGCCAGCCCGCCTCGACCAACCCGAGGTCCTGGCCAACCTTGAGTCGCAATGCGCCGAGCGAGTCGTTCACGACCTTGGCCGTGTCGGAGCCGAAGAAAATGAGATCGCCGGTTTGCGCGCGCGTGCGTTCCAGGATGCCCTTGACCGCTGCATCGCTCAGGAATTTTAGAATCGGCGACTGCAGGCCCTCGCGACCCTTCGAGTGGTCGTTCACCTTGATGTAGGCAAGGCCCTTCGCGCCATAGCGCGCCACGAAAGCGGTGTAGTCGTCGATCTCCTTGCGCGACAGCTTGCCGCCGCCGGGGGCGCGGAGCGCCGCGACACGTCCTTTCGGATCCGCAGCGGGACCGGCGAACACTTTGAACTCGCTGTCCCTCACGAGATCGCCCACGTCGACCAGCTCGAGCGGGTTGCGCAGGTCAGGCTTATCGGAACCGAACCGACGCATCGCCTCGGGATATGAAAGACGCGGCAGCGGACCGGGAATCGTCACGCCCATCACCGTCTTGAAGAGATGCAGCATCAGCGCTTCCATCAGCGCCATGATTTCGTCCTGCTTCAGGAACGAGGTCTCGACGTCGAGCTGCGTGAACTCCGGCTGGCGATCGGCGCGCAGGTCCTCGTCGCGAAAGCACCGCACGATCTGGTAGTAGCGATCGAAGCCCGACATCATCAGCAGCTGCTTGAAGATCTGGGGGGATTGCGGCAAGGCGAAGAACTTGCCCGGATGCGTGCGGCTCGGCACGAGGTAGTCACGCGCGCCTTCCGGCGTCGCCTTGGTCAGCATCGGCGTCTCGAGATCGACGAATCCGTGCTCATCGAGAAAGCTGCGCATCGCACGCGTGATCGCATGACGCAGTCGCAAACGCTGCGTCATCACTTCGCGTCGCAGGTCGAGGTAGCGGTACTTGAGGCGGATCTCCTCGTTTACAGTCTCGTCGAGCTGAAACGGCAACGGCTCGGACCGATTGAGGAGCTCGAGCTCGCGGGCGATCACTTCCACCTGTCCAGAGGCGAGGTTGGCGTTCGCCGTACCGCCCGGACGCGCACGCACCAGCCCGCGAACGTGCACGACGAACTCGCTACGCAGGCGCTCCGCCTCGGCGAAGACTTGTTTGGCGTCTGGATCGAAAACGATCTGCAGCAGCCCTTCGCGGTCGCGCAGGTCGACGAAGATCACGCCGCCGTGGTCGCGGCGCCGATGGACCCAGCCCGCGACGCTGACTTCCTGGCCGATCAGTTGCTCGTTGACTTGACCGCAGTAATGGCTGCGCATAGCTCACCCGAAAAGGGCGCGAATGTTAACAAAAGACGGCTCCGGCGCCCAAACCGTCGCATTTCTACCACGCCGCTATTCATGTGATTCGGTCCACAGTCTCGGCCGCATTTCTTGCTGTTGGAACGCATGTGGGCATGATGCCACGTGCTGT
Source organism: uncultured Gammaproteobacteria bacterium (assembly GCA_963724625.1). Lineage (GTDB taxonomy): Bacteria > Pseudomonadota > Gammaproteobacteria > Steroidobacterales > Steroidobacteraceae > DATBVX01. The sequence continues at coordinate 496,585 of CAVRVO010000003.1, read as the reverse complement.
GTTTCGCAATTGGACTTAACCAAGGAGGACTTGTGCGAAAGTTTATCTGGAGTGTAGTCGCGCTGGCGGGCATCGCCGGTGCGCATGCAGACGATCTGCGCTACTCGTATGCGGAAGGCGGCATCGGTCGCGTCGATCTCGACAGCATCGACGCAGGCGACAGCTACTTCCTCGGCGGGTCGCTCGCCTTCGGCACCAGCTGGCTGGGCTTCGCGGAGTATTCCACCTCGAAGTTCGATGAGGCGGGTGCGAGCGCTGACCTCGATCAGGTCATGGTCGGATTCGGCGGCCACTTTGCGATGGCGGACAACATCGACTTCGTCGGCAAGCTCGCCTATGTCGACCAGACTGTCGATGTGAACACGCCGATCGGCAACGCTAGCGCCGACGAGAATGGCTACATGCTGTCGGCGGGTGTGCGTGGACGCATGCTCGAACGGCTGGATCTCACCGGCGCGGTCGAGTACGTCGATGTCGGGGACGGTAGCGACACGGGGCTGGCGCTTCGTGGTCTGTACGACTTCACCGACATGTTCTCGCTCGGGGCGCGGCTCGGTTACTCCGACGACGCTACCTCGTATGGCCTGTTTGCTCGCTTCACCTTCTAGTCCGTAGACGTTCTTCCGGCGGCACGGTGAGAACCGTGCCGCTGCGAAGACCCTCTCAGCGCCTGCCGGCGCGCTTCTTGTGGCCTCGCCGAGTTGTACGCTTGGCCGCTGTCTTGGAAATTGCCACGCTCGTGCGCTTCCCGCTTGCCTCAGGCTTGGGCTCCGACTTGGGTTCAGGCTTTGCGTCCGATTTTGACTCGACCTTCGCGTCGGCTTTGGCCTCCGCCTTGTCAGCAGTACCCGTCTTGACCTCGTCCTTTTCGACCTGACCTGCCAGATTGCGCTTGCCCTCCTTGTCGGACTTGAAGTCGGTCTCGTACCAGCCCGAGCCCTTCAGGCGAAATACCGGCGGGGAAATCAGCCGGCGTAGTTTCGACTTGCCGCAATCGGGACATTTACGCAGCGGCGCCTCGGAAATCTTTTGTAGCGCTTCGAGGTGATGTCCGCATGCATCGCACTGGTATTCGTAGAACGGCATCAACTAACCCTTGAGATCGACCGCGCGCATTATACGGACGGCGCTCCTCAACGCGAGGTCTGCTTGTCGAACACGAGTTCACCCTTGCGCACGGTGGCGCGGATGCAATCGCCCGGTCCGAAGGTGCCCTGGAGGATCTGCTGCGCCAGCGGGTTTTCAATCTGTTGTTGAATCGCACGCTTGAGGGGTCGCGCACCATAAACTGGATCGTAGCCCGCTTCGCCGAGCAGGTCGCGCGCCTTATCGTCGAGCTTGAGTTCGATATCCCGTTCCAGCAGCCGCTTGCGTAGATAGCCGAGCTGGATATCGACAATGCGCCGGATCTGCTCGTTGCCGAGCGGATGAAACACGACGATATCGTCGATGCGGTTGATGAACTCGGGACGGAAATGCTGCTGCACGATTTCCATCACTGCGGATTTCATCCGCACATAGTTGGCCTCGCCCGCCATTTCCTGAATGACCTGCGAGCCGAGGTTCGAAGTCATGATGATGACGGTGTTGCGGAAATCGACCGTGCGCCCCTGCCCGTCCGTGAGTCGGCCGTCATCGAGAACCTGTAAGAGGACGTTGAAGACATCCTGGTGAGCCTTCTCCACCTCATCGAGAAGGATGACGGAATATGGCCGGCGCCGGATCGCCTCGGTGAGGTAGCCGCCCTCCTCGTAACCCACATATCCCGGCGGAGCACCAATCAGGCGTGCGACGGAATGCTTTTCCATGAACTCAGACATGTCGATGCGGATGAGGGCCTCTTCAGTGTCGAACAGGAACTCGGCCAGCGCCTTGCAGAGCTCGGTCTTGCCGACACCGGTGGGCCCGAGGAACAGGAATGAGCCGTTGGGGCGGCGAGGATCGGAGAGCCCGGCACGCGAACGACGGATAGCGTTCGAAACGATGCGCACCGCTTCCGTCTGGCCGACGACGCGACGCTCGAGCGCCTCCTCCATCTTGAGGAGCTTTTCTTTCTCGCCCTCGAGCATCTTGGAAACCGGAATACCGGTCCACTTGGAGACGACCTCGGCTACCTCTTCTTCCGTGACCTTGTTGCGCAGGAGCTGCGTGCCTTTGGTCTCCGCCTCAGTCGCCTGGACCAGACGTTTCTCGAACTCAGGGATGCGGCCGTACTGAAGCTCCGACATGCGCCCCAAATCCCCGGCGCGCCGCGCGGTTTCGAGCTCCAACCGGGCGCGTTCCAACTCCTCTTTTATAGCGGCCGTGCCCTGGACCACCGCCTTTTCCGCCTTCCAGATTTCTTCCAGGTCCGCGTATTCCTTTTCGAGCCCGCTGAGCATTTCCTCGAGGGCCTGCAGCCGCTTCTTCGATGCCTCGTCCTTTTCCTTCTTGAGCGCCTCGCGCTCGATCTTGAGCTGGATGATGCGTCGCTCGAGACGATCCATCGACTCGGGCTTGGAGTCGATCTCCATACGAATGCGTGAGGCCGCCTCGTCGATCAGATCGATCGCCTTGTCAGGAAGCTGCCGGTCGGTGATGTAGCGGTGTGACAGCGTCGCGGCGCTGACGATTGCTGGATCGGTAATTTCCACGCCGTGGTGCACTTCGTAGCGCTCCTTCAGGCCGCGCAGGATCGCGATGGTGTCCTCCACGTTCGGCTCATTGACCATCACCTTCTGGAAGCGCCGCTCGAGTGCAGCGTCCTTCTCGATGTACTTGCGGTACTCATCCAGCGTGGTTGCACCGACGCAATGCAATTCGCCGCGGGCGAGCGCTGGCTTGAGCATGTTGCCGGCATCCATAGCGCCTTCGGCCTTGCCGGCGCCGACCATGGTGTGCAGCTCGTCGACGAACAGGATGACCTGGCCCTGCTGCTTGGCGAGATCGTTGAGCACGGCCTTGAGCCGCTCTTCGAATTCGCCGCGGAACTTGGCGCCTGCGATCAGCGCGCCCATGTCGAGGGCGAGAATGCGCTTACTCTTGAGGCCTTCCGGCACTTCACCATTAATGATCCGCTGCGCGAGGCCCTCCACAATGGCGGTCTTGCCGACACCCGGCTCGCCGATGAGCACGGGGTTGTTCTTCGTGCGCCGTTGCAACACCTGGATGGTGCGGCGGATCTCATCGTCTCGCCCGATGACAGGGTCGAGCTTGCCCTGCTCGGCACGCTCGGTCAGATCGACGGTGTACTTCTCGAGCGCCTGCCGGCTTTCCTCGGCATTCGGGTCCTTGACCTTCTCATCGCCGCGCAACTCTTCGATCGCTTTCTCCACGGCGCCGCGCACCGCATTGCTGTCGCGCAGGATGGTCTTGAGCGTGCCGCGATCTTCGAAGGCCGCGAGGACAAAAAGCTCGGACGCGATGTATTCGTCGCCGCGCTGCTGGGCGAGCTTGTCGGTGACATTGAGGAGTCGGCTGAGGTCATTCGAAACGTGGACTTCGCCAGCGGTGCCCTCGACCTTCGGCAGGCGGTCAAGCGCCGCCATGAGCTCCGAGCGCAGTTTCGAGACGTTGGCGCCGGCCTTTTCGAGGAGCGGCCGCACGCTGCCACCCTCCTGGTTGAGCAGGGCGAGCAGCAGATGCGTCGGCTCGATGAACTGGTGGTCCCGCCCAACCGCCATCGATTGGGCCTCGGCCAGTGCCATCTGAAATTTCGTCGTCAGTTTGTCCATGCGCATGGGGGATGCTCCGGGCGAAGCAGCCCGGACAATGTAGGGGCCGGCCCAAAGAAATCAATGCGCTTTTAGGGAGGGGTTGTGGGGCTAGTGCATATCGGTCAGCACGATCACCGCGATCCCGATGGCGATCAGGACCACCTGCTGCACCCCGGCGACCGGGTCGGTGCGCCGATGCAGCCCCGGAATGAGGTCCGCCACCGCCACATATAAGAGTGAGGCGGCGGTAACCGCCAGGGCGTAGGGCAGTAACCCCATGGCATGACTCAATGCGAAGTAACCGACTACTCCGCCGATCACGGAGGTGAGGCTGGTCAGCAGGTTGAGCGTCAGTGCACGTGCGCGGGACAGCCCGCCGTTCAGAAGAATCGCGAAGTCGCCGACTTCCTGCGGGACTTCGTGCGCGATGACGGCGATCCCGGCCACGATCCCGAGCCGTACATCGGTCAGGAATGCTGCGGCCAGCATCACTCCATCGAGCGCATTGTGAATCGCATCGCCCGCCAGAATCAGCATCGCGGATGCGTAGTCACGCTGTTTGTCCGATGGGGTGTGCGAATCGCAATCTGCCTCGTGACAGTGTCGCCAGAGCACCAGCTTTTCCAGCACGAAGAACGCGAAGATGCCCGCGATCAGCGACAGCGTGACGAGATGCAGCTTGGACAGCCCCGCGCCCTCGATCGCATGCGGCAGCAGCTTGAGGAGTGCGGCACCGAGCAGCGCGCCCGTGGCGAAACTCACCAGGTGAGGGAGCGCGGCGGTGCGTCGGCTGGCTGGCAGCAGAAGCACCAGGCCTGCGATGAGCACACTCAGTACGCCACCAAGGACGGTAAACGTGATGATCCAGCCAAGTGTCGACATCAGCAGGATCGTAGCATGCGAGTCGAAACCGCCGCCTGTTGTCGGAGCTTGCGGTCTGTCATTCGATCCAGATCAGTGTTGCCATCCGCCCGCAGCGGCCGTCGCGTCGAAACGAGAAGAAGCTCGATGCTTCCCCGAACGTGCAACGTCCGCCGCCGAAGATCGCGTCGATACCGACCCGATTGAGGTGCTGATGAGCTATGCGGTACAAGTCGCACATCCACCGCCCGCGCGCGTTGGCGCGAAATGCCGTCACAGCGGATGGATCGATGCGCATGAAAGCCTCTCGAACTTCGGTGCCCACTTCGAAGTGAGCGGGGCCGATCGCGGGCCCCAGCCAGGCGATGAGTTCACGCGGCGGCGTGTCGAGCGCCGCAATCGTTGACTCGAGCACGCCGCCCGAAAGTCCTCGCCAGCCGCAGTGCACCGCCGCCACGCGCCTGCCGTCGGTTCGCGCCAGCAGTATGGGAAGACAATCCGCCGTGAGGACCGCACATACTCGATTGGACTCATCTGCAATCGCAGCATCTGCGCTCGGGTGCTCACCGGCAACTCCCGCGCGGACCACCCGAGTGCCGTGCACCTGATCGAGCCAATAGGGCTCGTCGATGCCGAGCTGTTCGCACAGACGTCGACGATTCTCCGCCACGGAGTCCGGTTCGTCCCCGACGTGTTCGCCGAGGTTGAGTGTGTCGTACGGCGGCGCGCTCAGACCTCCCGATCGCAACGTGGACACCGCGCGCACACGGGGCGGGGCAGGCCACTGTGGAACGATGAAATCGATGGCACTCACTGTGTCTTCGATACGCTTGCGGCGTCCCCGCGCAAGGTCGTGAGCAACTCTCGCAGGTCCCTGGGCAAGGGTGCTTTCCATTCGACAGCGCGGCCGCTCTCGGGGTGATGCAACTTCAGCTCGGCGGCATGCAGCGCTTGCCTCGGGAAATCTCTCAGGGCCGCAACCAGTTCGGGAGTCGCGCCGCGCGGCAGCAGGAGCCGCCCTCCGTAGGTCCTGTCGCCGACCAGAGGGTGACGAACATGCGCGAAGTGCACGCGGATCTGGTGCGTGCGCCCCGTTTCCAGGCTGACGCGCACGTGGGTGTGGGCGCGGAAACGTTCGAGGACTCGATAGTGAGTGACAGCATCGCGTCCATCCTCGCGCACGGCCATGCGCACTCGATCAGAACGATGACGCCCGATCGGCTTGTCAACTGTTCCACCCGCGGTCATTACGCCACTGCAGACCGCTTCGTAGCGACGCTCGATCTCGCGTTGCTGCATCTGACGGGTCAGCTCCGTATGAGCCGCCACTGTGCGGGCCACGACCAGCAGACCCGTCGTGTCCTTGTCGAGCCGATGGAGGATCCCCGCACGCGGCAACGTGGCAAGTAGCGGATCGAAGTGCAGCAACGCGTTCTGCAATGTACCCGCGCGATTACCAGCGCCAGGGTGTACCACCAGGCCGGCGGGCTTGTTGATGACGAGAAGCTGCGCATCGGCATGGACAAGGTCGAGATCCATTGCCTGGGGCTCGATTGCGGCAACGATTGCGATCTCTACCTGCACCGCCACGCGCTCTCCGCCGCTCACGACGTCGCGCGGCCGCAACGTGCGTCGGTCGACGCTGACGCGCCCGGATTCGATCCAGTCCTTCAGGCGTGAACGTGAATATTCGGGCAACAGCTGCGCCAGCGCCTGGTCCAGGCGCAGGCCTGCCAGCTCGGATGGGATCTGAAGCTCGTGTGTCTGGAACTTGTCAGTCATTGCGGCCGTCACAGGATGCGCCCTTCGGCTATACTTTGCGGCCACTTTTGGGGGGAGGCAACGCGTGTCGGTGCTGTGGATTCGATCGCTGCGTACTGCGGTACCCCTCATCTTGCTCGCGCTGGTGTTTGGCGGTTGCCGGAGCACCGGCAAGGAAATGCAAGGCGACCCCGACGTGCTGTACGAGCGCGGCGCCAAGTCCCTGCGGGAAAGCGACTACGGCAACGCCATCAAGGTTTACGAGGCGCTGGATGCGCGTTATCCCTTCAGCGACGCAGCTCGCCAGGGACGCCTGGATCTGATGTATGCGTACTACAAGGATCACCAGTCAGAATCCGCGATCGACGCCGCGGAACAGTTCATCCGCGAGAATCCCGCGCACCCGCGCTGCGACTACGCAAACTACATCAAGGGACTGGTCTATTTCGAGCGTACGCCGAATATCCTCGAGCGCTGGCTGAGCGTCGATCTGAGCGAACGGCCGCCGAGTGATGCACGCAAGTCCTTTGCCGCGTTTCAGACCGTAGTGACGAACTACCCGCAGAGCGAGTACGCACACGATGCGCACCTGCGGCTGCTGTACCTGCGCAACCGGCTGGCAAATTATGAGGTGCACGTTGCCGACTATTACCTGCGTCGGGGCGCTTATCTCGCCGCAGTCGCGCGCACCAAGTATGTGGTCGAGAACTACGACGGCGCGCCGGCCGTGCAGAGTGCTCTCGAGATCATGACGGACTCGTATCGCAAGCTTGGACTCGATGACCTTGCGGAAGAATCGGCGAGTGTCTATCGGGAGAATTTCCCCGAGACCGCGCACCGCGTGGACCAGAAGAAGAAATGGTGGGTGGTCTGGTAGCCAGAATCGGTACGGGTGTCAGCACCTGAGCCTCAGGTCCTCAGTCGATAGCCACTCGTAATCGGATACCGCCAGTCGCGGCCAAAGGCGCGCCCACTCACACGCACGCCGGGTGGCGCCTGACGCCGCTTGTATTCGTTGCGCTTCACCATGTCGAGAACGCGAGTGACCGTTTCCCGGGAGAAGCCACGCGCCGCGATCTGCTCCACGGACAGATCCTCCTCGATGAAGGCCTCGAGTATCGGGTCGAGCACCTCATACGGCGGAAGCGCATCTGTGTCCTTCTGGTTGGGCCGCAATTCCGCCGAGGGTGCGCGCGTCAGCACGCGTTCCGGAATCACCGCCTCGAGTGAATTCCGATAGCGTGCGAGCCGATACACGAGCGTCTTGCTGCAATCCTTGATCGGCGCAAATCCACCGGCCATGTCGCCGTAGAGCGTCGCGTATCCGACTGCCATCTCGCTCTTGTTACCCGTGGTGAGCAGCATGCGTCCGGTCTTGTTCGAAATCGCCATCAGCAGGACACCACGACACCGGGCCTGAATGTTCTCCTCCGTGCTGTCGGGAGTGGTTCCGACGAATTCACTCTTGAGCGCCGCCAGCGTCGCTTCGAACATGCCCTCGATGGAAATCAGGCTGTGCTTGACGCCCTGGCGACGCACCTGCTCGGTCGCATCCTCGACGCTCATCGCCGCCGTATAGCGCGACGGCATCATGACCGCTTGCACGCGCTCGGCGCCGAGCGCATCGACGGCGATCGCGAGAGTCAGTGCCGAATCGATCCCACCCGAGAGCCCCATGACGACGCCGGGAAAGCGATGCTTTTCGACATAGTCGCGCACGCCGAGCACCAGCGCGCTGTACACACTCGCTTCATCACTCTGGTAGGGCGCGATCTCGCCGCGGACCGGCGTAAGACGCTTGCCATCCGCCCGTAGCTCGACGCTGATGATGCTTTCGGCGAACGCCGGCGCCCGCGCGGTGATTTCGCCCGCCGCGTCCATCACGAACGAGTGGCCGTCGAAAACCAGTTCGTCCTGCCCACCCACGAGGTTGGTATAGACGAACGGGCGGCTGACTTCGCGTATACGATCCCGGACGATCGTCTCGCGCTCAACCTGTTTACGAAGCTCGTATGGCGATGCATTGACAACCAGCAGTACTTCAGCGCCCGCGTCCACGGCGGCCCTTGTCGGCTCCGGTTCCCAGACGTCCTCGCAGACCAGCAGCCCGACCCGTCGTCCGTTGAGCTCGATTACTGTCGCTTCGGCACCCGCCGTGAAGTAGCGCTTTTCATCGAAGACCTTGTAATTTGGCAGGCATTCCTTGCGGTGATTGGCGAGCAGCTCACCATCCCGCACCAACGCGGCGGAATTGTAGATCCGCCCTTCGGCGTACTCCGGATACCCAAACAGGGCAGCAATGCCGTGGATCTCCTCGCGTGCACGCGCCAGACCATCGGCCACGCGGCGTCGCATGCCGGTGTGAAACAGCAGGTCCTCAGGCGGGTAACCGGATAGCGCGAGCTCCGGGAAAGACGATCACGTCGGCCCGCTCGCGGTCGCGGGCAAGGGAGGCAGCTTCGATGATGCGGCGGGCGTTGCCATCGACATCGCCCACGAACAGATCGAGCTGTGCGAGCGCGATACGCATGCCGTCGCGCGTGCTCACCTGCGACGTACCGACTTGCGGGTTGATGTCTTGCGCGCGGTTGACGCTCGCTTCGAGCGCTTCTTGGCGGTGGATGCGGCCCGGCTGCCTCGCGCGGCTTTCGAAGAGTGGCGCCTCAAGAGCTCAAGCATGGCGCGACCGAGCTGCGCCGGCGAATGCACGGTCTTGACGCCTGCGGCTTCGAGGGTCGCAAACTTTTCTGCTGCCGTGCCCTTCCCACCCGCAACGATCGCACCCGCGTGCCCCATTCGCTTCCCGGGCGGCGCCGTCACGCCGGCTATGTATGCGACGACCGGTTTGCGGACATTCTTCCTGATGAAGGCAGCGGCCGCCTCTTCATCGCTACCGCCGATTTCGCCCACCATGATGATGCCTTCGGTGGCGGGATCCTTTTCGAAGAGCTCGAGAACATCGATGAAGTTCATGCCGCGCACCGGGTCGCCGCCGATGCCGACGCAAGTCGTCTGACCGAGACCGTTCTGAGTGGTCTGGTAGACCGTCTCGTACGTGAGCGTCCCGGAGCGTGACACGATGCCCACGCGACCCGGCTTGTGAATAAAGCCCGGCATGATCCCGATCTTGCATTCGCCCGGCGTGATGACACCTGGACAGTTCGGTCCGATGAGACGACAGTCGTAGTCATGCAGCGCGGCCTTAACGCGCACCATGTCGTTCACCGGAATGCCCTCCGTAATACAGACGATCAGCTGTATTCCCGCGTCCGCTGCCTCGAGTATGGCATCGGCTGCATACGGCGCCGGCACATAGATCATGCTCACTTCGGCACCCGTTGCAGCAACGGCCTGGTGCGCAGTGTTGAATACCGGAAGATTGAGATGCGTCTGGCCACCGCGACCTGGCGTCACTCCACCGACCAGGCGCGTGCCATAAGCGATGCATTGTTCGGAATGAAAGGTGCCCTGCTTGCCCGTGAAGCCCTGGCAGATCACCTTGGTTTTCTTGTGGACGAGAATGCTCATCTGAAACCTCAGTGCGAGCGGGCGGCGAGCCGCACGACCTTGGTTGCCGCATCCGTAAGATCGCCCGCCGTCGTGATGGCGAGCCCGCTCGAAGCGAGACGTTCGCGCGCAACGTCGGCGTTCGTGCCTTCCAGCCGCACAACTACCGGAATCCTGACGCCAACCTGCCTGACCGCGTTGATGATTCCGTCAGCGATCAAGTCACAACGCACGATGCCGCCGAAGATATTCACCAGGATCGCACGCACTCTGGTATTGGAAAGAATCAGCTTGAATGCGGCAGTGACGCGCTCGCTGGTTGCCCCACCGCCGACGTCGAGGAAGTTTGCCGGCGCACCACCGTGCAGCTTGATCAGGTCCATCGTTGCCATCGCCAGCCCGGCGCCGTTCACCATGCAGGCGATATTGCCATCGAGCGAAACGTAGTTGAGGTCGTGCTCGCTCGCCTTGCGTTCGATCGCGTCTTCCTGGGTCGGATCGCGCAGTGTTGCGATCTCCGGATGGCGAAAGAGAGCATTCGCATCGATGTTGATCTTGGCATCGAGCGCGACGATGCGCCCATCCTTGGTAACGATGAGAGGATTGACTTCAACCAGGCTCGCATCCTTCTCCAGGTATAGCCTGTACAGCGCTTGCGCAATGAGCGCGAATTCCTCGAGCTGCGAACCGGTGAAGCCGAGACCGAATGCGAGCTGCCGGCATTGAAAGCCCTGAAGTCCTGCGGCCGGATGAATGTTGACGGTAATGATCTTCTGGGGCGAATGAGCGGCAACCTCCTCGATATCCATGCCGCCCGCGGCCGAGGCGATAAAGGCTACCTGGCCGCGCTCGCGATTGAGCACGAGGCTCAGATACATCTCGCGTGCGATCAGCGAGCCCGACTCGACGTAAACCTGATTGACCGGTAGTCCTTCCGCGCCGGTCTGCGGGGTAACGAGACGACGGCCCAGCATTGCAGCTGCCGCTGAACGAACGGCATCGAAGTCCTTCACAAGTTTGACTCCGCCGGCCTTGCCGCGTCCGCCGGCGTGAACCTGCGCCTTCACGACCCACAGCGAGCCACCAAGCTCGCGTGCTGCGTTCACCGCTTCCTCGGCGGTCGATGCAACCCGACCCTTCGGAACTGGAATCCCGTAACTGGAGAAGATCTCTTTAGCCTGATACTCGTGAAGGTTCATTGGCCCGCGATCGCCTGAAAGTGGGCGGCTATTTTCCTTGATGCAAGACGGACATGGTAGAGTGCGGCACCAATTCCGCCCGCGAGCAGCCGCGAACGATGCTGAGAACCAAGGGACCCGCACAGGCCGCACTGGCGTGGCGCGTGCTCGGTCTTCTCAATCTCTTCCGGCTCCTGGTGCCGCTGGTCCTCGCCTCGCTTCACTACCTCCTGCCGGAATCGACCAGCGTCGGGTGGGCTGATCCCGAGCTCTTTCAGAACGTCGTCGTGGCGTACTTCGCCGCCGGCATCGTCATGATTGCGGCGCTGAAGAATCATTGGCCGAGCCTCGAACAGCAGGCTTGGGTGCATATCGCGCTGGACGTCGTCGGGATCTCCCTGCTCCTCTACTCGAGCGGTGGTGTCGCGAGTGGTCTCGGCATGCTGCTGGTCATTCCGGTGGCAGCGGTGAGCCTGATTACGCGACGCGCTTTCGTCATTCCTGCCGGGGCGGCGATCGCACTGCTCATTCAGCAGGTCGCCGCACAGTTCGCCGGCACTGCTTCGGTTGGCGACTACACCGCCGCAGGCGTGCTCGGCGTGATCCTGTTCATCGCTGCGCTGAGCGTGCTGCCGCTCGGCGAACGCATCCGCGAGACCGAGGAACTTGTTCGCCAGCGGGATGTGGATCTCGCCAATCTCGCGGAGCTGTCGCAGTACATCGTCCAGCACCTGCGCGAAAGCATCCTCGTAGTCGATGCGAGCGATCGGATCCGGCTCATCAACGAATCCGCAGCCGAAATCCTGGGTGACCGCAGTGCCATTCCGGGCGCATTGCTGGGCGAGGTGCACCCTCGCCTGCTCTATTCATTGTCGACCTGGCGGCAGAGTCCACACACCGCTCCGACGAATCCGACTTCATTTGTAGCGGCCGATGGCTTGCGCGCGATCGAACCGCACTTTGCGCCACTCGGTGCCGAGAATCCCGGGCCGGTGCTCGTATTCCTGGAAGACACCAGCCTTCTCGCAGAACGACTCCAGCAGTCGAAGCTCGCGGCCCTCGGACGCCTGAGTGCCAGTATTGCGCACGAAATCCGCAACCCGGTTGGGGCGATGAGCCATGCGGGGCAATTGCTCGCTGAAGCTTCGGTCGGTGAGTCAGAGCGCCGGCTGACGGAAATCATCCGCACCAACGGCGAGCGCGTGAGCACCATCATCAACAACATGCTGCAGCTCTCGCGGCGCGATTCAACACGTCCGGAAACCCTGACTCTGTCGGATTGGCTGGAAGAATTTCGCGCCGAATTCTGCCAGACGACGCAAGCCCCGGAATCCAGGGTGCTGATCGCGCCTGAGGGCGGCGGTATCGAGGTGCGTGTCGATCCGACCCACCTGCATCAGGTGCTCTGGAATCTCTGTGATAATGCACTCAAGTACGCCGGCGAAGTCGTAACGATCGAATTGCATTGTGGGCGTATGGCAGGGAACGGGCGACCCTACCTCGAGGTCGCCGACCGTGGACCTGGAATCGCCAGGGAACACAGTGATCGCATCTTCGAGCCGTTCTTTACCAGCGGTAAAGGCGGCACCGGCCTCGGGCTGTTCATCGCTCGCGAGTTGTGTCAGTGCAATGGCGCTTTGCTGTTATACGAGGCTCGGCCGGGCGGCGGCAGCATCTTCCGGATTATCTTCTCCGATCCGCAGCGCTGGCAGGCGCGTGAACTGAGAGCCTGAGATGCCGAAGCCGATTGTGCTGATCGTGGATGACGAGCCGGACATCCGGGAACTGCTGTCGATCACTCTCAGCCGCATGGAGCTCGAGCCAAAAACCGCGCCCGACCTCGCCTCCGCCCAGAAACTACTACGCGGGGGACATTTCGATCTGTGCCTGACGGACATGAGCCTTCCCGACGGGAATGGGTTGGATCTGGTCGAATGGATTCAATCCAATGCCCCGACCGTCCCCGTTGCAGTGATCACGGCGCACGGCAACGTCGAATCAGCCGTCCGCGCGCTGAAGCTCGGCGCGTTCGACTTCGTCTCCAAACCCCTCGACCTTGCGGGGCTGCGCAAGCTGGTCAGTTCCGCCATCCGGATATCCACTGGCGATGGCGACTCGACGACGATCTATGGACCGAGGCTCCTCGGCCAATCGAAGGCCATGCAGCAGCTCCGTGACACCATCGCCAAGGTCTCTCGCAGCCAGGCCCCGGTGCACATCTACGGCGAATCGGGTACCGGCAAGGAACTCGTGGCGCAACTCATCCATGACTCCGGCCCGCGGCGTGACGGTCCGTTCGTGGCGGTGAATTGCGGCGCCATTCCGACCGAGCTGATGGAAAGCGAACTCTTCGGTCACAAGCGTGGCAGTTTCACCGGCGCTGTTGCCGACAAGAAGGGAATGGTGCAATCGGCCGAAGGCGGAACCCTGTTCCTCGATGAAGTGGGCGACCTGCCCCTGCACATGCAGGTAAAACTGCTGCGTGTCATCCAGGAGAAGGCTGTGCGCCCGATCGGTGAGCAGCGCGAAACCCCCGTGGATGTGCGGATCCTGAGCGCCACGCACCGCAATCTCTCGGCCCTCGTCGCGGAAGGTGCGTTCCGGGAGGATCTGTACTATCGCGTGAACGTCATCGAGATTCGGGTACCGGCGCTGCGCGAACGGCCTGAGGACATACCCGAACTCGCAGAAGCCATACTGCGTCGGCTGGCCAGACGCACCAAGGCTGAGCCGTCACCGCTGGAAGCCGATGCAATCGAGTCGCTCTCCACCTATCCCTTTGCCGGAAACGTACGCGAACTCGAGAACATCCTCGAACGAGCGCTTGCCATGTGCGGAGGCAACGCGATCGCGGCGAAGGATCTTCAGTTGCGTGACGTGTCGGTGAGTACAGCCGCAGGCACGGCCGGCAGCGGTCCGCTTGGTGAGCAGCTGGAAGATATAGAGCGAGAGGCGATCGTCAAGGCGCTGGAGCAGACTCGCTACAACAAGACTGCAGCCGCGAAACTGCTGGGAATGAGTTTTCGCGCCCTGCGTTATCGCATCAAGAAGCTCGGGCTCGAGTAGCTGCGCGTCGCAGGCCGACGACGCGAGTGACAAACTTTGTCAGTTCCTGACGCTGCGCGACCATGGCGTCACTTCTCTTCGACAGCATTACGTTAATCCGCACGCCTTTGGAAGCAAAAAAAGCTGGCATTTCATGCTGTTACTGACTCCCCGGCGTGCTGGCATATGCCTTGCAATTCCGAACGGCACCGGTGCTGTGCGCCGTTGTTTTGTGTCTTCACTATTCGAGTGCAACAGGAGCTACACATGTTGAAGAGTATCCAGAGGGGCTTCACCCTCATCGAATTGATGATCGTGGTCGCGATCATCGGCATCTTGGCGGCCATCGCCATTCCTGCTTACCAGGACTACACGATTCGTTCGCAGGTCACTGAGGGCCTGAACCTGGCCGGGTCAGTTAAGGCCGAAGTCGCCGAGTTTTATGCGCAGAATGGCGCGTGGCCGACTTCAATCATTGGCAACGTGGGCACCCTCGGTCATACCGCGGGCCAGGTCCCGAGCGGTAAATATGTCAGCAACGTGGCCATCGGTGCAGCAGACGGCGGTGCGGGCGCGGGCCCGGGCACTATCTACGTCTCGTACTCGAACGCTGCGCCGTTCGTGGCGAATGCCAAGATCAACGGCTTGGTGCTAGCGTTGCAGCCGAACCTGAGCGGTGCCACCGCTGTGGCCGGCAACGAGGACGTGGTCTGGCGGTGCGGAAATCAGGCGAACGTGGGTACGGTGCATCAGCCTGCAGTGGCTGCCCCGACCTCCGTTGGTCCGACGACCATGCTGAACAAGTATCTGCCGGCGGCTTGCCGTCCGTAAGCTGACATCAGCTTAGAGTCGATTGGAGGCCCCTCACTTGAGGGGCCTCTTCCTTTATGGAACCGCTTTTTGCGCTTTTTCAGCACCGAAAGGCGGCGTGTCGACGCGATGTGAGTCGAATCACGTGGGCCGCCGACCTGATATGCGACGATGCCCGGCGATTTAACAATTGATTACCTGCTATGGCTCGTAAGGTAGACTTGGGCCCGCCAATAACCGGGCTGGCAAGCCAATGAATGACAACGCGATGATGGCGCTCGGCGCCAGCAAGTCACCACTGGGCGGTCTGCCGCAAAGACTCGTCCAGGATGGCCTGATTGACGAAGCCACGATGATGGAGGCCATGGCGCAGGCCAAGGAAAAGCGCATCAGCGTGGTCACCCAGCTGGTCAACAGCGGTGCGGCCAACGCGCGCGAAATCGCCATTGCAGCCTCCCACGAATTCGGCGTTCCCCTCCTTGACCTCGACGCCGCAAATGTCGAGTTGGATACGGTCAAGCTGGTCAGTGACAAGCTGCTGAACAAGCATCGGGTCCTGCCGCTCCTGCGACGCGGCAAGCGACTCTTCCTGGCCGTTTCCGATCCCACGAATCTTCACGCCATCGACGAGATCAAGTTCGCCACCGGTCTCGGTATCGAAGCGGTAGTCGTCGAGGACAATAAGCTCCAGCAGGCCGTCACCAAGGCGCTGGAACAGGTCGATACGGCCATGCCATCGCTTGGCGAAGACGATTTCGACCTTGAAAATCTCGACGTCATGGCGGGCGAGGACGATCTCGCCAGCGAAGCTGTTACTCGCGACGATGTCGAAGACGCACCCATCGTCCGCTTCGTGAACAAGATCCTGCTCGATGCCATCAAGAAGGGGGCGTCGGATATCCACTTCGAGCCCTATGAAAAGACCTTCCGCATCCGCACCCGCCTGGATGGTGTGCTTAAGGAAGTCTCGAATCCGCCAGTGCAGCTCACGACCAAGATTGCGGCGCGCATCAAGGTGATGTCGCGGCTGGACATTGCCGAGCGTCGGGTACCTCAGGACGGTCGCATCAAGATGCGGCTGTCCAAGAACCGCGCCATCGATTTTCGCGTGAGCACTTGCCCGACTCTCTTCGGCGAAAAGATCGTGATGCGTATTCTCGATCCGTCGAGCGCCATGCTCGGCATCGACGCCTTAGGCTATGAGCCCTTCCAGAAGGAGCTGTATCTCAAATACCTGGCGAAGCCACAGGGCATGATCCTGGTCACGGGACCGACGGGTAGCGGCAAGACCGTTTCGCTCTACACCGGTCTCAATATCCTCAACAAGGAAGACTGCAATATCTCAACCTGCGAGGATCCGGCCGAAATCCAGATGGCGGGCATCAACCAGGTCAACGTCCACCCCAAGGTCGGTCTAACCTTCGCTTCGGCTCTGCGCGCGTTCCTGCGCCAGGATCCGGATGTGATCATGGTCGGCGAAATTCGCGACCTCGAGACTGCCGAGATTGCACTTAAGGCAGCGCAAACGGGCCACTTGGTGCTGTCGACGCTTCATACCAACGATGCGCCGCAAACCCTCACTCGCATGGTCGACATGGGCGTGAAACCTTATGCCATAGCGACCTCGGTCAGTCTGATCATTGCGCAGCGCCTGGCGCGCAAGCTCTGCTCGAATTGCAAGCACAAGCTCGACGTGCCTACGGAAGCGCTGCACAAAGAGGGCTTCACCGACGAAGAGATCAAGAAGGGCCTGACGATTTTTGGACCAAAGGGCTGCAGTCAGTGCGTCGATGGGTACAAAGGGCGCGTCGGCATCTACCAGGTCATGCCGGTGAGCGAAACGATTGGCCGCATCATCATGGAAGGCGGTAATGCTCTTCAGATTACGCACGAGGCCGAGCGCGAGGGTGTATGGGACCTGCGGCGTGCCGGGCTTCAGAAGATAAAAGACGGGCTGACCAGCCTGGATGAAATCAACACAGTGACCGTGGATTGAAGTGGAAAAAAGACTTTCGATGAAGGGTGGGACATAAAGGGTACCGATTCATGGCGACCGCAACGGCGATCAGGAAAGACACTCAGTTCAGCTGGGTGGGCAAAGACAAGAAGGGTAATAAGCTCAAGGGCCGAAGTCTCGCGTCGAGCGAGCAGGCCCTGCGAGCCGATCTGCGCCGCCAGGGGGTGGTGCCCATCAAGATCAGCAAACAGAGCGCGCTCTTCAAGGGCGGCGGCAAGGTCAGGCCTGAAGATATCGCCATTTTCAGCCGCCAGCTCGCAACGATGCTGACTGCGGGCATACCGCTCGTGCAGTCATTCGAAATTATCGGTAATGGACACGACAAGCCCGCGATGCAGAAGCTGGTGCTCAATATCAAGGCTGACATCGAGGGCGGTACTTCCCTGCATGAAGCCATTGGCAAGCACCCGCTGTACTTTGATGATCTTTACGTCAACCTCGTGGAAGCCGGCGAGCAGGCAGGCGCGCTCGAAAGCCTGCTCGACAAGATCGCAACTTATAAGGAAAAGACCGAGGCCCTCAAAAAGAAAATCAAGAAGGCCTTGTTTTACCCGGCGGCGGTAATGGTCGTCGCCGTGGTCGTCACGTTGATTCTGCTGATATTCGTGATTCCACAGTTCGAGGCGCTTTTCAAGGGCTTCGGCGCTGACCTGCCCGCGTTTACACAAATGGTCATCAACATGTCGCGCTTCGTGCAGGATCAGGGTTGGTGGATGGCGATTGTGTTCGCTGGCGCGATAGTGGGGTTTCTCAATTTCAAGAAGCGCTCGCGCGCCTTGCGCGAGGCAATCGACCGCCTCTCCCTCAAGTTGCCGGTGGTCGGCCCGATCCTGGTCAAAGCGGCGATTGCGCGCTACGCGCGTACGCTGTCGACCATGTTCAGCGCAGGTGTTCCCCTGGTAGAGGCCCTGCAATCCGTGGCCGGCGCGACGGGTAACATCGTGTACGAACAGGCGGTGCTGCGGATGAAGGACGAAGTATCCACTGGTCAGCGTCTGCAGCGCGCAATGGAGAATACCGGCCTGTTCCCGAATATGGTTGTTCAGATGATTGCAGTTGGCGAGGAGTCCGGCTCACTGGACGAAATGTCCGGCAAGGTCGCAACCTTCTATGAGCAGGACGTGGACAATGCCGTGGACAGCATGAGCAGCTTGCTCGAGCCGCTGATCATGGCAATTCTCGGTGTGCTGGTCGGCGGACTCGTGATCGCGATGTACCTGCCGATCTTCAAGTTGGGCGCAGTCGTCTGATCGTAATCGCCCAGTCGGCCTGTGAACGCCGCGCCCTCGCGCGGCGTTCGCGTCTCTGGGTGCTCGGCTTTGCCATCAGCATGGAGACCGGCCGATGACGCTGGCCCAGGTGTTGCAGACGAATCAGGTGCTTCTGATCGCGATCGTGTTCCTCCTCGGCCTGCTGATTGGCAGTTTCCTCAATGTGGTGATTCACCGCCTGCCGATCATGATGGACCGAGACTGGCGGCGGCACTGCGACGAATTGAACGCCGCGGGCGCGAACAGCGCAGAAAACAAGACCCACAAACCTGCAGCGCCAGACGAATCGCGATTCAACCTGCTCACCCCCCGGTCTCGCTGTCCTGCCTGCCAGGCACCGATCCGCGCCTGGCAGAACATTCCGATCGTCAGCTACCTGCTCCTGCGCGGACGTTGCGCCGCTTGCGGTGTTCACATTTCCGCCCGCTATCCCCTGGTCGAGCTGATCACCGGCGCGCTCTCGGCACTCGTCGCCTGGCGCTTCGGTTTTTCGTGGGAGTTGCTGGCGGCGCTCTTGTTCACATGGAGCCTCATCGCTCTTTCCGGCATCGACATCGATCATCAGCTCCTGCCCGACAGCATCACTCTGCCGCTCCTGTGGGTCGGCTTGCTGCTCAGCCTGGCGTACAGCACCCAGACGTCCCTATCCATTCCGATTGACCCACGCAGCAGCATCATCGGTGCGGCGGCGGGCTACCTGAGTCTCTGGTCCATATATCAGCTGTTTCGCCTTCTGACCGGCAAGGAAGGCATGGGCTACGGCGACTTCAAGCTGTTCGCGGTGTTTGGCGCGTGGTTCGGATGGCAGATGTTGCTCCTCATCATCCTGATGGCGGCGTCGGTCGGTGCGGTGGTCGGCATCGCACTCATCATCCTGAAACGCCATGGACGGGACGTGCCGATTCCGTTCGGCCCGTACCTCGCCGCGGCCGGCTGGATCGCGCTGATGTGGGGACCCGAATTGATCGATCGCTATCTGCACTTGACGGGAATGCGTACGGTGGGTTGATAGCGACCTGGAGCCCTGTCGCCGGGTTCTCAGTACCAGCGGATAATGACTGTCGTGAGCGTTCTACGCATCGGCCTTACCGGAGGAATAGCAAGCGGCAAGAGCACGGTTGCCAAGCTTTTCGCCGAGCGGGGCGTACCGGTGATCGACGCCGATGAAATCTCACGTGCCGTTGTCGCTCCTGGCCAGCCGGCTCTCGAGACCATCGCCCGCGAGTTCGGCAGTGCGGTCCTGGACGCCGACGGAGGACTTGATCGGCGCCGCATGCGCGAAGTGATATTCAGCGATCCTGCCCGGCGCGAGCGACTCGAATCGATTCTTCACCCGATTATTCTCGGCGAGTTGCAGCGGCTTTCGGCGCGGCTCGGCGGACCGTATCAGATACTGGTCATTCCGTTGCTCGTAGAGGGCGGCCTCGAAGGCGAAGTCGACCGTGTGCTGGTCGTCGATGCGTCTCCGAAGCGACAGGTCGAGCGGCTGCTGCAACGAGATGCGGAAAACCAGCAGCAGGCGGACGCGATAGTCGCCGCACAGGCGCAGCGACAAACCCGATTGGCCAAGGCCGATGACGTAATCACGAACGATGGCAGCCTCAGTGAACTCGAATCGCGGGTCGAGCGCCTCCACGAGCGTTATCTTCGCCTCGCCGCCGACCGGCGAGCGCGCTGAATTTTCCCTGAGCGCCCCGCCGCCGCGACCTGTCGGCTGACGCCGACAGGAATTTCCCGGTGACACTCATGCTCGACCTGCCGCAGAATAGGGCCATGTCCTCGAGCCGACGCCGGAGCGTCGCGAATCAGTGAAAATGACCTCTTACGCCCAAATTGAGCCTGAGACCGAGCCGGCAAGTCAGTTCGTCGTATACGAGCAGCCCCTCAACGAGCGCATGCGGACGTTCCTGCGCCTCGAATTCCTGTATTCGCAGGCCCTGTATCACAACGAATTGCCCAATCCCTGGAGCAGTCGCGCCGCAGTCGGGAGCCTGCTGGAGATTCTCGCGACCACCGCGCGAGGTGACGTCCGGAGCGACGTCATCAAGGAGCTCGAACGCCACGTACAGGCCTTGAACGAATTTCAATCCAAGCCCGGTGTCGATGCGGGGCGCTTGCGGGCCGTCATGTCGAATCTGATCCGGTTGCGCAGCGAGCTCGTCAGCATGGGCGCGAATTTCATGCAGTCGTTGCGTGAATCGGAGTTCCTCGCCGCGATCAAGCACCGCAGCGCGATTCCGGGCGGCACCTGCGAGTTCGACCTGCCCGATTACAGCTTCTGGCTCAGCCGGCCGGCGGAGCAGCGCATGGCGACCTTTGAGGAATGGATGAAGGTGGTGCGCCCGCTGTGCGATGGCGTGCTCGAGATCCTGTGGGTGACCCGGCAGAACGCCCGCCCGCGTGAGGAGATCGCCCCGGCCGGCCAGTACCAGATCAACTTCGAGCGCGAGAATCCGATCCAGCTGCTGCGAATCCTGCTGCCGTCAAACTCGGATCTGTATCCCGAGATCAGCGGCAGCCATTACCGTTGCAACCTGCGGTTCATGAGCTGGAAAGAGCTGAACCAGCGCGCCGTGCAATCCGAGCAGGATGTCCGTTTCGTTCTGACTTCATGCACCTGAAGCGCGCATGTCGCCGGTCATTGCCAAATGTCCGACTTGCGGCCGACCCGTGCAGTGGTCCGAATCTTCTCCATTCCGGCCGTTCTGCAGCGATCGTTGCCGCCTGATCGATCTCGGTGCCTGGCTGAGCGAGGAACGCGGCATCGCCGGTGACACTATTCCGCCCGAAGCCGCCGACGCCAAGAACGACGATCCGCCCGAGCCCGGCCGCAGCTGACTCAGGATCAGGGTGATGCTGGCGTCGACCCGCCGCCTGCGGGCGAATGGCTATGCGTCGCGAGCTGCGGTTGCATCTGCAGATTTCGGGTCAGAAACGCCCACTGATCCGCAAAATCCTCGATCTGCATCCACACCGGTTTTCCGGATCCGTGGCCGGCGCGCGTCTCCACGCGCACCAGGACGGGGTTCTTGCAGGCCTGCACCGCCTGCAGCGCCGCGCCGAACTTGAAACTATGCCAGGGAACGACCCGATCATCGTGGTCCGCGGTCGTGATCAGCGTTGGCGGGTAGCAGGTTCCCGGGCGCACGTTGTGGTAGGGCGAATACGCGTACAGCGCCGGAAAGTCCTGCGAATTCTCGCTCAGGCCGTAATCGCTCGACCACTGGCGCGCGTTCGCACTCGCAGTGTCATAGCGCAGCATGTCGAGCACCCCAACGGCCGGCAGCGCTGCCGCAACCAGCCCCGGCTCCTGCGTGATCACTGCACCGATGAGCAACCCGCCATTGCTGCGCCCCAGAATCGCCAGCTTTTGCTTCGATGTGTAGCGTTGCTCGACGAGGTAGTGCGCCGCCGCGATGAAGTCATCGAACACGTTCTGCTTGTTGGCCTTGGTGCCAGCGACATGCCACGCCTCACCGTACTCAGCGCCGCCGCGCAGATTCGCGACCGCGTATGTGCCACCCATCTCGAGCCACACCAGCACCGGAACGCTGAAGGTTGGTGTGAGCGCATTGTTGAACCCACCGTACCCATAAAGCAGTGTCGGGGTTTGGCCGTTCCTCTTCAGGTCGGAGCGATGCGTGATGAACATCGGCACGCGCGTGCCGTCCTTGCTCGAATAGAAGACCTGCTCGGTTACGAAACGTGAGGTGTTCGCAGCGATCTTCGGCGCCCGAAACAGGTCCGTTTGGTTGGTGGCGACGTCGTAGTGATAGATGGAGGCAGGCGTCAGATAGTCAGCATATGAAAAAAATGTCTCGGAGGTGTCGCCATGCCCCTGGAACCCATCGACTGTGCCCTGCCCCGGCAATGAGACCGTGTTGAGCAATTTTCCGTCGACATCGAAGATGTTCACCTGCGAATGCGCGTCGTGCAGGTAGGTCACTACGATCTTGCCGCCGATATAGCTCGCCACTTCAATGGCATCAGCGGACTCGGCAACCACATCTCGCCACGCCTTTGGCATGGGATGACGCGTGTCGATCGCGACCACACGCCCCCGCGGAGAATCCGCGGTCACCAGAAAATAGAACACCGAGCCTTCTGAGCCGAGAAACGTATAGAGGCCCCGCCAGTCATCCAGGAGCCGCACGGCGGCGACGCCACTGGCACCAGGCTGCACCGGCAGCAGCGTGTAGTAGACGCCGTTCGATTCATAGCCATCGAAGAGATTGATCAACAGATACTTTCCATCCTCGGTCACCTGCGCATAGGGGTTGCGCGTCGGGTGATCCGTGACCGCATACACGAACAGGTCCTGCGATTGCGCTTCGCCAACCTTGTGCCGATAGACAGAGATCTGCTTGGAGTCGTCGCCGGATCCATCCAGGCGCAGCGGATAGCGACTGTAGAAGAACGCGCTCGAGTCACGCTCCCACGAGACCTGCGTGAATTTCGCGAATTTGAGGACGTCAGCGAGATCCTGGCCGGTGGTGACATCGCGGATGCGCCAGGTCTTCCAGTCGGTCCCACCATCGGAGAGTGCGTAGGCGAGAAAGCGACCATCGGGACTCGCCTGAAAGTCGGCGAGCGCCACGGTAGCGTCGGGGCTCAAGGCATTCGGGTCGAGCAGCACGCGTGGCGACGCCTGCAGGCCATCAGCGACAAACAGCACGCTCTGGTTCTGTAGTCCGTCGTTACGCAGCCAGAAATAACGTCCACCTTCCTGCACCGGAATGTTGAAACGCTCGTAGTTCCATAGCTCGGTGAGCCGCTGCTTGATTGAGCCGCGCGCCGGGATCGCTTCAAGATAGGGTTGCGAAACGCTGTTTTCAGCGTTGACCCAGCTCTTCGTTTGCGCGCTGTCCAGATCTTCGAACCAACGATAGGGATCCGCCACGCTCACGCTGCCGTACTGATCAACCTGAGTGCCCCGTGGAGCTGCGGGATACTGCAGAACAGCCGTGGGTGAGCTCTGCGGCGCCGGAGTGTGCCCGCACGAGATCAGAATCATTGCGGCCGTCACCGCGGCCCAAGTGCGGATGTAGTGGATCAGTCCCTTCTTCATGCCTAAACTCCCCGAAAATTTTGCGCGCAGCCTACACGCATGACCTCAATACGACCATTCCTGTTTTCATTCGTGCCCCTGCTCGTCGGTGTCGTAAACGCGCACGCCGACGATCTGCCGATCAGCCGCATCTTTTCGGCACCGGATCTGAGCGGGCCGTCCCTGCGCGCGGCTCGTATCTCGCCGGACGCGCAGCGGGTGACCTTCCTCCAGGGCAAGGCGGACGACAAAGACCGCCTCGACCTGTGGGAATACGACATCCGCACAGGCAAGACCCGAGTATTGGTGGACTCGCGCGCGCTGGTTCCGAGTGAGGGTCGGCTCTCTGATGAGGAGCGGCAGCGTCGTGAACGCCAGCGCATCTCAGCACTCTCGGGAATCGTCGAATATTTGTTTGCGCCGGATGGCTCGGCGCTGCTCTTTCCGCTCGGCGGTGATCTTTACTACTACGACCTGCGAGCGCCGGCCGCGAAGGCCGCACGGCGGTTGACCAGCACCTCGGAAGCGGAGACGGACGCCAAGATCTCCCCGCTCGGTCATTACGTCAGCTTCATACGCGGGCAAAACCTCTTCGTCCTCGACTTGCGCAGCGGACAGGAGCGCGCCCTGACCACGGATGGCGGCGGAACGATCAAGAACGGCATGGCTGAGTTCATCGCCCAGGAGGAAATGGCACGAAGCACTGGCTACTGGTGGTCACCAGACGAGAGACGCATTGCGTACGCGCGGGTAGATGAGAGCCCCATATCCGAGCAGCAGCGTCTTGAGATCGACGCTGACGAGATCTCCGTCTACACGCAACGCTACCCGGCGGCCGGAACGCGCAACGCCCGCGTCGATCTCAGGTCAATCGAGCTCGCGAGCGGGGCAGTCACGCGACTCGATCTTGGTTCTGAGGGCGATATCTACCTCGCACGTGTTGACTGGCTGCCGGACTCCCGGTACGTCGCAGCCCAGCGCCAGTCTCGCGATCAGCGGCGCCTTGACCTGCTCAAGATCGATGTCGCGAGCGGCAACGCACGCACCCTCCTGACCGAAACCAGCGCTACCTGGGTGGACCTGAATGACGAGCTGACGTTTCTCAGCAAGTCCAGCCAGTTCATCTGGGCTTCGAAGCGCAGCGGTTATGAGCACCTGTACCTCTACGACCTGAACGGTCAGCTCATCCGCCCGTTGACCGCTGGAAACTGGATGGTGGTCGGCGATGGCGGCTCACGCGCCCTGATGGATGTCGATGAGGCGCGCGAGCGCATCTACTTCATGGCCAACAAGGAAAGCCCGCTCGAACGCCACCTCTATGCTGCGCCGTTGCGCGGCAAGTTCCCTCCGTCACGCATCACCGAGGAACCGGGCTGGCATACGGTTGCCGTGTCGCCCAACCACAAGTTCTTTCTTGAGTCGTATTCCAATCCGGAGCGACCGCCGCGGGTACAGTTGAGGCGTATCGATGGCGGCGTCATCAAGACGCTGATCGACAATTCCCTGAACGACTCCCACCCGTACGCCCCCTATCGCGAGGCCCACGTTCCGACTGAGTTTGGCACGCTTCGGGCATCCGACGGGCAGACGCTCAACTACCAGATGCTGAAGCCTGCTCACTTCGATCCAGCACAAAAGTATCCCGTGATCGTGGACGTATACGGTGGGCCAGGGGTACAGAACGTGCGCCGTGCGTGGGGGCCGCAGTTCTTTCGTCAGGTACTCGCGCAGAGCGGCTACATCGTATTCACACTCGACAACCGCGGCAGCGGCTTTCGTGGCGTCGCGTTCGAGTCGGTTGTCCATCAGCGCATGGGGCAGGTCGAAGTCGCCGATCAGGTCGAGGGCGTGAAGTTTCTGCGCTCGCTGCCCTTCGTGGACCCACAGCGCATTGGCGTCTTCGGCTGGAGCTATGGCGGCTACATGGCGCTCATGTGTCTCCTCACGGCCCCGGAGTATTTCCAGGCGGGCGTTTCGGGCGCTCCGGTAACCGAGTGGCGCCTGTACGACACACACTACACCGAGCGGTATCTCGGCTTACCTCAGCAGAATACAGCCGGTTATGACGCGAGTGATGTGCTGCCCTACGCTGCAGCACTGCATGTGCCGCTCCTCGTGATGCATGGCATGGCAGACGACAACGTGCTGTTCACCAACAGCACCAAGCTCTTCAAGCGCCTGCAGGATCTCAACAAGCCCTTCGACGTGATGGCCTATCCGGGAAGCAAGCACTCAGTTCTGCGCCATGCGGACACCGGAGCCCATGCGTACGAGATGATCAAGAGATTCTTCGACGCGAACCTGAAGAGGAAGAACCCCTAGCGGCGAGATCCATCAACGCGGCGACGATCGGCCGGTCGGCCTCGAGCAGATCCTCGTTCACGAGCTCGGCGGGCCTCACCCATTTGAGCGCCTGGCCGTCGAGACTCATAGGCTCACCTTCATGAGCAGTTACGTGCCACATGCTGAGCTCGACCCGCCGCTCCGCGTATTCGTGCGTCAGCCGCAGCATGTGTTCTGCGCTGATGAGCCTCACGCCGAGTTCTTCGGTGAGCTCGCGGCTCAGGGCCTGAAGCTCGCTCTCGCCGCTATCGATTTTTCCGCCGGGGAATTCCCAGCGTCCTGCCATGTGGGAGCCAGGCGGGCGCTGCGCGATCAGTACGCGTCCGGCCTCATCGAAGAGCCCTCCGGCAACGACTCGGACGGTACGCAAGGCAAAAACTAGGCGCCCAACGCGCCGTGGCAGTTCTTGTACTTCTTCCCCGATCCGCACGGGCAAGTTTCATTGCGGCCGATCTTCCGCCCGCCGCGCACGAAGGGTGCCTGCGCCTGGGCCTCTGCTGCGCGACTGACGGGACCTTGAGCCGGCTCAGTTTCCTCGGGCGCCGTCAGAGACTGGGCTTGCGCGTGCTGGGCCTGCAAAGCCCTCGCCATGCGCGTGCGCCGCTCTTCCTCCTCGCGGTCGATTTCTTCCTGGCTGCGCACCTGCAGGCGCGAGAGGATGGTCACCGTATCGAACTTGATGCGATCGAGCATCGCACTGAAGAGCTCGAAGGCCTCGCGCTTGTATTCCTGCTTGGGGTTCTTCTGCGCATAGCCTCGCAGGTGAATACCCTGGCGCATGTAGTCCATGGCGGCCAGGTGTTCGCGCCAGTGCACATCGAGCTGCTGCAACATGATTGCCTTTTCGAAGTAGCGCATCGCGGGCGCGCCGAGCTGGGCAACCTTCTGCCCGTAGGCAGCATCGATGGCCTCGACGATCCGCTTGCGCAACCCCTGCTCGTCCAACGCCGTGTCGGCGTCCAGCCAGCCCCTGATATCCAGGCGCACCGTGAAGTCGCGCTCGAGAGCCGCGGTCAGTCCAGCGATATCCCATTGCTCCGGCAACGTACCGAGGGGCAGGAAGGTGCTGATCAGGGTGTTGACGACTTCTTCGCGGATGCCACGGACGGCATCGGCGACGTCCTCCGCCGCCATGAGTTCCGTGCGCTGGCTATAGATGACCTTGCGCTGATCGTTGGCGACGTCGTCGTACTCGAGCAGGTTCTTGCGCGCATCGAAATTGTGCGCTTCGACCTTGCGCTGTGCCTTCTCGATCTGGCGCGAGAGCATCCGGCTCTCGATGACCTCGCCTTCCTTCATGCCGACCCGGGACAGTAGCGCTTTGGTGCGATTCGGGTCGCCGAAGATGCGCATCAGGTTATCTTCGAGCGAGAGATAGAAGCGGCTCGACCCGGGATCGCCCTGCCGGCCCGAGCGGCCGCGTAACTGGTTGTCGATGCGGCGCGATTCGTGCCGTTCGGTGCCAACGATATGGAGGCCGCCTGCCTGCACTACAGCCTCGTGCCGGGCATCCCACTCACGCCTGATCTTTTCGACGGTGTCCCGCTCCGGATTCTCGAGTGCATGCAGTTCGGCCTCGAGGTTGCCACCCAGAACGATGTCAGTGCCGCGACCCGCCATGTTGGTGGCAATCGTTACGGTACCGGGGCGGCCTGCCTGCGCGACGATGTGCGCCTCGCGCTCGTGCTGCTTGGCATTCAGCACCTGGTGGCGCACGCCTTCCTTGTTGAGGAGTCCCGACAGGAACTCGGAGGTTTCGATCGTGGTGGTGCCGACCAACACCGGCTGCTGGCGCTGCATGCAATCGCGGATGTCGTCGATGATCGCCTGGAACTTGTCGTTCTGTGACAGATAGACGAGGTCCGCAGCATCGTCGCGGACCATCGGCTTGTGAGTGGGAATCACGACCACTTCGAGCCCATAGATCTGCTGGAATTCGAACGCTTCCGTATCCGCCGTCCCGGTCATGCCGGCGAGCTTGGTGTAAATGCGAAAGTAGTTCTGGAAGGTGATCGAGGCGACGGTCTGATTCTCCTCGCGTACCCGCACGCCTTCCTTGGCTTCGACCGCCTGGTGCAGGCCGTCCGACCAGCGTCGCCCGGGCATCGTGCGACCGGTGAACTCATCCACGATGATCGCTTCGCCATTGCGGACGATGTATTCGACGTCGCGGTGATAGAGCGCATGCGCGCGCAGAGCCGCGTTCAGGTGGTGCATCAGGCGGATGTTTGCCGAGTCGTACAGGCTTTCGCCTTCGCGCAGCAGCCCCGTCTCGGCCATCAACTCCTCGACGCGTTCGTGGCCCTCTTCACTCAGATGGACCTGCTTGGTCTTCTCATCGACGGAGTAATCGCCAGGTCCCTCCTCCTCCTTCTGCACCGTGAGCCGCGGCACAAAGGCATTGATCTTGATGTAGAGCTCGGTGCTCTCTTCGGCGGGGCCGGAAATGATCAAGGGCGTGCGTGCTTCGTCGATCAGGATCGAATCGACTTCGTCCACGATCGCGTACGTCAGGGCACGCTGCACCCGATCCTCGAGCCGGAAAGCGAGATTGTCGCGCAGGTAGTCAAAGCCGAATTCGTTGTTGGTTCCGTAGGTGATGTCGGCGCCATACGCCTCGCGTTTCTCCGCCGGCGACTGGGCGTTCTTGATCACGCCGACCGTGAGGCCGAGAAATCGGTAGACAGGCCCCATCCAATCCGCGTCGCGCTGCGCGAGATACTCGTTCACGGTGACGATGTGCACGCCCTTGCCGGCCAGCGCATTGAGGTATGCGGGAAGCGTCGCGACGAGCGTCTTGCCTTCGCCCGTGCGCATTTCCGCAATCTTGCCCTCGTGCAGGGCGATACCGCCGATGAGCTGCACATCGAAGTGCCGCATACCCAAAGTGCGGCGGGCCGCCTCACGTACGCAGGCGAACGCCTCGGGGAGCAGATCGACGAGTGTGGCGCCCTCGCTTAGCCGCTTGCGGAACTCTTCCGTCTTCGCGCGCAGCGCCTCGTCGCTCAGCGCCTGGATAGCCAGCTCGAGCGCATTCGCCGCCTCCACCCATCGACTATAGGACTTGAGCAGCCGCTGGTTACGGCTGCCGAACATGCGCCTGAAAAACTGCCACACGATCGAATTTCCTTCAGCAATACAAAGGCCTGGCCTCTGTCAGGAGGCAGGCCGGAATCAAAGGTCGCGTATTGTAAGGGCGAGGCCGGTGTTTATCGACTGCACTTAACGTGCAGTCGGTCCGGCCGAGCGCCCGCACAGGGACGTGCGGGCCGGAATGCCCCGTCAGGGACGACTCGAGCGATTGCGTCGCTGCCGGTGCTTTATCGAGCGCACTTAATGTGCGCCCGAAGGCTGGTATCCGGGCCTACGGGCTGGATGGCTCAGACGACTTCGGGATGACGGATGGGCCTAGCGCCCGCCCACATACTGCAGTGGATTCACCTGGCTGCCGTTGCGGAGCACTTCGAAGTGCAGATTCGGCCCGGTCGCGCGGCCCGTAGAGCCCATCAGCGCGATCGGCTGGCCCTTTTGCACGGTCTCCCCCACCGACACAAGGTTGCGCTCGTTGTGTGCGTAGCGGGTGACGAAGCCATTGCCGTGATTGATCTCGACCATCTTGCCGTAGCCGAAGCGCTCGCGTGACCAGGTCACTACGCCTGTGGCCACAGCGACCACCTGTGCACCGGAGCGTCCGGCGAAGTCGACGCCCTTGTGGACTGCCGTGTAGCCGGTAAAGGGGTCGGAGCGGGAGCCGAAATAAGAAGAAATCCAGCCGTTCGTCACCGGGCGACCTTTGGGCTTGATCTGCTCGTTGAGGTTGCGACTCAGGATCAGGTTCTCGAGCACACCGAGCTCAACTTCGCGATCATCCATCTGGTGCGAGAGCCCATCGATCATCGCGGTGAGCTCCGGAATCTGCGCCGCTTCTCCCTGGTTATCGGCTTCCGGTCCGCCCTGGGCCGGCGGGTTGCCGAAATCGAACTCACGCTCGTCAATATCGGCCATCTGTGTGAGGCGTCGGCCGAGTGCATCGAGGCGGATGACGTGTGCGTTCATCTGGCCCACGCGCTTGGCCAGGGCATCGATGTGCTCCTGCAGGTTGCGGCGCGTCTCCGCGACCTGTGCCTGCTGTGCAGCGAGCCTCTTCGACCACTCAGCAACCTGGGCAGCCGGCTGAATCACGGCATCCCGAAGACCAACGTGGAGACCGGCAAAAAAGGCTCCGCCGAGCAGCACTATTGCCCCGAGTGCGATGACGGCAATCGCCTTGGGATGCGCGAGGTTGAGCTCGCGGGCATGCCCTCGCAGGCGATCGAAAATGATCACATTCATACGACCTGCTCCCAACAGCTGTCGGTCCCTCGGGAACCGGCTCCCCTAATCCCTACCCTGGTCGCCGGAACAGCGCGCACGCGGCGTCGCAAGTCATTATTCAAATTCTTCAAACTGGCAACCCCGCTGTCATAGCTCTCGCCTTAGACCGGTAGCTTTGCGCCCTCACCTTTCGGTGAGTTTGCCCTTTACAGTCGAATAGACTATGCCCAAGCAGGCGCAGCAAGACAACGGAATCCATGCCCAACTGCTTCTCAGTCTTACCATATCGCAGTGCACAAACCACGCTCATTAAGTGAACTCATCCGCAGCGGCGCGCCCCGTCTGCAGCACCTGTCGAATCGCGCAAAAACTGCGATAGCGCTCAAGGAATCCGTGCGCGCAGCACTTGCCGAGTCCCTCGCGAAACACGTCACAGCGGCTGCCTTGCGCGAGCAGGAACTCACCGTGTGGGTCGATTCCGCCGCGTTCTGTGCGCGCCTGCGATTCGAGATCCCGCGCGTCCGCGATGCACTGGCGCGAACGACTGGAACGTCCATCGAGCGCATTCGTGTGAAGGTCCAACCAGGAACCAGCTGAGGCGGCGATCGGGTCGAGGTCCTGGCCCTGACTTTGTGTCACGCGGTCGCTGCCGCGCTGACGAAGGAAATGGGCGCATCCGCTGCAGTTTCGAACGTCACCTCTTCCCAGGCTTCGGTGTTCGCGACCAGGGTGCGCAGCAGGTGATTGTTGAGTGCGTGACCTGACTTGAAGCCGCTGAATTCACCGATGAGACTATGGCCGAGGAGGTAGAGATCGCCGATTGCGTCGAGAATCTTGTGTTTGACGAATTCATCCTCGTAACGCAGCCCATCTTCGTTCAGGACCCGAAAATCATCGAGCACAATGGCATTGTCCATGGTCCCGCCGAGTGCGAGATTGCGTGACCGCAGCGTCTCGAGATCGCGCATGAAACCGAAGGTGCGCGCCCGGCTCACTTCCTTGAGGAACGACGTGGTGGAGAAATCCATGGAAGCAACCTGCGAGTGCTTCTTGAAGATCGGGTGATTGAACTCGATTTCGAAGTTCACCTTGAAGCCATCGAATGGATCGAAGCGCGCCCACTTGTCGCCTTCCTCGACGCGCACACTCTTCTTGATCCGCACGAAGCGTTTGGGCGTGCCCTGCTCCTCGAGCCCGGCGGACTGGAGCAGGAATACGAAGGGGCCGGCGCTGCCATCCATGATCGGCACTTCAGGAGCGCTCACTTCGACGAAGGCATTGTCGATGCCGAGACCCGCGAACGCCGATAGAAGGTGTTCAACGGTGGCGACCTTGATGCCGTCCTTGACCAGAGTAGTGCCAAGCATCGTCTCGCCAACGTTCTCGGCGTGCGCCCGAATGTCGACGGGCGTGTCGAGATCGGTGCGACGGAAAACAATACCGACGTTGGCGGGCGCCGGCCGCAAGGTCATGAGCACCTTCTGGCCGGTATGCAGCCCTACACCCGTGGCGCGAATGCTGTTCTTGAGGGTTCGTTGATTGACCATGCACGCTTCGACATGGCGGCCGTTGGCCGGACGCCTGTACGCCCGGGCCATCGCGTTGCGGTCGACGCGCCC
Source organism: uncultured Gammaproteobacteria bacterium (assembly GCA_963724625.1). Taxonomy (GTDB): domain Bacteria; phylum Pseudomonadota; class Gammaproteobacteria; order Steroidobacterales; family Steroidobacteraceae; genus DATBVX01. Next base: position 465,117 of record CAVRVO010000003.1, on the reverse strand, counting down.
TGGAGCCGACCCCGCCTTTGACTTAAAAAGGGGCGCTACCGTATCACAGGTCAAAAAGTCCGCCAATTCTGGAGCTTAAGTTTCTGCCTCCTCGGCGTCGCGAGCGGCGCCTTCGTTCACTACAAGTTCACCAGCCACCCATCTCAATCGGCCTGACGGCGCAAGAACGCCGGAATGTCGAGCAGATCGTCGCTGTTCATGTCCACCCGCATGCCATCGCCCACTGCCCGTTGGCGCTGCACGGTTGGCTTGTCGAGCGCGGCGTAGTCCGCACCCGTCAGCGGCGCGCGTGTACGTTGCTGAACAACCCGCATCTGCGGCTGACTGGCCGGATTTGGTTGCTGATGCCGTACTGTAGGACGGCCGAGACCGGTCGCGACCACCGTCACGCGGATCTGATTTTTCATCTCCGGGTCGATCACCGTGCCCACCACCACCGTAGCGTCATCGGAGGCAAACTTCTTGACCGTGTTGCCGACGATCTCGAACTCTCCGATCGACAGGTCCATACCGGCAGTAACGTTCACCAGGATGCCGTGTGCACCGGCGAGGTTGATATCTTCGAGCAGCGGACTCGACACCGCGGCCTCGGCGGCCTCGCGCGCCCGTTCCTCGCCGCTCGCGGCACCCGACCCCATCATCGCCATGCCAGTCTCCGACATCACGGTGCGGACGTCGGCGAAGTCCACATTGATCAAGCCCGGCCGCGTGATGAGCTCGGCGATGCCCTGGACCGCGCCCTGCAGTACCTGATTGGCCGCCTTGAAGGCGTCAAGTAACGTTGTGTCGCTCCCCAACACGGTCAGCAGTTTCTGGTTCGGGATCGTGATCAACGAATCGCAGTACTTACCCAGCTCCGCGATGCCGTGCTCGGCGACCAGCATGCGCTTGTTGCCCTCCATGTCGAACGGCTTGGTTACCACGGCGACGGTAAGGATGCCGAGTTCCCGCGCGACCGCCGCTACGACTGGCGCTGCACCGGTGCCGGTTCCACCGCCCATGCCGGCGGTGACGAACAGCATGTCGCAGCCCTCGATCAGTTCGATGATCCGGTCGCGATCCTCCATCGCGGCCTGCCGTCCGGTCTCCGGGTCCGCGCCGGCGCCGAGACCCTTGGTGATGTTGCAGCCGATCTGCAGCGAGCTTTTCACCCTGGAGTGCTTCAGCGCCTGCGAATCTGTATTGATACAGATGAAATCGACGCCCTCGATACCGCAATTGACCATGTGCGAGACTGCATTGCCTCCGCCGCCGCCGACGCCCAGCACCTTGATCACTGCACTTTGACTGTACGCATCCATCAACTCGAACATGAACGCTCTCCTCTTCTCTTGAGATTCAGCCTTAGATTTCGCTCGAGATTTCACTCGAGATTTCACTCGAGATTTGTCGCGAGGCTGTTTGCGCTTGACGCGCCTGCCCTTTCGTCGCATCAGAAATTCCCCATCAGAAATTTCCCTGAAACCAAGCTCTCATTCGATCGACCACACTCTTCACGCCCCCATAAATCGGCTTCTCGCGCAGCGCGCCGTGCGCATTGGCACGCGCGTACAGCAGCAATCCGACGCCGGTGGAATGGATCGGATTACTGACGACTTCGACCAGACCCGTGACGTGTTGCGGCAGACCCAGCCGCACGGGCATGTGGAAGATTTCCTCGGCGAGCTCGACAGCGCCTTCCATCTTGGCGCTGCCACCGGTGATGACCACGCCCGCCGCGATCGCTTCCTCGAATCCAGAACGCCTGAGCTCCTCGCGAATCAGGCCAAAGAGTTCCTCGTAGCGGGGCTCGACGATCTCCGCCAGCGTCTGGCGCGCCAGGCGTCGTGACGGCCGGTCGCCAACGCTCGGTACCTCGATGGTTTCGTCGGGATTGGCGAGTTGCGACAGCGCGCAGGCGTAACGCAACTTGATGTCCTCGGCGTATTGCGTCGGCGTGCGCATCGACACGGCGATGTCATTGGTGACCTGGTCGCCGGCGATCGGGATCACGGCGGTGTGGCGGATAGCGCCGCTGGAGAACACCGCAAGGTCGGTCGTGCCGCCGCCGATGTCGACCAGGCACACGCCGAGCTCCTTCTCATCTTCTGTGAGCACCGCAAAGCTCGAGGCCAGCTGCTCGAGCACAATGTCTTCGACGTGCAGGCCGCAACGCTGCACGCACTTCACGATGTTCTGCGCCGCGCTGTCCGCGCCGGTGACGATGTGCACCTTCGCTTCCAGGCGCACGCCCGACATCGCGATCGGATCGCGGATGCCTTCCTGGTTGTCGATGATGAATTCCTGCGGCAGGACGTGCAGGATCTTCTGGTCAGCCGGGATCGCGACAGCCTTCGCTGCATCGATGACGCGATCGACATCCCCGCCAGTTACTTCCTTGTCGCGAATCGCAACGATGCCGTGCGAATTAAGGCTGCGTACGTGACTGCCCGCGATGCCTGCGTAGACCGAATGGATCTCGCAACCGGCCATGAGCTCGGCCTCCTCCACCGCGCGCTGTATCGATTGCACCGTGGATTCGATATTGACCACGACGCCCTTCTTCAAGCCGCGCGAAGGATGCGAGCCGATGCCGATGACTTCGATGCTGGAGTCGGTCGCCATCTCCCCCACGATCGCCACCACTTTCGAGGTGCCGATATCCAGGCCAACGAGGAGATTTCGATCAGAGCGTCGGGACATGTGCAGTCGGTTTCCTCATGCGGTGAAGTGGGCTGCCGGCGCGGCCGGCCTGGGTTTGGCAAGCTCATCAGTCCGTGCGACGCCGCCGCGTTTCCAGCCGACGGCGAAGCCGTTGCTGTAGCGCATGTCGACGTAGGCGACGTCTTCCGCACGCCCGGCAATGGTCGGCACGGCTGCCTGGATGAAGCGATCGAAGCGATCGTCGACCTGGCGGCGGCCGAGTCGCACGCTGATCCCGTTGGAAAGATCGAGCTGCCACGCGCCGCGCGCATCGAGCCGTAACGCCGCGAGCCGCAGACCGCATTCGATGAGCCGTCCCTGCGCGGCGAGGTAACGCTGTGCGACCTGCGATTCGCTGCCGTCGGGCCCGATGAGCTGTGGCAACTCAGGCGGTACGTGCCGCGCGTTCGCGAGGAACAGTTCGCCACGCGTATTGAGGAGGCCCGCATCGCCCCAGCGCGCGGCAGCAACCTGCTCGGTGATCTCGATGCGCAATCCGTTTGGCCAGCGGCGTTGTACACGCGCCTCATCGACCCAGGGCAGCTCCTTCACCCGGAGGCGGACCTTTTCCAGATCCACGGACATGAACCCATCGTGCAAGCCGTGCGTGACCGCCTGCTCGATCTGCCCCGGAGAGACGCGCTGGAACTTGCCTTCGACGGAGACGACATGGATCGGCTGATCGAGCGCGAGCATCAGCCCGTAGGCGAGCGCGGCAGCGAGACCAAAGAAAGCCAGCGCCGCGCTGATGCGCCGCCAGTCGATCGCCGGCATACGCCACTCGCGGTGCGGGAGCCGGCGCCGGTTGCGCTTCCTGAGGGTCAGCATGGGTCAGTCCTGCCCCCGAAAGCTCGACTCGAGGATCCGCCACACCAGCGTCTCGAAGTCGATTCCGACGGCGCGCGCCGCCTTCGGCACCAGTGAGTGGCTGGTCATGCCGGGTGCGGTGTTGACCTCCAGGAGGAAATTCCGGCCTCGCTCATCGCGCATGAGGTCGACGCGCCCCCATCCCGAACAGCCCGCCGCCTTGAACGCGGCGAGCGCGAGAGCCTGTATTTCCTTCTCAGCGTTGCCCTTCAGCCCCGGACAGAGATATTGCGTGTCCTCCGCGATGTACTTGGCGTGATAGTCGTAGTACTCACCCTTCGGCACGATCTGGATCGAAGGCAGCGCCTGCGCGTCGAGGACCGCGACGGTGTACTCACCACCCTCGATCAACTGCTCGATCAGCAGCTCCCCCGGATAGCGAGCGGCAAGCTCGACGGCCCGCGGCAGGTCGCCGGGGTTGAATACGCGGCTCACGCCGACGCTCGATCCCTCGAGCGAGGGTTTCACGATCAGCGGCAATCCGATTGAGCGCGCAACTTTCTCCACATCGCCACCGCGCTCCAGGCGCGCGTAACGCGGAGTCGGCAGATCGAGCGCGAGCCAGACCTGCTTGGTGCGAATCTTGTCGAGCGACAGTGCCGAACCCAGCACGCCGGACCCGGTGTAAGGCACCTTCAGGGCATCGAGCAGGCCCTGCAGCACGCCGTTCTCGCCGTCGCCACCATGCAGGATGTTGAAGACTCGTTCGAAGCGGCGCGCGAGGAGCGCTTCGATGAGAGCCGGAATGCCGTCGACGGCGTGCGCGTCCACGCCGCGAGATTTGAGCGCCTCAAGAACATTGCGCCCTGAATCGAGCGATACCTCTCGCTCCGAGGAAGTGCCGCCCATCAGCACCGCAACGCGGCCGAAGGCGCGTGCATCGACAATACGGCTCGCGCTCAAGCCGGCGTCTCCCATGATGCGCACCTCGGGCTCGAGGTGCACCCCGTGCATTCGCTCGACAGTGCCTTGCACGTGCTTGATCAACTCCTCGAGATCGCGAGCCGTCGCCTCGCCCTCATTGATGAAAAAGTTGGCGTGCTTGGTCGATACCGAGGCACCGCCGATGCGGTAGCCCTTCAGGCCAGCCGACTCGATGAGCCGCGCTGCGTGATCGCCCTGCGGATTGGTGAAGGTCGAACCGCCGCTCCAGGCACCGATTGGCTGGGACTGCCTGCGTCGTGCGAGCAGGTCGCGGATTTCGTCCTGGTGCGCTTCGGGCCGGTGTTCGAATGCGAGCCGCGCCGCGAGATATCCCTCCTCGCTCGGTGCGATGACGCTGCGATAGCCAACCCGGAACTCGGACGCTGGACGCTTGTGTCGCACGCCGTGGCGATCGATGGTCTCGACCTCGAGCACGTGCCGCCAGGTTTCACCTCCGAAAGCGCCCGCATTCATGGCGAGCGCGCCGCCGAGCGTTCCTGGAATGCCTGCAAAGAATTCCGCAGGGCCGAGGCCCCACTTCACGCACTGTTTCGCGATGCGAGCGCAAGCGACACCCGCCTCACACCACACTTGCGTGTCGCTCAGGCGCTCGAGCCCATCGAGTGTGCCGTGCATCGAGATCACGACACCGCGCAGCCCGCCATCGCGCACCAGGACGTTGCTGCCGAGACCGATCCAGTGCAGCGGGACATCCCGTGGCAGAGCGCGCAGGAACGCGGCGAGATCCTCGGCATCGCGCGGCTCGAACCAGGTTTCTGCCGGACCGCCCACATGCCACGAGGTGTGACGCGACATCGGCTCGTTGTGCACGACCCGTCCGGCAAAGTCGGCGCTGACGGCGACCGCATTCATTTGCGCTTGCCTCGTGCACCGGGCAGAGCGCGGAGCTGAGCCGGCAACTCGTGCGCTACCGCGCCGATATTTCCAGCGCCCATCGTCACGATCACATCGCCGTCGCGCAGCACGTCGGCGAGCGCAGTAGCAAGATCCTCGACGCGCTCGACGAAGACCGGTTCGACCTGGCCGCGTGAGCGCACCGCCCTGCAGATCGCGCGGCCGTTGGCGCCTGCAATCGGCGCTTCGCCCGCGGCGTAAACCTCGGTCACCAGCAACACGTCCATGCCCGAGAGCACGCGGGCAAAGTCATCGAGCAGATCGCGCGTGCGCGAATAGCGGTGCGGCTGAAAGGCAAGTACCACGCGTCGCCCGGGCCAGCCTTGCCGGATGGCCTCCACCGTGGCCGCGATCTCCGTCGGATGGTGGCCGTAGTCATCGACGATCGAGATGCGCCCGTGCGCGGTATCGACGTCGCCGACGAGCTGCAGGCGCCGATCGATGCCCTGGAAATGCTCGAGCGCGCGCGCCAGCGCTTCGTCGCCGACGTCGAGCTCAGTTCCGACTGCGATTGCCGCGAGCGCATTGAGAACGTTGTGGGTGCCGGGGAGATTCACGGTCACGCGCAGCGGTTTGGCGTGACCAGCCCTCGCCACCTCGAAGCTGGTGCGCAATTCGCGGCGCTCGATGTTGAACGCACGCACATCGGATTCCTGCTCGATGCCGTACGTGACGATCGGACGGTTCACGCGCGGCAGGATGTCGCGCACGTTCTCATCGTCGGCACAGAGCACTGCCAGCCCGTAGAACGGCAGGTTATGCAGAAACTCGACGAAGCTCTGCTTCAGACGCGAGAAATCGCCGTCATGCGTGACCAGGTGATCGTTGTCGATGTTGGTCACGATCGCGATCAGGGGTTGCAGGTGCAGAAACGAGGCATCGCTCTCGTCCGCCTCGGCCACCAGATAGCGACCGGCGCCGAGCCTGGCATTCGACCCGGCGCTCTTGAGTCGGCCTCCGATTACGAAAGTGGGGTCTTCTCCGCCTTCGGCCAGAACGCTGGCGACCAGGCTCGTAGTCGTCGTCTTACCATGGGTACCTCCTACTGCGATGGCGTAACGAAACCGCATCAGCTCACCGAGCATTTCGGCGCGCTGTACAACCGGCAGGCGTCGCGTCAGTGCCGCCTGCACTTCCGGGTTCTCAGTGAGCACCGCGCTCGACACGACGACTACATCGGCCGTACCGACGTTCTCAGCCGCGTGGCCGAACACGATTTGAGCACCGAGCTGGCGCAAACGATCGGTAACGGCGTTGGGCTTCAGATCCGAGCCCTGCACGTCGTAGCCGAGATTGATGAGTACTTCGGCGATGCCGCCCATGCCGCTGCCGCCGATGCCGACGAAATGGATGCGCTGGATGCGGCGCATGCGATTGTCGGTGGTGCGCCGATGCTGGGGCGTCATGGCGCCTTCCCGGCGAGATCGAGTACAGCACGGGTCAGCGATTCTGCGGCGTGCGGCATCGCCCGCGTCCGCGCGCGCCGCGCCATGTCGAGCAGCTGCAGGCGATCGCTCGTTAGACGAGCGAGCTCCGCAGCAGCGAACGCGGGCTCGAAGTCCTGGTCAGAAATCAAGACGGCGGCGCCCGCCTCGGTGAGAAAGCGCGCGTTGTGTGTCTGGTGATCATCGACCGCGGAAGGAAATGGCACCAGCAGCGCGCCCGACGCCCGCGGCTGCGAGCTCCGCGACGGTGAGCGCGCCGGCGCGACAGATCACCAGGTCGGCCCAACCATAGGCACCCGCCATGTCCTCAATGAACGCTTCGACGCGCCCATTGACGCCGGCAAGGGAGTACTCCGCCCTCGCCTCCTCGATGCCGCGCTCCCCGGCCTGATGCCACACTTCGAAGCGATGGCCCTGCCGCTGCAGGAGCGCGATCGCACGTGGCACGCTGCTGTTGAGACGGCGCGCGCCAAGACTGCCGCCGATAATGAGCAGGCGGATCACGCCACTGCGTACCGCGAAGCGCGACTCGGGCGCAGGCAGCGCTGCAATTTCGCGACGCACCGGATTGCCGATGCAATGCGTACGCACGCTCGGTGGAAAACTTCCGGGGAAGCCTTCGAGCACCAGCCGCGCAATGCGCGCCAGCCAGCGATTCGTCAGCCCCGCGATAGCGTTCTGCTCGTGAATGACGAGCGGCCGGCCGAGCAACCACGCGGCGACGCCGCCCGGACCCGTAGCAAATCCACCGACGCCGAGTACCACGGCTGGCTTCTGGCGTCGGACGATGCTGAAGGCCTGGACCAGCGCGATCGCCAGGTGAACCGGTGCCAGCAGCCAGGCGAGCAATCCCTTGCCTCTCAAGCCCGACACGCTCAGCCACTCGATGGCAAAACCTTGCGCAGGAACAATGCGCGCTTCCAGGCCGCGACGCGTGCCGACCCAAACGACATGGCATTCGCGCTCGCGCAGCAGCTCCGCCACTGCGAGGGCTGGAAAGACATGACCACCGGTGCCGCCTGCCATGATCAGTACCGCTGTGCTCATCGAGCCGGTTCCGCGCGCGGCACGGCCAGCCGTCCCGCGGCCGCACACTCATGGCCGATGCGCAGCACGATGCCGAGCCACAGGAGCGTCACGAGGAGGCTGCTGCGGCCGTAGCTCATGAGCGGCAATGTCAATCCCTTGGTCGGCAGCACGCCCATGTTCACGCCGATGTTGATAAACGCCTGCAGGCCCACCCAGATCCCGAACGCCGCAGCGAGATAGGACTGAAACATGCGGCCTGCCTGCGCTGCCTGCCGCGCGATCTGGCAACAACGCCAGATAAGGAGGACAAACAACGCCAGGACCAGCAGGACGCCCGCCAGCCCCAGTTCCTCGGCCAGCACGGCAAACACAAAGTCGGTGTGCGCTTCGGGGAGGTAGAACAATTTCTGCACGCTCGCCCCGAGGCCGACGCCAAACCATTCGCCGCGACCGATCGCGATCAGCGATTGGGTGAGCTGAAAGCCGGTGTTGAACGGATCCGACCAGGGATCGAGAAACGTCGTCAGGCGGCGCACGCGATACGCGGAAGACACCGCGACCGCAGCGAGTGCGAGGCCGCCGATTCCCAGCACGATCAGAACCTGGCGCCAGGAAGTCCCGGCAATGAAAAGAATCGCAAAACCGGTAATCAGGAGCACGGCGGCGGCGCCAAAGTCAGGCTCCAGCAGCAACAGCAATGCCGCGAGCGCCAATAGGCCGAGTGGTTTCAGCACACCCTTGAACGTCGAGCGCAGCTCTTCGTGGCGCCGCACCGCGTAGCTGCAGATGTGGATCAGGATCAGCAGCCGCGCGAGTTCCGAGGCCTGGAAATTGAACATGCCAATGCGCAGCCAGCGGCGGCTCCCGTTGACGGCATGGCCGAGGCCGGGGATGAGGACCAGCACCAGCAACGCGAGCCCGATGAGGAGCAACGCGAAGCTGACGCGCTCCCAGACTTCCGTTGGGAGTGCGAACGCTACGAGTCCCAGGCAGCAGCCGACAGTCGCGGACAGAAGCTGACGTTCCAGGAACGCGAACGGTGAACCGAGCTCGCGATCCGCGATCGAGATCGAAGCGGAGGTCACCATCACCAGTCCGAGCAGGAGCAATGCCAGCGCGCTCGAAACCAGCACCGGGTCGAATGTGAGACGTGCCGTGCGACCCATGGAACGCGAAAACTGCAGTGCTGCGACGTTCATGGCTCGAGCTCGCGTACCGCGGCCGCGAAAGCCTCGCCGCGCTGCGCGTAGTCACGGAACATGTCGAGACTGGCGCAGGCGGGCGAGAGCAGCACGGTGTCGCCACGCTGGGCGTGCTGAGCGGCGAGTTGCACTGCCTCCGGCAGCGTCGCGGCGCGTTCAGTCGGGCACACGCCCTGCAGTGCGCTGGCGAGCAACGGCGCATCGCGGCCGATCAGCACCACATGACGTACCTTGCCCCGAAAGGCCGCAGCCAGCGGCTTGAAGTCCTGCCCCTTGCCATCGCCGCCTGCAATCAGGACCAGCGGCTCTGTCATGCCGCTGACGGCTGCGATCGTCGCGCCGACGTTCGTACCCTTCGAGTCGTCGATCCAACGTACGCCTCGACGTTCACCCACCCATTGCATGCGATGCGGTAGTCCCGTGAAGGTGCGCAGGACCGACACGGCGGCGCTCTCTTCGATGTCTGCCGCCGATGCGAGCGCCAGGGCAGCAAGTGCGTTAGCGGCGTTGTGAAGGCCGGAAAGCTTCATCTCCCGCAACGCGAGGCGGGGCTCACCCGCTCTCGCCAACCACAATTCGCCGTTCGTAGCACGCCACAGACCAAATTCGGCCTGGCGCCCGGGAACGATACTGAAGCCGCGCCGGCGCCGATCTGCTGGCACCATGGCCGCGACGACCGGATCGTCGAGATTGACGATCGCGTGCTCGCAGTTCCTGAAGATGCGCGCCTTGGCAGCCGCGTAATCCGCGAGTGTCGCGTAACGATCGAGATGATCCGGCGACACGTTGAGCACCGCCGCGGCACGCAGTGCAAGTGACTCGGTACTCTCGAGCTGGAAGCTGGACAGCTCGAGAACATAGAAGTCGGGCACGGGGCCCTGCAGAAGACTGAGCGCCGGTTCGCCGAGATTTCCGCCGGCACGGACACTCCGACGCGATGCCTCGACCATCAGTGCCAGCAGCGTCGTGACCGTGCTCTTACCGTTCGTGCCCGTGACCGCGAGAACTGGCGCGCGCACGGCACGCGCAAAGAGCTCGATGTCGCCGACCACTTCGATGCCGCGCGCGAGCGCCTCGCGCAGGAACGGCTCGGAGAGCGACACGCCTGGCGACACGACGACTTGCGCAGCGTCCTCGAGGAGCTTCGCATCGAACCCACCGAGCCGGATGTCCAGGTGTGTCGCGAGCTCGCCGAGGTTCTTCAGCTCGGGTGGCTCCGCGCGGCTGTCGGTGATTGCCACCCGTGCACCGTGCGCACTGAGATACCGCGCGCACGCGAGCCCAGTGCGGCCGAGACCGACGATCACCGTGCGACGGGCGCGCGGCTGAGCTCCGCTAGCGGGTTTCTTGCGCACTGCGGCGTTCATCGCAACTTGAGCGTCCCGAGGCCCGCGAGCACGAGGATCAGGCTGATGATCCAGAAGCGCACGATCACCTTTGGCTCCGCCCACCCCTTGAGCTCGAAGTGATGATGGATCGGTGCCATGCGGAAGATGCGCTTGCCCGTCAGCTTGAACGAGGCAACCTGCAGGATTACCGACACCGTCTCGAGTACGAAGACACCGCCCATGATGATGAGCACGATCTCCTGTCTGACGATCGTGGCCGTGACACCGAGCGCCGCACCCAGGGCGAGTGCTCCGATGTCGCCCATGAACACTTGCGCGGGATAGGCGTTGAACCAGAGGAAGCCAAGTCCGGCGCCGACGATCGTCGAGCAGAAGATGAGCAGCTCCCCGACGCCGGCGATGTAGGGAATGCCGAGGTAGCCTGCAAACACACTGTTGCCGGTCGCGTACGCGAAAATGCCCAACGCGCCCGCGACCATCGCCGCCGGCATGATCGCGAGACCGTCGAGCCCGTCAGTGAGATTCACCGCGTTGCTGGTGCCCACGATGACGAAATAGGTGAGCACGATGTAGCCGACGCCGAGCGGTAGTGCGACGTGCTTGAAGAACGGCACATAGAGCGAGGTCTCAGCCGGGCTGTGCGCCAGCAGGTAGAGGGCGATCGCCGCGGCGAGCCCGGCGAACGACTGCCAGGAGTACTTGTAACGCGCGGCGAGCCCCTTGGAATTGCCGACGATCAGTTTCAGGTAGTCGTCGTAGAAACCGATCAAGCCGAAGGCCATCGTCACGCCAAGCGCGATCCAGACGTAGTGGTTGCGCGGATCGGCCCACAGCAGCGTGCTCACGGCAATCGCAACGAGGATGAGCGTACCGCCCATGGTGGGCGTCCCCGCCTTTGGCAGGTGGGACTGCGGTCCGTCGTCGCGCACACGCTGACCGATCTGGTGGCGCGTCAGGCGCTCGATCAGACCGGGGCCCACGAGCAACGCGATGGCGAGAGCTGTGATCACCGCCAGGATCGCTCGCAACGTGAGATAACTGAAAACATTGAATCCGGACTGATAACGCGTCAGGTATTCCGCCAGCAGCAGTAACATTCGCGCTCTTCCTCAGCCGGCCCGCGCGGCCGGAGCGATGGAGGTGAGCGCGTCGACGACGCGTTCGAGTCGGTTCATGCGTGAGCCCTTGATGAGAATCGTGACGTTGGGTTGGATCTCCGTGGTAAGGCGACGGATCAGCGCCTCTACATCCGGGAACCATTCGGCGCCGCGGCCGAAAGCGTCTGCGGCATGCGCGCTCAGCGGACCCGCTGCAAACAGCCGTGCAACACCTGCTTCGCGCGCCAGGATGCCGGCCTCCGAGTGACTGCGATCGGCGTACTCGCCGAGCTCCGCCATGTCGGCGAGCACCAGCCAGCGGGGCGCATCGAGCTCTCGCAACAGTTCCAGCGCCACGCGCACCGAACTCGGATTGGCGTTGTACGTGTCATCGATCAGCCAGCAGCCATTGGCTGCGGCAATGCGCTGCAGGCGCCCCTTCACAGCGCGAACCGTGGCGAGTCCCGAGACGATCGCTTCAAGACTCGCACCTGCGGCGCTGGCAGCTGCTGCTGCGGCCAGGGCATTGACGACGTTGTGCCGGCCCGCGAGGCCGAGGTGCACTGGCACCTGATCCGCTGCCGTATGCAACGTGAAGCTGAGCGAGGCGCCGTCCGCGTTCAGTACCTGCGTGATGTCGGTCGCGTGGAAATCGGCCTTCGGCCACAAACCGAAAGTGAACGTGCGGCCGGCAGTGGACATGCGGCGCCACAAAGGCGCGTAAGCGTCATCGGCATTGATCACGGCGATTGCGCCCTGATCGAGAGATGAGACCATTTCGCCTTCGGCGCGTGCCGCACCTTCCAGGCTTCCAAACCCCTCGAGATGTTCCGCGCCCGCATTGGTGATGAGACCGACCGTAGGGCGTGCAATCTGCGCCAGCGCACTGATGTCGCCCGCACGATTCGCGCCCATTTCGATCACTGCCGTGCGATGCGTGGCTTCGAGCCGCATGAGCGTCAGGGGGACACCGATGTGATTGTTGAGGTTGCCGCGAGTCGCCAGGCACGCGCCCGCCCGGCCGAGGATCGATGCCGTCATTTCCTTGACCGTGGTCTTGCCGTTGCTGCCCGCAACCCCTACCAACGGCACAGTGAACTGACTGCGCCACGTACCGGCCAGTGATGTGAGTGCGGCGAGCGTGTCCTTGACGATGATCTGCGGGAGCTGAATCGCGAGCGGGCGCGACACGATTGCGCCGGCGGCGCCCGCGCGCTGGCAGGCATCGAGAAAATCGTGGCCGTCGAAGCGCGGGCCTTGCAGCGCCACGAACAGGTCACCGCTCGAAATGGTGCGCGTGTCACTCGACACGGCGGCAAAGCCGCGATCCTCGCCCTGGAGGTGTCCGCCGCAAGCGGCGGCGGCGGCGGCGAGTGTACGGTTCACTCGTGCACTCCCAGAATCCGCGCCACTTCGGTGCGATCGCTGAACGGATGCGCGACCGTGCCGTAGATCTGCTGCTCTTCATGGCCCTTGCCCGCAATGACCACGATGTCCGCGGAACCTGCTTCGGAGAGTGCTGTGGCTATAGCGCGGGCGCGCTCGGGAATGGTTCGCACCGGAACGTCAGAGTCGATACCACTCGCGATCTGTTCGATGATGCGCGCTGGATCCTCGGTCCGTGGGTTGTCGTCGGTGAGTACGATTTCATCGGCGAGCTGCGCCGCAATCGCTCCCATCATCGGGCGCTTGCCGGGATCGCGATCTCCGCCGCAACCGAACACACACCAGAGGCGTCCGCGGCAATGTTTGCGTGCCGCCCGCAGTGCCTTGCCGAGCGAATCCGGCGAATGAGCATAGTCGACCACGGCAACTGGTCTGTCGGCCGCACCGCGAAAGGTCTCCATGCGCCCGGCCGGCGCAGTGGACTGCTCGAGGGCACGCACGGCTTCCGCCAGCGGAACATCCCAGAGCATCAGCACTGCGAGCACGGCGATGAGATTCTCGGCGTTGAATTCACCGATCAGCCGGGAACGCAGCAGGCCGCTTCCCCAGCTCGAATCGAATTCGATCTCGAGCCCCGCGCTTCCCGCACGCGTGCTGCGCGCCTGCACATAGGAATCGCAGGCCTCACGGTATTCGCCGACGCCACACCAGAACGCCGTTACGAGCTGGGCGGACGGCAGGCTCTGCGCGATGCGACGACCCATGACATCGCCCATGTTGATGACTCGATGCTCGAGCGTCGGAAAGGAGAACAGCTGCGCCTTGGCGAGCGCGTAAGCATCCATGGTGCGATGGAAGTCGAGATGGTCGCGCGTCAGGTTGGTGAACACTGCGGTGTCGAAGCGCACTGCATCGACTCGATCCTGGGCGAGCGCGTGCGAAGAGACTTCCATCCCGAGATAGCGCAGGCCCATCGCGTGCAGGTCCGACAACTGGCGGTGCACGCTGATGCAGTCAGGCGTGGTGTGTGTGGAGGGCTTGAGTGCATTGACCGGACCGAACCCGAGCGTGCCTGAATAGCCCGCGCGCAATCCCAACTCATCCAGTGCCTGGGCAAGGATCCAGCAACTCGTGGTCTTACCGTTGGTACCAGTCACGCCGGCGATACGAAGCTGCGCCGACGGCGCTTCGAAAAATCGATCCGCGATGCGGCCCAGGTGCCGACCGAGATCGGGGACCGCTAGCGATACGACAGACGCCGGCACGACAGGCGCGGCGACGCCCGGAGCGGGTTCCCACGCCAGAGCACTTATCCCGGCGGCCAGTGCACGATCGAGATACGCGAGGCCGTGACTCTTGATGCCGCGCACGGCCAGAAACAAACCGCCATGGCTCGCGGTGCGGCTGTCGAGCGTGATATCGCTGACCTCGACATCGTGCGGCACGTCGACAATGCCCGCGAGCAGGCGTGAGAGGGGCGTCATCCGTTGCGCCTCCAGATCCTGAGCCATCATGGCTCGACCTCTGCTCGCGCAAGGGTGGCCGACGTCTCGGGCGGCAGATCGTCCGGTGCAATGGCCATCAGCCGCAGAGCACCGGAAAGGACGCCGGCAAAAACCGGCGCAGCCACATCGCCGCCGTAGTACTTGGTGCCACCGGGCTCATCGATGACCACGACGGCAGCGAGGCGCGGCGCGCTTGCCGGCACGACTCCGGCAAATACCGACATGTACTTGTCGGTGGAATACCCGCCGGCAGTTGCTTTCCAGGCAGTGCCGGTCTTTCCCGCGACCCGGTATCCTGCCAGCGCAGCCTGGATACCGGTGCCCTCTGGCGTGATCACCGACTCCAGCATGTGCACGAGCGAACGCGCCACGTGCTCATCGAGCACGCGTTCGCCACCCGGCGGCTGATCGACGCGCAGGAAAGTCAGCGGTCGCGCCACGCCGCCGCTCCCGAGCGTCGCATAGGCATGCGCGAGCTGCAGCGGGGTCACCGACAAGCCGTAGCCATACGCCAGTGTGGCGATGCCGATCGGCCGCCAGTGGTTGTAGTTCGTAAGCAAGCCCGCGGATTCGCCCGGAAATCCGCTCGTGCTCACTTGCCCGAAGCCGAACGCATCGAGTGTGTTCCAGATCTGCTGCGGCTCGAGTTGCAGCGCGATCTTTGCCATGCCGACGTTGCTCGACTTCGCCAGAATCGTAGCGAGACTGATGCTGCCGAGGTTGTGCTTGTCCTCGATGACCTTGATGCCGACCTTCACGAATCCCGGCGCGGTATCGATGACACTGTCATCGTGCATGCGTCCAGACGCGAGCGCGGCCGCCATGACGAACGGCTTGATGCTGGAACCCGGCTCAAAAATGTCGGTCGCCGCGCGATTGCGATAGCGACCGACTGCCAGCTGCTCACGATCGTTGGGATTGAAAGCGGGTTGATTGACCATCGCCAGCACCTCGCCGCTCGCGATGTCGAGCACCACGAGCGAGCCGGCGCGGGCCTGATTCTCGATCAGTGCGCGTTTGAGCTCGCGATAGGCGAGATATTGAATGCGCAGGTCAAGGCTCAGCACCAGGTCCTTGCCCGGGCGCGCCGTGCGAATACTTTCGACATCTTCGACCACGCGACCGTAGCGGTCCTGGATGACGCGCTTGGCGCCGTCCTCGCCAGCAAGCCAGTGGTCATACGCGAGCTCGAGGCCTTCCTGGCCCGCATCGTCGATGCTCGTGAAGCCGAGCAGGTGCCCAGTCACCTCACTCGCCGGGTAGTAGCGACGGTATTCACGCAGCGTGTAGACGCCCGGAATGCCGAGCGCCTTGATGCGCGCTGCCTGCTCGGGTTCGAGGTGGCGCGCGAGATAGAGAAACTCCCGGTCGAGGTTGCTCGTGACATGTCGTGCCAGAGTCTGCGGATCACGCTTCAGCGCACGTGCCAGGCGTGGCAATTGATCGGCTGATTGCGTCAGTTCCTGGGGGTTGACCCACACCGAATCGACCGGCGTGCTGACCGCCAGAGGCTCACCGTAGCGATCGGTAATCGTGCCTCGGTGCGCGGTGATTTCCGCGACCCGTGAATAGCGGGCATCGCCCTGTTCGGTCAGAAAGCCATGATCCATGAGCTGCAGGTCCACGGCACGTGCGGCGAGCGCCACAGCTGCGAGAATCAGCAGCCCCAGAATGAAATGCAGCCGCAGGGCCAGCGGGCTTGCTGGCGTGGTGCGTTGAGATCCAGACACTCTCATGGCTTGACGATGTGCACGCTGGCGGGTGCAGGAATCGACATCTTCAGCTGCGCATTGGCGACACGCTCCACGAACGCGTGCGTAGACCACGCGCTCTGCTCGAGCTGCAGTTGTCCCCATTCCATCTCGAGCCGGTCGCGCTGCGAATTGAGCGACTCGAGCTCGACGAACAGATCGCGCGCGCGGTGCTTGCAGTAGATAACTACCGCGGCCGACGTGAGCGTGCCCAGCCAGAGCAGCGGAAGTGCAAGCACCAGAAGGCGGCGCGGCTTCATGCGGCCTCGCTATTCGCGACGTGCTCTGCGACGCGCAATACGGCGCTGCGGGCGCGCGGATTGGCGGCGATTTCAGCTGGCGAGGGCTTCGCAGCCTTGCCGACGATGCGCAACGTCGGCCGGGCGTGTGGTGGAATGTTCGGCAGGCCCGCATAGACCGGATCGACCGTCGCATGCCGGCGCATGAACTGCTTCACTGCTCGGTCTTCCAGCGAATGAAAGGAAATGACGACCAGCCGGCCGCGTGCGCTCAGCAATTTCAGGCTTGCCGGCAAAGCCTGGGAAAGCGAATCCAGCTCTGCATTGATGTGCATGCGGATCGCCTGGAAGGTTCGCGTGGCGGGATGCTTGCCGGGTTCGCGAGTCGGCACTGCTGCCGCGACGATCGCCGCGAGTCCTGCGGTGCGGGTGATTGGC
Source organism: uncultured Gammaproteobacteria bacterium (assembly GCA_963724625.1). Lineage (GTDB taxonomy): Bacteria > Pseudomonadota > Gammaproteobacteria > Steroidobacterales > Steroidobacteraceae > DATBVX01. The sequence goes on along the minus strand of CAVRVO010000003.1, from coordinate 448,288 downwards.
GATTCACGCCGGTGCGCAACAATCGCGCGCGCGATGCGGCGCGCGAATCGCTCCTCGCCCAGCTCGTGGATCACGCGTGAGAGTTCTCGCTCGTTGACCTGCGCGAGCCACTGAGCGGCGCTCATGCCCGACTGCGGATCCATGCGCATGTCGAGCGGCCCGTCCTGCATGAAGCTGAAACCGCGCGCGGGAGAATCCAACTGCGGCGAGGACACGCCGAGATCGAAAAGGATGCCGTCGAACCCGCGCTCGACCCAGTCGCGCGGTACGAGTTCAGTCAGAGTCCCGAAACTGCCGTGTGAGACATGCACGCGCGGGTCGTGACCGAAGGCCTGCTCGGCCGACGCCACGGCTTCGGGATCGCGATCGACGGTGCATAGCCGTCCGGAGGCTCCCAGCTTCATCAGAATTGCTCTCGCATGCCCCCCGCGACCGAACGTGGCATCCAGGTAGTACCCGTCCGGTCGAACTGCCAAACCCGCCAGTGCTTCATCGAGCAGCACCGGCGCGTGACTCATCACTTCGCGAGTCCCCGCGCTCCTACAGCGAAAGCGATTCGAGCTCCGCCGGTAGATCCGTGCCGGGCTCTTCGCCTTTGAGCCACTCGTCGCGACGCTCGTTCCAGCGCGCCTCGTCCCACAACTCGAATCGATTCCCCTGGCCGATCAGCACTGCTTGGCGTGACAGATCGGCGAATTCGCGCAATTTCGGTGGCAACAGCACGCGGCCGTGACCATCGAGTTCAAGGTCAGTGGCGTGACCCACCATGAGCCGTTGCAGGCGACGCGCTTGCGGGTGAAGGGTGGGAAGGCGCATCAGCTTGCGCTCGATTTCCTCCCAATCCGGCAATGGGTACAGCAGCAGGCACTGGTCGCGATCGACCGTGACGATCAAGCGACCTTGGCTGCGCTCCTGGATGCGATCGCGATAACGGGTCGGCATGACCATCCGACCCTTGGCATCCAGGGTGACCTTGTTTGCACCGCGAAACATGGCTTTGGGGGGATGTTATTCCCATTTCCTCCCACTTTTTCCCACCGAGCGCCACTATAGGGAGGGCAAATTCGGCCGTCAATCGCTTTTCTTCGGCTGGACAGTGACTTAGATCACACTTTGCAACGCAGCATGACTTATTCATGCGCTGCGCAAACAACTGCTTACAGAGGGTTGCTCAGAGGCCTAGTGAGGAATCGAAGGTAGCGGGAAAATTGCATGCCATTTGAGGGCGCTCCGCGCCCTCCATATCTTCGCTGTAGGCGCCTTGGGCGGGGTTCGCAGCGCCAATCCCGCAAGAGCGGCGCCCGCGCCTCTTCCTCTTGCCTATAGGCCTTGGGGCGGGGTTTGCGAAGTGAACCCGGGTAAGTGGTGGCGCCCCGCGCCTCCATTCTGAAGCTATGCGCCTTCCTGGGCGGGGTTCGCAGCGCGAACCCCGGTAGATGTTGGCGCCCCGCGCCATGAGAAAGAGTCGGCCGATAAGCCGGGTTCTGTCGTGGACAGCCATTCATCTGGCGGACGCGTCACCGCGCCGCTCAAGCGACCTACCCGGAAGCCGTGCGGGCGGCACGTGGCCGCTTGCGCGGCCTGCTTCCCTATTTGGTCTTGCTCCAGGTGGGGTTTACCTTGCCGCCGCGTGTTGCCACCGGCGCGGTGCGCTCTTACCGCACCATTTCACCCTTACCGGCACTCGTGAGAGCGCTTAGGCGGTGTACTTTCTGTTGCACTTTCCGTGGGCTCACGCCCCCCAGGCGTTACCTGGCACCATGCCCTTGGAGCCCGGACTTTCCTCCGCACGCTGACGCGTGCCGCGACTGCCTGGCCGACTCCGGCGCGCACGATAGGCGATAGGCGTCAACCTTTCCAGCCCGCAAGCTGCGGGCGAGGCATCTCAGGATCGGGACTTGCCGAGCGCCAGCGCTGCCTTGTAGGCGCGATTGCGATTCACGCCCGTGATACGGGCAGCAACGTCCCCAGCTTGCGAAACGGGCAGCACCTGGAGCAACTCCGCGAGGATACGTTCAAGCTCTTGCTCACCTGCGGCCGCACTTGGAGCCGCGCCCTGCACCACGATCACGATCTCGCCGCGCGTCATGTTGGGATCCGCTTGCGCACGCTCCGCCAGCGCTGTAAGCGTGCCCCGATAAACTGTTTCGAAGGCCTTGGTGATTTCGCGGGCCACGACGGCTTCGCGCTGCGGCCCCAGAGCCTCACGCATCTCCGCGAGCACCTCCGCCAAACGATGCGGGGCTTCGTAAAAGACGAGTGTCCGCGAGTCGGGAGCCAGCTCACTGAAGCGCGTACGCCGTCCCGCGGTCTTGGAAGGCAGAAAGCCTTCGAATACGAACCGATCAGTAGGCAGGCCGGCGATGCTGAGGGCTGCAATCGCAGCGCACGGACCCGGAACGGCGCGCACTTCGTGACCCGCACGTGCAGCGGATTGGACGATCCGATAGCCGGGGTCGCTGATCAATGGCGTACCAGCATCCGACACCAGAGCGACGCTCTTGCCCGCATCGAGCGTGGCGAGAATCTCCGCGACACGGTGCTCCTCGTTATGCTCATGCGCAGAGAGCGTGCGTTTTGCGGTCCCCATTGACTGCAGGAGGTGGCTGAAGTGCCGCGTGTCTTCCGCGGCGACCAGATCGGACGAAAGCAGCACTTCGCGCGCCCGCGGGCTCAGATCAGCCAGGTTTCCAATTGGAGTTGCGACGACGTACAGCACTCCGCGCACGGATGACGCAGGTGAATTGTCGCTTCCAGCTTCGATTTCTGAACGCGGCCGGCGCTGCCTGGACACTATAATCCGCCCCTGGGGTTGCGACAGCGAGGTTTCGATCGTGCATGGAGGTCCATGGTTGATGCAACCCGGATTGCGCCGCGGTGGTGCGTTCGGTCTGCTGCTCATCTTGATACTCCTCAGCGGCTGCCCTTCGACTTATGTGCGCCCCACGGGCGGACCGAAGGTTGACGTCGCCGCAGCGGAACAGCTCGTGCACCAAGGCAAGCTGCGCGAAGCGGCTCAGATGTACGAGAGCCTCGCCGCACAAGCGACGGGAGCAAAACAGACAGACCTGTATCTTGAAGCCGCGAAACAGTGGACGGCTGCCGGAGCTTATGCCGAGGCGGAGCGTGTGCTCGCAACGATCGCGCCCACGGTCACGGGCGAGCAGGCAACTGCCAAAGCGTTGCTGTCAGCAGAGCTCGCGCTGGCCGAAAAGAACCCACAACGCGCGCTTGAGATCCTGCGACGAACTGGAACGCCAACCGATCCGAAAACCGCTGCGAATGCGCTCGCCCTGCAGGCGCGGGCGCAGTTCGCGCTCGGCGATGCGGTCGCGGGTGTGAAGACGCTGATGGCGCGGGAGCCCGGATTGCAGGGCAGCGCTGCCATCGATGAAAACCGGCGGATGATCGTTGCCGGCTTACGCGAGGCTGGTGCCCGAGGCGCGTCCCTCACCGCGCCAGCCGGAGCCGATCCAGTGCTCGCCGGCTGGTTGCAGTTCGGAAGCGCGCTGCGCGAGCTGGATCGCAACCCGTTTGCCGGAGCCACCGCACTGCGCGCCTGGCGCGCGCGCTACCCGCTGCATCCCGCCAATGGGCGCATTCTTGATGATCTGCTGAGCGAATCGACCGTTGCCGTGGACTACCCGGCACAGGTCGCGCTGATGCTACCGCTCGGGGGCCGCCAGCAAGCAGCGGCGATCGCCGTACGCGACGGCTTCCTGTCTGCCTATTTCCAGCAGGATGCCGCGCAGCGGCCGCGGGTCCGTATCTATGACATCGCGAACGTCGATGTCAGCTCCGCCGTGTTGCGGGCGGTCGATGAGGGGGCGCAATTCATTGTCGGGCCACTGACGAAGGACGAAGTCACCGCAGCAGCCGCAATCGCCGACGGTCATACGCCGGTGCTGGCATTGAATTTTCTGCCTGACACCAGTGCTGTGCCACCCAGTTTTTTCCAGTTCGCGCTTGCGCCAGAGGATGAAGCCCGCCAGGTCGCGCGTCGTGCGATTGCAGACGGCCATGCGCGCGGTGTCGCGCTGGTTCCCTCGGGTGAATGGGGCAGCCGCGTGCTCGCGGCGTTCACCGAAGAACTGCAGCTCGGTGGTGGACAATTGATCGCCCGCGGCAACTACAGCGCTTCCGAGAGCGACTACACCGTGGTCATCCAACAGCTGTTGAGAATTTCCGAAAGCCGCGATCGCTACGCCAAGCTTGCCGGTGCGCTCGGCACCAAGCTCGAGTTCGAGCCGAGACGGCGCGGCGACATCGGCTTCATTTTCGTCGCCGCGCAGGCAGCCAACAGCCGACTGATCCGCCCGCAGCTGCGCTTTCACTACGCCGGCGATATCCCGATGTATTCCACATCCGACGCCTACGAGCCCGACGAGGCCGCGAATGTCGATCTGGAGGGCATGATCTTTCCCGACATGCCCTGGATGATCGGCACTGATCCAGTCTCCGAGCAGCTACGCAGCGCAGTTCGCAACGTCTGGCCCGCCCGCGCCAATCGTCGCGGCCGGTTGTACGCATTCGGCTTCGATGCCTACCGATTGATCCCAACCCTGCGTAACCCTCAATCCAATCGCGCTGCTGTCGTTAGCGGTATGACTGGCCGTCTGTTGGTCGATGCCAACGGCCGCATCAGGCGCGATCTCGACTGGGCGCAGATACATGATGGCAGGCCGCGCGCGCTGGCCTTGAGCGGCGCGCCGCCGGGCACGAGCACGAACTGAAACGCCGCTTTGGGCTCTGCGACATGGATCGTCGCTCGCTAGGTTCGATCGCCGAAGTGGCAGCGCGTGATCTGCTCATCGCGCACGGTCTGAAGGTGATCGCGCAGAACTATCGCTGCCGCTTTGGTGAGCTGGATCTGGTGCTGATCGATCGCGGTGTCCTCGTCGTGGTCGAGGTCCGGGCGCGCAGCAGCCTCAAGTTCGGCGGCGCCAGCGTCAGCGTCGATCGTCACAAACGTCAACGTATCAGGCTTGCGGCTCGGCATCTGCTGCTCGCGAGGCGCGAGTTGCGTCATCTGCCAGTGCGCTTCGACGTCGTTGTCTTCAATTCGTGCGCGGCGGCGAGTGGACCCGAGTGGATCAAGGGAGCATTCGAAGCGGACTGATACGCGCAGGCGATAGCGCAAGCCGGAATGCGCGATTCGAACCTACTTGACCACTTTGAGATGCGAGCGCCGTCCGTCTTCAGGACTGGGGGTCGGCTTACCGCCCGGCGGCTCAGGCGACAGGTCGCTGTCGTTGAAGATCATCCCCTGCCCACTCTCGCGGGCGTAGATTCCGAGCACCGCCCGCATCGGAATATGAACGGCGCGCGCCGCCCCCGCAAAGCGAGCGGTGAAATCGATCGACTCATTGCCGAGCTTGAGACCGCTGGTGGCCCCATGGCTCACGTTGAGAATGATCTTGCCGTCCTTGACGAACTGACGCGGCACTTCGACGCCCTCGGCTTCGGCGTCCACGACGAGGTGCGGGGTCTGCCGGTTGTCACTGATCCATTCGTGCATCGCCCGCAGCAGGTACGGGCGCCGCGACGAAACGCTTGCGGTCGGCGGAGTTCCCATCGCTCAGATCCGCATCTCCTGTTCGGCGTCCGACAGGCTTTCACGAAAGGACGGGCGCGTAAAGATGTGGTTGGCGTAGCGGGAAATCGACTGCGCCTGCGGTGGCAGGTCGATACCATAGGCCTGCAGGCGCCATAAAACGGGCGCGATCGTGGCATCCACGAGCGAGAACTCGTCGCTCAGGAAGAACGGCTTGGCCTTGAACACTTCGCTGCTCGCCAGGATCTGATCGCGCAGGATCTTGCGCAATCGCACGCCCTGCTTGCGATCGGCTTCCTGTTCGATCTGTTGTGCGAGGCCGTACCAGTCCCGTTCGATCCGATATAGCGCGAGGCGAAACTGTGCGCGCGTCACCGGGTCGACCGGCATCAGCGGCGGGTGTGGAAAGCGCTCATCCAGGTATTCGATGATCACACGGGAGTCGTAGAGCACCAGATCGCGGTCCACCAGGGTCGGCACGCTGTGGTACGGATTCAGATCGAGCAGATCCTCGGGCAACGCACCGGGTTCGACATTGATGATGTCGATGTTGATGCCCTTCTCGGCGAGCACCAGGCGGGTGCGATGGCTGCTGGGGTCGCTGGCCGAAGAAAACAATGTCATTACCGCGCGACGGCTGGACACCACGGTCATCCTCCGGCGGTCACGGTGTGAGCCCGGCGCTCAATGCACGTCCTTCCAGATTTCCTTCTTGAGCGCCCAGGCAAATCCCGTGAAGACGATCAGGAACAGCACCACCCAAAGACCCAGCGACTCGCGCTTGGCGCGGATCGGCTCGCTGACGTAATCGAGGAAGTTGACGGTATCGCGCACGAATTCGTCGAACTCGGCTGCACTCAGACGGCCGGGTGCGACTTGTTCGAAGTGATCGAACACACGCACCATCTGCTCCGCATTGCCCTCGCCCTTCTTTTCCAGCACGAAGACCGCTTTCTGCGTGCCCTGCAGGTCCGCGAGCACGTGGGGCATCGCGGCGTTATCGAGCGCGAGGTTGTTCACGCCGGTCGGACGTTCCGGATCCAGATAGAAGGTCTTGAGGAACTGGAAAACATGGTCCGGCCCCTTGGCGCGCGCAATGAGCGACAGATCCGGGGGCGCGCGTCCGAACCAGGTCTCGGCATCGCTGGGAGGCATGGGGCTCCTCATGATGTCGAACGGGCGTCCGCCGGTAAACATCAGGTTGCTCTTCATCTGCTCCTCGGTAAGCCCGAGGTCCTGTGCCACGCGGTTGTAGCGCATGTACTGCAGCGAATGACAACCGAGGCAGTAGTTGACGTAGTTGCGCGCGCCGCGTTGCAGGGAGCTCTGGTTCGCGATGTCATTGCCGGCATGCCAACCTCGCCAGGCTTCACCGCTGCCGCCGCCCTCACTCGCGAGTGCACCGCCCCACAGCAACACCGCGAGAAGCACGACCGCGCCGCTACGCATGGTACGTCACCCTCTCAGGTACGGGCTTGGTCTTGTCGACGCTGGTGTACCAGGGCATCAGCACGAAGAAGGCGAAATAGACCGCGCCGAGGATGCGCGCGGCGATGACATACGACCCTTGAGCGGGCTGCAGTCCGAGATAGCCGAGTCCGATGAAGGCGACGATGAACGCGCCGAGAAACAGCTTGAAGAGCCAGCCGCGGTAACGAATCGATTTCACCTTGGAGCGATCCAGCCACGGCAAGAAGAAAAACAGCAACACCGCTGCTCCCATCAGTGCCGCCCCGGTCAACTTGTCGGGAACGGCGCGCAGGATTGCGTAGTACGGGGTGAAGTACCAGACAGGCGCGATGTGCTCGGGTGTGTTGAGCGGGTTTGCCGGCTCGAAGTTCGGCTGCTCGAGGAACAGGCCACCGAGTGTCGGGGCAAAGAAGATCACGATCGCGAACAGGATCAGGAACACGCCGACGCCGACCAGATCCTTGTAGGTGTAGTACGGATGGAACGGAATGCCGTCGAGAGGTTTGCCCTTCGAATCCTTGTGCTTCTTGATCTCGATGCCATCGGGATTGTTCGACCCGACTTCGTGCAGCGCTGTCACATGCACGACCACGAGCAGGATGAGCACCAGCGGCAGGGCGGCAACGTGCAGGGCGAAGAAGCGATTGAGCGTGACGTCAGAGATGCTGTAGTCGCCGCGGATCCATTCCACCAGGTCCGGGCCGAAACCGGGAATCGCACCGAACAGTGACACGATCACCTGCGCTCCCCAGAACGACATGTTGCCCCAGGGCAGCACGTAGCCGAAGAACGCCTCGACCATCAGCGACACGTAGATCAGCATGCCAATGATCCACAACAGCTCGCGCGGGTTCTTGTAGGAACCGTATAGAAGCGCACGGGCCATGTGCAGATACACCACGATGAAGAAGGCCGAAGCGCCGGTCGAATGCATGTAGCGGATCAGCCAACCCCACTCCACTTCCCGCATGATGTATTCGATGGAGCCGAACGCTTCCGCTTCGGACGGCTTGTAGCTCATGGTAAGGAAGATGCCGGTGATGACCTGCATTACCAGCACCAGCAGGGCGAGCGATCCGAAGTAGTACCAGATGTTGAAGTTCTTGGGCGCGTAGTACTCGGTCAACTGCGACTTCCAGAACTCCGTGATCGGAAGTCGCGCATCGAGCCAGCGGACGAATGCCGCCCAGCGACCCCGGCCCTCAGCCGAACTTTGCGTCGCGGTGGCCATCAGGCAGCCCCTTTCTTCGGCGCCTCATCGGCGCCTACCAGGATCTTGGTGTCGTTGATGAAATCGTACGGCGGTACGCGCAGGTTGACAGGCGCCGGCGAGCCCTGGAACACGCGCCCTGCCATGTCGAAGCGAGAACCGTGGCAGACGCAGAACCAGCCACCGGGCCAATCCGGACCGCCTTCGCCGACGCCGACCGCGAAGCGCTGCTTCGGAAGGCAACCCAGGTGAGTGCAGGTGCCGAGCAGGACGAGATACTCAGGTTTGCGCGCGCGCTGCTCATTGTGTGCGTACTGCGGCTGATCCGAGCCGTCGGACTTTGGGTCTTTGAGATTGGAATCGTTCGCCGGGAGTCGATCGAGCATTTCCTTGGTGCGATGAACGATCCAGACGGGTTGCTTGCGCCATTGCACCGTCATCATCGCGCCGGCATCGAGCTTGCCAATGTCGACCTCGACGGGGGCGCCGAGCGCCTTGGCGCGTGCGCTTGGCTTCCAGGAAGCAATGAAAGGTGCAATGGCGAAGGCGGTCCCGATTGCACCGGTCGCCAGCGTGGCCGCCGTCAGGAACTGGCGTCGGCTCGGATCAACCTCTTCAGTCATCCTCTCTCCCCTGGCGTGTGATCTGGTCCGACAGCGCGCGTTTGTCGCCCGGCGCGGGCATCGAGAGCCGCACCGGTTTCGCATCCGCGGGAAGCGCGGCATTATACACAAATCATCAACCCCTCCCGGACGCGTGCCGCGCTCGAGCGCGCACGCAAGCCTCGAGAGAACGCGTTCCAAGCAGCTGCAAATGACGCCGATCGCCCGACTGCTGGGTTACATAGTGCGGTTCGTAATCGTGGGCCTCGCCGCAGCCTTCGTGGTGATCATGGTGCGTCCCGAGTTGCTGCGGGCCCGGCAGCCGACGCCGCAGCCGGCCAGCACGCTTCCGCCGCAGCCGGTCGTTGGAGCGCCCGCCACGACCTATGCCGATGCAGTGGCCCGCAGCGCGCCCTCGGTGGTCAATGTGTACGCAGACCGTGTGGTGGCCGAACGGTCTCTGCCACCGCAGCTCGAGGATCTGTTGGGGGACACCTGGCCGGGGTATCGGCAACGTCGCGAGCGCAGTCTCGGCTCAGGCGTGATCCTGGATACCGACGGGCACATCGTCACCAACAACCATGTCGTCGATGCGGCGTCGGTCATCAAGGTGCAGCTCGCCGACGGGCGCGTTGCCGACGCCAAAGTGATGGGGCGGGACGCCGACACAGATCTCGCGGTGTTGGAGATCGGTCTGCAGAACCTGCCCGCCATGGCGCTTGGACGCTCCGACACCTTGCGAGTGGGCGATGTCGTGCTCGCGATCGGCAATCCCGTCGGCCTGAGCCAGACCGTGACCCAAGGCATCGTCAGCGCCACCGGGCGAGGACTCCGTGTGGCGACATTCGAGAACTTCATCCAGACGGACGCGGCCATCAACCCCGGCAATTCCGGCGGCGCGCTGGTGAATACCGCCGGAGAGCTGGTCGGCATCAATACCGCCATATTCGCGCGCAATGCAGGCATCGAGGGTATCGGCTTTGCGATCCCGGTAAACCTGGTACGAGGCGTGATGGAGGAGATCTTCAAGAACGGGCGTGTGATCCGCGGATGGCTTGGGGTCGTGCCCGACGATGTGACGCCCGAACAAGCACGCGCGCTTGGTGCCCCTGACGGCGGCGTGCTGGTCGCCAACCTGTATGTGAACAGCCCGGCGTTGCGTGCCGGACTACGCCCCGGCGATCTGATTACGCGACTCGATGATGAGCCCATGCAGTCCCGGCAGGAGGCTCTTTCCTACGTCGCACGACTCGCACCGGGCGCAACAGTGAGAATCCGCGGACTGCGACGCGGCCAACCCTTCGACATGCACGCTCAGGTCGTCGAGCGCGGCCAGCCTCCACGAACCTGAAGGTCAGCCGGGAACGCGCTTGATGCGCGCGCCGAGTTGCTGGAGCTTCTCTTCGATACACTCGTAGCCGCGATCGATATGATAGATGCGCTCGATCTGCGTCGTGCCCTCGGCGACCAGTCCCGCGAGCACGAGGCTTGCGGAAGCACGCAAGTCGGTCGCCATTACCGGAGCGGCGGTGAGCTTCTGCACGCCGCGAATGATCGCGGTATTGCCCTCGAGACGGATCTCGGCGCCCATGCGCCGCATTTCCAGCATGTGCATGAAGCGATTCTCGAACACGGTCTCGGTGATCGTGCTCACGCCACTCGCAACCGTGTTGAGCGCCGCGAACTGCGCTTGCATGTCGGTCGGAAAGGCAGGGTACGGCGCGGTGCGCACGTCGACTGCCTGCGCACGCCGGCCGCGCATGTCGACTTCGATCCAGTTTTCACCGGTAGCGATGCGGGCTCCTGCCTCGCGCAGCTTGGCGAGCACTGCATCGAGATGATCCGGGCGAGTGTTCTTCAGGCGCACATGACCCCCTGTGATCGCGCCTGCGACCAGATAGGTCCCGGCCTCGATGCGATCGGGAAGCACCTCGTAGCTGGTCCCGGAAAGGCGCTCCACGCCGTCGATTGAGATGGTGTCGGTCCCCGCGCCGCGAACGTGCGCACCCATACTGTTCAGGAAATTTGCCAGGTCCACGACTTCCGGCTCGCGTGCGGCGTTTTCGATCACGGTCTCACCGTCCGCCAGCGTCGCAGCCATCATCAGGTTTTCCGTGCCGGTCACGGTGACAGTTTCCAGCACCAGTCGCGCGCCCTTCAGCCGCTTGGCGCGCGCCTTGATATAACCGTTCTCGATGTGGATGTCGGCGCCCATTGCCTGCAATCCGGCGACGTGAATGTTGACCGGCCGTGCACCAATCGCACAGCCGCCGGGCAACGAGACATCAGCGTGACCGAAGCGCGCCACCAACGGACCAAGCACCAGAATCGACGCACGCATCGTCTTGACCAGCTCGTACGGTGCAAAGTACTCACGGATGGTCGTGGGATCGACGTCGATCCGCATGCGCTCGTCGATCGTGACGCTCACGCCCATGCGGCCGAGCAGCTCGATAGTGGTCGTCACGTCCTGCAGGTGCGGAACATTGGCGATGGTGACGGTGCCGTCCGCCAGCAAGGTGCCGGCGAGAATGGGCAGAGTAGCGTTCTTGGCGCCCGAAATACGGATTTCCCCTTCCAGCGGGATGCCACCGGCAATCTGTAACTTATCCACTCCGCCGCTCCTGTGCGCTTGTGGTACGAGCCACGCTCACTGCGCTTCGCGTCCCTGTGTCGCTGCCCATTCTTCGGGCGTGAATGCCTTGATCGACAGCGCGTGAATCTCGCGACCCATGCGCGGGCCCAATGCAGCATATACGAGCTGGTGGCGCGCGATGCTGCGCTTCCCGACGAACTGCGTCGCGACTACGAGCGCCTCGAAATGAGTGTCATCGTCAGTGAGTACCCGCACCGTAGCGTTCGGAAGCCCGGTGCGAATCAGTTCAGCGACTTGTTCGGCGGTCATCGGATGGATCTCGTCCGGTGCGTGGATGCCGGCCATCTTAGTGGATCGCGCCACCTGTAGAAACGCTGGGAACCTCAAGCCTGGCACAGCTGCGGGGTCTTGCCACCGCAACCTGCACGCCCGGCCACGCTTCCCGATGTATCATGGATGCTCGTCACCATGGCCGCAAAACCTCATTCGCCCGGTGCCTCCCCCGTGCCGCTGACCGACGATGCATTGCTCGAGCTCGGACGCCAGGCACTGCAGACCGAAGCACTGGCCGTCAGCGCGCTCGTGCCGCGACTGGACGCTTCGTTCGCACGCGCCTGCAGACTGTGCCTGGATTGCAAGGGCCGGGTGATTGTCACCGGCATGGGCAAGTCGGGACACATCGCAGGAAAGATTGCCGCCACTCTTTCCAGCACCGGGACGCCCGCCTTCTTTCTGCATCCTGCAGAAGCCAGCCACGGCGACATTGGTGTGATCACGCGCCAGGACGTGCTGCTGGCGATTTCCAATTCGGGTGAAACCGCCGAAATCGTCACACTCGTTCCCCACATTCGCCGGCTTGGAGTCGCACTGATCACCATGACAGGCAGCCAGGACTCAACCCTGGCGCGCGCTGCGACCGTCAATCTCGACGTGAGCGTTCCGGCCGAAGCCTGCCCGCTCAATCTCGCGCCCACTGCGAGCACAACCGCAACGCTTGCGATGGGGGATGCGATCGCGGTCGCGGTGCTCAAGCATCGTGGTTTCACTGAAGAAGACTTTGCGCGCTCGCATCCGGGCGGGAGCCTGGGTCGCAGGCTCCTGCTGCACGTCGAAGACATCATGCGCACTGGCAAGGACGTCCCGATGGTCCCCGCCGGCACGTCCCTGGCACAGGGCCTGGTTGAAATGTCGCGCAAGGGTCTGGGCATGACGGCGATCGTGGATGCCGGGGGGCGCGTGCTGGGCATCTTCACCGATGGTGATTTGCGCCGCTCCTTCGATCGACAGGTCGATGTGCACGCGACCCGCATGGATGAGGTGATGACGCGCGGCGGCAGAACCATCGGGCCGAAAGCGCTCGCTGCGGATGCCGTCCACGTGATGGAAGAGCACCGCATCACCGCGCTGCCGGTGGTGGATGCAGATGGCATCCTGGTCGGCGCGCTTAACGTGCATGACCTGTTGCGCGCCGGAGTAATGTGATCGTGCCTGCCGGAGCGCGAGCGGGCACGCCGCTGGAGCGCGTGCGGCTGGTCGTGCTGGATGTCGATGGAGTGATGACCGACGGGCGCCTGTACTTCGACGCCCAGGGCGAAGCGCTCAAGGTCTTTCATGTACGCGACGGCCTGGGCCTGAAGCAGCTGATGCGCGCGGGTATCGACGTCGCCGTGATTTCCGGTCGCGACTCCGAAGCGGTGCGTGCCCGCTGTCGCGAGCTCGGCATTCAGTCTCTCGAGCAGGGCTGTGAAGACAAGGTTGCAGCTTTCGACCGTTTGCTCGCGCAACGGCGCCTCTCCCGGGAACAAGCTTTGTGCATCGTCGATGACACTTCGGATCTTGCTTTGATGCGCGCCGCCGGCGTTGCAATCGCGGTCGCCGACGCTCACGACGAAGTACGCGCGGCGGCTGATCGAGTCACGACCCTGAACGGCGGCTGCGGAGCAGTCCGTGAAGTCTGTGATTGGCTCCTCGCAGCTCACGCAGGTACGCGATGATCTGGCGCGTATTCATTGTTCTCGCGCTGCTGGTGGTAGCCCTCGCCAGCCTGCTGACGGGACGACGCGCGCAGGATGTTTCGAGCCCTACCCTCCAGGTGCAACCACCGCAGCCGGGTTATTACATGAAGCACGCCCGAATCGTGGAAATGGGACCTGATGGCAAGCCGCTGTATCAAGTGGAGGCCGAGCGGCTGCAGCAGGATCCGACCGACAACAGCGTAAAGATGGACGATCTCAAACTCGTGTATCACTCCGTCGAGGCGCACGACTGGACGCTGACCGCTGCGCACGGGTTCGTACCACCGGGCTCACGCACGCTCGACCTAGCGGGCGATGTCAAGATCGTCGGGCAACCTCAGCCCATCTCGCCGAGTGCCGTTGTGCGCACTTCTCGGCTCAGCGTCGACACCGAGACGCATATCGCCACGACGCGCCAGCGGGTGGACATCGAGTGGGGATCGCGGCGCCTCAGCACCATGGGGCTGACCGCAGACTTGAAGGGTGAACAGCTCAAGCTAGAATCGAGTGTCCATGGCCGCTTTGTTCGCTGAACGCCGCCAATTTGGCGCGACTGTGCACCGGCTTGCCGCCGTGTCGCTGGCACTTGGCCTCATGCTGCTCGCGGGTGTCGGCAACGGTGCAGGGCCGAAGGGTTCGGATCTGCCGATCAACGTGGACGCCAAATCTTCCGACTTTGACTACGCGAAAAACACGCTCCTGTTTCGCAAGGTGCGGGTGTCGCAGGGCACGACCAGCGTCGAAGCCGAAGAAGCCACTGCGACGGGGCTCAATTTCGAGAACAGCCGCTGGGTATTTCGCAGCAACGTCAAGATCTCGGTCGAGGGCGGCTCCCTGACCTCGGATGAAGCCGCCGTTACGTTTGCAAACAATCAGATTGCGCGCGCGGTAATTACCGGATCGCCCGCGCAATTCGAGCAGAAGCTTGAAAACAGTGAAGACATTGCGCACGGGCGCGCCGCTTCGATCGAATACGATTTCACGACCGAAACGATTCGCATGCTGCAGGACGCGTATCTCACGGACGGCCACAATGACATCCGCGGCCAGACGCTGGTTTACAGCATCCGCGAACAGCGCGTGCTCGCCAACCCTTCCGACCAGGGGGATGAGCGCGTGCGTATCACCATCAATCCGCGCAGTGTCGAGCACAAGCCGACGACCACGGATCGTCCCTGATGAGCACGTTGCGGGTCGACGGCCTTGCCAAGAGTTACAAATCGCGCCAAGTAGTGAAGGATCTGTCGCTCGAAGTGACGAGCGGCGAGGTGGTGGGGCTGCTCGGCCCGAATGGCGCCGGGAAAACCACTGCCTTCTACATGATCGTTGGCCTGATCGTGTGCGAGCGTGGCCGTATCCACCTCGACGAGAAGGAACTGACGGCGCTGCCCATGCATCGTCGCGCCCAACTCGGCCTCGGCTACTTGCCGCAGGAGGCCTCGGTATTTCGCAAGTTGTCGGTGGAAGACAACATCCTCGCGATCCTGGAAACCCGCTCCGACCTTGACTCCCGTCGACGTAACGAGCGCCTCGAATCGTTGCTCGAGGAATTGCACATCGGGCACGTTCGCTCGACCCTGGGAATAAGCCTTTCCGGTGGCGAGCGGCGCCGGGTGGAAATCGCGCGGGCGCTCGCGGCTGAGCCGCGCTTCATGCTGCTGGATGAACCGTTTGCAGGCGTCGATCCGCTCTCGGTGATCGATATTCAGCGCATCATTCGCCACCTCACCAGCCGCAGCATCGGGGTGCTCATCACCGATCACAACGTGCGGGAAACATTGGGAATTTGCGGGCGCGCATATATTGTAAATCAGGGCACGGTGATTGCTGCCGGTTCTCCCGAACAGATCCTTGCCAACCCGCAGGTTCGTGATGTGTACTTGGGGCAGGACTTCAAACTCTAGAACTGTCTCAAGGACCCGGCTCAATCCCCGATGCTCAAACCGACGCTGCAGCTCAGGCTGGGTCAGCAACTGACGATGACCCCGCAGCTCCAGCAGGCAATCCGCCTTCTGCAGCTGCCCGCACTCGACCTGCAGGCCCACATCCGCGAAGCGCTCGAAAGCAACGTAATGCTCGAGTCGCTGGACGAAGTGCCGGAAACTGCGACCGGCAGTTTCGAGGTGACTGCGACCGACAACCCCCAGCAGACCGCGGAGGTGCGCGAGACCGAGCCGGCAGCGGAAGTCGAGATCGCCGACGATTCCTGGGCGGAACAGAGCACCGGTCCATCCGAAACACCCTGGAGTGGAGACGATCGCGCCCAGGAATTCTCCGATCAGCGTACTCAAACCCTGCAGGAGCATCTGACGTGGCAGCTCGAACTCGCGCGGCTCGAGCCGCGTGACCACGCAATCGGCCGTGCCGTGGTCGATGCGATAAACGACGATGGCTATCTCACCGACAGCCTGGGTGAGATCCGGCAGAGCCTGCTCCCGGAGCTCGATTGCGACATCGCGGAGGTCGAGCGAGTGCTCGGCCAGGTGCAGAGTCTCGATCCCGCCGGTGTGGGTGCGCGTTCCATCGGCGAATGCATCACGCTGCAACTGCAGCAGCTCGATTCGCAGACCCCCGGACTCGACCTGGCACTGAGGATTGCGGAAGGTCATCTCGACGAGCTCGCCGCCCAACAGCACTCTCTGCTCAAGCGCCAGCTGCATGTCAGCGACGAAGAGCTGGAGAACGCGCTGGCGCTGGTGCGCTCCTGCCACCCGCGTCCAGGCTCGGCGATTCATGCCGGAACCGCGGAGTACGTGGTGCCCGACGTCTTCGTGCGTCGCACAGACACCGGATGGTCGGTCGAGATCAACCCGGCGACGCTGCCTCGCATCCGCGTAAATCAGAGCTATGCCGGCATGCTCGGCCGTTCGGCGGATCACGCCAATCTGCGGGCGCAGCTCCAGGAAGCGCGCTGGCTCCTGCGCAGCCTCGAGATCCGTAATGACACCCTGCTCAAGGTGGCGCGTTGCATCGTGCAACGCCAGAGCGCGTTCTTCGACCAGGGCGATGAGGCCATGCAGCCAATGATCCTGCGTGACGTCGCCGAAGCAGTTGAGATGCACGAATCGACGATTTCGCGTGTCACCACCGCCAAGTACATGCATACGCCGCGCGGCGTGTACGAATTCCGTTACTTCTTCTCCAGTCATGTGGCTGGCGATGACGGCACGGAAACCTCATCGACCGCCATCCGCGCCAAGATTCGCAAGCTCATCGCGCAGGAGGACCCAACCAACCCATTGAGTGACAGCAAGATTGCCGAGCTTCTTTCGCAGGAAGGCATTCCGGTCGCACGCCGCACGGTCGCGAAGTACCGTGAGGCGATGCAGCTTGCGCCCTCCAATGAGCGCAAGCGGGCGAACGGTGCCCGTTGAAGTAAACAAACCAGACACAACAGGAGTGTGCCATGCAGCTCAATCTCACCGGTCATCACGTCGACATCACGCCCTCGTTGCGCGGATACGTCAGCAAGAAACTGGGGCGGATCGTGCGTCACTTCGATTCCCTGATCGATGTGCATTGCATCCTGACCGTCGAGAAGCTGCGCCAGAAGGCCGAAGCAACTGTACTGGTGAGCGGCGGGAAGATTTACGCAGACGCAGTGGACCAGGATATGTATGCAGCGATCGACCTGCTGGCCGACAAGCTGGATCGGTGTGTGAAGAAGCACAAGGAAAAGCTCACCGATCATCACGCCGAAGAAGCCCAGAAAACGCGCTTGTCATAGAGATTGCCGCAGCGGCCATGCGCCTGATCATCGTCAGCGGTCTGTCAGGATCCGGAAAGAGCGTGGCGCTGCACATGCTCGAAGACCTCGACTTCTATTGCATCGATAACATTCCGGCCGCGCTTCTCAAGCCCTTCATCTCGCATACCGTCCGCAGTCCCGAGCCCGCGTACGCGCGCATCGCAGTCGGGCTGGACGCGCGCAATCGACCCGGCGAGATCGCGACGGTGCCGACGCTGGTGCAGGAGCTGAGGCGAGCCGGCATCGCGTGTGAAGTGCTGTTCCTGCACGCCGACGACGACGCGCTGCTCAATCGCTATGGCGAGACGCGTCGCAAGCACCCCCTCAGCAGCGATGGCGTCAGCTTGCGTGAAGCGATCGGCGCGGAACGCAGGCTCCTGGAGCCGGTGACCGATGCCGCTGATCTGATCATCGATACGACACGCATGAGCGTGCACGAATTGCGGGAGCTGATTCGCAAACGGGTCGAGCAGCGACACGAAGGGCGCCTGTCGATCATGTTCGAGTCGTTTGGTTTCAAGCACGGGCTGCCGGGCGATGCGGATTTCGTGTTCGATTCGCGCACGCTTCCCAACCCGTATTGGGAGCCGGCACTGCGCCGTCTGACTGGTCGCGACCCGGAGGTGATCCGATTTCTCGAGTCACACCCCGAGGTCGAGCGCCTGCTGGAGGATATCGCGCACTTCATCGAGTCGCGCATCCCGGAATATCAACGCAACAACCGCAGGTATCTCACTGTGGCGATCGGTTGCACCGGCGGACAGCACCGGTCCGTGTACCTTGTCGATCGGCTGGCCGCGCGCTTTCGCGAAAAGCATCCGCACGTGATCGCGCGCCACAATGCCCTGCCCGAGAGCCTCTCCGAGCCCGCCGAACCAGCCCTCCAATCGCGCGCGTAGCTCTCTCCGGCACTAGTCTGTCGTGGCGTGTCGCTTGTGCGCCGGCCTGAGGTCGTGGGCGGGATGTGACGTTTCGCTTTGCCGTCGCACGAGACGCAGCAGCGCCTCGCGTTGTACGCAAGCATCGTCGTAACCGATCTGAATGAGCTCGCGCGTGTAACCCGCTTCGAACATCAGATAACTCGCCAGAGAACCGGTCATCGCCGTGTGGGCGCCGATCAAGCGCAACAGCGCACGCAATGGTCGCGGCAGCTCGCGCACGTGCCGTGCGGCGACCTCGCGCAGGTCCTGACTTGGAGCCAGCACCATCGCATCGATGGCCCGCAGCCCGGCGAATGACACTGGTGCGTGCAATACGAGTTGATTGAGCCGCTCGAGCTGCTCGATGTCAGCGTAAATCTGGTCCATGAACAACGTGTCGAGCATGTAGCCGAAGATCTGCCCCGCGGTCGGCGCAGCACCGATCCGCATCTTGCCAAACGCGCTGCCCAGCCCGCTCTGCCGCACACCGATCACCAGCAATTTGTCCGCGCCCAGGTTGATCGCCGGGCTGAGCGGATTGGTCTGCCGCATGGCGCCGTCGCCATAGTACTCATCACCCAGGCGCACGGCCGGGAACAGAAACGGAATCGACAAGCTCGCCATCAGATGATCCAGCCCGAGGCGCCCGCGCTGCCCGCCACCGGCAATGCGTTCCCAGTCGTGCAGCTCAGGCGCGCCCTCGTAGAAAGTCACGCAACGTCCAGTGCTGAAGCTCGTGGCACAGACGCCGACCGCCCTGAGCCTTCCCTTGGCCAGCGAGCGATGCACGCCGCGAAAGGACATCGTGTGACTGAGCAGCTCTCGCAAGGGCGAGTTGTCGAACAGTGATTTCGGGGGCGGCAGCAGCAAGCCACTGGAGACGAAGGCAAGCAACCAGTGCACTCCGGCGCGCAGCATGCTCACGGTATCGGCGCGAAATACCTGCTCGACGTGAAAGTTGGCCCACACCTGTTCGAGGGCATTGACAGCCGCTCTGAAACGTCCCGAACGGCCTGCAAGCGCGATGGCAGCCACAGCGCCCGCAGAGGTCCCGACAATGATGGGGAATGGACAGGGACTGTCCTCGGGCAGCCATTCCGCCAGTGCCTTGAGCACGCCGACCTGATAGGCCGCTCGCGCGCCCCCGCCGGTCAGTATCAATGCAGTGCTTTTCGGCGCTTCTTTCATTCAGGCCCGGGAAGCCCCGCGTTCAGTGGTGGTTCATGCCCAGGCTGCCTAAGATGAGCGCCACGCAGGAGCCCGCGGAGATCTTCATGCATGCGAGTGCGGTTCGAAACACAACCTTCTTTGTCGCGGCGGTCTTTGGTTTCATATCTGCCAGCGCTGTGGGAGCGGCAACACAGGTTGGATCGCCTGCACCCGCTTTCAAGCTGCAGGACCAGGAAGGCAAGTGGCACAGTCTTTCTGACTACGGCGGGCAGTGGCTGGTGCTGTATTTCTACCCCAAGGACATGACTCCGGGCTGCACCACTCAGGCGTGCGATTTCCGGGACAACATCTTCGCGTTCAAGAAGGCCGGCGCGGCCGTTCTCGGCATCAGCGTGGATGACGTTGCTTCTCACAAGGAATTCGCTTCGGAACATGGGCTGCCTTTCCCCATTCTCGCCGATTCAAGCACGCAGACTGCGAAGGACTACGGAGTTCTGAGAAATCTGTTCGGAATGAAGCTCGCGAGCCGTGAGACCTTCATCATCAATCCCCAGGGAAAGGTCGTGAAGCACTACGAGCGCGTCGACCCGAAGGGGCACTCGCAGGTCGTGCTCAAGGATCTACAGGCGCTGCAACAGGCGCACGGTTGACGTCGGGGTGAAGATTCAGGCGATGCTCGGCGGGTCCGGGCATGAACGCTAGCGCTCGCCCCTCGGCCCACGCGTCGTTCCCGGCCTGGTAATAGGGCGACAGAGGATGTCCGCTCTGTCCGCCGGGCATGTGGAAGTAGGCTTGCGCTTCGAGGCCCGGCGAAACGGCGAAGCGCTCGGAAGCACCAAAGCGTGGTCCCTGTACCCGCGGCATGCTGGCATCACCGGGCAACTCGCGTGTCGGCATGTTCAGAAGCCAGCCCAGCAACGGAATCACCCGGCCGAGCGGGTGACTGACGGTCACGCGATTGCGCTTCCCCCACGTACACTTCTCGAGGGTGCCGCAATCTTTCAGCAGTGCCTCGATCGCGGCATCGAGGCTGCGCAGCTCCAGATCACGCCAACTCGCATACTCCTGACTGAGCAGGTGCGCAGGCTCAGCCGAGAGGAGCTGCCATAGAGGCTGCTCGAATTGAGGGGCGACCTGGATCTCGCCGGGGTCAGCATCGGGTCGGCGCGCGTGCGCCGTCAGCATCCCGAAAACGCGATCCCTTACGGAATTTCGCCACTCACGCAGCAGCCGATAACCCACCGAACCTACGTCGGCGGCATCCGCCGATTTCTCGACCAGCGAGCGGAATTCGCCGCGGGCAGGATGCCCTGCCAATGCAGCCTCATCGAGCAGCGCAAGGAGCTTCGAGCGCCAGCGCTGCAGAAGCACGGCACGGTCATCGAGTTGGATCGCCAACATGTCCGCTTCGGTCGCTGACTTCACCTGCCGCAGATCATCGCGAATCTGCCTGGCGCGCGCGCCGAGCTCGAAGTCCCCTTCCCCGATCAAGCGCAGGGCTTCGCCATCCACGACACGAGCGTTCGCCGTCCAGATCCGTCCGCCCTCTGGATTGAGAATTCGCGGATAACGATCTGGTTCGAGCCATCCGGACCAGCCGACGCCAGGCTGCGACCAATCCGAGGGCGTGCTCGAATCCCCCGAGCCGCGCACCGGTATGCGCCCCATGATCGTCCAGCCGATCTTGCCGCGCTCATCGGCAGCGACGAAATTCTGCGGTGGCGCGCCGACATGATTCGCGACCTCGAGGGCGTGCGGCACATCGCGCACCGATTCGAGCTGCACGAGAGTCATGTTGGTCGCTTCGGGTAACTGCGCAATCCACGCGGCGACGCGGCGACGTCCGGCATGATCGCGGTCGAACACCGGCCCCCAGATGGTGTCGAGCACCTCCAGCGTTTCATCCGTTTGCCCTTTGACCTTGATCGTCTCGCGCTGGCGCTCGAACGCGCGATACCCAAAAGGCGTGGCGTATTCATCCGGGTGCGCAGCGTCCTCGCGCAGCACGATGAGGTCGGTCCAGTCGCCATAGCTGTTGGTAAAACCCCATGCGACGTGCCCATTGCTGCCCGCGACGATGGCGGGTACCCCCGGCAGCGTCACGCCGACCATGTCCGTCTTCGCAGCGGTATCGGTTTGCGTGATCACCTGCCAGTGCGCGCGATACCAGGTGTTCGGTATCCCGAGGCCCAGATGCATATCGTTTGCCAGCAGCGCGTGCCCCGATGCGGTCAACGCGCCCGCGACCGCCCAGTTGTTGCTGCCAGGGAGCAGGTCAGCCTCATCGGGGGAAACGAACGGTCGCGCCTGCGCGAGGGCCGCACCGCGCAGGTTTACTTCGTCGGGCGATGGAATCGGCTCTGGCGGCATTGGCGTGCCGATCACCGGCGCATCCCATTCAGTGCCACGCTGGTATATGAAGCGATACAGAGCGGCCGGAACCTCGTCACGCACCAGGCCACGCGAGGATTCGGCGTTGAAGGCGGAGTAGTTGAGCTGCTCGTACATCGAAAGCACGACCAGTATCGTATCCTCAGCGCGCCAGAGCTGCGGTTTCGCTCGCAACAGCCAGTATTCGAACGGCCGGCTGGCGAGAGATCCAATTCCGGCATTGACGCCGGCGACATAGGCGTCAAGAAGCGCGCGCTCTTCGGGATTCGCCCGTTCAATCACCTGTTGCGCGACGTGCCGGAAGCGATGAATGCGCATGCGGCGATCCTGCTCGAGCGCGATGACGCCAAAAAGCTCTGCCAGCTCGCCGGCCGCGAAACGTCGCGACAGGTCCATCTGGAAAAACCGGTCCTGTGCATGCAGGTAGCCGGTCGCCCACGCGACGTCACGTCGATTCTCGGCCCGGATCGATGGCACACCGAGTGAGTCGCGCTCGATTGCGATCGCAGACTGGATCGGAGCATCACGCTCGCCATCGAGAGGTGGAAGGCTGGCGCGGAGCGAGGCGTAGACAACGAGCAACAGGACGACGAGTGCGACCGCCAGGGCTGCGAGCAACCGGCGCACAGGCCGCACGGTCAGCCTGCCGTCACCTTGATGATCTTCATGGCATTGGTGCCGCCGGCTACACCGGACAATTCGCCCTGCGTGAGGATGACGAGATCACCGATGCTGACCAGCTGGCGCTTGAGAAGCTGATCGAAAATTGCCGTATACAGCGCCCGTGGCTCGGTTTCGGTCATGTCGAAGGGTACGGGATACACGCCACGATACAGCGTCACCCTGCGGCGAGTGACCTCGTGGGGGGTAAACGCATAGATCGGAATATCGGAGCGGATGCGCGACATCCAGAGCGGTGTGGATCCCGACTCGGTCAATGCCACGATCGCGCGCACCCGCAGGTGATTGGCGGTGTACATCACGGCCATTGCGATCGCTTCATCGGTGCCTTGAAACTGGCCCTCGACGCGGTGGCGGACGCGGCTGTGCGCGAGCTGATATTTCTCGGCGCCGCGGATCACTTCTGCCATCGCTTCGACCGCTTTCACCGGATATTTGCCGACCGCAGTCTCCGCGGACAGCATCACCGCGTCGGTTCCGTCCATTACGGCGTTCGAGACATCGGATACTTCGGCGCGGGTCGGAATCGGACTGTGAATCATCGATTCCATCATCTGCGTGGCCGTGATCACGACGCGATGGCGGTTGCGTGTCTGGTGGATGATGGTTTTCTGCAGGCCCGTGAGCTCGGCGTAGCCCATCTCTACGCCCAGATCGCCGCGCGCCACCATGACCGCATCGCTCACGTCGATGATCGCGGGCAGGTTCTGGATCGCCTCGCTCCGCTCGATCTTGGCGACCACGAAGCCTTCACCGCCTGCAGCGCGCAGCAATTGCCGTGCTTCAAGGACATCGGATGCGCCGCGAGCGAATGAGACGGCCAGAAAATCGATGCCAAGCTTCGCAGCGGTGCGGATGTCGACGCGGTCCTTCTCGGTGAGCGCGCCGGCAGACAACCCGCCGCCCTTGCGGTTGATGCCTTTCTGATCGGAGAGCGTGCCGCCGATGCGTACCCGCGTATGAATGCGTGGCCCGTCGACCTTTTCCACTTCGAGCACGATCTGCCCGTCATCGAGCAGCAGGACATCGCCCGCACGCACATCGCGCGGCAGATCCTTGTAGGCGACACCGACGGCCTTGGCGTCTCCGGCTCCAGGGTCCAGTGAGACATCCAGCGAAAAGGCATCTCCTTCGGACAGCGTGACCTGGCCCTGTGCAAAACGCTCGATGCGGATCTTCGGCCCCTGCAGATCGCCGAGTACGCCCACGTAGCGATCGGCGCTCGCTGCAGCCGCACGAACGACTTCGATCCGACGCGCGTGATCTTCGGGCTTGCCATGCGAGAAGTTCACACGGACGACATCAGTGCCGGCACGGATCATCGCGGCGAGTACCGTCTGATCGTCAGTTGCGGGCCCGAGAGTGGCGACGATCTTGGTGCGACGTTGCATGCGTGTTATGTGCCCCGCTGTTCGAGAACTTCGACCGCGGGGAGCTTCTTGCCTTCGACGAATTCCAGGAATGCGCCGCCGCCTGTGGATATATAGGAGATCCCCTCCTCGACCTGGTACTTCTCGATCGCCGCCAGCGTGTCACCGCCGCCCGCAAGTGAGAATGCCGGACTGCGCGCGATCGCTTGTGCGAGCACGCGCGTACCTTCACCGAACTGGTCGAATTCGAACACACCCACTGGACCATTCCAGATGATCGTGCCCGCGCGACCGATCAAGCCCGCAAATCGCTCCGCGGTGTCGGGTCCTATGTCGAGGATCATCTCATCCGCGCCAACTGCCGCCACGTCCTTGACATCGGCCTCGGCGCGCGCCGAGAACTCCTTGGCGACGACCACATCGGTTGGCAGGGGAATCTGCGTCCCGCGCTTCTCGGACTCGGCCATCAGTCGGCGCGCGATGTCCACCATGTCCGCTTCGTGGAGCGACTTTCCTACCGGAAAGCCCGCAGCGGCGAGGAAGGTATTGGCGATGCCGCCCCCGACGATGAGCTGATCGACCTTGGCGAGCAGCGATTCAAGCACCGTGAGCTTGGTCGAAACCTTGGAGCCCGCGACGATCGCCATCATCGGGCGCGCGGGCTTTTCCAGCGCCTTCTCGAGCGCGACCAGCTCGTTGACCAGCAGCGGCCCGGCACACGCGATCGGTGCGTACTTGGCCACTCCGTGTGTGCTCGCTTCGGCCCGATGCGCTGTGCCGAATGCATCCATCACGAAGATATCGCAGAGCGCTGCCATGCGCTTGGCGAGTTCGTCGCTGTTCTTCTTCTCGCCCTTGTTGAAGCGCACGTTCTCGCACAACACCGCCTCGCCCGCCTCGCACTCAACGCCATCCAGCCAGTTGCGTTCCAGGCGCACTTTTCGACCGAGGAGTTCCGATAAGCGCGCAGCCACCGGTGCGAGCGAGAATTCCTCGCCGTACGCACCCTCTTCCGGTCGTCCCAGATGTGACAGCAGTAACACGCGGGCTTCAGCCTTGAGCGCGAGCTCAATGGTCGGAAGCGAGGCGCGGATGCGCGCATCGCTCGTGACCGCGCCATCCTTGATGGGCACGTTGAGGTCTTCCCGGATCAGGACGCGCTTGCCGCGCAGATCCAGGTCCGCCATGCGCCGCACTTTCATGGCGGTGCCTAGCTCGCCTTGGACCAGGCCAAAGTCGTGTCCAGCATGCGGTTAGAGAAACCCCACTCGTTGTCATACCACGCGCACACCTTGACGAGGGTGCCCTCGATCACCTTCGTAAGCGTGGCGTCATAAGTCGACGAGGCGGGATCGTGATTGAAGTCGACCGAGACCAGCGGACCGTCGCTGTAAGCGAGCACACCTCTGAGCGCTCCGCTCGCCGCGGCCTTCATCAGGTTGTGCACCTCGTCAGCGCTCGTCTTGCGTGCAGCACTGAAGGTGAGATCGACGAGCGACACATTGATGGTCGGCACTCTCACGGAGAAGCCGTCCAGCTTGCCCTTGAGTTCGGGCAGCACGAGGCCTACCGAGGCCGCCGCGCCAGTCTTGGTCGGAATCATCGACATGGTGGCCGAGCGGGCTCGGCGCAGATCCGAGTGGTAGACGTCGGTGAGGACCTGGTCGTTGGTGTACGAGTGCACCGTCGTCATGATGCCGCTCAATACACCGATCTTGTCATGCAGCACTTTCACGATCGGCACCAGGCAATTGGTCGTGCACGACGCATTGGAGATCACGCTGTGACTGGATTTGAGCACCTGGTGATTCACCCCGTACACGATGGTGGCATCGACGTCGTCGCCACCCGGTGCGGAAATGACGACCTTCTTGGCACCACCCTTGAGGTGCGCGCTGGCCTTGGCCTTGCTGGTGAAAAGGCCTGTGCACTCGAGCACGAATTCCACGCCGAGCTCGCCCCAGGGGAGCTTGCTCGGGTCCCGCTCGGCGAGCACGCGGATGCGATCGCCATTCACAACCATCGCATTGCCGTCGACACTCACCTCGCCGGGAAACTTGCCGTGCACGGTGTCATAGCGAGTCAGGTGCGCGTTGGTATTGGCATCCCCGAGATCATTCAGGGCGATGATCTGGATCTCCTTCTGTCGTCCCGCTTCGTACAGTGCGCGCAGAATGTTACGGCCGATGCGGCCATAACCGTTGATGCCTACCTTGATCGCCATGGTCTTGCCTCTCCGCGTTGACGACGCACTTCAGCGTGCGTCGAGAAGGTCCTCCACCGTCTCGAGCACGTGCCCGGCAGTGAAGCCGAAATGTTTGAACAGGTCGGGCCCCTTGCCCGAAGCCCCAAAATGATCCAGGCCGATGATACGACCCTCGTCCCCTACGAACTGGCGCCAGATCGCGCTGACGCCTGCCTCTACTGAGACTCGCTTACGAACCGCCGCCGGCAGCACTCGCTCCCGATATGCCGCGTCGGTGCGCGCGAAGGTCTCGAAGCAGGGCATCGATACCAGGCGCACGCGACGGCCGCGCTTCGCGAGCTCGCGAACCGCCTCGGCAGCGATACCGACCTCGGAGCCGGTCGCCATCACGATGCACTCGGGTGTGCCCTCGCACTCGATCAATGCATAGCCGCCGCGCCTGATGGCGGCAATCTGTTCCGCGGAACGCGGCTGATGGGCGAGGTTCTGTCGGGTCAGCGCGAGCGCGGTGGGGCCGCCACGCCGCTCGATTGCCGCCTGCCAGGAGACCGCGGTTTCTACAGCATCGCAAGGCCGCCAGAGCTCGAGGTTGGGAATGAGCCTGAGCGTGGCCAAGTGTTCGATGGGCTGATGAGTCGGGCCGTCTTCGCCGAGCCCGATGGAATCGTGCGAATAAACCAGGATCGAGCCCTGCTTCATCAGCGCAGCCATGCGCACCGCATTGCGCGCGTAGTCGGAGAAGGTCAGGAAAGTGCCACCGTAGGGAATGAACCCGCCGTGCAGCGCCAGCCCGTTGAGGATTGCGGTCATCCCGAACTCGCGGACGCCGTAGTAGATGTAGTTGCCCGAGGCGTCCTCAGCCGTGATGGTGCGCGAATCCTTGCGCCGCGTATTGTTGGAGCCGGTGAGATCCGCGGAACCGCCGATGAGCTCCGGCAGCAGCGGTCCGAGCGCATTGAGCGCCGCCTGTGAGGACTGACGTGTCGCCACGTTGGCCGCCTGCTGGGCAGCATCCGCAATGCATCTTGCCGCTGCGTCGGAGAACGTGGACGGCAACTCGCCGCGCATGCGGCGCTCGAACTCGGCGGCGAGCTGCGGGAACTCGCGACGGTAACCTGCGAACAGCTGCTGCCATTGCGCCTCCCGGCGCTCGCCCTGTGGGCGCGCGTCCCACTGCGCTTTGATCTCATCCGGGATCACGAATGGCGGATATTCCCATCCCAGGGTGCGGCGCGCGGCGGCCACTTCGTCAGCGCCGAGCGGCGCACCATGAGTCGCCTCGGTGCCCTGCTTGTTGGGCGCGCCCCAGCCAATGATCGTGCGACAACAAATGATCGAGGGTCGGTCGCTGACTGCGTGCGCCTCTTCTATGGCACGGCGCACGGCTTCAGAGTCATGGCCGTCGACCGCTGCGAGTACGTGCCAACCATAGGCGGCGAAGCGCTCTGGCGTGTTGTCAGTGAACCAGCCCTTGACCTCGCCGTCGATCGAGATGCCGTTGTCGTCGTAGAAGCAGATGAGCTTGCCGAGCTTGAGGGTGCCGGCAAGCGAACACACCTCGTGCGAGATGCCCTCCATCAGGCAGCCATCGCCCACGAAGACATAAGTGTTGTGATCGACAATCGGGTATCCGGGACGATTGAAGTTCGCCGCCAGAATCTTCTCCGCGAGCGCCATCCCCACGGCGTTGGCGAGCCCCTGGCCGAGCGGCCCGGTGGTCGTCTCAACGCCCATCGCGACTTCGTGCTCGGGATGTCCGGCGGTGCGTGAACCGAGCTGCCGGAAATGGCGCAGCTCATCGAGCCCCACGGGATAGCCGGTCAGATATAAGAGAGAGTAAAGGAGCATCGAAGCGTGACCGTTCGAGAGCACGAAGCGGTCTCGATCCCACCAGCCGGGATTGCCGGGGTTGTGCTTGAGAAAATCGCGCCACAGCACCTCGGCAATGTCCGCCATGCCCATCGGTGCGCCCGGATGACCTGAGGCCGCCTGCTGAACCGCATCCATGGCGAGCGCCCGGATCGCATTGGCAAGCTCGCGGCGGCTAGGGCCGCTCTGCACCGGTTTCATGCGCGCGACCGTGCCTCCGCAAGCTTCTGGCCAGGCGCGAGGCGCAGTCGATGTGTCGATATCGGCAAGACTTGCAACGACGCCAGCAGCTTGCCGAGGCCGGTCCCATCCGGGTTGCGGCGCGAACGGGCAGCTGCGTTGTTGCACGGTTTGCCAATGGAATCGGCCATTGGCTGCACGGTGCGCCTGGCATCTGCACCGTTGGCGACGCAACGCGCACCATGAAACCGGTGCAGAGCGGCCCTGGACATCTGGTTCCCCTGCGGATGAAAGCCGCGCATTGTCCAACATGCGACCCCCTGCGGCAACGGCATGTGGGTCAAGGACATGCGCTCGCGTGCGCCGTTCTGGACACCGTTCACTGGCCTTTGCGAGTCCAATCGCTATACTTTCCACCCCCTTGATCTCGTGCGGGTTTTGCAATGTCGAATGCATATCTGTTCACCTCCGAATCGGTTTCCGAGGGCCATCCCGACAAGATCGCCGATCAGATTTCCGACGCGGTGCTCGACTCGATGCTCAAGCAGGATCGTCGCGCACGCGTGGCATGTGAAACGCTCATCAAGACGGGCCTGGTTGTCATTGCTGGCGAAGTGACGACGAGCGCCTGGGTCGACCTCGAGGACGTGGTGCGCAAGACGATCCTGCGCATCGGCTACAACAGCTCCGAGATGGGTTTCGACGGCGCCACCTGTGCCGTGCTCAACGCGATTGGCAAGCAGTCGTCGGACATTGCGATGGGTGTCGATCGCGAAAGCGAGAAGGCGCAAGGCGCCGGCGATCAGGGGTTGATGTTCGGCTACGCGAGCAATGAGACCGACGTTCTCATGCCCGCACCGATCACCCTTGCGCATCGCCTCGTCAAGCGCCAGGCCGACATTCGCCGCAGCGGAAAACTGCCGTGGCTGCGCCCCGACGCCAAGAGCCAGATCACGCTGCGGTACGAGGACTTCAAACCCGTGGGAATCGACGCGGTCGTACTGTCGACGCAGCACCACCCCGATGTCACCCAGGAGGCGCTGCGTGAAGGTGTGATGGAAGAGATCATCAAGCCGGTGTTGCCCGACGAATGGATCGATCGCAGCACGCGCTTTCATATCAATCCCACCGGTCGTTTCGTGATTGGTGGACCGGTCGGTGACTGCGGTGTCACCGGTCGCAAGATCATTGTTGATACTTATGGCGGCATGGCCCGGCATGGTGGCGGGGCGTTTTCAGGCAAGGATCCATCGAAGGTGGACCGCTCGGCGGCATATGCCGCGCGTTACGTCGCCAAGAACATCGTCGCCGCCGGGCTCGCGGAGCGCTGCGAGATTCAGGTGTCCTACGCGATTGGGGTCGCGGAGCCCACCTCGATCACCGTCGAAGCCTTCGGCACCAGCAAGCTGTCGCGTGAGCGGCTGACGCAGCTGGTGCGCGAGCATTTCGATCTCACGCCTTTCGGTTTGCGCGAGATGCTCGATTTGGTGCGGCCGATCTATGAGAAGACCGCCGCCTACGGGCACTTCGGTCGCGAGGAGCCGGAATTCACCTGGGAACACACGGATCGAGCTGCAGCCCTCGCTGCGGCAGCCGGTGTGCGCGGCAAGGTGGCCTAGACCAGGGCTTCATTCAATAAGCTTCGCCCGCCGAGGGGCGCTGCAACGCGACTTGAGGTCGCGCGAGGCTCGGCAGGAGAAGCTGTGTGCACAACGGCGCCCGTTTCGATTCACTATCGAACGGAGATATCAATGAGCGCTGTTATGAGTAACCGCAATTCTGCGGATTTCAAAGTTGCCGATCTTTCGCTGGCGGACTGGGGTCGCAAGGAAATTGCGATCGCCGAGACCGAGATGCCCGGGTTGATGGCGATCCGGGAAGAGTTCGCCCCAGTGCAGCCGCTGAAGGGGGCTCGCATCTCGGGATCGCTCCACATGACGATCCAGACTGCGGTGTTGATCGAGACACTGCAGGCCTTGGGCGCCCAGGTGCGCTGGGCGTCCTGCAACATTTTCTCCACTCAGGACCATGCTGCGGCAGCGATCGCCGCAAGTGGCACGGCGGTGTTTGCCTGGAAGGGCGAGTCGCTCAAGGAGTATTGGGACTACACGCACCGCATCTTCGACTGGCCGGACGGCGGCCACACCAACATGATCCTGGATGATGGCGGGGACGCAACACTCCTCGTGCACCTGGGATCGAAGGCGGAGCAGGACGCCTCGGTGATCAGCAAGCCTACCAGCGAAGAAGAGGAAGCCCTGTTTGCGGCAATTCGTCAGACACTCGCCAGGGATCCGACCTGGTACTCAACGCGCCTCAAGGCGATCCGCGGCGTGACCGAGGAAACCACCACCGGCGTGAAGCGGCTCTACCAGATGGCGAAGGAAGGTGCCCTCGCCTTCCCCGCGATCAACGTCAATGATTCCGTGACCAAGAGTAAATTTGACAACCTGTATGGTTGTCGCGAGTCGTTGGTCGACGGCATCAAGCGAGCAACTGACGTGATGATCGCGGGCAAGATCGCGCTCGTTTGTGGCTATGGGGACGTCGGCAAGGGCTCGGCGCAAGCCTTGCGCGCGCTGTCGGCGCAGGTCTGGGTGACGGAGATCGATCCAATCTGTGCGCTGCAGGCCGCCATGGAGGGCTACCGGGTCGTGACCATGGACTACGCGGCTGACAAGGCGGATATCTTCGTGTCCGCCACCGGCAACTTTCACGTGATCACCCACGACCACATGAAGCGCATGAAGCACAACGCCATCGTGTGCAACATCGGTCACTTCGACAACGAAATCGACGTCGCGGCGCTGAAGCAGTACCGCTGGGAGAACATCAAACCCCAGGTCGACCACGTGATCTTCCCCGACGGCAGACGCATCATCCTGCTGGCCGAGGGGCGGCTGGTGAACCTGGGATGCGGTACCGGACATCCGTCCTACGTCATGTCCTCCTCGTTCACCAACCAGGTGATGGCGCAGATCGAGCTGTGGGGCAACCCCGGCAAGTACCCGATTGGCGTGTACATCCTGCCGAAGCAACTCGATGAAAAAGTCGCGCGGCTGCAGCTGAAGAAGCTCGGGGCCAGGCTCACGGAGCTCACTGATACGCAGGCGCGGTACATCGACGTCGACAAGCAGGGACCGTACAAGTCGGATCACTATCGCTACTGAAGCGGGCTACTGAAGCGGGCACTGATACCAGGATGATGGCGCGGCCACTGTCGCCCCGGAGTGACAGTGGTCTGCGTCACAATGCGCTCAACTTCCGGCTGCTTTCGAGCCCGAATCGCCCAATTGCACGCGACTTGCATCACCCTTGATGCGGTGACCCCTCTGCTATTATCTGCCGCTGAAATGTGACCCGTTCGAGGCTCCGCCGTGCGCTCTCGCACGCAGGTGAATGCCCAAGACGATGAGTAGCGTGCGTCTCATCCAGTTCACGGATCCGCATCTGTACGGCGATGCCGACGGCAAGCTCCGTGGCGTCGCCACCTACGCTTCCCTTCTCGCTACGATCGAGCACGCGCGCGCACGCCATTGGCCGTGTGATGCCATCCTCGCCACCGGGGACCTCGTTCAGGATGACGCGGACGGCTATGAGCGGTTTCGCGATGTGTTCGCAGCGCTCGGGCTCCCGGTCTTTTGCATTCCCGGCAACCACGATGAGCCGGCTGCGATGGCCCGTGTCTTGAACAGCGCACCCTTTCAGCTCGGCGGCGTAGCGCGCTGGCCGGGTTGGTTCGCGGTAATGCTCGACAGCTTCATCGCCGGCAAAGCCCGCGGGCGCCTCGCCCCCGCACAGCTCGAGCTTCTCGAGCGTGCCCTGACCGAGAACGCGGGATCACATGGTCTCGTTTGCCTGCACCATCATCCGGTGCGCATGCGCAGCAGCTGGCTCGACAAGGTTGGTTTGGAAAATGCCGACCAGTTCTTCGAGATCCTCGACCGCCACAAGAACGTGCGCGCGGTCCTGTGGGGACACGTTCACCAGACCCATGAGAGCGAACGCAACGGGGTGCAGATGCTGAGTGCGCCGTCCACTTGTGCCCAGTTCCTGCCGCTCAGCGATCTGTTCGCAATCGATCGGCGCCCCCCGGGCTACCGCTGGCTGGAACTCAAACCGGATGGCAGCATCGCCACGTCGGTTGTGTGGGTGGACGGATTCACGTCATGAGCGAGGGCAACTCTGCACAGGTTTCAAGGGCGCGACCGAGCCTGCGCAAGCTTCTGGCTAGGCGCGAGGCGCAGTCGATATGTCGATATCGACAAGACTCGCAACGACGCCAGAAGCTTGCGAGGCCGGTCCCGTACGGGTTGCGCCGCGAACGGGCAGCTGCGTTGTTGCACCGCTTGCCAATGGAATCGACCATTAGCTGCACGGTGCGCCTAGCATCTGCACCGTTGGCGACGCAACGCGCTCCATGAAACCTGTGCGGAGTTGCCCTAGGGCGCCGCTCGGCACCCTTCTCACAGTTTGTGCCTGGTTCGCCGCAAGTCCCGCGGTTGCGGACGGCCATCCGCCGCTCTGGCGCGTCGACGGACAGCACAACTCGATCTACCTGCTCGCCTCCGTGCACGTGCTGCGCGCGAGTGACGATGCACTGCCCGAATCGGTCCAGCGAGCCTACAAGGCGGCGAACGCGATCTACATGGAAGTGGATCTCGACGATCTGGATCCCGAGGAAGCAGGACAATTCACGATGGAGCACGGGGTGCTCCCGGAGCAGCAGACGCTGCGCGATGTCCTGGGGCCGGAGCCATACAGGCGTGCTCACCAGCAGGTGCTCGATCTCGGTCTCGATCTCGATCAGTTCGCGCAACTCGAGCCCTGGGTGGTTGCGGTCACGATTGCCCAGGCGCAGTTCGCAAAGCTCGGGCTCGACCCGGCGGCGGGTGTCGAGCAACGACTTGCACAACTCGCGCAGCAGGATGGCAAGGAAATTCGTGGCCTGGAGACCCTCGCCGATCAGCTGTCGGCGCTCGACTCCCTCCCCATGAAACTGCAGGGCGAGTTTCTCATCGTGTCGCTCGATGAAGCCTCCGACATGGAGAAGGAAGCAGATCAGTTGATCGGTGACTGGACGCGCGGCGACACCACTGCTCTGGCCAAGACCCTGGTCCAGGACTTCGACAAGTTTCCCGAACTGTATCGTTCGCTCATCGTGGACCGAAATCGGAAATGGGCGGACGAGATCGGGGCATTGCTCGACGACAAGGAGAACTACCTGATCGTAGTCGGGGCGCTGCACCTCGTCGGGAAGGATAGCGTGATCGAGTTATTGCGCGCGCATGGCCATCCGGCGCAGCGCCAGTAGTCATCAGCACTCTAGATCTCGATCATCTCGAAGTCTTCCTTGCCAGCGCCGCAGTCCGGGCAGCGCCATGAAAGCGGAACATCTTCCCAGCGCGTGAGCGGCGGAATACCACGCAGCGGATCGCCCTTCTCTTCCTCGTAAACGAACCCGCAGATGACGCACATGTAGGCCTTCATTGCGCGCTGCTCGCATCCAGCAGGCGCTCCAGCGCCGCGAGAGCCACGTCGACGCTGTTGTTCAGATCGAGCTGTCCCAGCCGCAACCGTATTTCGTTGAGCCGCGCCGGGTCTTTGAGCAGAGCCAGCGCCGACTGCACCAGCGCATCGCCTTCGAGGGTGGTCGAGAGCAGCAAGCCTCGCGCCGCGCAGGCCTCAATGCGCGCGTCCTGATCGCCGGCGACCGGTGCGGCGATACAGGGAACTCTGAGCGCCAGCGCCTGCGATAGCAGGCTCCCGCCGCTGATAACAGCGATGCGCGCGCCACTCAGCAGGTCGGTGAGCTGTGGACCGCTGAGCGCACCGAGTGACAGCATTCCATCTGGCGGTGCGAGTGTGCCGGTGTAGTTCGGGCCCTGCACCCAGACGGTCCGCTGCCCGCTGGCGCGCGCCACTTCGAGGGCGGCGCGTCCGAAGACCTCCGATACCGACAGACCCTGGTGCTCGTGTCCGCCTCCACCGGCGCAGAACAACAGATACGCGTCCTTCCCCAATCCCAGGTGGCCTCGATACGCGAGTGCGCGTGTCTCGTCCGCAGGTGGAAACAGAGAGTCGAGGTGTACGATCGACACGGATCGGACCAACGACAGCTTCACTTTCTCCCACGCCGAAAGCTCACCATTGAGAAATCTGGGTCCAGACAGCCAATGCTGGTCCATTTGCCACATGCGCCGCAGCCGGAAGCCTTTCCAGCGTGTCGTGGGTCGCGAGCTGACGTACACCGTACGTGCGCCGCAGCGGCGTGCATGCCTGAGTTGCGCTACGCGCCCGGCGTTGTCGAATACGACGACGCCCGGTTGCAGATCATCGATGGCACGGTTCACGGCCTTTGACTCGTAGGTCGGCGAGCGCTCGATCAGCACCGCGGGAAACGGCACTTCATGTGCATATCCCGCTGCGCGACTCACCATGAAGCGGATCTCTGCGGAGGGCCAGCGCTCGCGCACGCGGTGGGCGATCGCGAGGCAGCGGAAGTACTCTCCGGCTCCCTTGGCGCCGCTCACTGGAACGAAGAGAATTCGCGGTGCCCCATTCATCGAGCGACGCCCTGATGCACATTCAAGGCATCGAGATACGCGCGCGTCACAGATTCACCGAAGCAGCAGAATTGCACTAGCTCGATGCTCCGTTGCTGGTCGAGAACACTCGTTACCTCACTGACCGCGATGCGAGCGGCCTGATCGATCGGATATCCGTAGACCCCGCAGCTGATCGCTGAGAACGCAATGCTGCGCAGACCTCGCTCGCCAGCAAGTTGCATCGAGCGCCGGTAGCATGAGGCGAGCAGGCCCGGCTCACCCGCATCCCCGCCGTGCCACACGGGCCCGACTGCGTGAATGACATGGCGTGCTGGCAGCCGGTAACCACCCGTGATGCACGCATTGCCCGTGGGACAACCCCCTAGTGCCAGACATTCCACCAGCAACTCCGGGCCCGCCACCCGGTGGATGGCGCCATCTACACCTCCGCCACCAGCGAGCCGAGAGTTCGCGGCGTTGACGATCGCATCGACGCGCAACGTTGTGATGTCGTCCTGAATCACTTCGATATGCGCCAAGGCGCTACTCCACGGGTCGAGCCTGGGCTCCCCTCGCTTCGATCGGGTGCGGATCGGCCGGTTCGACGACCCCAGACCGAATGGTGTGAAGGATATGCACTTCACTATCATACCGGACGCGCCGCAAGCGGCGATTTGAGATCGAGGTCGATGCGCGTCGCATTTTATTTACACGGCGAATCGCGGCTGGAGGCGCTCAAGGAACTCGATCCGGAGCGTGATTTCGGCGAATTCCAGACCGGCGAGCGGGCCTGGATCCTGCAAACCTACCTGCGCCTGCGTCGCGCGGGATACGAGGTGGAACTCACGGATCGATGGCCTCAGCGTGGATTGCTTGTTTTCAGTTCCAAGCAACGTCGCATTATCAAGCGGCTCGGTGGGCGAACTGACGACGTGCGTTTGCTGGGAATTCGCGAGGACGTGGGAGCGCCCTTGATCGCCGACTGGGAAGTACTGCAGAACGGCCGCTACGCCGATGGCCGCAGGCGGTTCTTCGTGCCGTTCTGGCCCCAGCCCGGCCTGATTCCCCGCAGTGCCTCCCGCGGCCACTTGCTGCGGCGCGCGGCGTACAAGGGGTTTATCGGCAATCTGCACCGGGATTTTCAGAGCGAACGCTGGCCGCGCTTCCTCGCCGAGCGGGGCATTGACTGGACGTGCGACGCACCGCACTACGGCGGGTCGCAACGAAACTGGGCTGTGACGGGATGGAATGACTATCACGACCTCGATCTTATCGTCGCGATTCGCCCCGCTGATCGCGCCATGCACGTGCGTAAGCCCGCCGCCAAGCTCTACAACGCCTGGCTTGCGGGAGTGCCGGCGCTGCTGGGGCGGGAGTACGCTTTCCGCGAACTGCGCCGTAGCGAGGAGGACTACATCGAGATCTCGTCCCTGGATGAGGCCATGCAGGCTGTCGGGGTGCTGCTTGAACAGCCAGAGCGCTACACGGCGATGGTAACCAACGCGCAGCGCCGCGCGGCCGAATTCACGAGTGAGGCGATCCTGCGCCAGTGGGCGGAATTGCTGTTTCACACTCTCCCGGCGCATGAACAGGACGCACACGTGCAACGGTGGAGAGGTCGGCCGTTGTGGCTGAAATCGGGTGTGCGCCGCATTCTCAGATCCTGATCTGCAGCGAGTTCGCCCCTTGCTCCAAGCATCGCCCTTTCCTTCGTTGTGACGGTTGTGTGAAACTTCCGTAATGGCGTCGGCGGAGAAATTTCCCGTCACGCTGCTCGTGATCGCTCGCGACGAGGCCGCGGTGATCGGGCGCTGTCTCGACAGCGTGCCGTTCGCGGATGAAAAGCTCGTCATCGATTCCGGCAGCACCGACGGCACACAACAGATCGCCGCCGCGCACGGCGCTCGCGTGGTCCATCAGGATTGGCTCGGCTTCGGTCCGCAACGCAATTTCGCGACCACGCAAACTCAGCATGACTGGATACTGGCGCTCGACGCTGACGAGGCGTTGTCGCCGGAGCTGGTCCAGGAAATGTACGAGAAGCTCCCACGGCTGTTGCAGTCCTCCGCAGCGGGCGCAATTCTCCGGCGCAGTACGTGGTACATGGGCGCGCCCATGCACTGGTATCGCCCGATGGTCGGTGAGCGGCTGGGGCGCCTGTATCATCGCAGCCGTGCACGCTGGACCGATGCACGTGTGCACGAATCGCTGCGCTTCTCAGGTCCGACGGAATCCTTCCGTCGCCCATTTATTCATTTGCACA
Organism: uncultured Gammaproteobacteria bacterium; assembly: GCA_963724625.1. Taxonomy (GTDB): domain Bacteria; phylum Pseudomonadota; class Gammaproteobacteria; order Steroidobacterales; family Steroidobacteraceae; genus DATBVX01. The sequence goes on along the minus strand of CAVRVO010000003.1, from coordinate 411,495 downwards.
ATCCCACGCTGGTTCACAGGTATCTCAAGAGCGTGCGCTATGCGGAGTTGAAGGCACGCGATTGGCTCGATCGCGGACGTCCAGTGCGGATGTGGCTGTGCCCGCTGGTGTACGTCGCTGCATTCTTCAAGGACTACGTGTTGCGCCTTGCGTTCCTGGACGGCTGGCGCGGTTACATCGTTGCGCAGGTGGCCGCCTCCTACGCGGTGTACAAGCGTATGCGGTATTACGAAATGAAGCGCAATCCGGCCTCGGTAGAGCTGGCCCGGCTGCAGCTCAAACGCTATGGACTGGACCCGTAAGCCAGAGATGCCGAAGCGTTATCTCTTATACGGTTCGGAGCGCTACGCGCTTGCGATCCTGCGGCCTTTGCAGGCTGCGATTCGCGGACGTGGCGCTGAGGCCGCCTGGTTCTTCGACGGGCCCGGCGGTGCGGAATTGCATGGCGATGAGCGCCTGCTCGGCACCACGGCACAAGTGCGCGCCTTCGAGCCGATTGCCGTGCTGACGTCGAGCAACGCAGTGCCGCACTTTTTCCCGGGCGTGAAAGTGGAAGTTTTTCATGGCTTCGACGCTGGCAAGCCGCGGCACATCTACATTCGTGGGTTTTTCGACCTCTACTGCACGACCGGGCCGCGAGATACGCGGGCCTTCGAGGACATGGCTCGCAAGCTCGGGCACTTTGCGGTTCGCGAAACCGGCTGGCCCAAGTTCGATCCCTACATGCGTCAGCACGGCGGCGCCACGCCCGCTCCGGTGCGCGAGCGACCCGTCATACTGTATCACTCGACTTTCTCACCTTCGTGGAGCGCCGCGAACAAGCTCTACGATACGATCCGCGCGCTCGCCAGCAGCGGTCGCTGGCATTGGCTCGTCGCCCTGCATCCGAAAACGGATCCGCAAACCGTGGCGCGCTATCGCGCGCTGGAAGGCGAGTACCTGCGCTACACGACCGAGGACAACATCCTGGATCTGTTTCCGCGCGTCGATATGATGATCTCGGATACCTCCTCGGCGCTGAACGAGTTTCTGCTGACGTACAAGCCCGTGGTGACTTTCATGAATCGCAGACCGGGGCCACAGCTCATCGATATCGATGCGCCGGAAAAACTGCTGCCGGCAATCGAACGCGCGCTCGACCGTCCGCCAGAACTCATGCGCGAAATCCGCGCATACGCCGATGCCATCCATCCTTACCGCGACGGCCACTCGAGCGAGCGCGTGCTTGACGCGGTCGATGACTTCATCTCGGCGGGCGCGCGCAACCCTCACCGCAAGCCACTCAATGCCTGGCGCAAGCTCAAGATCAGAAAACGCATCGGCTATTGGGGGAGGGCCTAGGGAGGCTAGGCGCGCTCGCCACTGCGATCCATGCGACTCCCCCACCGGGCGGCCTGATTCGTCGGTTCCACCAGCCCCAACTTCTCCAGCCGTGCCTGGATACCCGCCGCAGTGCGCTGATGTTCGATTGCCAGCTCAGCCAGCTTCCTTCCCGCGTTGAACCCCGCGACCAGAAGGGTGTCCTCTTCGTTCGACCACGGCTTGCCCACGTTCGCCGGAAGCGCCTTCTGACGTTCGAGGCGCATTCTGCGTTCGTCGAGAGCTCGAACCGCAAGGCACAGGGCACGTACGACCTCGGGATGCTGGCAAGGATTGTCGGGGTCGAACGCTTCGCCCGTGAGCGGATCTACTCCGGTTGCAAGTGTCTCGATGAGTTTCGTCGCTGTCGCTTCGTCCATGACGACTCCCTGTTGGTCCATGTGCGGCCCGTTCACCTCCGGCTATAGAAGCAGTCGCGGACCCGGTATGTCAGGTCGCATTCAAGCGGTGTTTGCGCCGATTCAAACTGGCGCCGAATGACTCAATCGACAGGGGACTTGATCAGCGCACTCAACAGGCTCAGTCGTTGTAACGGATCGTCGAGCTCGAGACAGAACTGTCGGGACGGCAGGGTAAGCGGGAGCAGCTCAGCGAGGCGGCAGCTCACCCAGCTCGCATCACCGGGCCTGCGCTCGACGTGCGCGTACTGGCCTGAAGCTTCACTGAGCAGTGTCTCGAGCACCGCGGGAAGGTGCTGGTGCTCAGGGGGAAGCGGCTGCGGTGCTTCGGTTGCGAGCCACTGCACCTGCCCGACGTGCAGACCGTCCCGGCGGCGCTCGTGCGTGCGTACCCTGAAGCGCCGCTCGCCCAGCGTCGTCAGTCCCAGCAAGCCATCGGCAAGCGCGTGAAAGTCCACGATGCGTGCCAGCGTGCCGATAGCTTCGAACTGTGCGGGCCCGATCTCGCTCCCGGCGCGAATCAGGACCACGCCGAAGCCATGCTGCGCGCGCAAGCACTCGCGCACCATGTCGACATAACGGGGCTCGAAAATTCTGAGCGCCAGCGGGCCGCCGGGAAACAGCACCGTGTTGAGCGGAAAAAGCGCCAGTTCTTCGGTTGAACTGCCAGGCGTGTCGGTGTGCACGGGCATCCTTCCCGCGTTTTACTCTTGCTCGGGCTCCTCGCCCCAACGCTTCATGAGTGAATGCTCGACACCCAGATGGTCGAGCACGCGTGCAACCACGAAGTCCACTACCTCCGCGACCGTTTGCGGACGATTGTAGAAGCCGGGATTTGCAGGCAACACGATAGCGCCAGCCTGCGACAGGCGCAGGAGATTCTCGAGGTGAATGATCGAGAGCGGGGTTTCGCGCGGCACCACGATGAGTGTGCGGCGCTCCTTCAGCATCACGTCCGCCGCTCGCTCGATCAGGTTGCGACTCGTCCCCTGCGCAATGCCGGCAACCGTGGCCATGCTGCAGGGGCAGACGACCATTGCCTGCGGAGCATTGGAGCCACTCGCGAGTGGCGCGGTCCACTCCTCCGGACCGAAGACGCGCAGCTGACCGGCCGCCGCACCATGTGTCTCGCTGAGATAGCGCTCGATTTCGCTGGGCCGGCCCGGCAGCTTCTCCGCCGTCTCCATGCCGATGACCAGTTGCGCGGGTTTGGAGAGCGTAAGGTAGACGCTGCGCCGGGCGTTCAGCAGACACTGCAACAAGCGCAAGCCGTACTGCGCGCCAGAAGCGCCGGTCAGGGCGAGGGCAATCGCCCCTGCCTTGGGCTCGTTCACGTGCCCTCCGCGCTCGCGGCGCCAAGTTCGTTGCGCAGCGCCTCCAGCAGCCGATCGTGCAAGCCGCCGAATCCCCCGTTGCTCATGATCAGCACCTGATCGCCCGACCTGAGCCGGTCCGGCAGGGCTGCAACGAGTTGATCGATGCTCCCCGCGAGGTGGGCACGGGCGCCAAGTCCCGCAACCGCACCCCCCGCATCCCAGCCGAGATCGGCCGGCGCGTACAGCCACACCTCGTCGGCAGCAGCAAGCGAGGGTCCGAGAGTGTCTCGATGCACGCCCATTCGCATCGTGTTCGAGCGTGGCTCGAGCACAGCGATGATCCGCGCTCCGCCGACGCGTCGGCGCAAGGCATCGATGGTGGTAGCGATTGCGGTCGGGTGATGCGCAAAGTCGTCGAACACTGTGATGCCGTTGACCTCACCACGTACCTCCAACCGACGGCGTACACCGGCGAAGCGACCGAGCGACGCAATAGCCTCGGCCGGCGCAACTCCGGCGTGGCGCGCAGCGACAATCGCGCCCAGCGCGTTCTCCACGTTGTGTATGCCGATCAGCGACCACTGCACGAACCCGTGCGACTTGCCATCCTCGAGCACCTCGAAACGCGAGTAATCACCATCCGGCGCGACCCGGACTATCCAGCGCGCATCGGGCGCTGCGGCACGCGCAAATCCCTCGCGCGCAGTCCAGCAGCCCATGTCAAGCATCTCTCGCACGTTGCGATCGGTCGCGTTCCACACAATGAGTCCCGCGCCGGGCACGATTCGCACCAACTGGTGAAATTGCCGCTGGATCGCGGCGACGTCCGGAAAAATATCCGCATGATCGTATTCGATGTTGTTGATGAGGAGCGTGCGGGGACGCAGGTGCACGAACTTCGAGCGCTTGTCGAAGAATGCCGTGTCGTATTCATCTGCTTCGATGACGAAGAACGGGCCCTCGCCAAGCCGCGCGGTGGCATCGAAGTTCGCCGCGACTCCACCGATCAGAAAACCCGGTGCGTGGCCGGCATCCTGCAGAATCCATGCGAGCAGGCTCGAAGTCGTGGTCTTCCCATGTGTTCCCGTGACTGCGAGCACCCAGCGCTCGCGCAGGACATGTTCCGCGAGCCATTGAGGTCCCGAGGTGAACGGCAAACCGCGATTCAGGAGTTCCTCGATCACCGGCATGCCGCGCGTCATCACGTTGCCGACCACGACGATATCCGGCGCTGGCTCCAGCTGCCCGGGGTCGTAACCCTCGATCAGCTCGATGCCGAGCGAGCGCAACTGCGTGCTCATGGGCGGGTAAACGTTGCGATCCGAGCCCGTGACTCGGTGTCCGCAAGCGCGCGCCAGGGCGGCGATGCCGCCCATGAAGGTGCCACATATGCCGAGAATATGAACGTGCATCGAGCTGCGCTTCCAACGGATGGCCGGGCTACTGATAATGCGCGCTCAGCCGCTGCGAGCTGAATTCGCGGCGCGATTGTACACGGGTAGAAGCCAGCTCCATGTCCGCGGCGCTTTTCATCAGTGATTCCGGCGCTCTCGAAGCGCTGGCACCGCAATTGCGGGCCGCGCCGCTCTATGCCTTTGACACCGAGTTCATGCGTGAGCGCACCTACTATCCACAGCTCTGCCTGGTGCAGCTCGCCACATCCGACCTCATCGTCTGCATCGACCCACTGGCGCTCTCCGATTTGACGATTCTCGATTCACTGCTTGGACAGACCGCCGCCGTTAAGGTGGGCCACGCCGTGCGCCAGGATCTGGAGGCGTTGCTGACCAGGGTCGCAAGTCCACCAACGCACCTGTTCGACACTCAGGTTGCTGCTGCGCTGATTGGCCTCCCGCCCCAGGTGGGGTATGCCGAGCTGGTGCAGCGCTATCTCGGCGTCACACTCGATAAGACCCATTCACGCACCGACTGGGCGGCGCGTCCGCTCACCCCCGCGCAACTCTCCTACGCAGCCGAGGATGTGCGTTACCTGTTGCCGCTGCGAGACACACTGAGCGCAGAACTCGAGCGTCTGCACCGGCTCGAGTGGTTCGACACGGAGATGAATCGGCACCTGGCAATCGGTATCCGGCGCGTCGAGCCGGAGGAAGCATGGCAGCGGCTGAAGGGAATCGATGCGCTCGATCCACGTCGCCTGGCGACTGCCAAGGGCCTCGCGCGCTGGCGCGAGGAACGTGCGATCCGGCGCAATCGCCCGCGCGGCTGGATTCTCTCCGACGATGCCCTGCACGAGATGGTGCGCGAGTTACCAGAGGATCGTGTCGCGCTCGAGCGCCTGGGCACCGTGCCGCGGGGATTGGTAGAGAAGAGCGCCGATGAACTCACCTCAGTCGTGCGGTCGACCGCGCTGCTGAACGCCACGCCGCGATCAGTGCCTCGCGGACGACCCGACCCGCAGCAGCAGCGGCGCCTCAAGCAACTGGCCGCGACCGTGCGAGGCGTCGCGGAGCGACTCAATCTCAGCCCGGAGTTGCTCGCGACGCGACGTGACCTGCAACAGCTGCTCGCGGGCAACGCCGACATCGAGCCACTGCGGGGTTGGCGTCGCGAAGTGATCGGTGAAGCGCTGCTGAAAGCGCTCTAGACGGATCAGCGCCGCGAGCGAGTGCGCCGTCGCGAAGTACCACCGCGCTTTGGCGCTCGCGTGCTTTTTCGAGAGGGTCGGCGACTCGCGGCGACACGAGTACGCGAACGCGATTTTTTTCGTGGGCTCTTCGTCCTGCGGGGCGCCGCGCTCTTGCGCCGCGCAACGCCAGTACGCCGTGGCGCAACGCGCCGCGCGCGCTTTATTGCGACCCGTGACGGTATGTCGCTGAGCGCCTGTTCCAGGCGTTTGAAGACCTCGTCGATCTCACCCTCGGCATTGACCGTACGCAACAGTTCACAAGCGCGGTAATGCTCGACGAGGGGACGAGTCTGCGCCGTATAGACATCGAGGCGGTTGCGAATCGTCTCCTCGTTGTCGTCGGGCCGCTGCACCAACTCGTGCTGATCGCCGCCGTCCGCACAGGGAGTACCCGCATCCGGCGGCGATGTATAGATATTGAACAGTCGCCCGCAACGAGGACAGCTGCGCCGTCCCGTCAGTCGGCGCATCAGTACCGTGGAGTCGATATCCATCAGCACGACAGCTTCGATCGGCTGCCCGATCTGCGCCAGCATCTCGCTCAATGTTTCAGCCTGGGCCAGGTTGCGCGGGAAGCCGTCGAGGATGAAGCCGTGCCGCGCATCCGCCTTGTTGAGACGCTCCCGAATCAACGCGAGCACGATGTCGTCGGACACCAGCTCGCCCGCGTCCATCGCCGCCTTGGCCCGAACGCCGAGTGGTGTGGAGCGAGCTACTGCATCGCGCAACAGATCGCCGGATGAAACCTGGGGTACGCGGTATTTCTTCGCGAGCCGCTGCGACTGTGTGCCCTTACCTGAGCCCGGCGCCCCGAGCAGGATGATTCTCATGCTTGACCGCTCTCCCCTGTTCCGTCGCGCGCTTGCACCCGACGTCGGACGCGCGAAAGCCGGGTACCGTACCGACTGAGTCCGGACGCGTCAAACGCCAGGGCAGTTCTGCACAGGTGCAGAACTGCCCTAGGCGCGTGCTGGGTCCGGCGCGGATCGGTTATTCTTTCGGCCCTTTTTCTCACAAAGACTTCACGAGCCAGCCATGCCAGCGAAGAAACGGGCGCAACCCGCGCGATCGAAGCCTCGCAATGCTTTCTACGCGCAGTCGGGCGGCGTTTCGGCCGTCATCAACGCTTCGGCTTGCGGCGTGATCGAAGCGGCACGCCGGTCGCGTGCGCATATCGGCAAGCTGTACGCGGGTCGCGATGGAATCGTCGGCGCCCTGACGGAGGACCTCATCGATGTGAGCAAGGAAAGTGCCGCGACCATTGCGGGCCTGAAACACACGCCCGGCGGCGCTTTCGGGTCCGCGCGCTACAAGCTGAAGGGCTTCGACAAAAACAGGGCCGAGTATGAGCGGCTCATCGAGGTCTTCCGCGCGCATGACATCGGCTTCTTCTTCTATAACGGCGGCAACGATTCGATGGACACTGCACACAAGGTGTCCCAGATCGGCGTGCAACTCGGCTATCCGGTGACCTGCATCGGTGTGCCCAAGACCGTCGATAACGATCTGCCTCACACGGATTGCTGCCCGGGTTTCGGATCCGTCGCGAAGTATGTGGCGGTATCGACGCGCGAAGCCGCGCTTGACGTGGCATCAATGGCGCGCACCTCGACCAAGGTTTTCGTGCTGGAAGTGATGGGGCGGCATGCCGGCTGGATCGCGGCGGCGGGCGGTTTGGCGGGCTCGAGGCCCGGCGATCCGCCACACATCATCCTGTTCCCCGAAATCCCCTTCGAGGAAACGAAGTTTCTCGCTCGCGTCAAACAGTGTGTGGCTGACTATGGTTACTGTGTAGTCGTAGTCTCCGAGGGTGCAGCCACCGCGGATGGCAAATTCCTCGCCGAGGCAGGCACCAAGGACGCGTTCGGTCACACGCAGCTCGGCGGAGTCGGCCCTGTGATCGCGGAGCTCGTCAAACGCAATCTCGGGCTGAAGTATCACTGGGCGGTCGCGGACTATCTGCAGCGCTCGGCTCGCCATATCGCGTCCAGGGTGGACGTGCAGCAGGCGTATGCAGTGGGCAAGGCCGCGGTCGAATTCGCCGTCAAGGGCATGAACGCGGTGATGCCCACCATCGTGCGCAAGTCACATCGTCCGTATCGCTGGTCCATCGGCCACGTGCCCCTCGAGGCCGTGGCGAACCAGGAAAAGAAGGTGCCGCGCGACTACATCACCGAGGATGGATTCGGCATCACGGCGCCGTGCCGGCGCTATCTCGAACCGTTGATCGCGGGCGAGGACTACCCGCCCTATCGCAACGGCTTGCCTGCGTACGTCGAGATCAAAGGGTCGGCCGTAGCGCGCAAGCTCAGCACCCCGTTTGTGCTATAGTTCGGCCCCTTTTTTGGGGCCGCGGACCGCCGCGCCTCATCAACATAGACAAAGATAAGTTCCTGAATCCGGGAGATTTTGTATGACCCCTGAAGTGGCCCTGTGGGCGGCCATCGCCGCCGGCGTTGCTGCAATCCTGTACGGCGTTTTTTCAGTGCAATGGGTACTGCGCCAACCTGCGGGCAGCGAGCGCATGCAGGAGATTGCCGCGGCCATACAGGCCGGTGCGCGCGCTTACCTCAATCGTCAGTACTCGACCATCGCGATTGTCGGCGTGGTCCTGTTCGTCGCGCTGGGGTTCATCCTCAACTGGGTGACCGCGGGCGGGTTCGCCGTTGGCGCGCTCCTCTCCGGCCTTGCGGGCTATATCGGCATGAACATCTCGGTACGTGCGAATGTTCGTACGGCTCAGGCGGCGAGCGTCGGCCTCAATCCCGCGCTCAAGATCGCATTTCGCGGCGGCGCTATCACCGGAATGCTCGTGGTGGGATTGGGCCTGATCGGCGTAGCGGGCTATTACATGTTCGCGCGCCACTTCACCGGCAGTGACGACACGGCACTGCACGCGCTCGTTGGCCTCGCGTTCGGCGGCTCCCTGATCTCGATTTTTGCGCGACTCGGCGGCGGCATCTTCACCAAGGGTGCGGATGTCGGCGCGGATCTCGTTGGCAAGGTCGAGGCGGGAATTCCGGAGGATGACCCCCGTAATCCGGCAGTGATCGCCGATAACGTGGGCGACAACGTGGGCGACTGCGCCGGCATGGCCGCGGATCTGTTTGAAACCTACGCAGTGACTGTCGTCGCGACGATGTTGCTCGGCGGTCTCGTCATGCAATCCGCTGGCATCAATGCAGTGCTCTACCCGCTGGTGCTCGGCGCGGTGTCCATCATCGGTTCGATCGTCGGCAGCTTTTTCGTCAGTGCCGGCAAGAGCGGCAAGATCATGCCGGCGCTGTACCGTGGCGTTACGGTCTCGGGCGTGATCGCAGCGATCGCGTTTTATCCCGTCACCCAGAAGATCATGGGCGCCGGCAGCATGAACCTGTACTGGTGCGCACTGATCGGCCTCGGACTGACCGCTGCGATGATCATCATCACCGAGTACTACACCGCGACCGAATACAGTCCAGTGCGCCACGTCGCGGCGGCGTCGCAGACGGGACACGCCACCAACATCATCGCGGGACTCGCGGTTTCGATGCGCTCGACCGCCCTGCCCGTTCTGGCGGTGGTGATCGCAATCGGGGGCGCCTACAAGCTGGGTGACCTCTACGGCATCGCCATCGCGGCCACCGCGATGCTGTCGATGACGGGCATGATCGTGGCACTCGATGCATATGGCCCGATTACCGACAACGGCGGCGGCATCGCCGAAATGGCCGGCCTGCCGAAGAACGTGCGCACGATCACTGATGCACTGGACGCGGTTGGTAACACCACCAAGGCGGTCACCAAGGGGTATGCGATCGGCTCAGCGGGCCTCGCGGCACTGGTGCTGTTTGCGGACTACACCCACAACCTGGCTGCGCTCGGCAAGTTGCAGAGTTTCGAGCTGTCCGATCCTGCGGTCATCATCGGGCTCTTCATCGGCGGCATGGTGCCGTACCTGTTCGCCTCGATGGCGATGCAGGCCGTCGGTCGCGCAGCCGGCGCCGTTGTGAACGAGGTGCGCCGGCAGTTCCGCGAAATCAAGGGGATCATGGAAGGCACGGCGAAGCCCGACTATTCCACGGCCGTTGATCTGCTGACGCGCGCCGCGATCAAGGAAATGATCGTGCCTTCGCTCCTGCCGATCCTGGTACCGATCGTTCTCGCGGTCGTGATGAACTGGTTCATGGGTCCGGGCGCAGGGATCCGTGCACTCGGGGGCCTCTTGATCGGAACGATCGTGACCGGCCTGTTCGTCGCGATTTCGATGTGCACCGGCGGCGGCGCCTGGGATAACGCCAAGAAATATATCGAGGAAGGGAATTTCGGCGGCAAGGGCTCGGATGCCCACAAGGCCGCGGTCACGGGCGATACGGTGGGCGATCCCTACAAGGACACGGCCGGTCCAGCGATCAATCCGCTCATCAAGATCATCAACATCGTCGCGCTGCTGCTGGTGCCGCTGCTGTAGTTCCCCAGTTCAGTTCGCCAGCAAGGGCTGCGGCCGCGAAATCTGGTAGCCCTGCAGATAGTCGAAGCCCATTTTGCGGGCCGCATCGAGTGCCGCTTCATCCTCGATCTGCTCGGCAACCACCTTGAAGTTCAGGGTGCGCGCGAGTTTGATCATCGCGGTCACCATCGCCTGGTTCACCGAGTCGCGCCCCAGGTTGCGGATGAATGAGCCGTCGATCTTCAGGTAATCCATGGTGAGGTTCTTGAGGTTCGAGAAACTGCCCATGCCGCGTCCGAAGTCATCGAGCGCGAACTTGCAACCCATGCCGTGCAGAACACCGATGAAACGGCGCGCGTGCTCGATGTTAGCGATCACGGAATTCTCCGTGACTTCAAAGCACACCTGCGTCGGAGCTACACCGGTGCGGTCCAGGCAGTCGACCACGAACTCCAGGAACTGGATGTCGCCGAGCGTCTGACCGGAGATGTTGATCGCGATGCTGTGCTCAGGTGCCACGCGCAAGGCGCCGCGACCCAGTGCCGCCAGCGCCGTCTGCACGACCCAACGATCGACCAGCGCCATCAGGCGGTAGCGCTCGGCCGCGAGCAGGAACTCCGTTGGAGCGACCTCATGGCCGTTGTCGTCCTTGAGCCGTATCAGCACTTCCAGCGCGGGACCGTCGTGCACCTCGGCATTCGCCGCAATGATGGTCTGCGCGTACAGCTCGAAGCGATTCTCCTTTAGCGCCGTTTGCAGCTTCTGCAGCCAATGGATTTCGCCCCGCTGGCGCGCCACCGCCTCGTCGCGCGCGGAATACACGTGGACGCGCGTGCCCTGCTGCTTGGCGACGTAGCAGGCCGAGTCGGCAGCACCGATCAGTTCGTCGGTCGAGCCGCTCTCGCGTCCAATCTCCACGAGCCCGATGCTGACGTCAATGTTGAAGATCTTGTCCTTCCAAACGAATCGATAGTCGGTCACTGCACGGCAGACATCGTCGGCAATCTGCCGTGCCTTCTCGAGCGGGCATCCGATCAGCAGCGTCGCGAACTCGTCGCCGCCGATGCGTGCCACCGTGTCGGAGTCTCGTACCGCATCCTTCAGTAGCGCCGCCACTTCGCGCAGCATGTTGTCGCCCGCCAGGTGCCCGCAGCTGTCGTTCACGACCTTGAAACGATCGAGATCCAGATAGCAAAGAACGTGCGAGGATTCGCCGGCGCGCGCGCTGTCGAGCGCTTCCTGCAGGCGCCGCTCGAACTCTCGACGATTGACAAGGCCGGTGAGCGCATCGTGGCTCGCCTGGTAGGACATCTGGCGCGCGAGGCCGCGCTGTTCGGAGACATCGTGCAGCACCACGGCGGCGCCGGTCACTTCGTTCTGGGCGTTGTGAAGCGGCGAAACGCTGAGTTCGATGTAGTGTTCATCGCCGGTGCCGCGCGCCAGCAGGAGGGCCTTGCGTCCCAACGACACGCGCGCGCCACTCGTCAGGCATTGCCGAACCGGGTCGGCGAGCGATTGCCGATCGGTCTCGTTCACAAGACTCACGATGTCATCGAGCCCGTGGCCCATGGCCTGCATCGCTGTCGTGCCGGTGAATTTCTCGGCCGCCTCGTTCATGTAGTCGATCCGGCCGCGCTTATCGGTCGTGATGACGCCCTCGCCGATCGACTGCAGCGTGGCCAGCGCGCGTGAACGCTCCTGTTCCGGTGCGCTGGCTCCATGGCGCGGTGTCATCTCCACCGCGGTGATCAGCAGCATCGGCTCGCCTGCAATCGATCAGCGAGCCAGCGAGCTCCAGACGACTGACCTGGCCTTGCGCACCCACCAACTCGATTTCGTAACGCTGTGCAGCTGGCTCCCCCGCCAGCATGCGACGGGTGTTTTCGCGCACCAGCTCGGTGTAGTCAGGCGGAACCAGCTCGTCGAGCCTGCGTCCGCTCAATTCTTTCGCGCTCAACCCGGTGAGCGCTGCGAAGCGAGAATTCGCGTGCACGATGGTTTCCCGGTGCAGGACAACCGCTTCATGCACCGTCTCGACGAGGCGGTGATACAGGAGATCGCGCTCGACCGGCTTCCCGCCGTGAGAATCAAGGCGACTGAGCAATTGATTGATCGACGCGGCCGCGCTCGCGATGCGTGGCTGCTCCGAGTTCGACTGGAGTCGTTGGTCGAAGCGACCGTCGCCTGCAATGCGGGCCAGCTCTTCGTTCAACGTATCGAGCGCACGCAGCTCCCGGCGCTTGTGCAGATACAATGCCAACGCGCCGGCGGCGATCAGACCCAGGGCCAGCGTCAGAATTTCAAGCGTTGGCATGTCGGTTGCGGTGCCTTCCGATCCCGAGTCCTGGCCTGACCTCGGTGACATCCGGTGAAGTTTGGGCGCGTTGCTACGTCTTGTTCTGGCGCGCTCTTATGGCTGTCAAGGATAGCCGATGGCCCCCATTGCGCTGCCTACTTTTCACCATAATGGACGAGTTTCGCTGCGGCACCGCGCTTGTTTGACCCTATGAAACTCCGTAACCTGTGCAACCTTCTTCGAGGCCTGGCACAGGTTTACAGGCGCCCGGATTCCATCGACACGAATCATGAACGTTGAAATCGCGCGCAGGCAGATGATCGAGCAGCAGGTACGTGCCTGGGAGGTGCTCGATCAGCGTGTTTTGGGAGTACTTGCCCAAGTGCGTCGCGAGCTATTCGTGCCGGAACCATTCCGTGAGCTCGCATTCGCCGACACACAGATCCCGATCGGACACGGACAACTCATGCTCGCGCCCAAGGTGGAGGGCCGATTTCTGCAGGCGCTCGAGCTCGATCCGGCCGATGACGTGTTGGAGATTGGCACCGGAAGCGGCTTCTTCGCGGCTTGCCTGGCGCGGCTTGGCGGCACTGTACGCAGCGTCGAGATCTTCGCGGACCTGTGCGAGTTTGCGAGGGAGAACCTGCGCGCTTCAGGTGTCAGCGGAGTGCAGATCGAAACGCAGGATGCCATGACTCTGGACGACTCGCGGCGCTACGACGCGATAGCGGTGACCGGTTCTTTGCCGATTTACGATCGCCGCTTCGAACGCGCTCTCGAAATCGGGGGGCGGCTGGTGGTCGTCGTAGGGGAATCCCCGGTGATGGAAGCGCGCCTCATACGCCGCGCCTCCGAGACTCAGTGGGTTCAGGAGAGTCTGTTCGAGACGGTGATCGAGCCCCTGCTCAACGCGCCGCAACCACCGCGCTTCCTGTTTTGAGTCATGGTGCGCGAAATCACGCCGACGGAATTCCAGGCACGCCGTGCCGCGGGTGCCGTGCTTCTGGACGTGCGCGAGGACTGGGAACTTAAAGTCGCGAGCGTCCCGGACATCGTCCATATACCGATGGGCCAGGTCCGCGATCGCATCAAGGAACTCAGTCCGGAACGTGAGACGGTGGTGATATGCCGTTCGGGCCGCCGAAGCCTGGAAGTGGCGAAGTTTCTCGAACAACAGGGATTCAAGTCGGTCGCCAATCTCACCGGAGGCATCCTCGCCTGGTCGCGAGAGCTCGACCCCTCGATCCCCGAGTACTGAACAAATTCATCACTGCGGATGTCCCACGCGCCTTGTCGGGTGGTACTAGGTGATATAGTCTTATACAACACTAGTTGTCCTTGCGGACTGCCAGGTTCAAGAAGGGGAACCGATGAACGGACCAACTCGCGCTGCGATCTCTGTGCTGGCGACCATGCTCGTCGCTCCTGTTGCGTATACGGCTGATTTACTTGAGGTTTATAACCGCGCCGCGCAGAACGACCCACTCGTCCGGGAGGCAGAGGCAAATCGTCTGGCAGCACTTGAGGCGAAGCCGCGGGCCCTGAGTCAGCTACTCCCGCAAGTCGTCGCGCTCGGCAGCATCGGCAAGACCAACCGGGACGGCGGCTCAACGTTCCCGCAGCGCTTCACGGACCCTGCAGGCAACGTCGCCATTATCAACGTTCCGACAACTCAGGAATCGGACGCCGACACGACGCAGTACGAGTTCCGCCTCACCCAGTCCGTGTTCCGCTGGGATCGATGGATGACGCTGAAGCAGGCCGACGCACAGGTCGCGCAGGCCGAGGCGAACTACGTGGTCGCGCAGCAGGACCTGCTGGTGCGCACTGCCGAGCGATATTTCGACGTGCTTGCCGGAGAGGATACGTTGCAGGCAGCGACGACAGCCCGTGATGCCATCTCGCGCCAGCTCGAGCAGGCCAACAAGCGTTTTGAGGTCGGTCTCATCGCGATCACCGACGTGCAGGAAGCGAAGGCCGCATTCGACAATGCGAATGCCGTGGTGATCGCCTCGAAGCGTTCGCTCGCCACCGCGCACGAGCAGTTGCGCGAGCTGACCGGCGATCCCTTCGAATCGCTTTCCAAGCTCTCCGAAGCGATGCCTCTCAAGTCGCCGGATCCGGAGGACGAAGAGCAGTGGGTTAAGACCGCGATGGATCAGAACTCCGGCCTGATCTCCAGCCGCCTCGCCGCCGAAATCGCGCGCGACACGATTTCGATCCGACGCAGCGGACATCTGCCGTCGCTTGACCTGGTGGCGAGCCACACGGACTTCGACAGCAACGAGACCACCACGACGGTGGATGTCACGTCCAGTACTTCACTCAAGGGCCCGACCGACTCGAATTTCACGGACGATACGATTTCCCTGCAGCTCAATTTCCCGATTTATAGCGGCGGCGCTGTAAATTCCAGCGTGCGTGAGGCGGTCTACCTGCACCGCGCCGCGCGCGAACGCCTGGAGGCGACCGCCCGCTCGACGGAGCGTGAAACGCGCGATGCCTATCTCGGCGTGCTCTCCGAGCTGTCGCGTGTGCAGGCATTGCGACAGGCCCTCGAATCGAGCCGCACGGCATTGCAGGCTACGGAGGCCGGTTACGAAGTCGGAACGCGTACTGCGGTGGACGTGCTCGATGCGCGACGTCGGCTGGCGCAGGCGGAAACCGACTACGCGCGCAGCCGCTACGACTATGTGCTCAACGTGATTCGGCTGAAGCGCGCGGCGGGTACTCTGCAGTCGCAGGACATCACCGATGTGAATCAGTGGCTGACTGCAACGGCTGCATCGCCGACAGTGCAACCCCAGCCCATGGCGCCGTCCCCAGGCACGCAGTCGCCGTCCGAGCCGGTGACACCACCGCCGCCGCAGGGCTGAAAACGCGTCGGCTTCCAGTGGCCGCGAATCAGCGGGTCGATCAGATCCAGGAGCCGCTTCAGAGCACCGCGATTCTCATCGAGCGTCCTGCGGCCGATGTCGCCCATGCGACGGCGTTCCAACGGCTCCTCGAGCAACTTCGTGACTTCAGCCGCGAGCTCATCGGCATTGTGCACGATGCGTGCGGCGCCCACTTCCAGGAACAAGCGCGCGGCATCTTCGCTGTTGAAGTTGTAAGGGCCGGTCAATATCGGTAGTCCGAGCGCCGCGGGCTCGAGCAGATTGTGTCCACCGATCGGAACCAGGCTCCCGGCCACGAACGCGACATCGGCAGCGGCGTAGAACGTCAGCAGTTCGCCGAGCGTGTCGATCAGCCAGACTTCCGTATCGGGTCCAACACGGCCGCCAGCTTTGCGACTGACGAAGCGAAACCCGCGCCGGCGCAACGTGTTCGCAACCGACTCGAAACGATTCGGATGTCGTGGCACCAGCACGAGCAGGGCATTGCCGATGCGCTGTCGCACGCGCACGTGTGCATCGAGCACCAGGTCTTCTTCGCCTTCGTGCGTACTCCCGGCTATCCACACCGCTCGGTCCGGTGCGTGCACTTCGCGCAGTTGCCTGCCTGCCGTGGCGACTCCGTCCGGTAGCTCGAAATCGAACTTGATGTTGCCGATCACGTGCGTACGGCGTGGGTTGGCACCGATCGACTTGAAGCGCTCGGCGTCGTTCTCGCTTTGAGCCGCGATGACGATGCCGTGCGACAACGTTTGCCGGAACAGACTCACAAGCAGGCGATATCGTCCCACGGACCGCGGCGAAATACGCGCGCTCGCCAGCACCAGGGGTACGCTGCGTCTTCCGCATTCGCGATACAGGTTCGGCCACAGTTCCGTTTCGAGAATAACTGCGAGCCGTGGCCGAGCGCGGTCAAAGAAACGGCGCACGCAACCGGGCAGGTCATATGGGACAAACCGGACATGGACGCCCTCGCCGAAGAGGCTCCGGGCGCGCAGCGCCCCGGTCGGCGTCACAGTTGTCAGCACCAACGGCATATGCGCGTAACGGGAACGAAGAGCGCGCACCAGCGGTGCCGCTGCCTGAACTTCTCCCATCGATACCGCGTGCACCCAGATGGTCGATGCGGTCTCGCGACGCCCGAAACCGAAACGCTCGCTGACATTCTTCCAATAGCTTCGATCCTTGAATCCACGCCACAGCACCGTCGCGAAGGCCACTGGCACCAGCAGATACGCGAGCGCGATGTAGATGAATCTCATGCTCCGCGCAGGCCTGCGCGTCTCGTCACTTCGGTATCGTCATAGCCTGCCGCAATGGCGCTCCAGCTGCGCGAGTCGAGGCGATCGGCGGGCAGGCCTCGACACACCTTGAGCAGCGAGCGCTTCAGGCGAGCGAGATTGGCGATTCGCCAGGACCCCGGTGCGCGGCGTGATCCCCGGTCGAAATCGACCACAAAAACCCTGCCGTCATCATCGAGCAGAACGTTGTGTGCGTTGAGATCGGCATGGCAGGCGCCCGCGTCGTGAAAGCGACGAATGCATGCTCCGACTCTCTGCCAGGTGGCTGCTGGCAGTGGCGCTTGCTGCAACAGGGAAGACAGTGGCTGTGCATGCGCGATCCGCTCGGTGATCAAATCGCCGCAGTACGTCAGCCCGCTGCGACGGTACTGAGCGGCGACCGGAGCCGGAACCGGCAAGCCCGCATCGTACAAGTCGCGCAGCAACCGCCATTCGCGAAACGGCCGCGTTTTCGCTTCGCCCGTCCATACATAGCGATCTGGCGTGAGATGCGCAATCCAGCCGCCGCGACGATAGTGCCGCAGCACCCATTCGCGACCATCAGCTGCAATGAAATAGGCCGCACCGCGGCCAGCGCTCGTCGCTGCGAGTGCGCCCGCGGCGCGCCAGGCATCGACATCGAAGAGCGCGGCAGTCGCGTTGCTCGCCCGGGAAGCGTCATATAGCATGGCGCCGTCTTGCGTCAGCACGCGACGCACATCAGCAACAACCGAAGCGGACGAAACGCAACTCGCGGTCATTCGATTCCAGTGATTCTCTCCAAGCCCCCGCGCAATGTCTGCATCCTGAGGCTCTCGGCCATCGGTGATGTCTGTCACGTGCTGCCGGTCGTGCGAACTCTCCAGCAGGCCTGGCCGGAGGCGCGCTTCACGTGGATCATCGGCAAGGTCGAAGCGAAGCTTCTTGGTCTCATTCAGGAGATCGAGTTTATCACCTTCGATAAGCGCCACGCGTTCCGTGATCTGAAGCACTTTCGCGTCTCAGTGCGTGAACAGCGCTTCGACCTGTTGCTGCACATGCAGCTCGCACTGCGCGCGAGCTTCCTCAGCAGCTATGTACGTTCGCCGGTGAAGCTCGGCTTCGATCGGGCGCGAGCACGGGAGCTGCAGTGGCTGTTCACTACGCATCGCATCGCACCTCGCCAGCGCGAACACGTGATGGACACCTTCTTTAGTTTTGCCGAGGCGCTCGGTGCGCACGACCGGGTGCTGCGCTGGGGTATACCGTTGCCGGGAGATGCGCGCCACTATGCGGCGCAACTGATCAATGATCAGCGACCCACACTGGTTATCAGCCCATGCTCGAGCCACGCACGGCGCAATTGGCGCGCGGAGTACTACGCCCAGGTCGCCGATCACGCGGCGCGCGTGCACTCGATGCGTGTCGATCCTGACGGGTGGCCCAACGAATGCCGAACGAAACATGGCGCGTGCCATCGAGAGCGCGGTTCAACAACCGCTCATCAACACGGTCGGCCGCGATACTCTGCCGCAGCTGCTGGCACTCCTGCAGCGGGCTGACGTCCTGCTCAGTCCAGACTCCGGGCCAGTGCACATGGCGACCGCAGTCGGGACTCCGGTCATCGGCCTCTACGCCGCGACCAATCCGGAACGCAGTGGCCCGTATCTGAGCCGCTCGTGGTGCGTGAACAAGTACGATGAAGCGGCTCGCAAGTACCTGGGTCGCCCGGCAAGCGAAATTGCCTGGACCACCAAGATCGAGAAACCGGGCGTGATGGATCTCATCAAGCCTCAGGACGTCATGCGTAAGCTCGACAAGTTCATGAGTCAACGGGGCAAACAGCCCAGGAAGTGGGCATGAACACCATCCTGGTTCCGATCTCCCCTGGGGAATTGATCGACAAGATCACGATTCTGCGCATCAAAGCTCAGCGCATGACCGACGCTGCGAAGCTTGCCAACGTACGCCACGAGCTCGAACTCCTCGAGGTCACCTGGCGCGAGTCCGTGCCGCGTGGCATCGACGTGGGCGCCGACGAGAAAGCACTGGAAGCTGTGAACACGCGCCTTTGGGATATCGAAGATGACATTCGCGATCACGAATCGCGCCGCGCGTTCGATGCACGTTTCATCGAGTTGGCGCGCGCCGTGTATGTCAATAACGATGAACGTGCGGCCATCAAGAAGCGTATCAACGTGAAACTCGGCTCGAAGATCGTCGAGGAAAAATCCTACAAGGATTACGGCAAGAGCGACTGAGGCGTCGACCCGCCCGCGCCTATTTTGTCAGCGTATATTCCGCGCCGCAGTAAGGGCACTTCGCCCAGCCGGTCGGTTCAATCGGCAGGTACACGCGAGGATGTGAATTCCACAGATACATCTGCGGCATCGGGCACGAAACCGGCAGATCCTCGCGCGTCACCTGATACTGGTTCTGGGCATTCGGCTGGATCAGCGTGCGCTTGGTGGTTTCGGTGGCGACCACTGCAGTGAGTCCTCGATCCCGTGGTAATTCCGGCGGCGAAGTATAGCGGATCACGCCGCTGACATGGCCGCTTCCCAGATCGCGATCACCCGGCCCCGCTCCGCGGCAAACTCGCCGCCATCGACCACCGGCGGCAGGTTCTCCAGCGAGCGGTGATGCAGCGTTGCACGATAGGTGCGATAGATGCCGCTGAGCGAATCCACCGTGGCCTGCTCGATGAGATTGGCGGAGGCGACCGACTCGAGTTGCCGGATCGTGTCCGAGAACATGATCAGCGGCGGATAGCGATCCGACCACTTGAGTGCCCAGTACTGCGCCAGGAATTCTATGTCCGCGATGCCGCCCGGATCCTGCTTGACATCGAACTGTCCAGCGCCTCCCTTGCTCAGTTCAGCACGCATGCGCTCGCGCATCTTGCGCACTTCCTCGCGGAGTGAATCGCGCCGGATGTCGTGACACAGGACGTCAACGCGGATGACTTCGAAGCGGCGCTGCAGGGCTTCAGTACCCGCCACTGCTCTTGCGCGCAGCAGCGCCTGGTGTTCCCAGGTCCAGGCCTCCGACTTCTGGTACTCGTGGAAGGCGTCGACCTGCGTCACCATCAGGCCGCCCTTGCCGCTCGGCCGCAAGCGCATGTCGACCTCGTAGAGTCGACCTGCCGCCGAATGCAGCGTCAGCAGGTGGATGATCCGCTGGCCCAGCCGCAGGAAAAACGCACCGTTTTCGAGGGGACGCGACCCATTCGTGCGCTGAACGTCACCCGTGGAATCGTGCAGGAAGACCAGATCAAGGTCGGATGCATAGCCGAGTTCGAGCGCTCCCAACTTGCCGTAGCCGATCGCAGCAACGCTTGCCGGCCGTAGCGCATCCGCCGTTCCATACATCGGTACACCGTGCTGCTGGGTGACTTGATGCCAAGCGAGTTGCATTGCCTCGCCGATGATCAACTCTGCGATGTCGGTAAGACGATCGCTGACTTGCATCACGGGCAGGCGCCCGGTGAGATCGGCAAGCGCCACGCGAAACAGCGCGGCGCGTTGAAACTGCCGCAACGCCTCGACCTGGTGCTCGGGATCCGCGTCGGGTACGTGCTCGAGGCGCACCCGGATCTCGGCAGCGAACTGCTCGCGGCTCGGCAACTCGTCGAGAACCCGCTCATCCACCAGTTCATCGAGCAGCAACGGAAACACGACGATCTGCTGGGTGAGGAACTCGCTGCGCACACAGATCTGCACCAGGCGCTGGAGCGCCGCGGAATTCTCGTTGAGGAGCGCAACATATGCGCTGCGCGTGCCGACCGCCTCGAGTATGCGCAGTGTTCGACGGAGGGCGATCACCGGATCAGTCGTGCCCTTGAGCGCTGCCAGCAGCCTCGGCATCAGGAGCTGGAGCCTGCGGCGTGCGGTCTCGCCGAGGCGCTGCACCCAACTGCCCTTGCGCCATTCATCGAGTTGCGCCGCGACTGCCTCGGCATCCGAAAGTCCGAGTTCTTCGACGCTGATCCTTATTGCCTCTGGCGCCAGCCCACCTTCCAGCAGTGATTCGAGCTCCAGAGCGGGCGCTGGGGTGGATGTCGTTGGGGCGGAAGTGAAGAGCAGTAGTTGAAACTGGCGCGTCACCGCTGCGCGATGCCGCTCCAGCTCGGCGCGGAGCGCCTCCCAGCTCTGCGCCTGCATCGCGAGCCGCACGCGCTCTTGGGACGTGGGTTCGTCGGGCAGGGTATGGATCTGCTCGTCGTTGAGCATCTGCAGGCAATTCTCGAGACGGCGCAAGTACAGATAGGCTTCCTTGAGCTCGACCACGGCTTGCGCAGGCAGCAACTTCTGTCCGGTGAGCAGCGGTAGCGCCGTGAGCAACGACTGTGTCTGGAGGCGGCGGTCACTTCCACCACGAAGCAACTGCAGCGCTTGCGCGATGAACTCGATCTCACGAATGCCGCCGGGACCGAGCTTGATGTTGTCACGCAGCTCGCGGCGCGTCACTTCACGTGCGATCAGCTCCTTCATGGAGCGGAGCGACTCGAACACGCCGAAATCGAGATAACGTCTGTAGACGAAGGGCCGCACTGCCTGCTGGAACAGTTCCTCGTACTCTTCGACGCCCGTGAGCGCGCGTGCCTTGACGTACGCGTAACGCTCCCAGTCGCGGCCATGTTCCTGCAGATAGCTCTCCAGTGCGCCAAAACTCACGACCAGCGGCCCGGAGTCACCGAACGGCCTGAGGCGTGTGTCGACGCGGAAGACGAAGCCATCGGCGGTCACGGCATCCAGCAGTCGGATCAATCCGCGCGCGACGCGCGTAAAGAACTCCTCGTTGCTGATCGATCGGCGCCCGTCCGTATCGCCCGCTTCGGGGAAAAGCAGCACGAGGTCGATGTCGGAGGAGAAGTTGAGCTCACCGCCTCCGAGCTTGCCCATGCCGAGCACGACGAGCGATTGAGCCTCGCCCGATGGCGATCGAGGCGTTCCGTAGATCCGTGCCTGAGCTTGCGTAGCGATTTCACACGCACAGCGCACGGCGGAATCACCGACTTCACTGAGCTCCCGTAACGTCTCCTCAACGCTCGACCACCCGGCGATATCACGCCACGCAATTCTCGCCAGCTCGCGCCGACGCCAGATGCGTAACGCACGCATCGCCTCCTCTTCGGTGCCCGTGCTTTGCATCTGGCGAGCGAGGTTCTTCGCTGCAATACCCGGTTCGCGCGCAACGAGGAGACCTGGTGCAGCTAGCAGCTCGGGGATGAGGCCAGCATCCTGGGAACAAGCAGCGCTCACGAAGTCGCTGACGGCGAAGACACGTGAAACGCTCGACTGCACCTCGCTCGGGGCAGTCGCGAGCGCACGCAGGAGTTCGGGATTCTCCGCCAGCTTCTCGAACACGCGTTGAGCTGCCGACCGCAACGCCGGCGGCAACTGCTCGACGCTGCGCTCGAGATCGTTCATGGGGAGCGATTCTAGGGCGAAAGAATCTGCGACGAGAAAAACTCAGGCAAAAAAAGCCCCGCCGAAGCGGGGCTTTCTGATCTTCCAGTCCCCGGGTCTTCTTGACCGGGCCCCCAGAGAAGTATTGCCGTCTTCGGCAAACTTTCTGGGGTGGCTTCCTTGGGTGGTCTTTACATGTCCATCCCGCCCATGCCGCCCGGAGGGCCGCCGTGAGCGTGTTCTTCTTCCTTCGGAGCCTCGGCCACCATCACTTCGGTGGTAAGCAGCAGGCCCGCGACTGAAGCCGCGTTCTGCAAAGCCAACCGCGTGACCTTGGTCGGGTCGAGAATGCCGGCCTCGATGAGGTCGCCATACTCGCCGGTCTGCGCGTTGTAACCAAAGTTACCCTTGCCTTCCTTGACCTTGTTGAGCACGACCGCCGCGTCTTCACCGGCGTTGTCGACGATCTGGCGCAGCGGCTCTTCGATCGCGCGTGACAGGATCTTGATACCGACCTGCTGATCCTGGTTCGCACCCTCGAGCTTCTCCACCGCCTTCTGGACGCGGAGCAGCGCGACGCCACCACCCGGAACCACGCCTTCCTCGACGGCAGCACGGGTTGCGTGCAGCGCGTCCTCGACGCGGGCCTTCTTCTCCTTCATCTCAATCTCGGTCGAAGCACCGACCTTGATCACGGCAACGCCACCGGAGAGCTTGGCTACGCGCTCCTGGAGCTTTTCCTTGTCGTAGTCGGAAGTCGCTTCCTCGATCTGCTGACGGATCTGGCCGACGCGTGCCTTGATGTCGGCGCTCTTGCCGTGCCCGTCGATGAGCGTGGTGTTTTCCTTCTCGACGACGACCTTCTTGGCCTCACCGAGATCGTTGAGGGACGCCTTCTCGAGCGAGAGGCCCACCTCGTCGGAAATCACCTGCCCACCGGTCAGGATCGCGATGTCCTGGAGCATCGCCTTGCGACGGTCACCGAAGCCCGGGGCCTTGACGGCCGCGACCTTGATGATGCCGCGAATCGTGTTCACGACCAGCGTAGCGAGCGCCTCGCCCTCGACGTCTTCGGCGACCACGAGCAGCGGACGACCCGCCTTCGCAACGCCTTCGAGCAGGGGAAGCATTTCGCGGATGTTCGAGATCTTCTTGTCGTACAGAAGAATGTACGGATTCTCGAGCTCGGCGGTCTGGTTCTGCTGGTTGTTGATGAAATACGGCGAGAGATAGCCGCGATCGAACTGCATGCCCTCGACCACGTCGAGCTCGTTTTCGAGCCCCGAGCCTTCTTCCACCGTGATCACGCCTTCCTTGCCGACCTTGTCCATCGCGTCCGCGATAGTTTTACCGATGCTCTCGTCGGCGTTCGCCGAGATCGTGCCGACCTGCGCGATCGCCTTCTGGTCCTTGCAGGGCTTGGAGAGCTTCTTGAGCTCTTCGACTGCAGTGATCACTGCCTTGTCGATGCCGCGCTTGAGATCCATCGGGTTGATACCCGAGGCCACGGCCTTCAGGCCCTCGCGGATGATCGCCTGAGCGAGCACCGTCGCGGTCGTCGTGCCGTCACCGGCTTCGTCCGAGGTGTTGGACGCGACTTCCTTCACCATCTGCGCGCCCATGTTCTCGAACTTGTCCTTGAGCTCGACTTCCTTCGCGACGGACACGCCGTCCTTCGTCACTGTCGGAGCGCCGAAGCTCTTCTCGAGCACGGCGTTGCGACCCTTGGGCCCGAGCGTCACCTTGACGGCGTTCGCCAGGACGTTTACGCCCCTGAACATCCTCTGTCGGGCGTCATCGCTGAATCTGACTTCTTTCGCAGCCATTTGAATAATCCTCTAGAAACTACAGATGTCGTGAGTTGAGTTCGTTGCTGTCGATCGAGGCTTACTTGCCTTCGATGATGGCCATGACGTCCTCTTCACGCATGACCAGAAGATCGTCGCCGTCCACCTTCACCTCGGTCCCGCTGTACTTGCCGAACAGGATTTTGTCGCCGACCTTGACGTCGAGTGGACGCACTTTGCCGTCTTCAAGGATCTTGCCCTTGCCAACGGCGATCACCTTTCCCTGGATTGGCTTCTCGGTCGCGGTGTCGGGAATCACGATGCCACCGGGCGAAGTGCGCTCTTCGTCCAGGCGCTTGACGATCACACGATCATGAAGCGGTCTGATCTTCATGGGCTCCAGCTCCTCTATATTGAGTTTGTTTGACAGAATCGGGGGAGACGTTATTAGCACTCCCCTGACGTGGCTGCCAATCATAGTGGCGAAAGCTTAAAAATCAAGGCGCAACGTGGACTTTGTACATGACAGCAAGGCGAGCCGCCGGTATTCTCCGGGGCGACTTGGCCGGCCCTCTTCGATACCTAACTCTATGGCGGAAAAGTACATTTTGGTGCTTTGCACCTGCCCGGAGGATGTGATCGCCAGCCGTATCGGCACGACGCTCGTCGAGGAGCATCTGGCGAGCTGCGTCAACCGCCTGAGCCGCATGGTTTCGACCTACTGGTGGAAGGGGAAACTCGAAACGGATACCGAGTCGCTCCTGATGATCAAGACCAGCGAACGACTCCTGCCGCGGCTCAGCAAGAGAATTGAGGAGCTGCACCCGGCGGAACTCCCCGAAGTGATCACGCTGCCGATCACGGGTGGCTCGGAACGCTACCTCGAGTGGTTAGGTCAGAACCTCGCGCCTTGATGAGGAGAGGAACCCGAGTGAAAGCATGTTTCCTGCGATTGTTGGCCGCCTGGCTGGTGCTCGCTGGCGCCGGTCTCGCGGGCACGGCAAGCGGCGCGTCGAACCCACCGATTCTCAGTGGCAGCTCGGGCGGTGACGATGAGTTCCTGCCGCCCGACGAAGCATTTCGCTTTTCGGGCGAGTTGACGGGGCCAAACACCCTGCACCTGCGCTGGGTCATCGCTGAGGGCTACTACCTCTACAAGGGGAAGATCAAAGCGGCCAGCGACAGCCAGATTGTCCAGCTCGGCGCGCCCGATTTGCCGCAGGGTGACGAGAAGACCGACGAGTACTTCGGCACTCAGCAGGTCTATCACCAGTTCCTCGAAGCGGACGTGCCGTTTTCGCGCGCGTCCCCGGCCTCCGGTAATTTCGCTGCGAAGGTGACTTACCAGGGCTGCGCCGACGCGGGCCTGTGTTACCCGCCGATTACCAAGACGATGCAACTCTCGTTGCCCCCGGTTGATGCCTCGGCCCTGCGCTCCAAGGGCACGGGGAGCGGCGGACTCATCTCTGAGCAGGACCGGCTCGCGCGACTCATTCAGGGCGGCAACATTTTCCTGGTGCTCGCGACCTTCTTCGGCTTCGGCTTGCTGCTGTCATTGACGCCTTGCGTGTTGCCAATGGTCCCGATACTTTCGGGAATTATTGCTGGGCACGGCAACAATGTGACCACGCGCAAGGCTTTCGCGCTGTCCCTCGCCTATGTCCTGGGCATGGCGGTTACCTACACGGTTGCCGGCGCGGCATTCGCCGCGGCCGGTCAGCAGGCGCAGGCCGTCTTTCAGCAAACCTGGATCCTCGTGCTCTTTGCCTCGCTCTTCGTGGTGCTCGCGCTCGCGATGTTCGGCTTCTATGAGTTGCAGGTCCCCGCGGCGATTCAGACGCGCCTCGCCGGGCTCAGCAATCAGCAGAAGGCCGGGAGTTACGCCGGCACCGCCGTCATGGGTGCGCTTTCGGCGCTCATCGTCACGACCTGCGTCGCGCCGCCACTGGTCGCCACTCTGGCCGTTATCGGTCAGGCGGGCGATGTCGTGCGCGGCGCGCTGGCGCTCTTCGCACTCAGCATCGGGATGGGCACGCCGCTGCTGATCGTCGGCGCGTCAGCCGGAAAGCTGCTGCCGAAGGCCGGCGCCTGGATGGAAACCGTTAAGCGCTTTTTCGGCGTCCTGTTCCTCGGCGTCGCAATCTGGATGGTGCAGCGGATCCTGCCGGGCCCCGTTGCCCTGGCACTGTGGGGCGTCCTCCTGATCACGGCAGTTTTCGTGCTGGGCGCGTTCCAGCGCGGTCGGCCCGCATCGGGAGCGCGTTGGCTGGGCCGAGGTGTCAGCACGGTCGCCGCCTTGTGGGGCGTCCTGATGCTGGTTGGAGCGGCCGCTGGTAATTCCGACCCGTTTCAGCCGCTCAAGGGCGTGGGCGCGGGGCGATCGACCGCCACCAGCACTTCCTCGGGTCTCGAATTCAAGCTGGTGCACTCCGTGGCTGATCTGGATCGCGAGCTCGCGGCGGCGAAAGCGGCGGGCCGCCCCGTCATGCTCGATTTCTCCGCTGAATGGTGCGTCTCCTGCAAAGAAATGGAGAAGGACACCTTCCCTGATCCGAAGGTGAAAGCACTGCTGACGCCGTTGTGGCTGCTGCGCGCCGACGTCACCGAGAACGATGCCGACGATCAGGCCTTGCTCAAGCGCTTCGGGATCTTTGGACCGCCCACGATCGTGTTCTTCGGCGCGGATGGCCTCGAACGCCAGTTCCGTGAAGTGGGCTACGTCAAGGCGGACAAGTTCAGGGAGCACGTCGCGCAGGTGGTCGCGAGCCCCGCGACATGAGCCGCACGGTCAATAGGGTGCTGATCGCGGTGTCCATCCTTGCGGCCGCCACGGTCGGCTTCGGTGCGTACCGCGTGATGCACGAGAGACCTGCGCCTGTGCAACCCGCGCCCTCTGATGCGGTCGCCGCGGACCCCGACACTGTCGTCGCCGCTTCGTCCGCGCAGGTTCCCGCAACCCGGCCGGTGTTTTCTCTCGATGACCTCGATGGCAAGTCGCGCTCCATCACAGAATGGGACGGCAAGACGCTGGTGATCAACTTCTGGGCAACGTGGTGCGCACCTTGCCGGCGCGAGATCCCGATGCTGAAGGCGCTAAGCGCTGCGCGCGCCACCCAGGACGTGGTCGTCATCGGTATCGCGCTCGATTTTCGCGATAAGGTGCTGCCTTACGCGAAGGAAGTCGGTATCAACTATCCGTTGTTGATCGGCGAGGAAGATGGACTCGATGCCGCCAGCGGCTTTGGTCTCGGTTCGATCGGCTTGCCATGCACGGTCTTCGTGGACGCGAAAAGCCGCATCGTCACCGCGCACCTCGGCGAGCTGCATGCCGATCAGGCCGACCTCATCGTCGACACCATCCTCGAAGTCAATCGTGGTGCACTCACCATCGAAGACGCCCGGACGCGCATCGCTGCAGGAATGAAGGCGCCGGAACGCAAGCGCAGCTAGCCGCCGTCACGCGAGTTGCGCAAAACGATAGCGCACGCCGCCGAGCGATACTGGTGCGGTGTAATCCTCGAAGCTGACAACCCTGCACGGCACCGGCTGGCGAAACATCGGGCCGTTGAACACGAAGGTGTGAAACTCGCCGTTCTCGCCACACGCATCAACACCAACCGGAAGATCCTTGAGAAACAGTGCGTCGTAGCGTCGGCCACAGAATTCATCCGCGAGATAACGGCTGTCCGTGCACACGACGTACGCCTCGAAACCTTCCCGCAGTACCTCCTGTGCGATCAACTCACGAGGCTCCTGCCACAGCGGCAGATACGCGGTCAGTCCAGCCACGGCACACACTTTCTCCTCCCACTCGCGATGCGCCTGCAGGTCGATGTCGCCGAAGATCGCAATCTCGGTACCCTGTGAACGCAGCTCGCGCAACACCGCCGTAAATTGCGCTTCGTAGTCCTGCCAGGAGGCCGCCGGCGTCACCAGCTCGCAATCCAGTGCGTCCGCTTGCGCCCGCAGAAGAGACCTGGGAACGCCGTGCGAGCGATTGCGTGCGCCGGTCTCCTCCAGCACATTGATGAGAGCGCGCACTTGCAAGCCAGCCCGCCGTGCGCGCCACAACGCGAGACAGGAATCCTTACCACCGCTAAAAGAGGCGCACGCGACCCGACCCTCGAGCGCTTGGGTCACGACACGACCAGCAACCAGGTCAGGAGGACGAGCGCGATCATCCCTAACAAAGTGCGCACGGCGTGCAATCGTCCCCAGCGTTGCAGGAGCATGCGCGTTTCCGCAGATCCGAGATCACGTCCGGGCTCTTGCAAGCGATGATTGGTCGGCATGATCGCGAGCAGCGTGAATGGCACCGCCGCGCCGACTGACAGTCCGGCAATCAGCCAACAAATCGGCGCGCCCATCCACCATGCAGCCACGCCCCCGAGCAGTGCGATGATCGCGAGCGGCGCCTGCATTAGCGCACCACGTCCGTAGCTCGGCGCCCACTGGGTCGCAGCGATGCGCGTCTCGCACTGCATTCGGGCTGGATGCTCGACCAGCGTCACGTAGAGAGCGGCACCCGCGAAGATTGCGCAGGCCAGATACGTGATGAACTGCAGTGCGACGAGCACCGGGGCACTCCTTCAGCCGTTGATGAGTTCGACCAGTATTTCGGCGGCGCGCTCGCATTGCTGTCGCGACACATCGAGGTGGGTCACGGCGCGGATCGTCTTCGGCCCGAACGCGTAGATCAGTACGCCGTGACGGCGCGCGCCGGCCACGATCACATTGGCATCCGGCGCATCTTCCGTCAGGCCGAAGACGATGATGTTCGTCTGCACCGTGGCGAGATCGAGCACCACGCGTTTGTTCGCGGCGAGGTGCCTACCCAACAGCTGCGCATGCAGATGATCCTCGCGCAGCCGCTCGAGATTGTGGTCGAGTGCGTAGAGTCCCGCAGCTGCAAAGATGCCCACCTGGCGCATTGCCCCGCCAGACATGCGCCGATACCGAACGCACTGCGCCATCAGGCTACGCGACCCAGCGAGCAGCGAGCCCCCCGGCGCGCCGAGACCCTTGGAGAGCGCGACCGCCACGAGATCAAAAGGTGTTGCCAGCGTGGCCAGCGAGTCACCTGTGGTTGCTGCGGCATTCCACAAGCGAGAGCCATCGAGGTAAGTCGCAATGCCACGCTCTCGCGCCGCTTCGCAGATCCGCCTCGCGGTGTCCTGCGGAAAAATCACGCCACCGGCACGATTGTGAGTGTTCTCGACTTCAACCAGCGTCGTCGGCGGATAGATGATGTGTCCGCGCGGCTTGCATGCGGTGGTGAACTCCACCGCATCAAATGTTCCGTTGGCGCCGATCTCCGTGAACTGCACACCGGCATTGGCTGCGGAGCCACCGGTTTCATGCCATACCGCGTGGCTGCCACGACTCACGATGACATCGTCGCCCGGCCGCGTGAGCACGCGCAGCGCCACCTGGTTTGCCATCGTGCCGGTAGGCAGCCACAACGCCGCTTCCTTGCCGAGCAGGGCCGCGATCCGCTCCTGCAACAGATTGATCGTGGGATCTTCGCCAAACTGATCGTCACCCACCTCGGCAGCGGCCATTGCAGCACGCATGCCCGGGGATGGACGCGTGACGGTGTCCGAGCGCAGATCGATCGGTGTCACAGGCAGTCATCCCTCATGGAAATGAGTGAGCGATTCTGACGTCAGCTCAAACCGGTGAGCAAGTGGCGTGTTTGAGTGTCCAGCGCTTGCCGCTGCCCTCGTGAATCAGGACGCAATCCTTGCCGCTCTTCACGAGCTGAAATTTCTCCGGCCGACCGAGCTCGCGACCGCTCAGAGGCACGCCATTGGCATCGCGCGCCTGGTTGCGCTCGATGATGCAGCGTGCTGTCCGCGCGAGTGCGTCGTCTGCCAGGGTGACGGGCGCGCCGTTCAGTGTACTCGCCACTGTCTGCTGCAGCTCCTCGACGGCTCTGCGCGTCTGGCGCGACGATGACGGCAGGTAGATCGGTACCCGCAGGCAATGTGCCGCACGCCGCCGGTTCCGAGAGCGATCACAATCGCCGCCAGGTTGCGTGCGAGGCTCATCTGCGCACGTATCCGGTTCTCGAGCCACGGTGACTTGAACATTTCGCCGTCCTCAACCGGCATTTCGACCGCAAGCGCGCGCGGGCCGAATGCCGGTCGCGGACCGCAGGCTGCCGCGTCCGTTCGCACGATAGCCAGTGCCGTAGCCAGTCGGCCTTCGGCCTCATCGCCGAGCGCATGATCGAAATCGTCGCTACCGAACAACCGGGAATGGGCGTGCCCGCGTCGAGCTCGCGTATTGTTCGGCGAGAATCCGTCGGTGTAGTCGCCGAAGCCCACTGCGCATTGACGCCCCTGAACTCGATCGAGAAGTACGTCGTGCCGCAATTATCCTGCGGATAGAAGCCATACGGCTTTCCCGCAGGTCGTCGAGCCGATCTGGATCACGTCCACGCCGATGCCGCGCAGGCTGTTGATGATCGACTCGCTCGCCGAACAGGTGTTGCTCGCCCGTCAGCACGAAAACGCGTCCGAGGTTGAGTGTCGGCAGGGCCTGGCCGGGCGTACTACCGATGCCGACGGTCGTGCTGTGAAATGGAATTGGAGCCAGTGACCTCGCCCGTCACCGGATCGCGCGTCGGGTGCTTGTCGTTGAACTGCAGCTGCTCGAACGTCTTGCCAGTCGTGCGTGCCTGGCCCGGCGATCATGAACGCGAGCTCGCTCGCGAGATCGAGGAATCCGCCGCCGTTATAGCGGATGTCGAGCACGAGGTCGGTGACCGCGCCGTTGCCTGCAACGTCTCGATCGCGTCGATCAGCATGGTCCTCCGCGGTCGCGATGTGATCGTTGAACAGCATGTAGCCGACCGGGCCGCTCGGCGTCGTGATCACCTTGACGTTCTGCACCGGTGTCGAGTCACGATCGCCGAGGTCATCGTGATCGTAGCGGATACTCGGTGACCCGACATCTTGCACGGTGAAGGTGTGCGTCTGGTTGGCAGCGCTCGGGAACAGGCCGTGTTGAGCGTGTCGATGCTCGTCTGCCGTTGGCAACGTCCACGCCATCGACTGTCAGGATCTCAGTTCCTCGCAAAAGCTTCGGTGCTTGACCCTGCGGGTGCTGCTGGTGAATTCGGATCGGTATACGCCACGACGACCGTCGTGGCGGCGACGGTGGAGACCAGAACCAATTGCGCGCCGTAACCCGCGGACGCTCCCGATTGCGAGAGCGCGAACCATTCGGCACTCGGGAATCGTGAAGTGGAATTTGTCCTTCGGATTGCCGGACGGCGTCACGGCAGAAGTCATCAGCACATCGAAGTAATCAGCGGTGGTGTACGAGGCTGGATTGAGGTCCGGAACTTCGCTGTACCAGAGATACAAATCGTTGGTCCAGGAGCGCAACCACATGTTCTCGTCGGTACTTGTACCCGCCACATCGGGAAAGGCGCGACCCGTTGCCGGATCGGTGCCACTGCGTGGGCTCACGCACTTCGCATCGAAGTTCGCAGCTGGCGGAAACACGCCCATCGTCCAGGAACTGGTGCTGCCTCCACTACCGCCGCCGCCATATCCGCCACCACCACCACAGCCTGCGATTAGAAGGCTGAACAACCAAAAGAGGTGCCGCCGCCGAATGCACATTTTGATCACTTTCCTTGTATGGAAACTAACCGTGCAATCTACACAGTCGGCCCGGCTCACTCTAGCCATAGGACTGAAAGTGTGGAGTAACTTCCAGTTCTATCGGCTTCAGGAATTCCCATGTCGCCCGGTTGATGCGCGGCGCGAGATCTTCGTACGAATGGCCGTGGCCCTTGAAGACGGTCAGGGTCACGGGATGACCCGCCTGCTCGAGCGCCGCAACGGTCTTCCGGACCATACTGATCGGGAAAAACTGGTCCTTGTCGCCCACCATTACGAGCACCGGGATCTTGCGTCGCGCCGCGGTGAGCGCCTCGAAGTTGCTCTTCTCCTGCCATGCGCCGGCGTAGATCGCGACCCCGGCGAAGTACTCCGATTCGAGCATGCCAAGCGTGAGCGCATACACGGCCCCGCCGGAATGCCCGAACAGGTACATCCGCCGGCGATCGATGCGATGCTTCTTCGCCACATCGTCGATGACGTCGCGCATGAATTCCGGGCTGTCCGCGCGTATCTGCCAGCGAGTCGAATCGAGCGCGTTAGGCCCGACGAGGATGAGTCCGTCACGGTTGGCGATGTCGATCCACTTGCTCGTGAGCTCGCGTCCATCGCTGTATGAGCCATGCAGCATCAGCACCACGGGCGCCGGCCGATCTGCATCGATCGCCTCCGGTATAAAGAGATAGTAGGAGCGCTTCTGCCCCGTGGCCTCAAACGTTTCCTTCTTCAGTTCTGGCGTGGCCTGCACCGCCCATGCGAGGCACAGCCACAAGGCTGCTGCGCTCCACTTCATCATGGCTGGCGATCACTCCTGACGATCGAACGCGTACGAGAAAGGCAGCGGTTTGTGGTTCTCATCCAGCATGTTCCCCTTGCAGGTCATGCGCATTCTCGATTCCAGTAGACACGTTTCGACATACGACCAGTCGGCGCCCGATATATCGGCACCTGAAACCGTGTTGACCAACGCGCCAGAGGCGGAGCGTCGGCAGCTCAATCGCATCCCTGGCTGCAATGCACCTTCAACCGGCCGCTCCTTGCCATCGCACTCTCCCTGCCACACGAGGCGCACGGGCTCGCCCGAATCGGCAGTGAAGGTCTGAACGGTCTTGAGTGCGACACCATCATCTTCGATGACGAGCCGGAAGTTCGGTGGCACCTGCTGCCCAGCAGGCATCACCGACGCCGCCTCGTTACCGACATACACGCCGCTGAAGGAATGTGTTTCTTGCACAGGACGCGATCACGAACGCCGCGCAAGAAATGAGAAGGATCGTACGCACGGATGGCCTCCTCCGATCGACGGATTCCGCGCTGTACGTCATATGACCTTTCGCCAGAGGATCGCGGCGACGACAGCCGGAATGGCGAAGATCAGCAGGAAAATCGGGAACTCCTCACGCACTGAATAACCGGCACGCGCGACACCGATCCACATGTTGAGCAGTGCGACGATCAGCCAGATGAGAATGAAGATCTTCGCAGCGTTGGCTATGGGAACATTGCCGGGGCCGCCCAACCAACGCGCCGCGAGGACGAACACGCCAAGGAGCAAGAGACCTCCGCCGATGATCAACGCCGTGCGCATGATCCGCCCTCAGCTCTGAGCTAACTCCCCGCTCCACCCCGCAACTCCACTGTATTGCCCTCAGGGTCCTCTATATAGATCGAGGGGCCAAAACCTTCGGCGCCGTAACGTGACGTGACTGGGCCCACCTCGATTCCTCGTTCCTGCAATCGTGCGGTCACTTCCGCTGTGTCGAACGGATCGATTCGCAGACACAGATGATCGAGATTGCGACCCTCACGCCCGGGCGGTGCTCCACCCATCCGACCGAGTTTGCCATCTACGGGCACGAAGTCGATCAGCGAGCTTCCGGCTCGCACCTGGTACAG
The DNA here is from genome assembly GCA_963724625.1 of uncultured Gammaproteobacteria bacterium. GTDB lineage: Bacteria > Pseudomonadota > Gammaproteobacteria > Steroidobacterales > Steroidobacteraceae > DATBVX01. Next base: position 378,148 of record CAVRVO010000003.1, on the reverse strand, counting down.
GCCAATCTCTTCCTGGTTCTTTTCGGGCGTACACCCCAGCACCCCCACGTAGAAACTCAGCATCGCCTGGACGTCCACTACGCGCAGCACGATATGGTCGATCTGTCGGATTCTCAGCATTGCCATGGCGCTCCTGTCAAAACGGCGAATGCAGGACCTCAAAGTGTCGCACTGTCGAATCGAACCTCTGCAGCATCGCACGCGCCGCTGGCGCAATCACTGCCCCGTGGGGCGGATTCCCGGCAAACCGCTCAATCGCGTCCATCGATTCCCATAGCGTGAGCACTACGAGCTCGACGTGCGTGTCGAGATTGCGCCGCAGGAGATATGCACCGGCGTGGCCTGGGATATCGGCAAGCTCGGGGAGGACGGCTTCGTGAAAGTGCCGAACATACCCGTCGACGTTTCCGGCTGATGCCTCGGCTGTCCAGGCGCGAACGATCATGTGGCAACCCTCGATTGGTATTCGCCCCCGAGTCTAGGGCGGCAACGAACGCTGATGCACGAATTCACCGGCCGCCAGATACTCGATCTCTTCTGCGGTCGATGACCGCCCCAGGATGGCGTTGCGATGCGGCTGGCGACCAAAGCGCGCGATCACGTCCCGGTGTCCGCGCGCCTGCGAGGCCGAATGTGCCATGAATTTGCGGATGCTCTCTGGCGTCTCGCGCGCCAGCTCCTCGGTGAGCCTGACCGCGAGGTCCAGATGCGCAAGCTGCTCCGAGTGCCCAAACGGCAGGAGGAAAAAGGTTTTCTCCCATGGTGTCTCGAGAGCCGCGTAGTGGCCGAGCTCGAGGCCCTCAGATGCGAGGCCGATCGCCTTCGGGTCTTGCGCGTAGGCCTCTTTCGTTCCCCGATAGATCGATCGCGAGAACTGATCGAGAACAACGATGAGCGCGAGCCGAGACTCGGCGGCGTTCGACCAGTGATCAAGGTCACCGTCTATGGCTTGCTCCAGTAGGGCCGTGAATCGCTCGACGATCACCGCTTCCGCTCCGCCGCGAAACCACCACTCGAACTGGCGCACGATAGCGGCGTGATCCTCGCCCAGCTGCTGAGGAAACCAGAATCGCAGCACCTCTTCGTAGTCCTGGTCCGGCATTCACGTTCCTAGGTTCGCCGCGGATGACCGCGGCCGCTTCTGCGGACGTGCGGACCGGGATCACCTCAAAGTCGGTGAGATCGCTCCAGCCCCGAATCCACACCGCAAAGAGTGCCGGATCGTCGGTGCGCATCAACTGAAAGCACCTGGAGAATTCCAGATCGACCCAGCTATCGAGATACTCGAGGCCGGCAGGTAGCTGGCGGCCACGCTCTCGTGCACGGCGGTAGATCTCGGCCGCCGCCCCTTGTTTGAAGTTTTCGACCACCATGTAAAGCATCAATGCAGACTCATGGAATGCGAAAGAGCGCTCACGCTCAAGCCTTGAATACGTCCGTGCTGATATAGCGTAGGCCGGTATCGATGATGATCGTGCCGACAGTCGCGCCCGGCCCCAGGCGCTTGGCCACGACCGTGCCCCCTGCCGGCAAGCGCCCGTCCGCGGCCGCACGCTCGATCATGGCCTTCGCCACGCGGTCCTTCATGCTGCCGGTTGGGTTTGAAGACTCGAGCTTCACAACGATGCGAGCGGAGCCTGGCGGCACGATGCGGCTGAGTTCTACGAGCGGAGTGTTGCCGATCGCATCGAGAATTCGGTGCGTACTCATGTTTCGATTCATTGTCCCGGCACAATCGGCATGCTCTCCGTGCTCCTCTCATGTCGTTGCGCCCAGCTGATCGCGGTTTGCAAGCGATCGCTTCCCCAGAAGATTTCGTTCTCGCTGACGAAGGTCGGCGCCCCGAAGATTCCGAGCGCCTCCGCCCGATCTGTCTGGGCGCGCAGCTTTTCTTTTGACTCCGGTGACTCCGCTGCCGTCAGCAGGTCGGAGCGCAGGTCGAGGCCTTCGAGAATGGAAACGATCTCGGCCCTCTCGGAAATGTCGCGATCGTAGGCAAAGTTGGCGAGATACACACGGCGCACAAACTCCGGCAGCCAGCTCTCGTTTTCGAAGCGACAGGCCACACGCGCGGCCAGCAGGCCGTTCCTTGGAAACACCGAAGGCCGGCGCAATGGAATCCGCAGCTCTGCACAGATTCTCTCGAGGTCGCGCCACATATATCGACCTTTCGCGGGATAGAGATTGAACGGCGAATCGTTCCAACCCTGTTCCTTGAAAATCGCGCCGAGCAGAAATGGCCGCCAGATGAGCTCAACGCCCGCACTGCCGGCGGCTTCTTCAACCCGAAAGGCCGCCGGGTATGAATATGTGCTTCCAAACTCGAACCAGAATTCCACACGACACCTCTACGGGCGCTCTACTTTGCGCGCCAGGGCAACGTGCAGAGCCTAGCTTCCGGGGCAACCATCGAAAAAATCGACGATGCCGGTCTCCAGGGAATACTCCGCTCCAACCACTACCAGCCCGTCGCGCTGGATGAGCCGTTCGAGAAGTTCCGAGCCATGCCGCAGGTGATCTGCGGATGACCGCACATTAGCTCGAACTGCATCGTGCAGGAGTGCCTCTGCGTCCTCGTTGCGCCGCGCTGCGAATACCGTTTCGACTGATGGTCGCACGCGGTTGACGATCGAACGCAGGTTCCGGGATTGACTGCTCGGGTGGCCCTGCAGTTCCTCCAACGTAGCAACCACGGCGCCGCACTGTGAATGACCCATGACGACCACGAGTCGCGTGCCATAACGCGACGCAGCGAACTCCACGCTCCCCACCTGGGAAGGAGCCACGACATTGCCCGCGACCCGAATCACGAACAGGTCGCCGAACCCCTGGTCGAAGACGAGTTCCGCAGGGACGCGCGAATCCGAACAACCCAGGATGACGGCAAACGGCTCCTGCCCGGCGATCAGCTCGGCACGGCGAGCTGGATTCGAAAGGAACGAGGCCGCGGTCTGGTTTGCTGCGAATCGTCGGTTTCCTTCGCGCAGACGTGCGAGGGCTTCCGCCGCGGTCACAATTGTGGCGCTCATGAGGCCCCCGACGCAGAGCGGGCGTCAACGTACAACCAAGCCTGTTTACCCGAAGCAAGCATTGCGCTTATCCGTATGTATGCAGCGGCCTTCTCGTACTGGTCGGCGGCAAGGAGCTCAGCGTCAGTGACCTCAAATACTGTGCCACTGACACGGCTATTGCTCCTGCCGTTGAACGTGACATTAGCATGATGTGTCTTGCCGCTCGTTGCCACGACTCGCGGGTCATCGATCGGTGCCAGCGACGGTTCGAATTCAGGAAGCTCGTCTCTTTGCCCCTGAAGCAGCCGTCCGAAAGTGGCGACCTGCACCTCTTCCTCTTGGAGAGAGCCGTAGGAAAAAAGCAGCGGCATGGATCAAGTACTCGCGGCCGTGCTCACACCGCGCCCGTGATGTGACTGGAGTAGAAGGTTATGAGGTGCCCTGCCGGCTCCCGGACGCGGAAGAGCTCGTGATCGATAGAGGGCATCGCCTCAATCGGCGTGGGCGCGAGTCCCAGCGAAGTGAATTGCTGATGAGTCGCACGCAGATCCTCAACCATGAGATCAAATGGCGCGTCGCCCGGAACTACGTCGCTCTTGGGGAGAAGTATCAGATGAGTTCCCCCACGCAGTTCAAAGATCGCCACATCCGATCCCAGGTACACGGGTCGCATGCCGATCGTTCGCATGAATTCCGCGGTCTTATCCAATCGATTGGTCTCGAGGACAACATGCCCAACCCAGACCGGGGGTCGCGGATCCTGCGCGTCTACGCCGTCAGTAGATGGACTCACTGCGGTTTCGCCCCGCCGTTCGCGGTGTCGGTTCGTACCAGGCGAACGGCAAATACAAAGAGCCAAATGGAAAGGACGCCGGTCGCCAAGTGCTCGAACAGACCAGCGCCGCGCAACGGGTTATCTTCCCAAGACATGAGCAACAGGGACACGAGCGCCACCAACCCGGAACCGATTGCGAGCCAGGATAGCGACTGCAATGGCGCCAGGCGTCGATACAGGATTCCCCAAAGGATCGCCGCGAGGATCCCCGAGGAAAAGCCAAGAGTGGCAAAGAGCTTGTGGAGATCCTGAGTTTCTGTGACTCGTACGCAGCCCGGGTCGCACGGAAAGATGCCGGCCCCCATGCGTCCAACGCCATCCAGCGCGATCAAGAGGCAAGCTGCTGCGAACGCCCATCGATGTCGAAAGGTGGCAAGTACGCCTCCGGCGAAACACACCAATAGAAATCCAGTGAAGCCAAATGCCACGCCGCGCATCAACGCCTCGGTGGAACTGCCACGCGCCCCAAGCTCACTGATGAAGTGAGTAAGGTGGCTGAAGTCGGGGTGGAGGGCTCCGGCAATCGCGATGAGCGCGAGCCAGAGAATCGGGCTCACGATTCCGCAGTACAGGCCGAGCTTTCTTGGGGACATCGTAACGCCGACTACGTCGCGAAATGCTTTTCGTACGCTTCCGCGCCGCCGGGCACCTCAGACCACTTCTGCGCCGAACGAAGGAAGATGTACCGGAAGTGGTGCCTGTCAGCGCGAATCCAGCTGGGATCATCGAAGGTTCCCGCATCGATAGCTCTCGCGCCGGGCCGCCATTGAAGCGTGAACCCGATATTCGTCCCGCATCGTGGGCAGAACTCGAGATCAAGCCAACGAGCCGATTCGTCGGAGATGTGTCTGTACTTAGTCAGCGGTCCGCCGCTGATCTCGACTTGTTCTTCATTGAAGATCGGCTCGACTGCAAATGCGGTTCCAGTTCGTCTTTGACACCACGTGCAGTGGCATACCGTCACGCGGAGAGGGTCGCCGTGAGTCACGTAGCGTACCGACCCACACACGCATCCGCCTTCATGCCTCGTCGACATCAATAGCCTCTCGTTTCACCTGATCAAACGTGTTGGTGCCAGACCCTGGACGCGTCTTCCACGTGAAGTGCTCGTGCAGTCGCAGCCGACCATTGGAGAGGGAGTCTTACAGGTGGCCAAAGAGTTCAGGCGCACTCTGCCATCTGTCATTGCGGCCGTCGACGTACGTGATCGGGGCATTTGCCAGCTCCTCGTCAGAAACATCGTCCAGGCACCCAAGGTTGATTCCCTACATCATTCCGATTGGCGTTTCGGTTCCAATCCCGAAAGCCCGCACGCCGCAGTGCCGGCAGAAGTAGTGGTGGTTCTTCTTGGTGTTGAACACGTACTGAGTTAGATCCGATTGCCCTGCCAACAGGCGAAAGCCCTCGGGCTTGGCCACGGCTGGCCAGAAGCGTGTTCGTCTGCAGATCGAGCAGTTACATCTGTAAGTGCTCTGAGTCAGGTCGAGATCAGCCTCGAACTTCACCGCGCCACAGTGACAACTGCCATGGTATGTCTTCAGCATCTACGAGTCCCCGGCGACGAGACGCGCAGTCTGTCCCGCGTGGCATTCACTGCGTACCCCGAGTGGCCTGTGAAGCCGACCGGTCGCTGTTGTCCATGTCGCGTGCGATCTGCCACTCACCGCTTGCTTGCCGTTTGAGGATGACCAGGTACTTCCCGCTGTCTTCAATCGGCTTGCCGCCGCTCCGCGGGACGCCCTTCCATCGATAGGCGCCACGATCGAATGCCCACGGACCGGTGATTTCTATTTCTGCCGAGGAGAGATCGAAACTGGTTTGGGTGAATTCGTCGAAAAACTCCTTGAAGTAACCGACGATGGCGCTTCTGCCGGTGACCGCAGGTTGGTCGGGATAGAGCACCAGGGCATCCTCCGTGTACAACTCGGCAATCTTGCCCGCGTTCCCCGCTTCCCACGCGGAGACGTAGGCGTTTCGGGTCTTGTCTATACCGGCGCGCGCGTCGCCCGACTGAGTGGAGCTTGCGAACAGCCCTCCGCTCGACGATTGCCCTTCGACGGGTACCATCACGTCCTGCGCGGCAACCAGTTGCCATTTGCGATCACGCCGTTCGAGCACATCGGTCCATACAAATCGCCCTCGTTCCCCGTCGCTGCGGGCGAAGGTTTCATGCCCCTGCGCAATAGCCACATTCCCCAGGAAACGCACCTTCATCTCGTTCAACTCGTTGGAGGTGAACCCAAGTGGATTCGCTTTCGTGTCATCGATGAATTCTCGCTTCGTGTACTGCGCGCCGTCAGGACTGACCCCGATGAAATCGTCGGCAAAAATGTACTCGATTACCGCAGGGTCACCGGACACGGCCACTTGCGCCCAGGCGCGCTCAATCTTCTGAATTTCCGCTTCCGCTTCAGTACGGTCATAGGTCGTATCGGCTGGTGGTCGACCACACGACTGCATTCCAAACAGGATGAGTCCATAGATCAGGTGCTTCGCTTGAAGTTTCATTGTGATAGCGCTTCGGACGACCCGCCTCGCACGTTGTCGCCGTGTCGGCGCGGATGAAGTCTGCCGTCCAGTTTGTTTCCCACGTGTGGTTGTCATACGAAAATGCTTGCTCCCAGCGAGCGTGATCGCCATCGAGCTTGTTCCAGGCGAAGCGAACTCTCACCGAGCGACCATTGTCCTGGTCCTCGCCATAGAACTCACCGTGGTTGCCGTCGAAACCTCCAACCACCGGCGCCTCCAGCTTGCCGCTGGCGCTACTGACCCAGTAGATCGACCACTGACGTTTTTCCAGATCGAACGTGCGTAGCGTCAGGCCTGCCCAACCCTTGGTTGGGAAGTCGAGTTCGTCGACCGTAGCGATGCCGCCCAGATAGAGGGACATGCAGAGCGTGGCAGGAAACTCTTCCCACTCGGTGCCGCCAACACCACGCGTCTTCAAGCGACGTTGGTGTGTCGTCCACGCACCCGCGAAGTAATCAAAGTCGTGGACGTCGCCGGTGCGCGTGGTGGTGTAACCCGGAGGAGTCGATGGAGCCGCCGCCGACTCGGCAGCGGCCGGCAGAGTCGTCGTCATCGATAGGACGGATGTCGCGAGGATCGAAACCTTGCTACTCATGGCACGGTCCCTTGCGTCGCAGCGCGTGTTGTTCTGCGTGGATTCTGCGCCGATAGCCTCCCGTCGTCTAACCTACGCGTTGAGCGACGTGCGCCTGTGGAGGCATCAACTACGCACCGGCAGAGAAGCCTGGCAGAACGCAAAGCGCCACCCAGTTGGCGTGCGGACGTAGACGTCGCTGAACCATACGCGGCGGTCAAACGCAACGCCGTCCTTGATACCTTTGACCCAGACCCGCGCCGTGACCACGGCCGTGTCCCCAAAAACGCGCACGCTTCGCGTGCCCTCGTCCGCGTCCTGCCTTTCGTACGTGATCCTGCCGCTGGCAGCGGACGCGAGCACGTCGGCCCGCGAATATCGCTTGCCATCGCCCAGCACGAGGACGAAACGATCGTCGAGGATCCGCCGCATGGTCGTTGCGTCGTTGAGCTTCACGGCTCTTTGATACGTGGCATGCAGGCCCACAATCAGGTCACGGTCTTTCGCTTCGGAAGCGGTCGCACGGTTCGCCAATACGTCAACGCCATCGATACGAGGACTACCAGGCAGAGACCAAAACGTGCTGCGCGGCCAAGAGCAGTCGACTTCATCGTTTTCTCCCGTGGAAGACGGGATGAAGTCTTCGATAGGTGCTCCCTATCGTGCTTGGAGATTCTTGCTATTCCGCGGATCGTGACAGCGTATTCGCCGTCGTCTGCTACACGGCCCAAAGATGAAATGCACCGCCCGCGACCGCCCCCAGCAGCAAGCCAGCCAGGACATCGGCTGCCACGTGTCGACCGAGGACCAGACGCGACCACATCACCGCCGCCGTCACCAGGACGCCTGCGATAAACGCGACCTTGATCGGCCACAAGAGCGCCGTGGCGAATGCGGCAAACGCGACGTGAAGGGAGACTTTCACCCACTTGGCAGATAGCAACGCTGTAAGGATGAGCGCGCCCGACAATGCCAATGCGACGGACATGTAGGGCCGGTGCGTCAGAAACCAGAGCAGCACCGCGCTCAGAAAGACACAAGGCTACTAGGAACACATTGAGCGAGTTGCGCTCATTCCGAACGCTCGCATCAACGTGCGACCAGCGACCGGTCCGTACCTGCAACCAGCTGAAGCCGACCACGATGACCGCGAACGTCGCTAGCGCCCCACCGATCAGTCGCAGCTGTTGATGTGACGCTCCTTGTGCTGATGCCGAGATCAAGGCCGCAACGAGGACAAGTACCACGGGGTGTCCAACGATCGAGACCGCACGAGCGACGGCAACGCGCATCATGGTTTATGCAACCAACAGGGCCTTGATCTCGTCTTCGATGAAATGTGCATCCGAGGCATTAAGGCCCGCGCCGGCCATGTGCCCCCAGAGAGACGGAATCACCCGGAATTGCGCGCCCGGAATGAGGTCCGCGTCCGCTTCGACGTCCTCCGGCGGGAAGTACAGGTCAGTCTGCCCGGCCATTACGGTGGCTCTGGCTTTGATCGAGCGCAGCGCCCGTTCGAAATTCCCGCCGTATCCTGGGGTAGTGCCCACATCGTTGAGCTGCCAGGTGCGCAGCATCGACAGCAGATTGTTCGCATCACGGCGCATGTAGCGCTTTTCCCAGAAGTCCGTCAGGACTTCGGACACGGAGGCGAACCCCATCTGCCCGTAAAGTGCCCGCTTGTAGAACTGCTGTGAGAACCCCCAACCCGCATATACGCGTGCCAGTGCGCGCATTCCGCGTGACGGCTGCTCGGTGTATTCGCCCTCCATCCAGGCCGCATCTGCAGTCAGGGCTGCTCGCACACCTTCAATGAAGACGGCGTTATGCGGCGTAGTCCTCGCCGTACCACAGAAGGGCGCAATGCGTTCGACCATGTCCGGATGGCTTACCGCCCATTGAAATGCTTGCTGGGCGCCCATCGAGTAGCCAACGACAAGAGCGATGCGACGAATACCGAATCGCTCGGTGACCAGCTGGTGCTGCGCGCGCACGTCGTCCTGGATAGTAATGGTTGGAAAACGCATTCGATCGTGAGGTGGCGCGGTATTGCTTGGCGAAGAGGACAAGCCGTTGCCAAACTGATCCAGAACGATGATGAAGTGCTTGCCCGGATCCAGCGCTTTGTCCGTTCCTATGAGCCACTCAACATCGCCGTGCTGCGCGGCAAACTGTGTCGGATAGAGGATGGTATTGGTCTTGTCAGCATTGAGCCGGCCGTGCGTCTTGTAGGCAAGCTTCGCATCGGGCAGCGTAGTTCCGGACTGAAGTTTCAGCTCTCCAAGACTGAACACCCCTTCGCCTGGCTGCGCTGGCTGGTTCGCGGCGGCAACGGTGGAATGCCATGCAGCGGGTCCGGCAATCGCCGCGGCACCCATGACCTCAAGCACAGCGCGGCGCGCGGGGTCGAAATCCGAGAACCCTCTACTCACTGTTGACCTACCACGCATACAGAAACCACGCGACCAGAAAACACGCGGTTGCGATGGCGACTCCGGCGACGGGAATTCGAAACCAATAGAGAACAGCGAGCACGAGATATGCCGCGCCGATAATGGCGAACAGCAACAGCACCCATGAAGGCATCGGAAACAGTTGAATACTCGCGGCAGCGGCAATCGCGACGGCGCCAAAGAGAATCGCCCCCAAGCCGTGACTGAAGTTGAATCCGACCCAGGCCTTCCACATCGTCGTACCGCCGCGAGCAATGCGTACCTTCGAAGTCGCCATTGCCGCAGCAACTGCCGGATCGTCCGGCACGAGACGACGCGGCTTACGAATATCGAGGAACGTGTAGAGCACGTGCAGAAAACCGAGCAGCACGAAAATGCCACCGCCAACTACCAGCAGAGCGCGAATCAGAGACATGTCACCGCTGTCCAACTCCTTGGCACCTTATTCTTTCACGGAATCCTGCAACCAGTTGTTCAGATCGCACCCACTCCGGTCGATACGATATGGTCCTTGCCATGATCGTTTTCTTGGTTTACATCGGTCCCGGTTGGCACTGACGCCTGACGTCCGCGTTGAACGACGCGCGGAAAAACCGGGAGTATCTCCATGACCGCCCCTGCTCCTTCCCCAATCTCGCAGCAAGCCGAGGAACGGCAATTGCGCGTTGATCTGGCCGCTTGCTACCGCTTGGTGGCGCTCTACGGCTGGGCCGACTTGGTCTTTACGCATATCAGCGCGCGCGTGCCCGGCCCCGAACACCATTTCCTCATCAACCCCTATGGGATGTTGTTTGACGAGATCACCGCATCCAGCCTGATCAAGGTCGATCAACACTGCAACAAGTTGAGCGACAGCCCGCACCCCGTCAACCCCGCTGGGTTCATCATTCACAGTTGCATCCATGCCGGACGTCACGATGTAGGCTGCGTGCTGCACACCCACACCCGCGCTGGTGTTGCGGTCGGTGCCCAAAAAGAAGGTCTACTGCCCATAAGTCAGCAATCGACGTTCGTCCTCTCCTCGCTGGCCTACCATGACTACGAAGGCGTGGCGGTTCGAGAGGACGAACAGCCCCGTTTGCGAGCCGACCTCGGAAGCGCAACCTTTCTCATACTTCGTAATCATGGCCTGCTGACCGTGGGAAAAACCGTCGCCGATGCGTTCCTGTCGATGTACGCCTTTGAGACCGCGTGCCAGATCCAGGTCGCAGCACAGTCAGGCGGAGGAGAACTTGTACGCATCAACCCACGGATCATCGAAGGCATCGGACGCGTCATGAAGGTGCAGGGCCTTGAGGGATCCCTCATCTGGCCGGCGCTGTTGCGCAAGCTCGATCGCATGGATCCGGGCTACAAGCTCTGACCGCCCGGAGTCGAGTCAGAAACAGGCGCGCACCACGCCACCATCCACCCGCAGCGCCGCTCCGGTGATGCCCGAGGCGAGCGGGCTACAGACAAAAGTCACCAGGGCAGCAACCTCGTCGGGTGTCTCAAACCGCTTGAGGAGCGAGGTGGGACGAAGACGCGTAAAGAATTCCTTCTCGAACTGCTCGAACGTCTGCCCGCCACTGAGCTGCGCAACAAACTTGTCTACGCCGGCGGAACGTGTCGGTCCCGGCAGTATGGCGTTCACCGTCACGCCGGTCCCTGCACAGTACTCGGCCAGCCCGCGTGATACGGCGAGTTGTGCTGTCTTGGTCATCCCATAGTGAATTGTTTCAACCGGAATCTGGATGCCACTCTCACTGCTGATGAAAACAATTCGTCCCCAGTTCCGCTGCTTCATGCCCGGTAAGTAGATGCGGCTCAACCGCACGCCGCTCAGCACATTCACCTCGAAGAAGCGCCGCCAGTCCTCATCTGGAGTGGCCTCGAACGGTTTTGGCTCAAAGATCCCGAGGTTGTTGACGAGAATGTCCACGGCCGGAAACTGCTGCGCCAAAGCGTCGGACGTTTTGGCATCCGACAAATCGCCGACCAGGCCCTCCAGCTGTGCGTTCGGCATCGTGCTGCGAAGTTTTGCCGTGGCATCGGCGAGTGCCTGATCCGAACGCCCATTCAGAATCACCCGCGCCCCTTCTGCGGCAAGCTGCCTGGCGATCGCAAACCCGATGCCTTTGGTAGAACCAGAAATGAACGCGATCTTGTCGGCTAGTTGTAGCTGCATGGACGCAAGCTCCGGCGCGATCAGTGCGCTGCTGGGACAGATGATTGCGATACGACTCCTTGCCCGATCAGCTTTCCTTCTCGCTGACGAGAAAGAGAATCAGCATCGCAGAAGCAAAGAATCGAAATGCATCCGGCAGCACGTTCAATTGCTGGCTCTGCCACATCTCGAACCATTCGCCGGCAATCACGAGCCAGCCAACGAAATACAAAGCCGCGGTGACTCCCAGTCCAAGTCTCGCTGCGCCCGTCGCACGCTGGAATGAAGCACTCTCCGCTCGCGCCGCCCACATGCGAGCCGCGCCGGTCCAGCACAGAGCCGCAGCAATCGCTTCGACCAGCACAATAAGCCCGAATATGGCGTACACCAGGACCGGACTGGTGATGGCCCTCCACATCGCTCCCGGATGCCTGAATGTGGTCTCCATACCCACCGCCGTCTTGACCGCCCCGATGCCGACATCCGACATCGTGACGTTTCCGAGCACTGCAAGTGTGAGCAGCAGCGCCGTGCCCGCGACCAGGACGATCTTGATCATTCTCATTGCGATAACCCCCTGTCTTGTTGATTCTATTTGTGGCGCAATCGATCGGGCGCCCCCCACTTCGAGGCCTGACTTGCTCTCTATCTGGCGACAGCGCGCCTATTCAAACCAGATCTCAATTTCGTATCCGTCCGGATCCGCGACGTATGCATACGGGTAGCCCGGAGCAAACTCGCCCCTTCGAAGCAAGCGGCCACCTGCCGCCAGAACCTCCTGGACGGCAAGATCGATATCTTCCGGGCGGCGCAGGCGAAACCCGAAATGCGATATCCCGCCAGCGACGCCCGCGCCCGAAATTGCTCTCTCGAAAGCCAGCACATCATGCGGACCTGGACCCTTGGCTTGAATTGAGGTTTCGTCGCGAAAGTACTCCTCCACGCCGAAGGCAGCCTGATAGAACTCGAGCGATCGCTGTGGATCGGCCACGAGAAGACTGATGTGCGACAGGCCGTGTGTGGGGATCATGGATTCTCGCCACGTCGGTAGTTAGACGTCATCGGCGCCGTGCATGATCGCGCCAAACGTGCCCAACGCAAATAGCAGCACGGTCACTCCCGCGCCGATGCTGGCGCCGGTCAACCGATTGGCAAGTTGGGACCAGGCTCACCACCGACCGAAAGAGCGCTCTGCAGCGCTGCAATTGCGCCCAGGATTCTCGAGGCGATCTCCCGAGAATTGACCATTTGATCTTCGGATAGCCCAGCGCCCAGCAGCGGCAGCGATATCGAGGCCGTGGGAATGAGCGAGGCGGACATCGTGCGAAGCACTTCAGCGAGTGCGTCGTGGGCGTGCCTGGCTCTCGGCGAGGTATTGACGAGAGCGACTGGCTTATTGACGAAGCTGGGAAAGCTGACCAGCCAATCAAGGGCGTTCTTCATCACGCCCGAGATTCCGTGAGCATACTCCGGGCTTGCGATGAGCAGAGCGCTGCAAGTAGCGATCGCAGCGCGGAACTCGAGTACCGCCTGTGGGGGATCATCCTCCAGATCGGGATTGAACAGAGGCAGGTGTCCCAGCCCAGTGAAGACCTGAACCTTCACAGGCGGTTGCGCGAGACGCGCGGCAGCACGGCAAAAAGCGGAATTAATGGAAGCGGAGCGGAGACTGCCGGACAGGGCGAGGATATTCATGACCCTCAACGTCCCTGTCGTGGCTCCATCAATTCAATCCGGTTGCCGAATGGATCTGCCACGTACACCCGCAAGTAACCTTCCAGCGGATGGTCCTCGATGACATTAACGCCGTGCGCTTTCAACTGCACAATCAAACCCGCGAGATCATTTACCAGCAACGCCGGATGAGCCTTGCGCGCCGGACGGAAGTCCGCCTCGACACCGAGATGAATCTTCAGGGAACCGCGTTCAAACCATGCGCCGCCGCGTTTCGCCAGGTTCGCCGGCTTGGGTACCTCGGGTATTCCAAGCAAGCCTTCATAGAACGCTCGGGCTGCGTGTTCCATTCCAGGCGGCATGGCAAGCTGTACGTGATCAATGGCCACTATTGGCACGGGTTCACCCTTGCGCCTCACGTTCGCGTTGAGCCACACGCTGCGGTGTAACGGGCGCCGGCACGAGAGCTGCGTGCTTTTGCCCCTTCTGCTTCTCAACCCAGGCCTTCACGACCGTCTCGAGCACGGAGAGCGGCACCGCGGCGTTGGTCAACACAGCGTCGTGGAAGCCACGCAGATCGAACTGGTCACCGAGCTGCGTCTTCGCTTCGCTGCGAAGGCGATTGATGGTCTCGCGCCCTACCATGTAGGCGGTCGCCTGTCCCGGCCACACCGCGTAGCGCTCGACTTCCGTCGTGACCGATTCGCGCTGATCGCCCGTAACATCCACCATGTAATCGATCGCCTGTTCGCGCGACCACCTCTTGTAATGTAGACCCGTATCGACGACGAGTCGCGCGGCGCGAAACGTCATCGACTGCAGGTAACCGAGCCGGCCGAAGGGATCATCGCGGTACATCCCCATCTCGTCCGCGAGCTGCTCCGCGTATAGACCCCAGCCTTCCCAGTAGCCCGAGAAGCCGATCATCGCACCACGGATCAGCGGCAGTCCCTCGGACTCCTGCGCGATCGAGCCCTGCCAATGATGACCCGGCTCGCCTTCATGGTAAGTAAGCGTCGGCAACGAAAACTTCGGCCACTCCTTCGTGTCGCGCAGGTTGATGTAGTAAATGCCAGGGCGCGAACCATCAAGCGCACCGCCCTGGTAATAGCCGCCCGGCGCGCCCGCTTCGATGTAGGGTGGCACGCGACGGATCTCGAGTTTTGCCTTGGCAAGCACGCCGAAATACTTCGGCAGCAACGGTTGCAGCTCCGCAACTTGTCCGTTGAGCGACTTGAGCAATTCGTCGCGGCCCGCATCGGTGTTCGGATATAGCTGTCTCGGCTCCTTGGCCAGCCGTGCCATGCGCTCGCCCACCGTGCCGGTCGTCAGCCCCTGTGCTTTCAGAATGCCATCCATCTCTTCGTTCAATTGCTCGATCAGCTTCAATCCCATTGCATGGATCTGCTCCGGGCGAGAGGTCCGTGGTGTTGTAATTCCTAAGTCCGACGAGGTAGTACTCGGCACCGTCGGGAAGACGCCAGACGCCGGCGTCGTGAGCTGCACGGCTACGCAAGGCCTGCAGCTGCGCAATCTGGCGACGGTATGCGGGCAGGACCCGCTCCTTCACGGCGCGCTCAACCCGCGCCGCGAGATCCTTCTGCGCGGCCGCATCGAGTCCTGCGTCGGAGACCTTGCGCTTGAGCGACCGCACGAGCACGGTGTCGACTGGCTTTGTCGCTGCGAACTTCTGCAGCTGCTTCACCGCCCCATCGATGCAGAAGTCAGGCGGGATCACGCCCCTGTCGGCCTGCGCTTTGACCTCAGCCGTCTCGGTGTCCATAACGGTCGCAAACGCTTCGACGCGTTCCAGATAGTCCTCCGCGTCCTGCACGGTCTTCACCTGGTGCTGCGAATCGAGGAAATCCGGGATGGTGGTGTATGCGCCGGTGAGCTGTGTCACCACGTAGGGAGTCGGCGGATCGAAACCGTAGGTGCCGTAACCGAACTTCTCGCCTGCCGTGACGTAATCGATGTAGGTCATGACCACGTCATAGGTAGTGGCGCTGTCCGGCGAGAGCAGCGCCCGATCGATGGCGGCGAGCTCGGTGTGCGCGTCGCGCAGGATGCGGATCTGGCGCGTCATGCCTTCCACCGACACATCGGTCAGTCGGTTCGAATACTTGCCGCCGGCAATCTCCGGCGACACGGCCAGCGTGGTCGCGTTTTGCGGATCTTCCCGCAGCATCTCCGTTGTCAGGTGCTCGAGTGCGGTATTCAGCGCTGTCGCGGCCGCTCTGTGTCGCTGCCAGTGCGGAATGCTCGGCCGCCGTCTGCCCGACCGGTTTTTCGTTGTTTGAGCAACCGGTGAGCGTGAGTGTCAGAACCACAGCGATGAGAATTGGCTTGTGCGTCACTTGGCTACTCCGTGTGTCACGCCACCCGGTTGTCAGCTGGCACGCTTGGGACGACGAGGAGATGCGCGCCGCTTTCCCCGGGCTGGCCCCTTCGCCAGGTTCTGCTTCACTTTCAGTCGGACGATTCGTTCAATCAGGTCATGCGGAATCGGTTCATCGAGCGGAAAACGAAGATTTCCTTTCTCCCCCGCATAGCGCGATGCGGCCTTCTTCAGCTTCGCATCGTGAGCGATTGGCGGGTAAAACCCGATGTGCTTTTTGAACGCGGCGAAGTAAACGAGCGCTCCGTTCAATTCGAATGCAGGAATTCGATAGCTGATGGTCTCCAGTGCGTCAGGTGCCGCGCCACGGATCGTGCGGCGTACCTTCTGAAGGATCTGCTGCACCTCGGGCGGGAAAGTTGCGATGTACTCGTCGATTGTCTTTGGCGCTGCTGGACTTGTTGCCATAGCAATTTCTTTTCGCGAAGCCTCTCGCCTAGGGTCCAGTGACCGATCGGCGGGGGCGATGTCTGGCTAGATGCTCACGCCCAAAGGCGGTCACGGATATGAGCGTTCCGAGACCCTCCTTGTGGTGACGCGCGATGAAGCCACGATCATCGGCGTCCTCCCAGACCGTGAGGCGTGGGCATGAGGTGCGCCATGCGTCCATCACTTCAGAATAAGACTTCGATCCGGTCCCGATCCATTCGAGGAGATCGAGTATCAGAGCTTCTACTGGATCAGACAAACCAACTCCTGATGGCCCCTGCAGTAACGCCGATGAGCATGAGAACGCTCGGGTAGTACGTTAGTGTGAACCCGACCGCCCGCGCCGGCGCACCACCGCGATAGCCACGCAGGAATAGCATCCGACCGCACAAGAAGAGAACGGTTGCAGCCGGTATCGCTGAAATCCAGGACACGGGCATCACGATCGCCCACATGCAATGCACGAGCACCGCGAGGACCGTCTGTTCCAGCGTGTTCTGCAGTGTTGCCTGAAGAACTTGTGCTGTTTCCGTACCACGAGTGAGCCCGCCGCCGTCGATGTCCTCTGGCGTGAAAAATCGGTGCCGGGCGAGCAACGCAACGGAAATTCCGAGCCAGAGCGCAATAAAGACGTCCGTCCTTAGCGCGAACGCGATCCGTTCGCTGGCCGATGCTTCTGGCGAAAGCAATCTTGGCCCGCCAAGAACTGTGCCCACGATCACGATTACCGTAACAGTGGCGCCAACAATCATTCCTTTAAGCACGCCGCGCTGCTTAACCGTCAGGCCCATACCATCTCCGCGCAATCAACGCGCGCGTTGAACGGGCGCCGGCGCTCATGATGCTTTCAGTTCCTCGATCGCTTCTCGCAACTTCGGGTAGCGCTGAATACAAGAATCGTAGGCATGCGCGATCCATTCGGCGTCAACCACGACTTCACATTCGGCTTTCTCGGTCCATTCCTGGTTCGAGTGAACTACCAGGACCTCGCCAGACGGTGTAATCAAGAGAACGCCTCCCATGTCCTCATACACCGGCAGGGCGCTGAAAGCGCGCGCGAGAACCACCAGTTCGGTGTCCAGGCCGACCTTGGTCGGATCCCGCAAGTACTCCGCAAGCGCTTCCCTCACTTTCAACTCAGCGTTTGACATGGACTCAATGGATCCACACATCTGAAAATACGCGCAGGAGATTTCTTCCGAGGAGCTTTTCGATACGAGTTGTTGTGTGACCGCGGCTGGAGAGCATCGATGCGAGGGTTTCAAGACGGCGTGATGTGTTGAGGTCATTTGCGAACAGGTACCCATCTTCGGTTTCGCCCGGCGCGGCGATGCCGGCTTCACGTCGCGCGCGAATGCTTTCCGCAAAGTTCTTGCGGAACGCGTCGTCAATGATTTCGGGTGAAACGCCGCCGTCGGTACCAATCGATACGTGGTCTTCGCCTGCCACTTTGATGGCGTGCTCCAGGTGGGCGATGACGTTCTCGGCGGTTGGCTGATGTCCGTTGCTGAGGTAAGGCATGAAGTAGATTCCGGAGACACCACCCTTGTCAGCAACTGCGCGTAATTCCGCATCGGTACGGTTGCGTGGATGATCCGACAGGGCCGAGCAGCCGGTATGAGTGAAAGCCACGGGGCGGGTTGAAGTCTGGATGGCGTCAGCAGCGGTGCGTCGTCCGCAATGGCTGAGGTCCACCAGGATACCGATTTCGTTCATGCGAGTAATGGCTTCTGTTCCAGTCCGGCTCAACCCGGCATTGGTCGGCTCGAGACATCCGTCCCCCAAGAGATTGCGCCGGTTGTACGTCGGCTGAATGATTCGGACACCCAGTCGGTAAAAATCGTTCAACCGCGAGAGATCGGTTTCAAAAGCGACACCGTCTTGAAAGCCGTAGATCAGGCCGGTTCGTTTGGTCTTCTTTACGTCAACAATATCCGCGACTGTCCGTATGCGTGTCAGCACCTGTGGCACACGCTCGATCTCTGATTCCCAGTACAGAATCTCCCGCACTGCCTGCACAAAGGCGCCGTCCGCCGGCGTCGTACCGACCGGGAGGATCGTCATGTTCAACGCGGTCAATCCTGACCGGCGCACATTCTCCACGTCTGCTTCCGAAAGCGGAACACCAGGCTTGTTGGCGCTGTTTCCGGGTCCCCCGAGGCCATCGATCACGATTGCATCGTCGTAGCCAGCCCAATCAGCGGCAGCCGCGCGTTTTATCGGCACGACACCCGCAAGCGTGCACACGACCGCATTCGTCAGAAATGATCGCCGCGAAATTTGTCCCATCATTTGGCGCATTCTGTTTTTCGTTATTGCGCAGACCCAAGCCAATCGTCCAGCAGACGCAAGTCAATAATGGCGATAGGACTAGTCGCTGCACCGTTCAGAGACCAGCGAAATCACATACGGCTCCTGAAGAGTAAACGTGGTGTTGGTCGTTCTCTCTGCGTCGCCACGTACCTTGATTACGACCGGTGTCTTGCCGTGGTACGAGATTCTCCAATATCCCTGGACGAGGCGAAGGTATGGATCCGTCGCCATCACTCCCATCGTAAAGATGCGTCCACTGCTGCATTCCGAGACCTGCCCGACTCCCTCGGAGCTGAACGAGAGCTCGCCCTTCACTACTACGTTATCCGCGTCGGCCACTGCTGCGAACGCAAGCATCCAGCCAATGGCTCCAACGTGCCGCATGCGCCAATGACGTGCGCGTTGAATGATCCGCGACTGTGTAGGGAATCCAGGCACCTTATCCATCTCGCGGTTGCTCCGGCGCGTTGTCAGGCGCCAGCCGTGGCCACATCGCTCATGAGCGCCAACTGGTTGCCATCAGGATCAGTAAACTCCGCCAGCCACAGCTCGGACTTCGGCGTACGGTTCACCACGTGAGGCTCTGCGCTAAAGTTTACGCCTTGGCCCTTGAGCGAAGAATACACAGCGCGGATATCCGCGACCTGAAAGTAAATTGCAGATCCCCTCTGAGCCTTCTGGCCAGGCGGCATGACGCCAACGAGTAGCCGAACTCCACCGCAGTTGAAGAAGGCCATCTGCGGCGGAGCAGAAAACAGGAACGGTATCCCCAATACGTCTCGATAGAACGCCACTCCTTTCTCAAAGTCCTCGATTGGGATCAGAAGCTGAGCAACCTTGGCGTTTGCAAGATTCATTGTCGCCTCCTAACGCCCCGCTGCGCCGGCAACGGAAACGACCGCTAAAGGTGCCAGCTCCTCTGGCCAGGGCACCACCGCCACCTGCCGAATGACGGCGCCCCACGCCACCATCGCCAGCACGGCGAACACTGCGGCAACAACAAATGCCCACCAGAACTCGCCAGTGCGATCGACGATGACGCCTGTCACGATCGGCGCCAATATGCCTGCCAGTTGGCCGGCCACGTTTTGTGCACCGGCCCAACGTCCCGCCGCGCGCGGACCTGCGAGCGTTCCACTCATGGCGAACATCGTGGGTGTGGAAAGACCGAAGAACATTCCTGCCGCGCCGAGCAACCAAACCGCGTCGCGCGGCTCCACCAATGCACTGCCCGCTATCGTAACGGTTGCGCCAAGGGCACTCGTCAGCGCGAAGGTCTTCCGGACGCGCGTCACGGCCCCGCCGCGACGGATCCAATGGTCGGACGCTGCTCCCGCCACGGCCGTCGTGACAGCGTAAGCGCCGAAGATGGTCGCGCCAATCCACGCCATCTCCGGCAAGGTGAACCCGCCTGCCTTCACGAGGAACGTCGGCAGCCACGTCATGACGAAGTAGAACGCGTAGTTGATGCAGAAGTGACCGAGTGCAGAACCCCAGAAATCGCGCTGGCGAAGGATCGCCGCATAGGAGACCGTCTGCAACTCACGGTCTGCCGGTGGTGCGTCCAAGTCACGGCCACGGGTTACGAGGAACCATGGCAAGAGCCACAGGAGCGTGATGACGCCGAGGCCGATGAACATGACACGCCAGCCAAAGTGCGCCATCGCCAGTCCGCCGAACAAGGTGCCGAGCATCGGCCCGAACCCCTGGCCGGCGCCGACGAAGCCATTTGCGCGCCCGCGCTCATGCTCGGCTGTCTGCCGCGCGATGATCAACTGCCAGCTCGGAAATGTGACGCTCTCACCCAGGCCGAGCAACAAGCGCAACAGAAGGATTGAAGCGAATCCCCCCGCCAGTCCAGTCAAGGCCGTCGCCGCGGACCACAACGCAACTCCCGCGGCCAGTACGATGCGGATGTCGTAACGGTGCACGAGCCATCCTGCCAATACTTGCGCGGGCGCATACACCCAGAAGAACGCGGACAACAGCAAACCGATCTCGGTGCCCGATAACGAGAGCTCGTCCTGCAGAAGGGGCGCAGCAGTCGCGAGATTGGCACGATCAACGTAGTTGAGCAGCACCGCGAGGCTGAGCACTGGGACGACGCCACGAATCAGTCCCGGGCGTTGATTCATATAGTTCAGTGTAAGGTGCGCACGGCGAGCCAAGGCATGCGGCGGTAGGAATCCGCCACCACCCACGCGCCGGCCGTCAACGCGCAAGAGTCTACAACCTCGCTCCATTGGAAAGCGTTGGGGCCTGCCGCGATGATAGGTACCCACACCAGCAGCGTTAGCAGACCCATTTGCAACGCCGAAAGCGTGGCTGCCAGCCGTGCAAATACGCCGATGAGCACCGCGACGCCCGCCGCGATGAAGGCACCGCCGGTGAAGTACGCCCAGCCCACGTGCCAGGGCAGCCAGCCGGGCACGAGTACAACGGTTTCCTTTAGATAGGCGAAATGGGCAACGCCGAAGGGGATCAAGCCCAGACCGTAGAACACTTGCGCGATCCGCAAACCCCTGTCGCCGACGGCGAAGCTGAGGCGCGAACCGTCCCGGTCACCGGCGAACCAGGCGTACAGAACCCAAGCGCCCGCGATCATCACCGCGCTTTCACCGCAAGCCCACCAAGCAAGCACCACAGGGTCAGCGCGGAAGAAGTGAGACACCCTGAACAGCAGCATCCACACCAGGAGATAGATGAGCAGGACGCGGGAAGCGACGAGGGCCGTTCGCTGCCAGAGCAGCCCCAAGCCAGTCACCAGAGAGACGAAAGCGCAGAGGTAGGCCAGTACCTCGCGGGCCGGCACGCTCTTGGGCACGCCCGTCCATATCGGAGTGAAGTCGCCTTGGATCAGGCCCAGGATTCCGAGGGCGACCATGGTCGCCGCAAAGACCGCATGGCCCAAGCTTTCGATGCGCATAACTCTTGCTCCGGTGCGGTTCCCGTTCATTTGCGCTTCGCCGGAGCTCCGCGTTGTTAGATGCCATTACTGGGCAACACCGATCACACGAAAGACTCCCGATTTGCCTTCGAACGCGTCGCGGATCCTGGCACGCGCCGCAACACTCATAGGCTCGGGCAACTCGTCGGGTCCAAAGTAGCCGAGCTCGGCTATTTCATCAGTGGCTTGCCAAGGCGTGCGACCGACGACAGTCGCACGAAAGGACAGCACCAGGTCATTCTCTTGAGGCTTGGCATATACGCCGAGCAGCTCCCCAGGTTCAATCTCGAGGCCGCTCTCCTCCAGAACCTCACGCTTCAGGGCATCAAGCGGGGACTCACCAGGCTCAACGCGTCCGCCAGGAGTCGACCAGCTCTTTGCAGCGTAATTCGTTCGCACGCACAGGATGCGACCAGCATCGTCAAAGATCGCCGCAAAGACGCCGAGGGTCCGCATGCCTGTGCCTGATGACATCGCCCGTTCAGAGCGCCAATTCAGGGCTTCGCTTTCTTCGAAGCTTTCGACTTGCCAGAACTGTTGAGGGCGATCGCCTGGCGAATGAGCGCCTTGAAGGCGGACTCGTCAACCTCTTCTCCTTCGTGGATGTCGATCGCGCGACGCACGTTTCCGTCGAGACTCGAGTTGAAGAGACGGGCCGGATCCTTCAGAGACGCGCCCTTGGCGAAGGTCAGCTTCACAGCACTCTTATAAGATTCGCCAGTGCAGATGATGCCGTCGTGCGACCAGACCGGAGTGCCCATCCACTTCCACTCCTCGACGACGTCCGGGTCTGCTTCCTTGATGAGCTTGCGCATTCTGCCGAGGGTTTTCCCGCGCCAGTCCCCGAGTTCAGCGATTCTTTTCGAGATGAGCTCCGCTGCCGACTCGCCTTGTTTCGCGCCTGACTTTTTCATGTTGGTCCACTCCAACGTGTTGTTAGGTCACATGCCCCGTCTACGCATTTCTCGCGTTGAGACGTTGCAGCACGTGACTCGCAGCAATCCACAACACCGCGCCTAACGCCAGCGCAGCGATCACGACCTCTATCCATATGGTCAGATTCATACCGAAGGTGTGTGCCGATGTCGGGGCCCTGCCGTAGTGAAGCAGCCCGTCGAGACCCAAGGCGGTGTAGATGGCCAGCAGCATCAGCCCAAGGAGAGTGTAGCCACGGCGAAAGAGAAGATAACCACAAAGGCCGATCGCAAAGATCGCGCACCACGCGAAATAGATCGACTCGCGGGTAATCCAGGCGGGCAGATTGGGATAGTCCGCCAAGTACTCGGCGTTGTGCGCGAAGTGCAAAACGCTGGCGCCGCAATACAACAGCAGAAGCCATGGCAGAGTTCGGCGTGCGAATGCTGACGTGTCAGCGCGGGTCATGTGTCTCTCGCTACCCTGGACGTATTCGATGCTCTTTCGAATTTCGGAAGTCCAGGATCCAGGCAGTCCCAGGCTTGAGCACTCCCAACCCAGACATCGGCTTCGGGCCTGAACCAGTGCGGATTATCGAGGCTCGCGGCTCTTATTCCGACCCGATCCGGGTTCGCTGAGCTTGATGCGAACAACGGCGTGCCACAAGCGGAGCAGAATTCGCGCCGCGCGACTTGACCACTGTCCGCCACTTTCTCAAAGGATGCTGTGCGACCCTTCGTGATTGTCGTGACGCTTCGAGCCATGACGAGCGTCGGTGAGTACGCGCTTCCGCTTGCGATTTGGCAGTCTCGACAATGACAATTGATCATCCTCAAAGGCGCGGCCGAACACTCATACCGAACGGCTCCACATGCGCATCCGCCGCCAAAGGGAATCTGCATAGCGCTCACGCTCCGAACCGTCGCTACGCGCGCGGGTCAGGTGGAACACCATCAATAATATTCTGCAATTCGGGCTCGATAGGCATGCGCTTGAACATACTGATGTCGGTGCCCCCAGTATTTCCTACCGGGACAACCCCTACCGCCGAACCTAGTATGCCCAAAACGATGCGTGCGATTTGTCCGAACGCCGCCATGACTCGCCTTCTCCGAAGCTCCACCCCAAGCATCAGCCAGTGGGATGTCGCATGGGGTACGACGAAGGCCTGCCCAATGATGTGGGCGCGCTCAAGGTGAGGAAAGCCAGCCTCAAGTTCGCCTCTTGCGATGAGTTCCTTCGCCTGAGCGATTTCGTTGTCGAAGGCGACGCTGCGAACCGGATTCATGAACTGCTCTCCATTGCGACCTCACGTCCCGGTTCACCGGCGACCACGACAATTGGATGCCGCACTTAGGCGTCATTGCGTTGCAGGCGCTTTGCAAAGATCACGCTTGCATGACCCACCGGGTGATCTTGGACGACGGCTTGCTTCTCGTAGCCCATACGCTCATAGAAGCCCGGGGCCTGGAAACTGTGAGTGCCTACGAAGAGCACGGTGCAGCGCCTGAGCCTGGCGTGTTCCTCTGCCGCCAACAGGAGTGCTCGTCCGAGTCCATGTCGGCGTTTGGACTCTTCAACCCAAAGGTAGACGACGTAACAGCAACCTCCCCACGTGTAGCCGCTGATTCCGCCGCGAATGACGCCGGCATCGTCGCGCTGCGTAGCAGAGAAGGACTCCCCATCAAAGTACCCCGTCGCGTTCGAGTTGAACTCGTAGATACGCTCAGCAAGGAACGCCTCAATTTCAGGGGCGTCCCCAACGTGAAGAACGATTGAGTCGCGGCTCATGACGCCTTACCCGCCACCGCACCATTGCGATTCGCACGGAACGCCGTCACCGTCACCATCCATTTCTACACCTGGGCAGTTACGTACGAAATAGGTTGCTTCGGCACACGACTTCATTTGGGAACAGTACGTCCGACCGTGACACGAAAACGATTGGGGCGATTCCTGTACCACCGCAAAGGCACCTGCTGCCGGCGCCGAATCCTGTGAAACGGCATCTTCCGAGTCGTGCACAGAGTTGCCTTGATACTTGGTGAACGCGTACCACCCCAGTGCGCCAATCACCACGACCATCAGCACCTTCTTCAATGCGGACTCCCTACGCCTGCGATGTTCATGTCGCCCGTCTGTCTGCGGGGTGGTTCACGCCATCGTTCGTAGGCACGTTCGGAATGTCGAAGGGGTTGACTCCGTCGAGGCACCCGACATTGAAGCCGTACTGCTCAGGGTTGGAGCGACGCTGATGATGCGTGTATATCCCGCAATTCGAGCAAAAGTAATGACGCGCGGTTTTCGTGTTGAATTGATAGAGCCGTAACACATCCGCACCTTTGATGATCTTGATGCCTGACAAGGGCACGGACGCGACAACAGCGCCTTTGCGTCTGCAAATTGAGCAATCGCATCTGCGAGGGTCAACGATCCCATCTGGCAGATCGAGTTCGAGGACGACAGAGCCGCAATGGCACGACGCTCGATGCTTTGCACGAATCTCAGTAGAACCGACTTTCTTGATCATAGCGTGGTGCACAATCAACTTGGCTCGGCGACTGGGATCCCGGGTTTTACGTCCACATTGTGATACACCACGATCTTCCATTCTGCACCGCGTCTCGCCACCACCTGCAGCAGCCGCGTGCGCAGACGCCCCTTACTGTCCGTGGCGATTCCCGGTGCCGTCTCCGCCATGCCAGTGACCGAGGTCAGGACATCAACGACGGCGACATCGGGTCCAATGAACTTGAGCGAGACGATGTCGTGCTGCAATGTCGTTTTCCTGAAAATGCCCTGGAAGATCACCTCGTGCTGCTTCAGAAATGCCTCGTAACCGACGAAGAACTGGCCCCGAATGTTGGTGAATGTGCCATCGGCGGCAAACTGGCGTGAGTACGCCGCAGCGTCTCCCTGATTCCAAGCGGCAACCTCATCCTGAACGATCTTGCGAATCGCAATTTCATCAGCCGTTGCAGCCACCGAATTTTCCTTCCCTGCGTTGGTCCCGGGTTCGGCGGCGTGGCCGACGGAGACAGTGGCGCACCCCACCAGCAAAGCAATTCCCCATGTGCACATGAGCTTCTTCATCGTTCGGTGTCCCCTTAGTTCTCTGAAAGCCTAACGTACGCGTTGAGTAGGGTCTGCTTCCAACGTCTGCTTCATCACGACCAGGGCTTGCGACATCATCTCGCCAACGGTGTCGGCAACTTCATTCGGCATCACGTCCGCAATCCAGGCAACTCGAGACTTCTCCTCGCCCTGCGAGAAGACTTGGATCGACGCGTTGTGGTGAGTGAAAGGCTTGCCGCGAGCCGACCAAGCATGCCGAAAGCTCCCATCGTCAACTGCCACAATGACCTCACGTATTACCATCCCATTTGCAAAGGTAACAATGCGCGAGTCGCCTTCGAGCTTGCAGTCGACTACGAACCCGGGAACCAAGCGTTTATGAATCGCGCCCACATCCCGGATCGCGTCCCACACAAAGGCCTTGCTCCGAGCGATCTCTGTTTCCCTGTGAACCGTAGCCATGGGGTCCTCCTTAAGTCACTGGCAGAGATTGCGGACGTCGCCTAACGAACCTGAGTTCATCGAAACCCTCCACGAACTACTCCGCCTCGAGACGACTCTTCATATCCGTGTACGCGGTTTCGATCAGATTCGTGAGACCTGTGGCATCGACCGCAAGTTCTGGCCTGAGTTTTACATGGCGCATAAACCTGCCTGTGCCCTCCAACAGGCCATCCCGATCGGCGATTTCAGCGCCACGAAAGAACCCGACATTGACGTGAGCTCGGAAGGCGTTGACGTAGCCAAATGCCGCGTCAGCTACACACGCGGTAGGATGGCCGTCATGCAATAGCTCGCGGACATCGTCGCCGCAGCCACGCATGACCTCAAACCAACGCTGTGCGATTGCCCCAAGTTCACCCGCATGCTCATGCATCCAAGCGTCGATACGCGGATCGCGCCTGACAGCACTGGGGAACCGCAAGAGTTTGCTCATGGCGATTCGTTCCGACGTTGGACCACAACGCTGGACTCGCGAGCGTCTCAGGCCCCCTTGTTCTTGTCGTCCCAGATCATCGGCTCCCAGAGCTCGACCTTGTTCCCATCCGGATCCATGATCCACGCAAACTTGCCGTTCTCGTGCGATTCGGGTCCGCCGATAACCTCCACACCGCCCGCCCGGAGCTGCGCCAGCAGCTCGTCGAGGTTGTCGACCCGGTAGTTGATCATGAAGGAAGAATTACTTGGACTGAACCACTGGCTGTCGCCCTCCGCGACATGCCACACGGTGAGGCCCCGGTCCTCGGCCCTATCGTCCGGCCACTTGAGGACGGCGCCGCCAAACTCCTCTAGCGTCATGCCCAAGTGCTTCTGATACCAGGCTGCCAGCGCCGCACTATTACCCTTGCTCTTGAAGAAGACGCCGCCGATTCCGGTGATCTTTGCCATCGTAGCTACTCCTTGCGCCGCCTAACGTCCGCGTTGAGCACTGAAACTCCCTACTTGCAGGCAACGAGCTCGGGCCCCGTCCCTTCCTCCATCGCCATCGTCGCAGGCTGGGACGCGTCGTGGACGATGACCCCGAAGACGCGGCGAATCGTCGATCCCGTGGCCACTATTCGCATCGGAACGCCGGCGGGAATGGCAAGCGTGTCCCCCTTGCTGAGCTTGTGGCCGCTCGTCGGTGTCTCGAGGCATGCCTCCCCTTCGAGCGCATAGAACCCCTCAACACCAGAATGAGTGTGCACCAATGAGTACATTCCTGGTGTGTGCGCGCTTGATTGGACTTGCATCGAATACCTGGCGGCTCGGGGCAGCGTGAGTGGTCCTACTGTGGCGGTGTGTTGACCACCGTGGTGATCAGACGTCTGTGACTCGATGGTCATCAGCCACCACACGCCGGAGGCTTCGAATGCGATGCTGGTTGCGCCAATCGCTGCCCGGGCACGCTCGGCAGAGTCGAAGCGGTCTATGTGCCGAAACAGCGGCTCCTTGAGGCTCTCAGGAAGTAGCTTGCTCTCAATGATGCTGCAACCAACCTCACCTCGCCGCTCAGGCGAGTTCTCTACGCAGCGAGGCGCTAGTTGAGCGGCCGCCTTACTCGTCCACAACACCGAGAGCAGCATGGTCGCAATCGCCAAGTATGCCGCTTGGGTTGTCATCGGGATCCTCCACCCTGGCGCTAGCGACCCATCATGTGCATGCGCCTAACGTCTGCGTTGAGCGATGCGCTGCTGGGTAATGGATACTGGCACTTCATCCCTCCCGCGTTTGCTTCAACGCGTTGTTAGACGGCGCTGAGGTCGTCAGCTCGAACCGCACCTCACCATTTCCTTCCAGGCGGACCCGGCGCCATCCCGCAGCGCGATAGAAGCGTTCGGCTCGTGTGCTCGGTTCGGTTGTCAGCCAAATGCACCCAGGCGCGGCCAGAGAGAGCCAATCGACCATTGCATCGTGCAAGGTTCGTCCGATACCACGACCTTCGTATTCGGGCGCCACAAACAGCGCCCAGATATTTCGTCTAACGCGATCGGCAACCGCGAAGCCAACAATCTTGCTATCGAGCTCATAGACCCACCCTCGGCCATCTGTCTCGAGCATGCGCCGATAATCATCGGGTTGAACCAGTGACCGGTCGCGAAGCCGATTCTCCAACACCGCAAGACGTATACGGTGCATCGACTCGATGTCGGTTGTCACTGCGACGCGTAGGCTCATAGCACCGTCCAACAGCCAGCATCAGAGTGGTCGATGGTCACCGTTTGGTCCCGGCGTAATATGAATGAGTTGCGTCATCTCCAACACGTTGACGAGGTGCCACTCGCCTCTTCGTACGATGCAAGCGTCCCCGGGACCCATTTCAATCGGAGCGTTGGGTTCAGATTCGCCCGTGACCCGAAGCTTTCCGGATATGACGTATAGGATTTCGTCACCATCCGGATGAACCTCTCCCCGATGGGGCGCGTCATGGGACATCGTCACAATTCCGATGGTCATGCCATCGATCCTCTCGGGAGGACCTGGCTTACTCACTCGGGTGGAAACAGAAAGATCTCGGTGGATATCGAACAAATGGTGGGAAGCGTCAATTCGAGTGATCTTGTTCACGGTTGATCCTCCCCAGTCGCAACACACGCACGGTCGCCTAACGTCCGCGTTGAGCAACGCACGGCGGTGTGACGGATGGAGGCACTTTATCCCTCCGGCGTTTGCTCCAACGCGTTGTTAAGCCCCAGCCCACTCGAGCCATCCATAGGCGCAGAGCACAATGGTCACAAGCCCAGTTATGGGGACCGCCTTGTAGAAGAGTGCATGCGTTGCGCGCGTCACGACAACGCCAACCAGCAGTGCCATCGCTAAGCTCGCCACAATCGGAGTCCACCATGAATAAAGAAGAAACCCCAGGCCGACAGTCGCGAATGTGGCGACAAATGACAGTCCGCTGATCATCGAGAATGTGACACTGCGATCGCTTACACCCGCTCGGTCCATGATTGATGTTGCACGGGCCGTCGATATGCCACAGAAAAGCGCAAACGTGTAAAGGGCAATCTGCATAGCGCGACCGTTTGAGTGCTGGGCCTAACGTCCGCGTTGAGCGACACGCTGCCGAGTATTGGATACTGACACTTTATCCCTCCCGCGTTTGCTCCAACGCGTTGTTAGGACATGCAAACGCATTACGTGCGCGATGAGCTCGACGCTCGCGATGCCGCTTCCTCCGCGCGAATCTGACGCTGACGCTGATTAAGTGCACGAATGGATAGGGGCAGCGCGATCGCGTAAGGCACCCAAAGCAACCAATTGTACGGCTTGGGCAGCAACAGGAGCCCAGCCAGGAAAGCCGTAACCGCCACCCAAGCAATCGCGGACACGCGAACCATGAAGGAACGCTCGCGCGGTCCCGCGGTGTTCTTGATACTGAAGTAGGTGCCAACAGCACCACCAGCCAATCCAAGGACACTGCCAGCAATTCCGCCTATCGTGCCGACGTCCACATTATCCTCCGTGTCGTCTAACGTCCCGATTCAGCGGCCGCGCGCTCGCCACCTACATGCAACGACATGAAGACGCTGAAACCGTTCTCTTTATAGGCACCGAACGGTCCGCACTCGCGGAAGCCGACGCTTCGGTACAGGGTCTGCGCTGGCGTGAAGGCTGGGTGGCGGCCGGTTTCGAGGAACAACTCGCGGTAACCCTGGATCCAGACCAATCACAAACACACTCTTCTTGTCTGTCACAGCTCCCTCCATCTAGGTAGTACCGCCTAACAACATGGCGATCAGCGGCCGCTGCAGCCGGTCCGCTGCATCGCCGAGCCGGACCGCTGGCTGACTACCTCGCGTCTGACCTTTGAGGGCTCATGTCGCACGTGGCCGCACCGCTATATGACCGCAGCACACGCGGCTCTGCGACGTCGGAAATACCGCCACACCAGCCAGGCCACCGCAACCAGCAGCAACACTGCTCCGGCGCCCACGACCATCAATTGGCGGTTTGGATTCATGAGCACCCACTTGCCATGCTTTGTGTAGAAGCCGTTGAAGCTCCGCAGCGTCTCCGGTAGCGAGAGCACGTCCTCCTTCGTCAAGGACAGCGCACGCTCGTGCGGATGATAGGTGGACTCCCAAGGGAACAGCTCCTCCTCGCGGTTCATCTCGATGTGCGCGCCGAGAACGTGAGTGATCGGACGACTTCTGATGAAATCCGCGACTCGCTGCGCGCTCGCCAGGTACTCATCGCCGTCGTCTACCAGCAGGCGACCCGGCAATAGAAAGTCTCCTGAAAGGAAGAGGCCCGTGTTGCGGTCATAAAACGCGACGTGCGTGGGGTTGTGACCCGGCGTGGGAATCACGTCTATGGTTCGATCACCAAGCTCCACTTGCGCCACTCCTTCGGGCCAACTCTTGAAGCCGAAGTGCTTCCGCACGTCCTCTAAGAACGCGGGCACCACTTGAACGCCAGGCAGGTTCGCGAACTGCGGGTCTCCGGCGCGATGATCCAGATGGCGATGGGTATGTAGAACCAGCAGCGGCATCTTCGAGGCCCCCACCATCGGCAGCAGACCCATCACTGTGTCCGCCAGCGGCATCTCTTTCGGATCCTCGAGAGCGCCGGTATCGATAAGCAGCGCTATTGATGAGCCCAGCAGGAGATAGATGAAAGGCGCCTCGAAAGTCGCGCACAGACTCTCGCGCAGGATAAAAGTCTGGGCGTTGTACTGGTGTATCTGAATGGGCGCTTGCAGTGGTCTGGTCTCGCAATGCTCCGCGCCCTCGTTCCATTTCACGTCCAGGGAGCCTGATGCGAGCTGCGCCGATGCGGGTTGTCCCGAAACCAGTAGACCGACTCCAAGCATCATGGAGATCCTCGGCGTCGTCCTGTTCATCATCGACACCCCTGCTGCCATCCGCCACGACAAGATAGCCTAATTGACATCGACGAAGTCATCAGCTCGGGTTACTCATCATGTACATCCAGCGGTCTAACGCTCCGGTTCAGCGCCCGGGCAATGTGATTTGGATGTTGGCACCTTATCCGTCACGGAGCGCTGCAACCGGTTGTTAGACGGCTTCGTCGAGCGCTCCAGCTCTGACATCACTTCGTTTGACCAGCGGGCTTGAAATCGAATTTGCCTTTGCCTTCCTGGTAGAACACACAATCGCTTCCGGCGCGGCAACCGCTCACGTGCACCCAGTTGCCAGGCATCACCACGATCGACCCTGGGCCGAAGTCCTTAGCGGATGCGGAGTCTGCTCCCGTGTACCAAACGCCACTGATGATCACGTTCTTGATCTCGCTGCTGTGCGAGTGGAGCGGGTTGTCCGCTCCGGCGGACACCTTGCGCATCTGCGTGTACTCCCCTTTCGTCGGGTCGCCCGAGAGCACAGCGAACTGCATGCCTTTCCTCTCGGGAAGCGCAGTCCACTTCAGTTCCTCAAATTGAATCATTAACGGCGCTTTGTCGTTTCCCTTAGTCATCGCGCCCGGCGTCGGCACGTCCTCCGCCAGCACAAATGCAGAAAGACTCACCGCCACCAGCATCAAAAGAAATCTGTTCACTTGGCCTCTCCCTGGTTTTCGAGCTGTCTAACGACTGAGTCGAGCTGCCCCGCGAGGTGGCGCGGCGTTTGCGCATGCAAACGACGTGACATCTCGTGGGGTCCGCTCCAACGATTGGTTAGGGGGTATAGATATATCGCGCGGAAAATAACAAACAAACATGGATGCCGTGTTTGGGAATAAACATTCGCTGGGACGGGCTGCCGGCGATACCCCTTAGGTGCGCAAGCGAATGACCGCAATCGGCTGCGGATTCAACTGGTCGATGCAACACCTAGACTCTCGATGTAGAGGGGAGGATGTTGCACATGAAGTACCGGACCAGGATCCAGTACACGGAGACCGATAAGGCGCTGATGTGGGACCGCTGGCGACAGGGCGAGTCCCTGCATGCGATAGCTCGGCTCTTCGAGCGTAACCATTCCGCGATCGGCGGCATTCTGTTGAGAACCGGTGGCATTCGCCCCCCGCCACGACGTCGCTCGCACCTGGCGCTCGCTTTGGGCGAACGCGAAGAGATCTCGCGCGGCGTGATGGCCGGCTTGTCGGCTCGCATGATTGCATGCTCGCTTGCGCGAGCACCCTGCACGGTGAGCCGCGAGATCCGCCGCAATGGCGGTCGACGGTCGTACCGGGCGAGCGAGGCCGACGAAGCAGCGTGGCGCCGGGCGACGCGGCCGAAGCACTGTAAACTAGCTCAGAACCCTGCGCTGGCGCGTATCGTGGCCGACAAGCTGCAACTCGAGTGGTCGCCCTATCAAGTGGCCGGGTGGCTCAAGCGCACGCACCCGCAGGACGAGACGCGCCAGGTGTCCCACGAGACGATCTATCGCACGCTCTTCATCCAGGCGCGCGGAGCCCTGAAGAAAGAGCTGTTGCAGCACCTGCGGCGCAGCCGCGGGATGCGCCGCTCGCGCCATCACACGCAAAAGACCGCCGACCATGGCCGGATCACCGAAACAGTATCGATCCGCGAACGTCCAGCCGAGGCAGAAGACCGGGCCGTGCCCGGCCACTGGGAGGCGCGACCTGTTCTTCGGCAGCAACAACAGCCAGATCGCCACCCTGGTGGAGCGCCAGACGCGCTACCTCATGCTCCGTGCGCGTGATGGGCAAGGACACCGAAACGGTGGTCGATGCGCTCATCAAGCAAGCTCATAAGCTGCCCCGCGAACTCTACAAGTCACTGACCTGGGATCGTGGCAAGGAGATGGCGGACCACAAGCGCTTCTCGCTGGCCACTGATGTTAAGGTCTACTTCTGCGATCCACAGCAGCCGTGGCAGCGTGGATCGAACGAGAACACCAACGGCTTACTGCGCCAGTACTTCCCGAAAGGGATGGATCTGTCGGGTATCAACCAGAACCGGCTCAATGCGGTCGCACGACGACTGAACGAACGACCCAGGGAAACACTCAACTTCGAAACGCCGGCTGAACGATTTAGCCAATGTGTTGCGTCGATCGTTTGAATCCGCAGCCAGAGGCGGACTGTCTAGCGCGCTGCACAAAGCAGCCCACGGGCTCTTCGACACGATACCAACGTCCAGACCAATACCATCACCATCGTACAATTCACGCGGACCCCTGCGTCTGCTAAAACCGCCGCCTAGGTTGTGAGCCTTTGCGGGCACAGCCAATTCAACCCGCAGTTGCTAAGGAGTTTCGTCATGTAAAAGACGTACGGCCTCAATCGCCGTCGCTTTTGCGGTGCTGCAGCGGCAGCCGTAGTTGCGAGCCCGCTCGGTTTCCCGGACTTTTACTTTCAGAAAGGAGCATGGCTATGAATGCCGAGACAAAAACGTCGAGCAGCGACAAGACCGCTGTGCGGCCATTTCGAGTGGAAGTTCCGGAAGCGGAACTGGACGATATGCGTCGGCGCATCAAGGCCACACGGTGGCCGGAGAAGGAGAACGTCGCGGACACGTCGCAGGGTGTGCCGCTCGCGCCGCTCCAGGACCTCGCGCGCTACTGGGCGACGGACTACGACTGGCGCAAGTGTGAGGCGAAGCTCAACGCCCTGCCCCAGTTCACCAGCGAGATCGACGGGCTCGACATCCACTTCATCCACGTGCGATCCAAGCACGATGGCGCGCTGCCGGTCATCATCTCGCACGGGTGGCCCGGTTCGATCCTCGAGCAGATCAAGCTCATCGGCCCGCTCACCGATCCCACCGCATTCGGAGGCCGCGCGGAG
The DNA here is from genome assembly GCA_963724625.1 of uncultured Gammaproteobacteria bacterium. Lineage (GTDB taxonomy): Bacteria > Pseudomonadota > Gammaproteobacteria > Steroidobacterales > Steroidobacteraceae > DATBVX01. The sequence goes on along the minus strand of CAVRVO010000003.1, from coordinate 344,650 downwards.
GACGCCTTCGACGTCGTGATCCCGTCGATCCCCGGTTACGGGCTCTCGGGCAAGCCGACGGCGACCGGCTGGGATCACGCCCGCATGGCGCGCGCTTGGATCGAGCTGATGAGGCGCCTCGGATACACGCGATACGTCGCGCAGGGCGGCGACGTGGGCGGACAGATCACGGACGCGATGGCGGTCGAGGCGCCCGCGGGGCTCGTGGCCATTCACACCAACTTCCTCTTCGCCCTCCCGGAGGACATTTCGAACACACTCCAAGCCGGAACACCGGCGCCGTCCGATCTCTCCGACCTCGAGCGACGCGCGCTCGACAAGCTGAGGGTCTTCTTCACCAAGAACGCGGGCTACGCGATCGAGATGGCGACGCGTCCGCAGACGCTCTATGGGCTCGCCGATTCTCCTGTCGCCCTCGCGGCCTGGCTGATCGACCACGGCGACGGCGACGACCAGCCGGCGGCGACGGTCCTCGAGGCGATGCGCACGCCGACCAAGGGACAGCCGCCGGAGCGGCTGACGCGGGACGACGTGCTCGACAACATCACTCTCTACTGGCTGACGAACACCGGCGTCTCCACGGCCCGAAGCTACTGGGATAACAAGCCCCCGTACTTCGGCCCCAAGAAGTTCTCCATCCCGGCGGCGTTCACCGTCTTCCCCGGCGAGATCTACCAGCCCTCCCGGCGCTGGGCGGAGCGCGGCTACGCGAACCTCACCTACTTCAACGAGGTGGACAAGGGCGGGCACTTCGCGGCATGGGAAGAGCCGCTGCTCTTCGCGTCGGAGATGCGCGCGGCATTCAATTCGCTACGCACGCAGAAGGCGGACAAGGCCGCATAGACTACGCAGATCATTGAGGGAGGAGTGAACGTGGAGCCCGCAGAAATTGTCTGCGGGCTTCTTTTTTGCGCTGGAATGGTTGGCCGCCAAGCCTAGCGCATGTGCTCGATATCTTTGGGCATGCTGACCCAACTGTGCATGCGCTCCTCGTAGACGGAGAATCGCGGGGTTTGGAACGTCGGATCTGCGAACGCGCCGACCGGGATTGCAATTGTTAGGCTGCTTCGCGCGGAAGGCCGGGTCACTTCAGCCCCAGCTTGTAGAGCTTCCCGGCATTCGTCCGCATCACCATTGTCGCGATCTCCTGGGCCCGGGCGCGGCTGACCTCGCCCTCCCGGATCATGCCGGTGAGCGCCAATGCCAGCGCTGCCCTCCCGTTCTTGGTGGCGATCCAGGCGGCCAACTCCCAGCCCATATCCGGCCCGAAGGCGGCGGCGTCGGAGCCGAAGAGCACCTTCTCCGGATACTGAGTGAGCCACTCCCTCAGCACCTCGGCCAACTTCGGCGGCGTGTAGAGCAGCGTCATCGCGGACATGTCCAGGTAAACGTTCGGCTTCCACAGCATCGCGCCCGCGTGCGGCGCGTAGACACCTCCGCCGTGGACGATGACGAAGTTGGTCTGGCGCAGCGTCGGGTCGTTGAACGCCGACTCGAGAAGCAACGGGTCGGCCCCAGCCGCGACATAGAAATTGCCGGGTCCGTTGAACGAATGGATGTGGACCGCCATCCCGAGACGTCCGGCTTCGCGTGCGATGTAGCGGAAGAGGAAGTCCTGGAGCGCCTTGTAGTCGCCATGCGACGGCTCGCCGGCTGCGGTGTACTTCGCATAGATCTTGCTCGCGGTCGCCGCGGAGACCTCTCCGAAGTCGAGTGAACGGAGGAACGCGGCCTCGAACTTCACGGCGACGCAGCCGCCCCTTTGCTGAGCCTCGAGTGTCGGTGTCACCACGGTCTTCAAATACGCGTCGAGCGTTGCGGGAGGCTTCGTAACCCCGAGGTTGGACATGTAACGCTGCAGGAGCTTGTCCTCGAGAGGGAACAGCTTCTCCCGGTCAGGCGACGTGGCGGCCTCGGCCTTCGTGGACAGCGGCAGCAGCAGCGCATCCACGTACGATACCCAGCGAAACCGTGGGGGCGCGAGTCCCGGGCCCATGGCGACCCGGTTCGTGAGCAACACCTCGGTGCCGACCTGGTCCAGCACCCACGCGGGGAATGTGTCTCCCTGCTCCTTGGCGATCCGCTGCATCGTGCCGCGCAACTCGTTCATGTGCGTGTCACTCAGGTCAGCGTGCGGATAGTTGTAGAGTGCCTTGTAGGCGGCGAGCCAGTCCGGGTTGTCCGGCCTAAGCTGTACCGGCACCTCGAACGGGAAGATCACATCGAGTGGCAGCGCGTCTTGGTCCGAGTCCCCAGGAGCGACGCTGTTTGCATGGCTGTGGTTGTCCACCGTCCGAATCTTCCCGATGAACGCCGTGATCTCCGGGTCCATGCCCGAAACTGCCGCCGGCTCGCCCTGGGGGGACCGGGTGCAGGCCAGTGTCGCCCCGCTACAAGCGAGCAGAAATGTCGCGATCGTATGCGGTTTCATACGCCCTCCTCGCTACTCCAGGTGACGGGCAGGACAGTCATCGCGCGCCTGCCGTCCGATTTGTTGTGCCGCCTAACGTCCGCGCTGAGCGACGCGTCGCTCTGTAATGGATGCTGGCACTCTATCCCTCCCGCGTTTGCTCCAACGCGTTGTTAGATAGCGCGGGGCTAAGCCTACGGCAGAGGAATGACGGCACCGAGGCCTGCCCTGTCGAAATGATCTTTGAAGCGCTCCAGAAACACCGCGAACCCGAGTTCACTCGTGCAGTGAGCGGGCGCGACCCGATCCACTCCGAGCTCGTCGTGGAGCACCAATGCCACGCGCTGCACCTCCGCTTCCGGCGCAAGTACGAGATGAAAGCCGCCCATGACGGTGTACAGATGAGGATCGACCTTGGCGGCGGCCGCGAGTATGTTTTCCACGCCAGGATGTGAGCAACCGACGATCACGGCGAGGCCTTTTGGGGTCTGCACTGCAAGCGAGAGTTCATTCATCTCCAGTGTGCCCGGCTTCTGCGATTTGGTCGTGAGGATATAGAAACCTGGAAAGATCTCCGTGGTCTGTGCAACGCCCTCGAAGTTCGCCTGCTCCCACGGCGTTCCAGATACCCACCGCTCCGGCTGCTTGCCGCCGTAGTACTGCAGGTTCGGCGGTAGACCTGGGGAGCGCGCCAGGAATCCCGCCGGGAGAGCACCCTTGAAGAATGCCGCTTCCAGCGGCGCATAAATCTTGACGCGTGGGTTTACCTCGAGGAGGTACTTGAGTCCACTCGTGTGGTCACCGTGGCGGTGCGAAATGACCACGGCATCGAGTCGACTGAGGTCGATGCCAAGCTGCTTGACGTTGTGCTCAAAAATCGCGGCGTCGTTCCCCGTGTCAAAGAGAATGCGCTTTCCACCGTATTCGATCAGCGCCGCGAACCCCCAGTCCTGTTGGAGGGCCGAAGACGCTCCGAATGCATCATAGAGATTGGTGATGCGTTGCGGCTCGGCCGCGTACGCCCGCAGTAAGAACGTGAGAGACAGTACAGCACCAAGTGCAAGCAATAGAATGCGCTTCATAGTCCCCCCCAAACTACTACTACTAGGATGACGCCCATGGGTTCTAACGGGCCGCAGAGAGCGCACTGAGCGTGACGTAATACCCGTCAGGATCCCGGAGTGAGAACTCCGCAGTTCCAGTGTTCGGGTTCACATGAGGCTCCTCTTCAAGCCGACTAACGAGAGCGCGCGCCCTTGGCAGGGCTATGTCGAGGTCATCGACACGGAAAAACAAGAGAAGGCCGTTGCCAGGCTTCGCGAGCTCAGGGCTCATCAGCGAGGGATGCTCGTGGGCACCCCACTCGTGGAGGCAGAGCAAGACCGTTCCATCCGAGTCGAGGATTTGCCCGAAGTCGTCATGCTCGGGAGCCGTCTCCGGCACGCCAAGTAGCGACTGGTACCACTTGAAGCTGCCAGGCACATCGCTTACCCCAATGATCGTCCACGTGCGCTTCATAGGGACCTCCTGCGGCCTAACGTCACGTTCGGTAGGCCACATCCTTATCCTTGGCGAACCCGAGGGTGAGAGCCTGAGGCGACAACCAGCCCAGGACAGCTGCTACAACGAAAAGCGCTGGAACGTCACCGTACAGGTGGCCGAAGTGCTGCGCGTTGGCAATCGACTGCACAGCCATGGTGGCAGCGTGAACGATGCTGGACCAGATGGTGAAGGAGACGAGGCTCACATGCCGCACTGGATCGCGTGAGGCAAGCCACACGAAGACCCCCAATGTTGCATAGATTGCGATCATCATTTGAAGATACTCGGATTGACCCACGTGCCATGCCCAACCGGACGGCCAGACAACGGTAAGGGGATAAAAGCCGAACGTGAACAGCACGGCAAATGCCCGAAGCGCGAACTTCAAACACTTAAGGCGATCGCTTTCGCTCATGCTGAGACTCTCCTCCTTTGCAGATGCGCCTCGGCGCGATGCATGCGGCCTAGCTGGCATTCCAAAGCTCGACTGTGCCCGTACCGGATTCCGCCACCACGACCCACTCGAGCTTCCTCTTGGCGATCGAATGAGCGAGCGGAGAGTCCATGAGAAATTCTCGGGCTGCAGCCACTAACGATTCGTATTCCTCGGGCGATCTGCGCGAGTCGAGTGAATCATCAATTACTTCGCACAGAATGCGGTGAGGCTCCGGCCGGAGTGCTATTCGCTGCGCCAGAAGCACGGTACCCTCGCATCGGCGGAGCAAGGACTCTGCCAAGTCGATTCTCGCGCGTGATGCGTCCATCTCAATCTGCAGGGCTTTGCGATATGCGCTCATGCCAGCTAACGCCGCAGTTCAGCGGCCGCGTGCTGCGCGGTCCAGCGCTGCCGTGTTACGGCCCGCTGCAACTGCTTGTTAGCCGTCTCGCCCATGGCTTCTTTCTCACGCTGCCCGTGCCACTTTCCGAACGTGTTCCGCCAGCACTTCTGGAATGCTGACTTGCGGGAAATGTCGGCACATTAGCAAGCTGATCGGTAGTCCTGCCGAGTGGGCAGTAGTGATGTTGTCAAAGAACGCCGCCGCCGGCGTCAAGCCGCCAATGGTCCATGTGACTGGCCGTCGCCGCAATTCTTCGGTCGAGAACATACGAAATGCGTCGCTCCGTGCCACGTAGCGACGCACCCACGTTACGAAGTTTCGCTCCAGCCGCTTATGGAAGGGCTCACCCAACGCGTCCCACGCCTCGCTGTTCTCGTTCATCAGGTTCCTGAACAGATCCTTGCACGCACCCACTACCTCGTCGTCACGAAGTGCGGTTAACTTGGCAACCATAGGATTCCGCGCCAGCGGGACCTCATGGACCGCAACGTTCCGAACGAGATCTGAATGATCAGCGGCTAAGCAAAGCGCCACTTGCCCCCCAGAGCTGCAACCGTAGAACGTTGCCGATTCAACGCCAAGCGAACGCACGAGCGCCGACACTTCGCTTGCCGCTTGCGTCATGGAATACCTGTCGAAGTTGGGCGGCTCGCTCGAACGAGAAAAGCCCGGCATGTCGAACGTGAGCACCGAGAACTCTTTGGACAGTAACTCACCGACCTTCTCGAATGAACCACAGTCGCCCTCGCCAGACGGGATCAGAACAACGGTCGGGCCGCGACCGCTCGATTCGTAATACCAGTCGATGGAATCTACGCGGTGACGATCCGGTTTCATCAGGAAGTCCTCGCAAACCCCGTGCCCTTGATGGCTAACGTCCGGTTCAGCGGTCGGGCACTGACGCACGTGCTTTGGCAGTTTATCGTTCATGGCCCGTTGCAACCGGTGGCTAGGCGGTTGCGCTACAGCGAAGTCTGCTGCTAGGTCTCCATCCATCGTCTATCGGCAAGGACAACCGACGTCTCGATCTGTCTCTCAGGAATTGACCAGTAGGTTCGGAGCAGACGCTCTCTGTCGCTGTCTGACACGACTGTGTATCCGTTCCGTCGATAGAACTCGATAGCCCACGACGCGTCCGCCCAGGTGCCAATCAGTACCGGCTTGCAAGCTAGACTTTCGACATGGCGCAGGAGGTTCGTCCCCACGCCCTTCCTCTGCGTCGTTGGCCGGACATACGCGTGCCGCACCAGCGCGACAGCTCCTTTGTCCTGAATTCCCATGACGCCCAACAGGTGTCCCTCCTCCTCGGCCACCCAGAAAATGATCCCCTGCGCAATCTCTCTCTCCAACTCGCTCATCGTCATATAGGGCTCGTGCCAACGATCGATCGGTACTACTCCTCGATATGCCTGCGCCGCCTCGTTGACCACTGCGAATATCTCAGCCAGATCTGCCTGTTCACTTGCTCGAATTCGCATCCTTCACCTCCGAGGGTCCAACGTGGCTTAGCTTACTAGCTCGCGCCTCCTGAACAATCTGACGGACCACAATCGCGACGCCGCCTAACGTCCCGGCTCCGCGGCCGGACGATGTGAATTGGATGCTGGCACTTTATCCCTCCCGCGTTTGCTCCAACGCGTTGTTGGCTGGCGCGATTTTCGGGACGGAAACTCGACATCGAAGTACGACCTGCATCGAAGATGACCAAAGTGATGCGGCGCTACGTCGCTTCCAAACTGCCACGACTCAGGAAACCTTCGAGGACATTGACGACGTTGACGCCCATGGCAGCCACGGCGTAGCCGCCTTCCAAAGTGAAGACCACCGGCAATCGAGTCGCCGACAGATCGCGACCCAACTGAATGTAGTCCTCGCTCTTGAGCTTGAAGCAGGAGATCGGGTCGCCTTCGAACGTATCGACTCCAAGTGCAACGACCAGCGCATCCGGATCGTAGTCTCTTACGCGATGCAATGCCGTCATGAGTGCCGCACGCCAGCGCGTGAAGTCCGTGCCTGCCGAGAGCGGGATATTGAGGTTGAATCCCTCGCCGGCATCCTTGCCATGTTCGTCGGCATGGCCCAGGTAGAACGGATACTCGAACCGCGGGTCACCGTGGATCGAAATGGTGAGAACGTCCGCGCGTTCGTAGAAAAGGCTCTGAGTGCCGTTGCCGTGGTGGTAGTCCACGTCGAGCACGGCTATCCGCCGAGCGCCTGCATCGAGCAACGCCTGCGCAGCTACGGCTGCGTTGTTGATGAAGCAGTAGCCGCCACAGAAATCCCACCCTGCGTGGTGTCCAGGGGGCCGCGTGAGTGCCATGGTCGCGCGGGGAGACGACGGTTCGCGAAGTGCTGTTGCGGCCGCGGCAGCGCAGGCTGCGCCCTCCAGCGCAGCGAGCCACGTTCCCGCGGTGAGCGGCGTGCCTACGTCGAAGGAATAGAGGCCGAGTCGTGCCGTGAAGTTCGCGGGCTCCACATCATCACGAAAGCTTCGTACAGGCCACACTGATGGAAGTGCGTCGGTCTCGACATTGGTCGGGTCCTCGGCTACCCACTCTGCCCAGGCACCTCGCAAGAAGTCGAGATAGCGTCGAGAGTGCACGCGCCCCAGGAGGGCATCCGAGATCGGCGGTGGCGTTCGTACCTCGCCCATCGGGCGCCTGCCAAGTTCGGCCAGTACCTGGTCCATACGCGCGGGCACTTCGTAGCATGGTGTAAATCGCCCCCGGAACATCTCTCGGCGGCCGGCATGCAGCGCGTGCCTGGAATTAGTAAAGATGAGCATCTAGCGTCCGCGTTGAGCGACGCGCTGCTGAGAATTGAAGCACAACACCACTTTATCCTCCCCGCCCTCGCTCCAACGCGTAGTTAGGTGACAGCCGTTGTACATGGGGTGCCGACCACTCGCTTGTTTGCGCGCGCCACGTCCTATCGTTCGGAAAGGCAGCCATTCTCACGAAGCCAATCCGTAACACGCTCCATGCGCGTCGCGGCTGCGCACTCAAGGGAGAGAACAAGGGCCTTGTCGAGCGTCTTCAGCGGCGAGGGCCGCCCTGATCGAGGGGACTTGAGCTGCTCGATTACTCGGTACGGCTGAAAGTCAGGCTTGGCAGCAACAAGATAGCTAACTGCGGATCCGTCGTATGACGTTGTCACAGGCTCCACCTCGCCCATCTCGGCGAGTACGGCGCGAAGCAAGGCCAACGATTCCTCCAAACGATCGCGCAAGTCTTCACCCCTGTCGAAGCGGACCAGCACGAGGTAAGGGATGAATTCCGAGTCTTCCATGTTCAGGATTGCATACTCATCTCGAGTCACGCGGGAACGCGCAGGCTCACCCTCAAGTCACTGTCGACGTCAGACGCTAACATCCGCGTGTCACCTAACGTCCCGGTTCAGCGGCCGGGCGATGGGTACTGGATGCTGGCACTCTATCCCTCGCGGGCCTCTGCAACCGGTTGTTAGACGGCGACGCATCAGATTCCTAGCGCGAATGCGCCGCTTGCCGAAGTAGCGCCGCAAACGCCGGCTCGTCGATCGCAGAACGGTTACGGACCTTTATGTGCCGCACGTACTGCCCCTTGCCTTCAAGCAGTCCCTTCGGATCTTTCACGGAAGATCCATTAAAGAAGCCAAATTGCACATACTCCGTATCGGAGTACACGTATGCTACGGGTCCCTTGCTTCCGATCCAACATCCGTTTCCCCACTTCACGGCCTCGCTCAGCTTCGGCTCAATGCGTTTCACGAACCTCCGAAGCGCGCGGATGATCCCCTGATTCTTTGGACTTTGGGCCTCCAGGTATTCATTGAAGTTTGCATACACCTTCATTTTTCCCATCGTGTAGCTACTCCTCGGCGACGCGTACACGTTGCCGTTTAACGCCGCTGATGGCTAACTTCTCGGCTCATACCGCATCGCCACTGCCCCCGAGCCGAATTCCAGCCGGCTCACGAGCTTCAAGTCGACCCACTTCGATAGCCCCGCGAACAACGTCGGCCCGTGGCCCGCCAGCCTGGGGTGCACCACGAACTCGTACTCATCGATCAATCCCAGCTCCGCCAACGCCAGCGGGAGCTTTACGCCTCCTACGAGCAGTCCCTTACCCGACTCCCGCTTGATCTGCTGAACGGCCGTCCCTAGGTCCCCGCGCACTAGCTCCGCGTTCCAATCGACCCGCTTCAACGTGCTCGACACGACGTACTTCTTTGCCGCGTCGATCGTACGGCGGAAGGGTTCCATCCAATCGGGCATCTCTCCCGTCCACGCCGGCCGAAACGCTGCCTCCATCATTTCGTAAGTCACCCGGCCAAAGAGGAGGGCATCCGCCCGGTTGAGGTTCTCGACCGCGTGACGATGCAAGTCTTCGTCCGGGAGAATTGCACGATGATCGCAGCACCCGTCCAATGTGACGTTGATGGAATACCGAAGGGGTCGCACTACGTGCTCCTGAGCGGGCTAACGCCCGCGTTGGTCAGGCGTCGCCGTTGGGCCGAGAAATAGCATCCTGGATTCGCGCAAATTGTGGCTCCCAGAGTCAGCGCATGCTGTTCAGCGTGGTCGGCTTCGAGCACCATTCCATTGGAACATTCAGGCACTGTTCCACCGAAAGTCTCCAGTCGGCCCGCGCTTCCTTCCAACTGTAGTCTGGTCTGCCGAGGGATTCGTACCAGTGGCGCAGAACGACTAGTTCACACTCGCGCCTTGCTGGTGCGGACCACCAGGGAATCATGAAGTGGGCGAGGTCGGACACGGCCAAGCCATACGTCAACGACCAGTCGAATGGCTGTCGATCCAGAAAGTACACCAACGTCTCGGAACTTCTTGGGGTCAGGACATTGGTGGGGTTGAGGTCTCCGTGCAGAAGCGACATACCTTGAGGCCTGGCCCAGCGCAGCCGAAACTCTTGCTCATGAAGCTCAAACCTGCTTCGCAGCGAGTGACCCGTGGCGTGCTCCATGGCAGTGAGGCCAGGACGAATCTCGTCGAAATAGCGATTCAGAACAGCCTCGTTTGGCGCAGGCATGGAGCCCCAGTGATGCCTGTGCATTCGTCCAAGTGCCTTGGCGACTGTGATGCCGTAGGCAAGTGTCGGTGGGGCGTCTCGACGATCGGTGTGCGTTGCAGCCAGATCTTCAAGCAGGATGTGATACCCAATGACCGAGTCGTACTGCGCATCGAAGCATCGCACCAGTGGCGCGGCCGGCAGGTTGACATAGTCTCGTGTGTAGTAGTCAACCTCTGAGCGTCCGAAAGTATTCCCCAAACAGATCTTCAGTCGAAGCGCTTGTGTTGTGCCGTCGCTCAACTTCGCCTCGATTGCCAGCTGGTGTGACCAGTTCCCGCGGCCTGCCGTGATCCTCAGTTGCTCAACGCGTCGCGTCAAGACATGGCTCAACCATGACGCGGAGACCTCGTCTTGACTGGAAATCACTCCTCTGAATGTCATCGTGAAAAGGAAGAGACGCGTTGAGCGGCCAAGGTGCAGCGGTGGTAGCGTTTTGCGACGCCTAACGTCCGCGGTGAGCGACGCGCTGCTGGGTAATGGATGCCGGCACTTTATCCCTCCCGCGTTTGCTCCAACGCGTTGTTAGGCGCCACGTTCACTGCCTAGCGAAACGCTTGGCGGCCTCAGCCATTGCCTTGGCCCTTACGGCTTCACGATCTCTCGGCAGCGCCTGAGTTACGAGCGAATGAATCAGGGTCCGAGCTACCTCAGTCACCTGTTCCACGGCTAGATCAAACGCCACCTGGTTGGCCTTGGATGGCTTGTTGAAGCCACTCAGCTTACGCACGAATTGAAGCGCCGACGCTTGAATCTCTTCGTCAGTCGCAGGAGGTTCGAAGTTGAACAATGTTTTGATGTTTCTACACACAGGTACCTCCAAATCAAAGATTGCTCCGTGGCGCCTAACGTCCGCGTTGAGTAACGCGCTGCTGCGTGCTGAGTGTTGGCACTTTATCTCTCCGCGGTTGATCCAGAGCGTTGTCAGGTGACGCTTTCATGGGCTCAAGTACTTTAGTTGAAACGCATGCCAGATCAGGCCGATCCCGGCGAGCGTCGCGCCGAGTCTGCCGGCGTAGAAAGCCAGCGACTGCAGTTGGTCAGAGCTCCCAACGATACGCTCCGCATAGGTATCGAGTGGGCCGTCGACTCCAAGGAAGTTCATCGCCAGCCTGGCTGCGAGGACCAGAAGAAATCCGATCAGGACGAGGAGACTCGATGCTTTGGGACGTCTCAAGGCGAGCACAAAGCCTGCTACAAACAACAAGGTTGCGGGACCGAGATCGAGGAGCAGGTGCACCAGATGAGGATCGAAGTCGTGCATGACGTCAATGCACTCCTGTCAGCTAACGTCCGCGATGAGCGACGCGCTGCTGTGTAATGAATGCTGGCACTCTATCCATTTCGCGTCTGCTCCAACGCGTTGTTAGACGGCAACCCGAATACTGCCCTCACTTCTCCGAGTCCACCTTGGCGTCTGGCGAAGGCGCCTCGTTCCAGATGTCGACAACACAGCGCCAGCCCTCGTTGGTATCCTTGCGCCAGATCGTGACACCCTTTGCGTGTACCGTCTGAATTGTCCCGTCAGGTCCGGGGACGGTGTACACGCTTCGCGAATGCGTATAAGCGAGATCTCCGTCAGCCGCCACGACCACTTCCTCTACTTCCCAGGTGACGCTGAACCCCGGGGTTGCAAAGCCCGAAGCCATGTAATCACGAATCGCGGCCTTCCCGACGACGGGCGCGCCCGCGGGTGGAAACATCATTGCGTCATCGGACATGTAAGACACACTACGATCGAGATCCCGGTCTCTCGCAGCCGCTGCCCACTCGTGTTCCGCCGTGAGTACAGCTCGCCGCTCCTGATCCAAACTCCGACGCGAGGAGTGACATGAAGCGAGCGGCATTGCGACGCAAAGCGCTACGACAACCAGCTTGATACGCACTGCTGTTCCCCCCGAGCGCCGAAGACTATCGAGAACCATTATCCTGCCGTCTAACGTCCGCGTTGAGCGACGCGCTGCTGTGTTCTGGATGCTGGCACTTACATCTGTGACGCCTAACGTCCCGGCTCAGCGGCCGGCTGCTTCGCTATTGAAGATCGATGGCACTTCATCCCTCACGGGCCGCTGCAGCCGGTTGTTAGGCGTCATTGCGTGTGATCGAAAGGCCGAACTCTTCCAAGGGTGTGGCGCCGCCGGGCAGACAGGATCACACCAGATCGAGGAGTGGGCTGCGTAATGGAGTTTCGCCCCGCCGGGGGTTGGTGTGAAGTGGCGCCAGCGGCGGGGTTCGTGATGGCGGATTGTGCTGGCCGCCGATATGATGCTGCGGCTGGTATGTCTTTCTACTCAGAGCTCAAACGCCGCAACGTCATAAGGGTCGCTGTCCTCTATGCCGTCGCGAGCTGGGTGCTTCTCCAGGTCGGCGAGCTCCTGTTCGGCGCGCTTGGCATCCCGCCTTGGGGCGTTCGCCTACTCTTCGCCCTGCTGCTCCTCGGCTTGCCGCTAGTCCTGATCTTCGCCTGGGTCTACGAGCTCACGCCAGAGGGCCTGAAGCGCGAGCAGGAAGTCGCGCGAGAGACCTCGGTGACGGTGCGGACGGCCCGTAAGCTCGACCTGATCGTCATCGTGCTGCTCGTCTGCGCAGGCGGGCTGGTTGTAGCCGATCGCTTCCGCGGTCACGCCGGCACGGCGAGCACTCCCTCGACCACGTCGCAAGCAGCGCTGACCACGCCGCCGGCTTCCGCATCGCTCGTGTCTATCGCGGTGCTGCCGTTCGTCAACATGAGCGAAGACAAGGCGAACGAATACTTCTCCGACGGCCTCACGGAAGAGCTCCTGAACGTGCTTGCCAACGTGCCTGGACTGCGCGTGATCGCGCGCACCTCGTCCTTTGCCTACAAGGGCAAGGACGCGAAGATCGCCGAGGTCGCGCGCGACCTAAACGTGGACAACGTGCTTGAAGGAAGTGTGCGCAAGGCCGGAGTCCGCGTGCGCATCACGACGCAGCTGATCCGTGCCGCCGACAGCTCGCACCTGTGGTCCGAGACCTACGACCGCGATGTGAACGACATCTTCGCAGTGCAGGACGAGATCTCGAAAGAGGTCGTTGATGCCCTGAAGGTGCGCTTGCTGCAGGCGAAAACTTCCGTGCAGGAAACAGGTGGCACCCACGCGCCGGAGGCTTACGAAGCCTATCTGCAGGGCCGGTTCCAGAAGAACAAGGGTGAAGCCGAGGACACGTTGAAAGCGGCGCTCGCCGCGTTCGAGGAGGCCATCCGCATCGACCCGGGCTATGCCCGCGCTTATGTCGGCAAGGCCGGTACGCTTTCCACGATGGCCTCGAACGCCTACCTGCCTTATGACACGGGCTTCAGGCAGTCGCGCGACGCTTCCATGCGCGCCATCGAACTCGCGCCGGACCTGGCCGAGGCCTACCTTTCGCTCAGTTACGTTCAGGCGGCCGTCGATCTCGACCTGGAAGCATCGAAGGTCTCCGCGGAGCATGCGCTTCAGCTCAATCCGGGGAGTTTCGACGTCCAGCAGAACTACGCGAACTTCCAGTCGAGTCTCGGCAATCACGAGGCGGCGATCGCGGCTGCCAAGAAGGCGATCGAGCTTGACCCGCTGGCGCCGCAGGCGCACCTGGCCCTGTCGTCGGCTCTGCAGAATGCCCGCCAGTATGACAAGGCGGAGGCCGCCGCGCGCCGCGCCGTAGCGCTCGCGGCTGATCGCCCGACGGTCCACGGCCAGCTCGGGTTCAGCGCTGCTGCTGCTGCGCCGGCCGGACGAGGCGCTCGCCGAATTCGACCTGGAGAGCGTGCAATGGGCACGCATGACGGGCCGGGCCCTCGTGTTCGCCACGCAGGACAAGAAAGACCTCGCGCGCGCGGAGATGGACGCGATGCTGAACGCGAAGAACATCGGCGAGGCGGCTTCCTACCAGTTTGCCGAGATCAATGCCCGGCTCGGCGATCGTGACGAGGCGTTCCGGTGGCTCGCGAACGCGCGGAAAATCCGCGACCCCGGATTGACGGGGAACGTGTTCGTCGATCCGATCCTCGACCCGCTCCGAGCCGACCCGCGCTATGACACCCTCGTGCGAGAGTTGGGTTTCAGCGCGAAGAATTAGACAATCGCCGTGGCCCGTCGCGTGCACGCATGGCCCGCGCGTTCGCGTCCAAAGTTGTTAGGCGGCGGACAATACGGCCTTGCGCAACGGTTGAGGAAGTTCGATCGCGGCAAAGAAGCGCTCGGGATATAAATAGTCCTCACCCGACTCGTCTATTACACGGAGCTGCCGATGTTTCTCGGCTTCTTCGTCGGGCAGCACCTCAATCACCACCCTGCACATCCGTAGTCCGGCAGCTCGATGTCGTCGCGGAGATCGCGGCCGACGAGTGACTCAGCGATGAATGGCACTCCATCAGCTTCGTCACCACGTTCCGGAACGTGATACCAGGGATGTCTGAGCCACATGGTCAGCGAATGTCGACGCGGCCCTCCGTCACAAATGGCATCAGCCGCTGATCGTGCCCGGCGATAAGTGACGCCGAAAAATCGCGACGCGGAGCTCACCGGCGAAGATGGCGCCCGCCCATGGCTGCGGTCCCGACCCATGACCTAGACGTTGGCGACCGCGTCGCCGACCAGTGCCGTCCGTCCTTTCGTCCATCGGTCCATCTGAATTTGGCTGACGGTGTCGAAGTAAAGGTCGCTCGTGCGTTCGAGTTCCTTCTCGATCTGCGGCCACTCCCAGCCGGAATCGGCAAAGGCATCCCGTAGAATGGATTTCGGCTCTTCAACGCGAATGTGTTCGTTACGAAAGATGAAGAGGAAAAGCGTTCTGTCATCGCGCATGGCGAACCGTGACAATCTGCCTCCCGCAGGCGTGGCTCACGTAGACGAGTTCATCGCGCGGACGGTAGCCGTCGACCTCGAACCGCGACATGGTAGTCGAGCGAGACGAGAATGCCGAACTGATCCGAATGCAAGACGACCGCTCGCGTGAAGACCGTCGACGCCGATGACCAGGTCGGCGGCGGGGCGCGCATGATCCAAGGCGACGCGCACGCCCTTGCGTAGCCGTCGATGCCATCCACGAATCGCCGAAGATCGTCTCAACTTTCCCCTCGACGGCTCGATAGATCGTGGCCGAAACATCGAACGGCGCACCCTTGTAAACCGATCGTGGGTCAGCCGGCCGAAGACCGTGACGTCGAATCCAGCTCGCTTCAGCCCGTCGCGACGACGAACCGCACTTCGCGCACCTCATAGCCGAGGCGCCGGATGGCGCCGATGAGGCCCATCTTCTCGGCGATGTCGTAGCCGCTCCCCGAAAAATCGATGATGTAGCCGCCCACACAAGCCGACGGCGCCTCCTCGACGAGGAGAACCTCATGTCCTGACTTCGTCAGCCAGTAGGCAAGAGCCAGCGCGACGCCGAGCCGTTGATGACAATGTTCACCGTGGGGCGACCTGTCGGTCAACGCGCCAAAGAGCTGCGCGCCCTGGCGACATGATCGCGCAAGACGGTGGGGCGTCCGCTCCATTTGGATGTTAGCCAGCGCGCCACGAGCGAGGATTCCCCTTGGAGATCGGGTGCGTCACTTGACCTGAGTGGCGGTTAGATGGCCGGATGTTTCGAGTGCCACGGGGTCGCCTGCTCGTACGCGTGACCGATGCGGCCTAGCACCGATTCGCTCAACCGGCGACCAACGAATTGCACGCTCAGCGGCAGGCCGTCCGCCGAGAAACCGCAAGGCAACGACAAGGTCGGGCTGCCGCTGAAGTTGAACGGTTGGGTGTGAATGTCATTCCGGACCTGTTCGCTCCACGATTCGTCGGTCTCTTCGTCGAACGGATCCGCCTCCTTCACACGTGCAGTGTTCGCCATCGACGGACACACCAGACAATCGACGGTGTTCAGCATGCGCTCGAGTGACGCGGTGACTTCTGATCGAACCTTCGCGGCCGCCGCCAGCGCCGCGGGAGTGACTCGCTGACCAGACTCGAGCGCAGCGCGAAGTCCCGGCCCGTACTCGCTGGCCCGGCTCGGGAACGTCTTCGCATGGGCGGCAAGCGCCTCCACCGCACACAGGTCGAGCCAGGCGCTGCCGACTTTGCTGACGTCCGGCATGTTGACGGCCACGATGGTCGCGCCCAATCGAGTCAGTTCAGCGAGCACGTCATCCATCGCCTTGGCGACATCAGGGTCCACGTTATCGGTGGCATAGCGACGGTCGAAACCGACGCGTAGGCCCGCGATGCCTCGACCCAGTTCGGCTCGTACCGAGGGTACCGGGTCGGGCAGCGACGTAGAGTCGTGAGGATCGGGACCGGCCATCGCTTCGAACATGATGGCGGCGTCTTCCACCGTGCGAGTCATCGGCCCGACGTGATCCATGGAGGCGGCCAGGGCGAACACGCCGTAGCGGCTCACCCGGCCATACGTGGGCTTGAGCCCAACGCAGCCGTTCGCGGCCGATGGGTACCTGATCGAGCCCCCCGTGTCCGTACCAACCGACGCAAAGCACAAGCCCGCCGCCGTCGCCACGCCGGAGCCACTCGATGACACGCCGCTCCACCGTGTGCTGTCCCACGGGTTCACCGGCACCTGGAAGCCGGGAAAATACGGTCCGAACGCACCTTCGCACAAGACGAGCTTACCGAGGATGACCGCACCCGCAGCTTCCAGCCGCGCGACGACGGTCGCGTCGAAGTCGGGTACGAAGTCCGAGAAGACCTTCGTGCCTGCCATGGTGCGAACGCCGCGCGTATAGCAAAGGTCTTTCACCGCGATGGGCACGCCATGCAGAGGCCCGCGGTACCGGCCGGCGCGGATCTCGGCGTCCGCGCGCCGAGCGCTCGCGATCGCCTGGTCGGCCATGACCGTGACGTAGCTCTGCAGGCGCCCGTCCACCGCGGCGATCCGGTCGAGCAGTTGTCGCGTGAGGTCTGTCGACTGGAGCTCCCGTGCCGCGATCAGCTTGGCCACGTCCGCCAGACTCGAGTAGTGCAGTGGGCTCGTGACTGTCGAGACGGAAGAACCCGCCGGGCCGCGGCTGCACGACACTGCGGCGACTGGTAATGCCGCGACGCCAGCCAGGCGTGCCAGGAGTTCGCGGCGCGTCAACATGGGTCGATCATCGTGCGTCCAGCCTATCAGCGTGATTGATGGCTCTACGCACGGCTCATGGCCGCCGTCGGTCGACGATGAGTGACGCGTTGATCTCGGCGAGGCTGCGTGTTCCCGCCTGGCGCATGTTGCCGGCGAGCTCCGACTGCAGCATCTCGAGCACGCGCTCGACACCTTCCTGCCCGAAGGAAGCGAGTCCCCAGATGTAGGGCCGGCCGATGCCGACCGCATTGGCGCCGAGCGCCAACGCCTTGAAAACGTCGGTGCCGCGACGCACGCCGCCGTCCATGAGCACCGGAACACGGCCGGCGACCGCCGGCGCGACTTCGGCGAGGCTGTCGATCGATGCGCGGCCGCTGTCCTCGGCGCGCCCTCCGTGGTTCGAGACGATGATGCCGTCGACGCCGTGCTCGATCGCGAGCAGCGCGTCCTCGCGCGTGACGAGACCTTTGACGACGAGCTTGCGCGGCCAGATGTCGCGCAGGCGCTTGACGTAGTCCCAGTTCATGTCGGGCGGCGTTAGGTCGTCAACTGCCTTGACGTCGAGGCCGCGGAACATCGGCTTGCGCGCGATTTCGTCGGCGAGCCGGGTGCTGTTCGTGTGGCAGGCGGTGCAGTCGCGGGAATCGAGCCGTTTCGCACGCTCGAGCGTGACGCGGTTCGTGCCGCCCTGCAGGTCGACCGTCAGCACCAGCACCGGGCAGCCGGCTGCCTCGACACGACGAACGATTGCCAAGGTCAGGGGCCATTGGTCGGTGGGATAGAGTTGGTACCAAACCGGCTCGCCGCGCGCGGCGCTCACGTCCTCGACGCCGGTCGATGAAACCGTCGAGAGAATCTGCAGGTGTTTCTGCGAGCGGGCCGCTTTCGCGCTCGCGATCTCACCGTCCGGGTGGAACGCACGCTGGCTTCCGACCGGATCGAGGAAGATCGGCGACTGCCAGGTCGTGCCGAAGAGGCTGACGGACGTGTCGATCCGGGAAATGTCCACCAGCCGCCGCACGCGCAGGCTGTAGTTCGCGAAGCCCGCGTCGTTGGCGTGAAGCGTCGCGTCGCCGTCTACCCCGGTCTGGAGATAACCCCAGTGGGCGGGCGGTAGCCTCGCGCGCGCGAGCCGCTCGAAGTCAAACACGTCGCGCGCCTCGGCGGCGGAAGCGATGAACGGGTCGTCCTGGGCGGATGCGCGGAGCGCGCGCGCGAGACCGAAGAGTGCCGGGGCGGTAAGGATGGACTTCAGGACGCGCCTGCGCGTGGTGTCGCTCATGGATTGCCCCTCACTTTATCCCTTGGCGTCTGCTCCAACGCGTTGTTAGACGGCAGCTCATGCCGACTCGTTAACCTGCCAATCAAAATGCTGTCTGAAGTCGTCGAAGCACGGCGAGCATATCCACCGATACTCATCTTCGGTGCAGTAACCCTCGTGCAAGACGCCTGGAACGTCCTCGACCATGAACTTGGCGCCACAAAACTCGCAGTGATCGTGGTCCCAAGCCGGATTTGGCGCGGACCTCTTGTACTCACGACGAATGAGCGATGCGCCTTTGAGATATCGCTCCTGCCCCTGCAGCCGCCAATCGTTTGCGTCGACCACGTGCAAGCTGCCGTCTAACGTCCGCGTTGAGCGACGCGCCGCTGTGTAATGGATGCTGGCACTTTATCCCTCTCGCGTTTGCTCCAACGCGTTGTTAGGCGTCGCTGTTCGCCAGCGCTTGCAGCACATATGTACAACGCTCGGCAACCGAAACTCTCGGTACCTCGACGAGCTGATATCGGCACCGACGGTACCACTCCAGCACGGTGCTGTGGACCGACTGAGCGTGCTCGAACGTGTGGTCACGTTCAGCATCGGGGACGTAGATCGCCTTCCACGGAGGCAAGACGAAGACCTTGGAATAGTATTGGTACTTTGCGAGCCACATACTCAACTCGCTTTCGCTAAGGGGTGTGACGTGATCGAGGGCGCAAAGAGCATCGAGGACGCTTCGCTCAAAGAAGACGTGGCTCGGAGTCGCAGCGTGTTGAACGAAGTTCTCGATGTCCATTCGTAGCATTTCTTGCGCGAAGTCATGCGCATTCGGTCGTGGACTCAGCCCGCGCCCACGGCGATCCTTGATGATGGTGCGCGCGCTATCGCCAACGACGGTGTAGCCGCCGGCCTGTAGCGCCAGCAAGAGCGTGGTCTTCCCCGCGCCTGGACCGCCCGTGACGATGACTCGCGACATGCTTGAGGAGCGTTTGCGACGCCTAACGTCTAACTCTAAGTAGACCGACGAATATGTGCTTTTAAAGGCGCAAACATTGCGTCTATCTTGCCGCGGTGTCTGTGCATCAACAACTTGGATTGCAAAGCTCGATAAAGCTCAGCACGAATGCACAAGAGTTGCGTCTAATCTGACGACGTTGAGTTAAATCAAGAGTTTCGTTGCGAATTGGCCGTATGGCCGATTCATGGAAAGGATGCAGCCATGGAAGGCCCGCGACTTCTCGATCAGATCCGTCTCGCTGCGCGCCGCCGTCACTACAGCTATCGAACGGAGAAGACCTACGTCAACTGGGCGCGCGCCTTCATCAAGTTTCATCGCCTGCGTCACCCGCGCGAGCTCGGCGCCGATGAGATCAAGGGCTTCCTCAACTACCTCGCCAACGAGCGTCGCGTCACTGCGTCAACGCAGAGCCAGGCCCTTAGCGCGATTCTCTTTCTCTACAAGCGCGTCCTCATGATCGAGCTGCCCTGGCTCGCCAATGTCGATCGTGCCCGTCGATCGGTGCGGGTGCCGGTTGTGCTCACGCGAGAGGAGGCACGCCGCGTGTTGGAGCAGCTGCGTGGGACGCCTTGGCTTGCCGTGAACCTGCTCTATGGCGCGGGACTGCGGCTGCTCGAGTGCGTGACGCTGCGAGTCAAGGACATCGACTTTGCCTACAACCAGATCACGGTCCGCGATGGCAAGGGACGTAAGGACCGCAGGACACTGTTGCCCGCGACGCTGCGCGAATCGCTGCAACGTCACCTCGGCGTCGTGAAGACGCTGCACGAGCGCGATCTCGCCGCCGGGTTCGGCCGCGCCCCCTTGCCCTTCGCGCTCGCGCGCAAGTACCCGACCGCCAACATCGAGTGGGGTTGGCAGTTCGTATTTCCGTCCAGCATTCGCTCGCCTGATCGCGATTCCGGAATCGTTTACCGTTTTCACATGGCGCCGACGACGCTCCAGGCTGCGGTTCGATCCGCCGTGCGTCGCGCGGGCATCGACAAGCCCGTTGGCTGCCACACCTTCCGCCATTCCTTCGCGACCCATCTCCTGGAATCGGGCTACGACATCCGCACCGTGCAGGAGCTGCTCGGTCACAGCGACGTAAAGACAACGATGATCTACACCCATGTCCTCAACCGCGGTGGCCGCGGAGTACTGAGCCCGCTCGACGCGAAGTAGCCCGAAGTAGCCACCCACCCGCAGGCGACGCGGGCGATCGCCGGTAACCTCCGCCGATCTGCCCGTAGTGAAATCGGAACCGATCCGAAATACACTCCCCGACCCCCGTCCTGCACCGATCTGCCGCCATCTTGCTGATTTTGGTGGCCTTCACAGTCCATTGACATGAAAAAGTACCCATCTGCGTCGATCTGTGCTTAAACTTGCCGCCATCTGCGTCCAACGCGATAAGTAAAACTCAGGCGGATGGGACGACTGCTTCTTCTTAATGGGCCCAACCTGAACCTGTTGGGCACCCGGGAACCCGCGCTCTACGGCGGGGACACGCTGGCGTCTATCGAACAGCGGCTCACCGACCTTGCGGCCAAGGCGAAGCACTCGCTCGTCGCGTACCAGAGCAACGCCGAGCACGAGTTGATCGATCGGATCCAGAGCGCCCCGGCGGACAAGGTGGATTTCATCATCTTCAATCCGGGGGGATTCACCCATACGAGCGTCGCGATCCGCGATGCCCTGCTCGCGGTACGGGTTCCGTTCATTGAAGTGCACCTGAGCAACGTGCACGCGCGCGAGCCGTTCCGACGTCAGTCTTTCTTCTCCGACATCGCGGTCGGCTCGATCGTCGGGTTCGGCGCCCAGGGTTACGAGTTCGCACTGCAGGCCGCGCTCGCGCATCTCGCTGCGATCCCCAAGAGCTGAGACTCCAGGAGCACGTGCATGGACATCCGCAAGGTCAAGAAGCTCATCGAGCTCCTCGAGGAGTCGGGGATCGCCGAGATCGAGATCACCGAGGGCGAAGAATCGGTGCGCATCAGCCGCTATGGGAGCAGCCACGTCGTTACGCAGATGGCGCAATCCGCTGCTCCGGCGATGGCGGCGCCCGCTGCACCCGCCTCGGCGCCAAGTGTTCCAGCGGCCGCCGTGCCAGCCACTTCTGCAGGCGCCGAAAAGCCTCCGTCCGCCGAGAACGTCGTCACCGCGCCAATGGTCGGCACTTTCTACGCTTCGGCCGCGCCGGGCTCGAAGCCCTTTGTCGACATCGGCACTGACGTCAAGGTCGGGCAGACGCTCTGCATCATCGAAGCGATGAAGATGATGAACCAGATCGAGTCGGACAAGGAGGGCCGCGTGACCGCGATCCTCGCCAAGAACGGCGAGCCGGTGGAGTTCGGTCAGCCGCTTTTCGTCATCGAATAAGCGGCCAGCATGCTCGACAAGATTGTCATCGCAAATCGCGGCGAGATCGCGCTGCGGATCCTGAGAGCCTGCCGCGAGCTCGGTATCAAGACCGTCGCGGTGCATTCCACCGCCGACTACAACCAGAAGCACGTGCTCCTCGCCGATGAGACCGTGTGCATCGGGCCGCCGCAGTCGGCGCTGAGCTATCTCAACATGCCGGCGATCATCAGCGCCGCCGAGGTGACGGATGCCGTCGCCATACACCCGGGCTACGGTTTTCTGTCCGAGAACGCGGACTTCGCAGAGCGCGTCGAGAAGAGCGGCTTCATTTTCGTCGGACCGCGCAGCGAGACCATCCGCCTGATGGGCGACAAGGTCTCCGCCATCCGCGTCATGAAAAAGAACAACGTGCCGTGCGTGCCGGGCTCCGATGGGCCACTGGTCAAGGAGTCGGAGGAGAACTTCCGCATCGCGCGTGATATCGGCTACCCGGTGATCATCAAGGCCTCGGGCGGCGGGGGTGGGCGCGGCATGCGCGTCGTCCATAGCGAAGCGACGCTCCTCAACGCGATCCACATCACGCAGGCCGAGGCGCTGGCGGCGTTCGGAAACGAGCAGGTCTACATGGAGAAATTCCTCGAGCGCCCGCGCCACATCGAGTTCCAGATCCTCGGCGATAACTTCGGCAACGTGGTGAGCCTCGGGGAGCGCGACTGCTCGATGCAGCGGCGGCATCAGAAAGTCATCGAGGAAGCACCCGCGCCGGGCATTACCGTGAAACAGCGTCGCACGATGGGTGACCGCTGCACGGCCGCGTGCAAGGAAGTGGGCTATCGCGGTGCGGGGACGCTCGAGTTCCTTTACCAGGACAATGAGTTCTACTTCATCGAGATGAACACGCGCATCCAGGTCGAGCACCCGGTCACCGAGATGATCACCGGCATCGATATCGTCAAGATGCAACTCCTGATCGCCGGGGGCGAGCCCCTCACCTTCACGCAGAATGAGATCGAAGTTCGCGGCCACGCGATCGAGTGCCGCATCAACGCCGAGGATCCGAAGGGTTTCATTCCCTCCCCCGGGCCGGTACGGCTCTGGCATGCGCCGGGCGGCCCCGGCATCCGCGTCGACAGCCACGTCTACTCAGGCTACAACGTGCCGCCCTACTACGATTCGATGATCGGCAAGATCATCGCCCACGGGGAGTCGCGTGAATCTGCGATCGCTCGCATGCGCAACGCGCTCGCCGAGATGGTGGTCGAAGGCATCAAGACCAACATTCCGCTGCACCAGGAAATCTTCAATCACGCGGCGTTCCGCTCGGGCAGCCTGGACATTCACTACCTCGAGCGGCGTCTCGGCCTGAAGTAACCTTTCTCAAGCCTTGGGCCTGGGCCCTCAGGCGTCGAAACATCCCGTCAATCTCTTTGCTCGTGGCCTGATGCCTTCCTCCTGATGCCATTTCTGCAACTCACCATCGACCTGCGTGCTGAGGAGGTCGAGCAGCTCGAGTCAGCCTGCCTCAAGGCGGGCGCGCTGTCGGTGTGCCTGGCTGACGCCGGCGATGCTCCGATTCTCGAGCCGCGTCCCGGCGAGACACCGCTGTGGAGCGAGGTTCGGCTGACAGCTCTCTTCGAAGCAGCGCGCGATCCCGAGCAGATCGTCGAGCAGCTTCGCACCGTGAGCGACCGCGATCCGCACGACTATCAATTCGACGCGCTGGAGGATCGCGCCTGGGAACGTGAATGGCTCAAGGACTTTCGCCCGCTCCGTTTCGGGCGTCGTCTCTGGGTCTGCCCGCACGGTCAGTCACCGCCCGAGACCGCAGAGAATGCGGTCGTGGTCTGGCTCGATCCGGGCCTCGCCTTCGGCACCGGGACGCACCCGACCACGGCGATGTGCCTCGAATGGCTCGACGCCACCGCCCTTCGATGATCGCGAGGTGATCGACTTCGGTTGCGGTTCAGGGATCCTCGCCATCGCCGCCGTGAAGCTCGGAGCACGCAGCGTGCTTGGCGTCGATATCGATCCTCAGGCGTGCACCGCCACGACCGACAACGCCCGGCGCAACGATGTTGTCGATCGCATCCGTGTCGGATCTCCTGAGCAAGCGAGCCAACCGGTCGATGTGCTCATCGCCAATATTCTCTCGGACCCGTTGATCGAGCTGGCGCCGAGGTTTGCCGCGCTGGTCCGCCCGGGCGGCAAGATTGCGCTCTGCGGCATCCTCGAATCGCAGGCTGCGTCCGTGACACTGGCTTGCGCGCCGTGGTTTGATATGCGCGCGTTCGCCACCCGGGAGTCGTGGGTGTGCCTGAACGGGGAGCGTCGCTGACTTGTTCACGCAGTGTCCTCAGTGCCAGACGGTTTTTCGCGTCACCGTCGCGATGCTCAAGGCTGCGCAGGGACGCGTGCGCTGCGGGCGTTGCTCGCACGTCTTCAATGCGCTCACCTTCCTGATCGATCAGCCGGATGCCGATGTGCCGCCGGGTGTCGAGCCCGGTGAAACGCCGCCCCCGGACATTCTGGAAGGACCGAACCGCCGCGCCTCCGATCTGCCGTTCGATCCTGACGACTATTCGAACCAGGACATCCCGGAGTCGGCACTCGAATTCGACCTGACGGTCGATGACCTCAATCGCGTGTTCGTCAAGGCGCCAGCGCCGTCGCTGCAGATCAAGCCCGCCGAGCCGCCGGTTCCGATTCCGACGCCCTCCGATGAGGACACTGCCGAGCACGAGATCATCGATATAGAGGACTCAGTCACGCTCGAGGCGATGTCCCTCGAGGGCGAAGACGTCCAGGTGACGGCGAGCCTGGCGCCGGCGACTTCGGATCCTGACATCGACACCGACAACCAGACCTCGGAGTTCAGTGCCGCCATGCTGGAGCCGGCGGCCAACGATGGCGACAGCGACACGGACCTCAAGCGCGAGATTGAAAAAGCGTTCGCGAACGACCCGACCACCCGCGCCGAGTTCGTGCTGCCCTCCGGCACGCACCTGAAGTTCAATGACGGTGTGGCCGAGGTCGATTCCGAAGCCGCCACGGCCCTGGAGGCCGATCAGCAACAACGCAAGCAATTGACCAAGCGCTGGGGGCTCGCGAGTGGGGCGTTGGCGCTACTCCTCGCGATTCAGCTCATCAATTTCAATCGCGACGCGTTGGCGCGCAGCCCCGTATTCGGGTCGGCGATCGGCACCATCTACCGCGGGCTCGGTGTGACGTTGTCGCCTCACTGGGATCTGAACGCCTACGAGCTGCGCCAATGGGGCGCAGCGGCTGAACCGGGCGATATCGGCACGCTTCGCGTGCGGGCCAGCGTTTTCAATTCAGCGAAGCAGGCCCAGCCCTATCCGCTGCTGCGACTCACGCTTCAGGATCGGTTCGGCGGGCGTGTCGGCTTGCGGGACCTCGAGCCGCGAGAGTATCTGCATGTGCCGCCGGGCGAAAATGACCTGCTCGGTGCCGGGCAGCGCGTCGATGCCGACATCGCCATCGTCGATCCAGGCAAGGACGCCGTGGGATTCGAGCTCGATGTGTGCCTGCGCAGCGCGACGAACCTGAAATGCGCGGCTGATCAGCCCAAAGAGCCGGGCTGAGGTCTCGCGTTTGCTGCAGATCGGTCCATATTCGCTCTCTTCCCCGCTGGCGCTCGCGCCAATGGCGGGCGTGACCGATCGTCCGTTCCGCATGCTGTGCCGGCGGCTGGGCGCAGGCATCGCCGCATCGGAGATGCTCACTGCCGATGCCCGCCTGTGGCACACGGCCAAGTCGCAACGGCGCATGACCCACGAAGATGAGCCTGAACCGCGCATCGTTCAGATCGCAGGAGCCGAGCCGCAGATGCTGTCGGAGGCCGCGCGGCTCAATGTCGATGCCGGGGCGCAGATCATCGACATCAACATGGGCTGCCCCGCGAAAAAAGTCTGCAACAAGGCGGCCGGATCGGCGTTGTTGCGCGATGAACAGCTGGTAGCACGCATCCTGGAGAGCGTCGTGCGTGCCGTAAGCGTGCCGGTGACGCTCAAGATCCGCACCGGATGGAGTCCGGAGCATCGCAATGGCATCACGATCGCGAAAATTGCTGAGGCGAGTGGCGTGCTGGCACTCGCGGTGCATGGACGCACGCGCGCGTGCATGTTCCGTGGCAGCGCGGAGCACGAAACTGTATGCGCCATCAAGGCCGCGGTGAAGATTCCGGTGTTCGCGAACGGCGATATCGATTCACCGCTGAAGGCTCGTGAGATTTTTCAATCGACTGGCGTCGATGGCGTGATGATCGGGCGCGGTGCACAGGGTCGGCCATGGATTTTTCGCGAAGTCAACTTTTTCCTCGCCAACGGACGTGAGCACGTTCCGGTTGCGCTCCAAGAAGTCCGTGATATTCTGCTCGCCCACTTGAAAGCCCTGTACTCGCATTACGGAGAAGACACGGGTGTTCGAGTGGCGCGTAAACATCTGAGCTGGTACTGCCAGCATCATTCCGAAGCAGGAGAATTCCGCAAGCGAGTGATGACGGCGACGACGATCGATGCGCAGTTCGCGATGGCCCGCGAGTACTTTGATCAACTGGCATCGGGTATCAGCCTGGCGGCTTGATAAGAAGAAAAATTCTTGACGATAGCGGGGAACCTTAAATGGTGGTCAAGAAGAAATCGAAACTGCGCAGAGAGCCTGTGGCTCGCGCGGTAAGCAGGGACATTCCCCTGCGAGATCACGCCCACGAAGCGCTCACTACCTACTTCACCAACCTCAACGGTCACCGGCCGGCGGCCCTCTATGACCTGGTGATGCGCGAAGTGGAGGAACCGCTGTTCAAGGCGGTGCTCGACTATGCCTCGGGCAACCAGAGCCGCGCCGCGGTGATCCTCGGTATCAATCGCGGTACCCTGCGTAAGAAGTTGAAGGAGTTCGGACTCTCGAAATGACGCCGTTGCGCCGCGCTCTGCTGAGCGTGTCCGACAAGACCGGCGTCGTCGAGTTGGCCCGCGCCCTCGCGATGCGAGGTGTGGAAATCCTGTCAACGGGCGGCACCGCCCGGCTCCTCCTGCAGAACGGCGTCGCCGTCACCGAAGTCTCCGCGCACACCGGCTTCCCCGAAATCATGGGCGGGCGCGTCAAGACGCTGCACCCGAAGATTCATGGCGGGCTGCTGGGTCGGCGCGGTATCGACGAAGCCGTGATGGCCGAGCACGGCATCGAGCCCATCGACCTTCTGATCGTCAATCTCTATCCCTTCGCGCAGACCATTGCGCGTCCTGACTGCAGCTACGAGGAAGCGGTCGAGAACATCGACATCGGCGGGCCGGCGATGCTGCGCGCTGCGGCCAAGAATCACGCCGATGTGACCGTGATCGTCGATCCGGCCGACTACACCGCACTGCTCGATGAGCTGCAGGCGCATGCGGGGGAGACATCGAAGGCCTTCCGGGCGCAGTTGGCGGCGAAGGCATTTGCCCACGCTGCGAGTTACGACACCACAGTCGCCGGGTACCTGATGCAGAGGTGGCCGGTCGCCGATGAGTCCTGGCCCGAAACGCTAACCGCGGTCTTCAACAAGAAGCTCGACCTGCGCTACGGCGAGAATCCGCACCAGCATGCCGCGTTCTATACCGACCCGGGGTCGAGAGGGGCCAGCATCGCGCGCGGGCACCAGCTGCAAGGCAAGGAGCTCTCCTTCAACAACATCGCCGACGCGGACGCGGCACTGGAATGCGTCAGGACGTTCTCGCAACCGGCCTGCGTTATTGTTAAACACGCCAATCCTTGCGGCGTTGCGGTCGCGGGTGACATCGGCGTCGCCTACGCCAAGGCGTATCGCACCGATCCGACCTCTGCGTTTGGTGGAATCATCGCGTTCAACCGCCGGCTCGATGGCGTGACCACTCAGTCGATCCTCAAGCAGCAGTTCGTCGAGGTGATCCTGGCGCCGAGCTTCGATGCGGCGGCGCTGGAAGCCCTGCAGGCCAAGGAAAACGTGCGGGCCATCGCGCTCGGCGACCTCGAGGCACCGGTCGAGCTCGGTCCGGAGTATCGAAGTGTCGGCGGTGGACTCCTGGTCCAGACCCGCGACACCGATTCGATCACCGCGGGCGATCTCGACGTGGTGAGCCGGCGCGAGCCGACTGAGGCCGAAGTCGCGGACCTCCTCTTTGCGTGGCGGGTTGCGCGCTTCGTCAAATCGAACGCGATCGTTTATGCCCGCGAAGGCATGACGCTGGGCATCGGTGCTGGACAGATGAGCCGAGTCGTCTCGAGCCGCATTGCCGCCATGAAAGCCGCGGATGCGAAACTCGACATCAGGGGCGCCTCGATGGCATCAGATGCCTTCTTCCCGTTCCGCGACGGCATCGACCTTGCCGCCGAACACGGCATTAAGGCGGTAATCCAGCCCGGCGGCTCGTTGCGCGATCCTGAGGTGATTACCGCCGCCGACGAGCACGGCATGACGATGGTGTTTACCGGCGTCAGGCACTTCAGGCACTAGGCCGCCCTCACCATGAAAGTACTCATCATCGGTGGTGGTGGCCGCGAGCATGCACTGGCATGGAAAGCCGCGCAGTCGCCCCTGATCACGCAAGTGTTCGTCGCGCCTGGTAATGCAGGGACCGCCTTCGAACCCAAGACTCGTAACGTCGATATCTCAGCCGACAACTTGCCGGCCCTCGAAGTGTTTACGAAGGGCGAGCGCGTCGATCTCACCATCGTCGGGCCTGAGGGACCGCTGGTCGCTGGCGTCGTGGATCGATTCCAGGCCGCGGGGCTGCGCTGCTTTGGTCCCGTCCAGCGCGCCGCGCAGCTCGAAGGCTCCAAGGCCTACACGAAGGAGTTTCTCCGCCGCCATCGCATCCCGACCGCCGCCTCGCGCACCTTCACGCGCGAGACGTTCGATCCCGGTTACGTTGAAGCGCACCGGACACCGATAGTCGTCAAGGCGAGCGGACTTGCGGCGGGCAAGGGCGTCGTCATCACCGAAGGCCCGGCCCAGGCCATCGACACGGCGCAATCGATGTTTGCCGGCCAGTTCGGTGAAGCGGGTCGCGAAGTCGTCATCGAGGAGTTCCTCGCGGGCGAGGAAGTGAGTTTCATCGTCATGGCGGATGGTCGCCATATTCTGCCGCTGGCGACGTCCCAGGATCACAAACGACGCGACGATGGTGATCGCGGACCCAACACGGGCGGAATGGGCGCGTACTCGCCCGCCCCCATCGTCACCCCTCTCCTGCACGCACGCATCATGCGCGAGGTCATCGAGCCCACGATCCTCGGGCTCGCCGAGGACGGGACGCCCTACACCGGATTCCTCTACGCAGGCCTGATGATCGCCGAGGACGGCACGCCCAACGTGCTCGAGTTCAATTGCCGCTTTGGCGACCCGGAAACGCAGCCGGTGCTGATGCGACTCAAGTCAGACCTGGTCCAGCTTTGCACTGCAGCGCTCGACGGGCGGCTCAACCACGTCGATGCGCAATGGGATTCGCGTGCGGCACTCGGTGTGGTGATGGCGGCGCAGGGCTATCCCGACAACTATCCGAGAGGCGATGTCATCACCGGGCTCGGCGCCGCGGCGCGGTTGCCCGGAAAAATCTTCCACGCGGGCACGAGGCTTGCGGAAAGCAAGGTTGTGACCAACGGCGGCCGTGTGCTCTGCGCAGTGGGGCTCGGTGATTCGATTCGCGGCGCTCGCCGAGACGCCTATGCGCTGGTGGATGCGATCCAGTGGCCAGGTGCGCAGTTTCGGCGCGACATCGGCTATCGCGCCATCGCCCGCGGATCGTAGCCGGCGCGGCCTTGCGCCTTCGGCCGGGCTACTCGTCCCTGGAGCCGACACGAACGATCAACCGCAGAGTGACCAACGCCGCCGTTCGCGCTGCACGGCACCGCGCCATCGGGTCGGCTCGCAGCCTACCATCAAATCCGAACGGCTCCGGTGACGAGTAGCGCGGCCGACAGGCCACAAGTCCTGAGCGGTGCCGGATTGCGGGTGGACGTCGGGTGACACCTGCCGACGGCGCCGGCTTCAGTGTTTGCGGGTTTGCCTCGTAAGACACTGCGGGAGCGAGCGTGATCCGGCGCTGGCGGCACGGTTTGTCACCCGACGGCCGCCCGCAATCCGGCGCGGGCTACGACTTGCGATTCTCGCGGCGGATGACGAGCTTGAGGCCCGACCACACCTCGTCGACTGCGCACACCTTGATATCGACGAGACCGAGGGGCAACGCGACTTCTCGGATCGTGTCCTCGGAGATGTCGGTTGGAACCTTCGAGGATTTTTTCGGCCACGACACCCAGATCGCCCCGTCCTGGGGCATCTTGCCAAGCACCGCCTTGATCTCACGGGCGAGGTCGGCACGCCGCGTGGCGAAGAGGTGGGCGATGTCCGTGTCGGCAGACATGCGCGCCACGATCGCCACCCCTTCAGGCAGCGGGGCCAGCAACTTCTTGTAGTTTGAGGGGGCTCCGCGCGCGAACACCCGGCTACCAGCCTTGATGCCGAGCTTCTTCGCGAGCGCTGTTCCCGAATATCCAGCCACCAGAGTGCCTCTGTGCATTGGCATTGGCAATTGGCGATTGACCGTCTCAAATCTCCACGTGCCCACCGACTTCCATGAGCCGCGAGGGCGGGATTCCGAAGCTCGAGGCGGCGTACTGTGAGTTGCGCGCAAGGAATAGGAACAGCTTCTTGCGCCAGCGGTGCATGCCGTGCCGGTCGCCGATGACGATCTCATCGCGCCCGA
Source organism: uncultured Gammaproteobacteria bacterium (assembly GCA_963724625.1). Classification (GTDB taxonomy): domain Bacteria; phylum Pseudomonadota; class Gammaproteobacteria; order Steroidobacterales; family Steroidobacteraceae; genus DATBVX01. The sequence goes on along the minus strand of CAVRVO010000003.1, from coordinate 314,365 downwards.
GGAAGTACACGGCATCATCCGTGCGTACTGGTAGCCACTGCTGAGCCGCGCGCAACAGCTTGGGGACCTCCGGAAATTCCATGAACCCCATGCGCGCGATGACCCGGTAGAGACCTGGTGCGAGTGTCTGGACCTTGACCCGACGGCCCTCGCTCACGCGCGGCACCCGCTCGGTGATGAGGGAAAAGATGATCGTGTGCTCGTGCAGGACACCGTTCATCTTCAGATTGCGAACCAGCGTGCGTGGGATACCCGTCGTGTTGCTGGTTGGGAATACCGCTACCCCCTCGACGCGCACGGGCGGCTCTTTTTCGATCAGTTCGAGAAACCAGGCCACTGGTCGCTCTTCGCGCCGCATCCTTTCCGTGACGACGAGACGACCGCGCTGCCAGGTCTTCATCACGCCAAAGATTGTCAGCCCGAAGAGAATCGGGAACCATCCTCCGGTCGGCACCTTGTCCATGTTGGAAATGACGAACGCGACATCGAGGGCGAGCAGCCCACAGACCACGTACAGCTGCAGCCGCTCGGACCGACCTGTTGCGCCCCATAGCAGCAATAGGATCAAGATCGAATCAATCAGCATGGTGCACGAGACGCCAACACCATACGCGTGAGTGATGTGGGCTGAGGATCCAAATCCGACTGCAAGCGCTACGGTCGCGGCACAGCTCAGCCAGTTCACCGAGGGGACATAGACCTGGCCAATCAATGCGGCGGAGGAATGCTGAATCCGCACCCTCGGGATGTACCCGAGCTGCTGGCATTGCTGCGTGATGGCGAAGACGCCTGAGATGACTGCTTGCGATGCGATGATGCTGGCCGCGGTGGCAAGGACCACCAGCGGAATCAGGGCCCACTGCGGCGCCAGCAGGTAGAACGGATTGATAATCGCCTGAGGCGATGCCAGCAGCAGCGCGCCCTGGCCGAAATAGTTGAGCAACAGGCAGGGCCAGACCACGACGAACCAGGCCATCGCGATCGGCCGCCGTCCAAAGTGCCCCAGGTCGGAGTAGAGCGCCTCACCTCCCGTGACCGTGAGAAATACCGCTCCGAACACCGCAAAGGCCACGGCGGAGTGCTCCGAAAAAAACCAGAACGCGTAGGCCGGATTCACGGCCGCAAGCACGACCGGGTGCAGCACGATACTGCGGACTCCCGAGGCCCGCGAGGACGGCGAACCACAACAGCATGACCGGACCGAACAGGCGACCGATCGCACCGCTTCCGTGCCGCTGGATCGAGAAAAGCCACAGCAGTGCCAGGATCGCGAGCGGCAGGACGATATGCCCTAGCGCGGGAGTCGCGATACTCAACCCCTCAATGGCGCCGAGTACGGTGACTGCGGGGGTGATGACTCCATCGCCGTAGAAGAGCGCACAGCCGATGAGGCCGAGCGTGGCGATCGCGGCCGTACCGCGCATGGGCCGCTCATTGAGGACACGCGTCGTCAGGGCGAGCACGCCCCCTTCGCCATCATTGTCAGCGCGCAGGATGATGCTGACGTACTTGACTGAAATGACGAGCGCCAGGGACCAGAAAATGAGCGAGAGAATGCCGAGGACACTGGAAGCGCTGACGCTGACTCCCGCCGCATCGGAAAAGCAGGCGCGCAGCGCGTACAACGGGCTCGTCCCGATGTCGCCAAACACGACGCCCATCGCCGCGACCGACAAAGCCGCGGTCCTGAGTCTCATCAGGAAATCTCCCTCTTGTTCTTATCGATCGGTAAAGCGGACCTGGCGCGCCATCGCGCGCCTTGCTGCCGGGTTGCGCTACCGCTTCATCGCATCGAAGAACTCACCGTTGGTCTTCGTGTCCTTCATCTTATCGAGCAGGAACTCGATTGCCGCCAGCTCATCCATCGGGTGCAGGAGCTTGCGCAAGATCCACATCTTCGCGAGCTCGTCCTGCGCCGTGATCAGCTCTTCCTTGCGCGTGCCGGAACGGTTGATGTTGAACGCCGGGAATACGCGCTTTTCAGAGATACGCCGGTCGAGGTGAATCTCCGAGTTGCCCGTGCCCTTGAATTCCTCGTAGATGACATCGTCCATCTTCGAGCCGGTATCGATCAGCGCGGTGGCGAGGATCGTCAGGCTTCCGCCCTCCTCGATGTTGCGTGCCGCGCCGAAGAAGCGCTTGGGCCGCTGCAACGCGTTCGCATCGACACCACCCGTCAACACCTTGCCCGATGAGGGCACGACGGTGTTGTAGGCGCGCGCCAGTCGCGTGATCGAGTCGAGCAGGATCACGACATCACGCTTGTGCTCGACCAGGCGCTTCGCCTTCTCGATCACCATTTCGGCGACCTGGACGTGGCGGCTGGCGGGCTCATCGAACGTGCTCGAGACCACCTCGCCCTTCACAGTGCGCTGCATCTCGGTGACCTCTTCCGGCCGCTCGTCGATGAGCAGCACGATGAGGACGCACTCGGGATGATTTGCCGTGATCGCAGTCGCGATGTTCTGCAGCAGCATCGTCTTGCCCGCCTTGGGCGGGGATACGATGAGGCCGCGCTGGCCCTTGCCGATCGGCGCCATGAGATCGATGGTGCGGGCGGTCAAGTCTTCCGTGCTGCCGTTACCGCGCTCGAGCTTCAGACGCTCTTTCGGGAACAGCGGCGTCAGGTTCTCGAACAGGACCTTGTGACGCGAGTTCTCGGGCGAATCGAAGTTGATCTCTCCGACCTTGAGCAGCGCGAAATAGCGCTCGCCGTCCTTGGGCGGACGGATGAGCCCGGAGATCGAATCCCCGGTGCGCAGGTTGAAGCGGCGGATCTGGCTCGGGCTGACGTAAATGTCATCCGGACCCGCCAGGTAGGAGCTGTCGGCCGAGCGCAGGAAGCCGAAGCCGTCCTGCAGGATCTCGAGCACGCCATCGCCGTAGATGTCCTCACCATTGCGCGCGTGCGCTTTCAGGATGGCGAAGATGATGTCCTGCTTGCGAGAACGCGCGATGTTCTCCAGGTTCATCGTTGTAGCGAGATCCACCAGCTCCGAGACCGGCTTGGTCTTGAGCTCGGTGAGATTCATCGAGCGGCGTGTGGCCGCAAGTTCGCTGGGGGTGATGACGTCGAGGCCTTCGCCGTCGGCGAAGTTGTCCTCGGGCAGGAAATCATCCTGCCGTCCGCCACGATTGGGGTCATTGTTGCGGTTCTGACGACCGCCACCCTGCCCCTTGTTGGGTCGGCTGCGAGCCGAATTACCGAGATAGCCTCTCACAGGTTGCTGTCCAGGAAGGCGGCGAGTTGTGACTTGGAGACTGCGCCGACTTTTTGCGCCTCCACCGTGCCGTTCTTGAACAGGATCAGCGTCGGGATCCCGCGAATGCCGAAACGAGGCGGCGTGTGCGGATTCTCATCGATGTTGATCTTGGCGATCTTGAGCCGGTCCTTGTATTCCTCGGCGATTTCGTCGAGTACCGGCGCGATCATCTTGCACGGACCACACCACTCCGCCCAGAAGTCGAGCAGCACAGGTGTGGCAGATTTCAGAATGTCCTCGTCGAACGTGGCGTCTGTGGTGTGAACGATTTGCTTCCCCACTCGGAACTACCTCCCAAAGGGAAAATGAAGGATGAAGATGTGCGAACTCGTCAATGCGATGTGGAATTTGATGAAAGAAGAGCCCCTCAGGGCGTTTGCAGCGTCAGGCGGACGCGGTGCTGCAGTCGATTTACGGTTACAATGACCCTGCGTTGGGTATCGAAATAATCAGGCCGGGTGGTGGAGCTTCAAGGAAGTGCGGACGGAGCCGCTACGGCTGGGCGGTATTGGACCCAACTTTGAGGCAATTTGCAAGCCTCGCTCTCACCACTGTGAGTCAATCGTCTCCTTAGATGACAGAAACACATCTATCTGAACTGCGCTTCGATTCACTGAATCTTCCTGCAAGTCTCGCCCGCGGAATCGCGGACGCCGGCTTTGAACTTTGTACGCCGATTCAGGCCCAGACGCTGCCGATGGCATTGGCGGGACGCGACGTGGCGGGCCAGGCACAAACTGGCACCGGCAAGACTGCTGCGTTCCTGGTGGCGCTGTTCAACAGCCTGCTGACTCGCGCAGCTTCGCCCACACGCCCGGGCACAGCCCCACGCGCGCTGGTGTTGGCGCCGACGCGCGAGCTCGCAGTACAGATCCACAAGGATGCCGAATCGCTCGGCCAGTTCACGGGATTGACCCTGGGACTGGCATTTGGGGGCACGGACTACGAAAAACAACGGCGCACCCTGGAACAAGGTGTCGATGTGCTGATCGGAACGCCCGGACGCACCATCGATTTCTTCAAGCAGCGCGTGTTCGATCTGCGGCACGTCCAGGTGGCCGTGCTGGACGAAGCGGACCGGATGTTCGATCTCGGCTTCATCGCCGATATCCGCTACGTCCTGCGCCGTCTGCCGCGCCCGGAACAGCGTCTGTCGATGCTCTTCTCCGCCACTTTGTCGCACCGGGTGCTCGAACTCGCCTACGAGCACATGAATAACCCCGAGCTGGTGCGCGTCGAGCCGGACAAGGTCATGGTCGACAGTGTTACGCAGGTCCTCTATTTCCCGGCAATGAACGAAAAGCTGCCGCTGCTGATCGGGCTGCTGCGGCACATGGACCCGCATCGCACCATGGTGTTCGTCAATACGCGTCGCATGGCCGATGAGCTCGAGCAGGTCCTCGGCGCGAACGGTTTTCACGCCGAAGCGCTCTCCGGCGACGTTCCCCAGCGCAAGCGACTGAGAATGCTGCGCGACTTTCACAGCGGCAACCTCGCCATTCTGATCGCCACGGATGTTGCTTCACGCGGCCTGCATGTGCCCGAGGTGAGTCATATTTTCAATTACGACCTGCCGCAGGATGCGGAGGACTACGTGCATCGCATCGGTCGAACTGCGCGCTTGGGCGCCGAGGGCGATGCGATCAGCTTCGGATGTGAAGAATATGTGATCTCCCTGCCCGAAATTGAAACCTACATCGGCCACAAGGTGCCTGTAGAAGCGATCTCACCGGAGATGCTCGCCGAAGTGACTTGGCCCGGCGCTCGCCGCCCGCGGCCGGAAGCAGAAGGCGGAGCCCCGCACTCACAACGCCATCATCGCAGCCGCCGTCAGCGGCGCACCTCGCGCGCCCGCAGCTAGCACGGCACCAACTGAGCGTGTCTTGCGGGCTGGGTGTTCATCAGCGAGCCGTTCGGATTTGATTGTGCGAATAAGACGCCGGTGAACAGCGCGAACGGTAACGTTCGTCGTCCCACGATGTACCCTTCGTGTCGGGCTCAGTGATGACTACCCAGCCCGCAAGACACGCTCAACCCAATTAACTATCCTCGATTGACGGGCGGCGGCGGTCCCTTGAAGTCGGCCGCGGCATTGCGGCGCGTGCGGATGACGACCGTGCTTGCGAGCTTGTCGTGAAATCCCTGCTTGCGCGGATCGAACGCGACCCACAGAAAGCCAAGGCACAGCGCGAACAGCGAAACGTAGTATCCAAGGTAGCGGCCGATGCACTGGCCTGTCGTCATTGGTCCCCCGGTACGCGCATCGACGATCTTCGCGCCGAAGATCATTTTGCCCGGGGTCGCGGATTTGTAGATCCAGAACACGATGACGGCGATCGCGGTCAGGATGAATGACGCCCGTGATGCCGGGCTCCACATCTCGGCGCTCAGCGCACTCAGCACCTGCACCGGGTCACTGTTGAGTGAGATGTTGTCGTACGCCGAGGAGCGATAGATCGCGCTCACCAGGGGAGAGATCGTCAGGCTCACCAGGATGCTGTCGATGATTGACGCTGCGACCCGGACCCAGAAACCCGCGTATTCGACCCCTTCAACCACAGTTGCTTCGTTCAATGGCCACCTCCGTTTGGGAAGCTAACAGCTCGTCGATTGAATTGACCGCAGGAAACTCCGCGATTTCGCGTCGCGGCCGGGTGCTGTCGGGCCGGGCGATCGCATAGATCCACCCCATACCGAAATCACGCGCGGCACGCAGCACAGGCAGACTGTCGTCCACGAACAGCGTGCGCTCACGATCGAAACGCTCGGCTGCCAGCAGGGCGCTCCAGAACGGCGCGCTTTCCTTGGGCGAGCCGAACGTGTGCGAGGAATAGACCGCATCGAAATGCCCGCGGAAATCCAGGTGCTCATCCTTGATCGCGAGCGTGGTCGTGTGAGCGTTGGTCACGAGGGCGAGCCGCTTACCAAACCCCCGGACTCTGCGCACGAAGGTCTCCGCTTGTGGCAGCCAGGCGATGTGCTCGCACGCCTCACGCTTTAGCTGCTCGAGGTTGAGGTCGAGCTCGCGGCTCCAGTATTCGATGCAATACCAGTCGAGTGTGCCCTGTTTGGCGGCGAATACCGGGCTGAGCTGTGCCTTGGCCGCATCGAGCTCAAGCCCTCGTGCGGTGGCGAATCTCGCCGGCACGATCTCACCCCAGAACGTATTGTCGAATTTCAGGTCCAGGATCGTCCCGTCCATGTCCAGGAGCACGGTATCGATCCGGCCCCAATCGGGAATGGATGGGAGCGGCGTATGCATGGCGCCGGTATCATACGGCCGGATGTGGTTCGCTTTCATTCTGGTGCTCGGCGCCCTGTTCACAGCGTGGTTCTGGCAAGCAGCCCTGCGGGCTCGCGAGCACGCCAATGCCGTTGCGCTCGACACCTGTCGCACGGCCAACGTGCAGTTTCTCGATGGCACGGTGGCCTTCAGCGGCATGCGACCGGCACGCGACTCGGGCGGGCGGTTGACCTGGCGGCGCAACTACGTCTTTGACTACACCGACGACGGTTCAACCCGGCGACAGGGTTTCGTGGTACTCCTGGGGATCACGCTCGAGGCGGTCGGGCTGGCGCCACGCCAGGTTCACTAAAGGTTCGATGCTCAACGTCGATCTGCACCTCCATTCGAATCACTCCGACGGGGTACTCTCGCCCGTCGAGCTGGTCGATCGGGTGGCGGATGCGGGCGTTGAGCTGATGGCCCTCACCGATCACGACACGACCGCGGGACTCGAAGCTGCGCGTGGACAGTGTGTCCAGCGTGGCCTGCGCATGCTCGACGGCATCGAACTGTCCTCGACCTGGCGCGCGCAGACGATTCATGTCATCGGACTCGGCATCGATTCCCGGAGCCCCGCGCTCGTCGAGGGAATCGACCGGCTGCAGGTGCTGCGCCGCTTGCGCCTCGCAGCGCTCGCCGAGCGACTGGAGCGCAAGTCGATTCCGGGGCGTGCAATGCTCGCGCAGCTCGAGGCTGAGCATTCGATTGTTACGCGAACGCACCTGGCCCGCGCTCTGGTCTCGGGCCGGCACGTACACAGCCTGGCGGAGGCATTCAAGCGTTACCTCGGACGTGGCGGCGCTGCACACGTGGCCGCGACTTACCCGGATGTCTCGGAGGTCGTGCCGTGGATTCGCGCCGCGGGCGGGGTTGCGGTCCTCGCACACCCGATGCGGTATACGCTGTCCGCTGGCGCGCGACGCCAACTCGTAACCGTGTTTCGCGATAGTGGTGGTACTGCGATCGAAGTCGTGTGCGGTCGCGCCCTCGCGCACATCGAGCCGCTCGCTGCCCTTGCAGCCCGCTTCGGGCTGGCAGGCTCTGTCGGCTCGGACTTCCACGATCCACAAATACCTTGGAATCCGCCCGGCCGGTTGGCTAAGCTACCGGCTGGAATCGAACCGGTCTGGCAGAGTCTCGCCTGAGGTGCTGCTCGCACCATGAGCCAGCCACCCGACAACGTCGATACCGAGCTGTTCAAGAACATTGAGCGCCTGCGGCAACTGCGGATCGAGCATCGTGACCTCGACGACGTGATTGCCCGGTTGTCGCTCGACTTCGACGTGGACGAGCTGCAACTCAAGCGCCTGAAGAAACGCAAGCTCATCCTCAAGGACCAGATCGCCAAACTCGAAAGCCAGCTGATCCCTGACCTCAACGCCTGATGCAAAGCTTCTTCAAAGCTATCGAAGGCTTGTTCACCCAGATGTCGAGCGGTGACACGCTCACCGAAATCGCGGCGGTACTCGCCACCTTCGGCCTCGGATGGTTCCTCGGACGCTACCTGCGCAATCGGCTGATACCGCCGGACGCGCCACCCGCGACCAATTTTCGCGAGCAACTCGCCGAAGGGGCGATCAAGATCAGCCCCTTCATCATTGCCACGCTGCTGCTGTTCCTGACCCGCGGCCTCCTCAACAGCTTCGGGCTCGAGATCAATTTCCTCGACCTGATGCTGCAGCTCATGGGCGCGCTGGTGCTGATCCGCATCGCCGTGTTCCTGCTGCGTCTTTCACTGGGGCCTGACACCTGGCTCAAGGGCTGGGAGACGCGCCTGACACTCGTGATCTGGGCGGTGGTCGCGATCAACCTGTTCGGGTGGCTGGCGCCCGTAAGATCGCGTTTGAACAGCATTCCGCTCACCAAGGGCAAGGATCCCCTCACGGTCTGGTCGCTGCTCGAATCACTTTTCATCATCACGTTGTTCGTCCTCGCCGCGAGCTGGCTGGCGCGCTGGATCGAGCGCCGGCTCATGGCGGTGTCCGGGCTCGCGGTCAGCACGCGAATCGGCGCGTCGAAGTTCATCCACGCGTTCCTGATCGTTTTCAGCATCCTGATCGGCCTCAACTACGCCGGACTCGACCTGCGCACGCTCACGGTCTTCACCGGCGCACTCGGTATCGGCCTCGGCTTTGGCCTGCAGGCCATCGCCAGCAATTTCGTGAGTGGCTTCGTACTGCTGATGGACCGATCCATCAAGCCGGGCGACGTGATCAGCTTTACCGGCGTCGGGGGCACGACCACTGAAGGGTTCGGCTGGGTGCAGGAGCTCAAGGGCCGCTACGTCGTGGTGCGCGATCGCGACGGTGTCGAGACACTGGTGCCGAACCAGAATCTCATCACCAACTCGGTGATCAACTGGAGCTACACGGACCCGAAGGTACGCATCAAGGTGCCGGTGCGGATCAGCTACAAGGACGATCCGGAGCTTGCTCTGCGCGTGCTGATCAAGGCAGCCGAGGGCCATCGGCGCATCCTGCGCGAGCCGGCGCCGGTATCGCGACTCATGGCGTTCTCCGAATCCGGTATGGACTTGGAACTGCGCTTCTGGATCGCAGACCCGCAGGAGGGCGTGAACAACGTGCGCTCGGAAGTCAATCGCACCGTCTGGCGCCTGTTCAAGGAGAACGACATCACCATCCCGGTCGCGCAGCGCGAAGTGCATGTCCATGCTTCGCCCGAAGACGCCGAGGACTGGGCGATCTCCGGCAAGACGCAACGGCGGGACTGAGAAGCCCCGCGCGTGGGTCTGCGTATCTCAGGACAGATCGAGATCCCCGACTCCGACCTCGAACTGCGTTTCGTCCGCGCTTCCGGTCCCGGCGGCCAGAACGTCAACAAGGTCGCCTCCGCCGTGCAACTGCGCTTCGATCTCGCCGGGACGCAGGCCCTCAATGAGCGCGTGAAAGCCCGCATGCGGGCGCTGGCAGGTCAGCGTCTCAACGACGATGGCAGCGTACTGCTCATCGCGCGTCGGCATCGCACGCAGGAGCAGAATCGGCGCGATGCCCATGAACGACTCGCAGACCTCATTCGCCGGGCGCTCGTCGAACCGAAGATACGCCATGCGACGCGCCCGACGCGGGCTGCCAAAGAGCGGCGCCTGGAGAGCAAGCGCACCCGCAAATCCGTCAAGCGCCTGCGTGGGCGCGTCGGCTTCGACGACTGACGGAGTCTGCGCGCCGGGGCTGAGTAGTCATCACTGAGCCCGACACGAACGGCACACCGTAGAACTACGTGCATTGTCGTTCGCGCTGTACGGCAACGTATCGTCAATGTAATCAAATCCGAACGGGCTCGTGAAACTCCCAGCCTTGACGCGCAGGCAATTCGAACGGCTCGGTGATGACCACTCAGCCCCGGCGCCCAGGCGAAATCAGGGCGGTGAGCCGCCCCAGGCAGACGCGCTGGCTTCTCGCCTTCCCCGTTGAGCTTATCGCCCATCAAACGACGTATCGCGACGTAGAACACCGGCACGAACAACACGCCGAGAAGCGCCGCGGTCAGCATGCCGCCCACGACCCCGGTGCCGATCGCCCGGCGCGCATTGGCTCCCGCGCCAGTGGAGAAGACCAGCGGCGAGACACCGAGAATGAAAGCGAACGACGTCATGAGGATCGGGCGCAGCCGCAGTCGCGCCGCCTCGACCACTGCGGCGTGCAGGCTCTTGCCTTTCGCTTGCTCATCGACCGCGAACTCCACGATCAGGATCGCGTTCTTTGCCGCGAACCAATGATTGTGATGAGTCCGACCTTGAAGTAGACGTCATTGGGCAGAAACCGCAAGCGACACCGCGATCAGCGCGCCGAGGACGCCGAGCGGCACGATCAGCATCACCGAGAGCGGCGTGGACCAGCTCTCGTAGAGTGCGGCAAGGCACAGATACACGACGAGGATCGAGAGCGCGAAGAGGAGCGGCGCCTCCGCCCCCGAGAGGATTTCCTGCAACGACTGCCCAGCCCAGTCGAAGCCGAATCCGCGCGGCAGATCTTCCGCAACGATGCGCTCCATCTCCTTCATCGCTTCGCCCGAGCTCTTGCCGGGCGCGTTCGAGCCGGTGATTTCGACCGCTGCGTAGCCGTTGTAGCGCGACTGACTGGGTGAGGCGACGATCCAGTCCGAATTGATCACTGTAGAAAGCGGCACCATGGTCGGCACATTCGACGTCGCCGACGTGCGCGGGCGCTCGCCCCATGAGTGCCGGTGTTGGCGTTTCGGTGCCCGCCGCCGGCAGGGTGGACGGCAGATAGAAATGCCGGATCGAATCGGGGCTGGAGCGAAACCGCGCGTCGGCCTGCATCAGTACCCGCAGCACTCGCCCCTCGAAATAGAAATCGTTGATGTACACCGGTGCCAGCATCAGGCGCACGGCTGAGAACACATCGTTTACTTGCAGGCCCATCGCCTGTGCCTGCACGCGATCGAGCGTCAGGCGCAGCTGCGGCGCGGGCTCGAGAGAATTCGGGCGCACGTTGGTCAGGATCTTGCTCTGCGAGGCCTTCTGCATCAGCGCTCCCTGTGCGGCGAGCAGCGCCTCGTGACCTTGTCCGGAACGATCCTCGAGATAGAAATCGAAACCGCCGAATTGCCCGAGGCCGCTGATGGTCGGCAGATTCGCAAAGAACACCTGTGCGTTCTTTACCGTCATGAACGCCATTCCGTTGGCCCACCCCACGAAGTCCGATGCCTTGGTCTTGCGATCACTCCAGTCCTTCATGCGGATGAAGAGGATGCCGACGTTCTCGCCCTGGCCGATGAAGCTGAAGCCCGCCACCTGGAAGATCGAGTTCACCGCCTCGTGCTGCTTGAGGCGCCCACTGATATCGGCGAGCACTTCCTTGGTGCGATTCATGGTCGCGCCCGGCGGAAGTTGCACGAAACCGAGTGTGTAGCCCTGGTCTTCGTCCGGCAGAAAGCTCCCCGGCAACCGCGCAAACAGCAAGCCGGTGATCACCACCAGGACGGCAAACGCCACCATCCAGCGTGACGCGTGATAGGTCGACTGATCCACGCGGCGCGTATAGGCGGCCTGCGAACGGTCGTAGGCGCGATTGAACCAGCGGAAGATGAAATTCGCTTTCAGGTGCGCCGGTCGCAGGATCGTGGCGCACAACGCGGGCGTGAAGCTCAGCGCGAGAAACGCGGAGAACAGCATCGAGATCGCGATGGTGAGCGCGAACTGCCGGTAGATCACCCCGACGCTTCCCGTCTGCATCGCGCTCGGAATGAACACCGCCGCGAGCACCACGCTGATCGTGATGATCGGCCCCGTGATCTGGCCCATCGCCTTGCGGGTTGCTTCCTTCGGTGACAGGCCCTCCTCGCGCATGATGCGTTCAACCGCCTCGATCACCACGATCGCATCGTCCACGACGATCCCGATCGCGAGCACCATGCCGAACAGGCTCAGCTGGTTGATCGAGAACCCGAGCGCGTACATGCCGATGAACGCCCCCATCAGCGCTGCCGGCACGACCAGCGTCGGAATCAGGGTCGCGCGCAAGCTCTGCAGGAACACCAGCATCACGATGAACACCAGTACCACCGCCGCGACCAGCGTGATGATCACTTCCTTGATCGCGTGCGTGATGAAAGTCGTCGAATCGAACGCGATGAACCACTTGACGCCCGCCGGGAAGCTTTGCTGCAGTTGTTCCATCTTGGCTTTGACGTTGCGCGCCACCTCGAGCGCGTTCGCACCGGGAAGGAGCTGCACACCGAACGCTGCGACGGGTTTGTCGTTCAGGCGTACATCGAAGCCGTAGCCGCTGAGGCCGAGCTCGACGCGCGCCACATCCTTGAGGCGCACCGTAGTGCCGTTGGCTTCGGCACGCAGGATGATGTTCTCGAACTGCTCCGGGGCAGTGAAACGCCCTTCTGCGCTCACCGGCGCAGTGAATTGCTGGTTCGCCGGAGCGGGCTGCTCACCGATCGCGCCGGATGCGAACTGGACATTCTGGTTGCGCACCTGATCGAGAACATCATCAGGTGCCATCGAATATGCGTGCAGCTTGTCGGGATCGAGCCAGATGCGCATCGCGTACTCGGATCCGAATTGATTCGCCGAGCCCACTCCCTGGATGCGGCGGATCGGATCGAGAACGCGCGCCGCGAGCAGGTTGTTCAGCGCCTGCGAACTGAAGGCGTCGTCCTCGGAGCGGATGCCGATGGCAACCAGGAAGCCGGCATTCTCTTTCGAGACTGTGACGCCCTGCTGGGTGACTTCGGTGGGGAGGCGCGGCTCGGCGAGCGTCGCACGGTTCTGCGTCTGCACGGCTGCGATGTCAGGATCCGTTCCGGGCTCGAAGGTGAGCGTGATGGAGGATTCCCCGTTCGAGCTCGAGGACGAGGTGAAGTACAACAGGTTGTTGATGCCGGTGAGCTGCTGCTCGATCACCTGGGTCACGGCCTGCTCGACGGTATCGGCGTTGGCGCCCGGGTAGGTGGCCGAAATGCTGATCTGAGGTGGCGCGATATTGGGATACGCCGCAGCCGGCAGGCGGAAGATCGCCAGCAGGCCACCGACGGTGATCAGGATGGCGATCACCCAGGCGAATACCGGGCGATCGATGAAAAATTGCGGCATCGTCGGTCCTTCTGATCAGTGCGCGCCGGGAGACGGAGCCGCCGCGGGACCCTGGCCGGGAGCGTTCGGCTGTGGTGCCTGTGCGGCGACGGCTTTTGCCGGCGCGCCGGGATGCACCTTCTGCAGGCCCGAGACGATGACCTGGTCGCCGTCCGCGATGCCCTTGGTGATCACCCAGCGATTTTCCTGTGCGCTGGTGATCTCCACGCGCTTCTGCGCGACATTGCCGTCGGATCCGAGGACCATTACGTATGGGCCGACGCCATCGCGCAGCACCGCGAGTTGCGGCACCAGGAATGCCTGGTTGAGCTCACCGATCGTGAGACGCAGGTTGACGAACAGACCCGGCAACAAGCGCCGGTCCGCGTTCGGAATGAGTCCGCGAAACGCGACGGCACCCGTGGTCGGATCCACACTCACGTCGGAAAAATCGAGCGAACCGACTTGTCCGTACGGGGTGCCGTCCGTAAAGATCAATTGAACCTGCGCCTTGTTCGGATCCACCAGCGTGACGGCACCCGCGGTCTGCGCGCGACGCAGCGCCTGGACCTCCGACGCCGGCCGATCGAAGTTCACGTAGATCGGATCGATCTGTTCGACGGTGGTGAGGAGTGTCGCTTCGCCCTGGCCGACCAGTGCGCCCTCAGTCACCCGCTGCTGACTCGATCGGCCCGAAATCGGCGCCCGCACCAGTGCGTAGCTGAGATTGATACGCGCGGTTTGCAGGTTCGCCGTCGCCTGTTGGACGGCCGCCGCAGTGGAACGCTCATTCGCCTCCGAGGTATCCACGTCCGATTTCGACACCGCGCCGGTGGTTTTGAGTTCGCGCGTGCGCTGCGCGAACAGCCGAGCGTTGGTGGCGTTCGCATCAGCCTGCGCGAGCGCGGCTTCCGCCGCTGCCAGCGAGGCCTTCAGCGGTGCCGGATCGATCTGAAACAGCGGCTGGCCCTCTTTGACGTCGGAACCCTCGACATACAGCCGCTTCAGAAGCACGCCGGTAACCCGCGCCCGCACATCGGCCGCTCGCGTGGCGGAGAGCCTGCCGACGAGATCCCGCGTGAGGGGGACTGTCTGCGCCTGCGCCTTGATGACCTCGACCTCGGGTACCGGAAACGCCGGCGGCGCCGATTTCTTGCACGCGACTGCCAGGGTGGCAATCAATATCGTGGCGACAGCAATACGCACAGCACGTGACTTCATGGGGCTTTCACCGGGCTCCGTCCGTGGCACACACGGGGTGATTGGGGGTCGGCCGACTCGCGGGAGCGAGCCTTCAGGTCGCTATCGTACCGAACTGTGCCCCTTTGATGCAGGTCGGCGCGGGTGGTTCGTTGCTTGGGCCGGACGGGCTCTTCAACGAGCGCTCATCGAGACTTCTGTGGCGCCCGGGAGACGACTCAGGAAGTCCGCCCCCACTATTTGCGAGGGCGTTCGAAACCCGGCCGGTGCCGATTGCGAGAGGGTGCGGTCGATGAGCGCGAGAGCCGTATGCGTGGTCGTCGTGTAGCCGTTGGGCACGCGAACACGCCCCACAACGGTGCGATCATTGGCATTTCGTCCCTCGCCCCACAGCAGGACGGGGGTGTGCTCACGTTGCTCCTGGTCAGGACCGGGCGCGCCGCGATCGACGCGGCGCTTGAGCCAGGCCCGCACCGGAGGCACGCCGAGCAGAAAGCGCCCACGGCTGAGCAGGCGTAACCTGCGAATCGCGCGCGGCGATGCGGGGACATAGACCTCGACGTTCGGTATGCCGGTCGTATGGAACGCTGTGCTCACATCGCCCCACGGAATGGCGATGGCGCTCTTCGGTCCTTCGCCAAAATCGATCTCGCGCACGCGGCTCGCAAATGGAATGCTGATGATCGTTCCGTCCACGCGAACGGCACTGCCATGACGCAGCCTTTCGATCATCGTTTTTGCAGTGCCGCGACTGGGCGCGCTACGGCTGTCGAAGCCGAGTGCGAGGTGAGTCGCATCGGGTAGTGCGCGTTTGATCTGCGCCGCGAGACAATCGCTCGGTACGACATCGAACCCAGCGCCCGGGCATAGCAGCACGCCGGCACGCCGTGCCTCCTCATCCAGAGCGCGCGCCCATTCGAAGACCTCGATCTCGCCCGTGATATCAAGATAGTGCACGCGCGATCCGAGGCATGCCCGGATCATCGGGCGCGCGGTCGACGAGAAAGGCCCCGCACAATGCAGCATCACAGAAACGCCTGCGAGCGCTTGGGCCAGGGCCGCTTCGTCATCGAGAGCGAACTGGCGCCACTCGCAGCCAAGCTCCTTCGCCAGCCGCTCGATCGCCGTCGCGTTTCGGCCCGCAAGAATCGGCGCTCGTTGCCGCGCGCAGGCTTCACGCGCGATCAGCTCACCCGTATAGCCGTTGGCACCGTACAGCATCCATGTGCCGCCCAGACCGCTCATTGTGGTTGTGATGCCGCCGGCGCCGTCCAACCGTTGGCTGGCATCGGGTCCCCTGCGTTAGTGATTTGATTCCGCTTCCCGGCGCATTAGATCCCAAAGGGCCTGCACGTGAGAACGCTCCGTCGCTTCTGCGCCGATCGAAACCCGCACCATCCAGCGACCTTGAAGCTGCGCCGGCGTAAGCCAGGCGCGGCCTGAAGCGTTGATTCGATTGCACCAGGCGAGCGTGTGGCGCTCGAGCGCTGCTGCCTCGAGCCCGCTGGGTTCGTGTCGCACGCAGACAGTTTGCAGCGGCACAGGCGCGAGTCGCTTCCAGCCGGGCGTCGCGTCGATCTGCTCCTTGAGCCACTGCGCATTGGCCAGATCCCGCCGCAGGCGCGCCTGCAATCCGGCGACGCCCTGCTCGCGAATCAGGAACCACAGCTTGAGCGCACGGAACCTGCGACCCAGTGGAATTCCCCAGTCGCGAAAGTTCTTCGCTTCGCTATCGGCTTCAGTGCGCAGGTAGCTGGGGTTGGTTGACATGACGCGCACCAGCTCGCCCGGATTGCGCACGAAGTAGGTCGAGCAGTCGAAAGCCGCGCCGAGCCATTTGTGCGGATTGATCGCTATCGAGTCCGCAGACTCGATGCCCTGCCACAACGTTCGACACTCGGGCAGGATCATCGCGGAGCCAGCGAGCGCCGCATCGACGTGGAGCCAGAGGCCGTGATGCAACGCGAGTCTCGCGATATCCGCCAGGGGATCGATGGCGGTCGTGCCGGTGGTGCCGATCGTCACGACCACCGCGCCAGGCGTCGAACCTGCTGCCAGGTCACGTTCGATTGCGGTCTGCAGGGCATCGACGCGTAGCGCGTGATCAACATCGGTGGGGATGAGCCGCAGATTCTCCCGGCCGAATCCCGCCAGCAGCACCGCTTTTTCGATGGAACTGTGGTTCTGCTCCGACGAATAGACCGTGACTGGCGAGGTTTCGGCCTGCAAGCCGCCGTGCATTGCGCTATTTGCAGTCGCGCGCTCGCGCGCGCACAGAAGCGCGACCAGGCTCGCGGTCGAGGCTGTGTCCTGTATTACACCGTTCCACTCGTTGCCAAGTCCCAGCATCTGGCGGAACCAATCCGTCGTCACTTCCTCGAGTTCAGTGAGCGCAGGGCTCGCAGCCCAGTTCAGGCCGATCTGCGCGAGCCCGGTACTCACGTAATCGCCGAGCACCGAGGCGAGCAGGCTGTTCGAGGGGAAGTAACCAAAGAATGATGGATGCTGAAAATGGCTGAGCGCCGGAACGATGTGGCGGTCGAGATCCCGCACGATCTCTTCGAAAGACTCAGCGGTTTGCGGGGGCGACGCCGGCAGCTGAGCGCGCAGCTGCCCATGTTTGACTTGCGACAGCGCCGGAAACTCGCCCGCATAGACACGCTCGCGAAAGTCCGCAATCCAGTCGATCAGTTCGTGCCCGTGCTTGCGAAACTCCTCGGGTGTCATGCGTTACCTACTTATCCCCCTCACCCAATGGCCGGCTCGGACTGGGCTTTACGAGCCACGCGGCGAGTGCCGGGAGCAGCAGGATGGCGCCGAGCATGTTCACGACGAAGAGGAACGTCAGGAGGATCCCCACATCCGCCTGGAACTTGAGCGGCGAGAACACCCACGTCACCACTCCGATCGCGAGCGTAATGCCGGTGAAAATGACACTCGCGCCCGTGACACGCAGCGTGTGCAGGAAGGCCTTGTGCACGTCGTCACCCTTCTCCAGATAGTCCTGCATGCGGCTGAAAAGGTAGATGCCGTAGTCGACGCCAATGCCCACGCCCAGGGCCACCATCGGCAGGGTCGAGATCTTCAGGCCGATGCCGACGATCGCCATCACCGCGTACGCGAGTATCGAACCAAGAGCGAGCGGCAGGATGACGCACAGCGTCCCTGTGACCGAGCGGAAAGTGAGCAGGCACATGAAGATCACAGCGCCAAATACGCCCAGGAGGATCGGGTATTCCTTCTCTTTCACTTCTTCGTTGGTCGCCGCCATCACCCCAACGTTGCCGGTCGCGAGCCTGAAGGTCGCCTTCGAGGTGGGGTTTTCGTTGCGCCATTTCTTGACCTCCGCGACCACGCGCTCGATGGTCCTGGCCCGATGATCGGTGGTGAACATCATCACCGGCATCACGCTGCAGTCGCTGTTGAAGAGTCCGGTGCTGGTCTCGAGGTACGCCTGTGCCTGCACGAGCTGCTCGCGGTTACGAGGGATGTTGCGCCACTTGAGGCTGCCTTCGTTCCACCCTGAACTCACGATCTTCATCACGCCCGGTAGCGCCATCACGTTCTGGATGCCCTCGACATTCGCCATGTGCCAGGCGAAACGGTCGATAGCAGTCAGCACGTCGTAGTCGATGCAGCCGTCCGGCTGTGTCTCGACGATGACGTTGATGATGTCGACACCGATCGAGAACTTGCGCGTGATAATGTTCGAGTCGACGTTGTAGCGTGAGTCGGGCCTGAGCTCCGGAACTCCTGCCTGGGTGTCGCCGATTGGGGTTTCACGGCCTTTCCACCAGCCCAACGCCCCCAGCACGACGGCAATCACGATGATCATCGCTGCCGGCCCGCGCTTCGCAACCCCCGATAACCATTCCCAGAAGCGCAGGACGTGTGCATTGCGACGCTCGATTCGCGCCCGGTAGCCCGCATCGAAGCTCACGTACGACACCAGCACCGGCAACAACACGAGATCGGTGAGGATTACGATGCCGACGCCGAGGCTCGCGGTGATCGCCATTTCTCGGATGACCTGCACCGGGATGAGCAGGATAGTGATGAATCCCACCAGGTCGGCGAGCAACGCGACGATCGCGGGCAGGAAGAGTTGGCGGAAGGTGCGCTGGGCCGCAGTCATGCTGTCATCACCCGCGAGCGCCGCATCCTTCACCGCGCTGATCTTCTGCACACCGTGACTCACGCCGATCGCAAAGATAATGAATGGCACGAGAATCCCGAGTGGATCCACGCCGTAACCGAGAAGCACCAGCATGCCCAGTTGCCAGATCACGGCGACGATCGAGCTCACGACCGGGATCAGCGCCACCTTGAAGGACTGGATGTAGATCCACACCGAGAGCAGCGTCAGCACCACGGTGATGCCGGCGAACATCGCAACCGACAGTGAACCGTCCGCGATGTCGCCGACGATCTTGGCAAAACCGATCATGTGCACTTCGACTGGCGTCGTAGACGCCTGGACCTGGACGTGCACCTTGCCGTCCATCAGGCGATTGCGGATCTTGGTCTCGAGGTCGTGCGCGACGCGGATATAGTCGAGCGGCTTGCCCGTTTCGGGATCAACGTCCTGCAACGTCGCGCTTACGATCGCGCCCGAGAAATCGTTAGCCACCAGGCGGCCAACAATCCCCGCCTTGAGGATGTTCTCGCGCACCTGCGCGAGCCCTTCGGGCGTCGGCTGAAAATCGGCGGGAATGACGTTGCCTGCCTGGATTCCGTCCTCGACCACTTCCGTGTAACGCACGTTCGGCGTGAACAGCGATTGCACACGCGCCCGATCGACGCCGCGGATGAAAAACACTTCGTCCGTCGCAGTGCGCAACGCCTGAAAGAATTCCGGTGTGAACATGTTGCCTTCACGCGCAATCACCGCCACCAGCACCCGGTTCGCCCCGCCGAACTCCTCCTGGTGCTTGATGAAGGTCTGCATGTATTCATGCTTGAGCGGCAACTGCTTGGTGAAATTCGTATCGATGCGCAGGCCCGTGAGCGCGGCGTAGATCATCACTGCCGTGATCACTGCAAAGGCAATCACGATGGTCACGCGGTGGCCGAACACGTGTGGCGTCAGCCACTCGACGAAGCGTGCCTCGCGTTGTGAGGAAGAGGTCTTCACGGGGAAGTGCCCGGCATTGCGATCGACTTGATGCCGGCCTCCCCGACCGTGACGAGGCCACCGTCCGCGGCGAGCGCGGCAGCGAGACCCTTGCGATCTTCCTGGGCGTGCAACTCGAAACTGCGTCCACCGTCATGACTCACCAGGAGCGCACCGGCCAGGCCTGTGATCACGATCGTTTCGGCATCGAGACGCAGGCCGTTGGTGAGCATAGCCGTGGTGTTGGAGGCAATCGCCTGCCAGGTTGCGCCTGCATCGTCGGAGCGGAACAGGTGCCCTCGCAGGCCAAACGCCAGGAGCGAGGGCGGTTCGAGCGGCAGTACCCCGAAGAAAGATCCCTCGTAGGGCGAGGGCAACTCGAGCCAGGTCGCACCGTTGTCATCGGAGCGGAACAAATGCCCCGCTTCCGCAGCCAGGTACAACTTACCGTCGGCAGAAGGCGCCACCGCGTTGAGGTGCATGTCGCTCGCTGCGCCCTCGACGTCGTACTCGTCTGCTTTGCCATTGCCTGCCGCGGCCTTCGCGGCTGCAGGCTTTTCGATCAGTGGCTGCGGCTCGAAGATCTGTTCGCTCCACGTACGCCCGCCGTCGTGGCTCGAGAGGATGGTTCCGTAGGCGCCGAACGCGAGGCCGTTGTCCGCGTCGCCGAACCATGCGTCGAGCAGTGGCTGCTCCTTCTCGGGGGCATAGTGCTGGCGAGTCCAGGTTTCACCGCCGTCCTCGCTGCGCAAGATGACCTCGTCGTGCCCGACGGCCCAGCCGAGTTGTGCGTTGAGAAAAAAGACGCCGGTGAGGTTGGCGCGCGTTGGAACCTGTGACTGCCGCCACGTCCTGCCCTGATCGTCGCTCAGCAGCACGTGTCCGCGTTCACCAACGACCACCATACGTGAACCCGCCATGGCGGCATCGAGCAGCAGCGACTGACGGGCGAGGCGCGCGATTTCCGAGCTCTCGACGCCGGGCCCTTTGGGCTCATCCCCCGGTGAGCACAAGGACGGGCTGAGTGCGAGCACGCCCGACACGGCGAGGGAAATGGCGAGCGGCTTCATGGATGGCGGCAGTGAGTGCGTCGCGTCGCCTCTTGGAGTTGCCGGGCTGCATTATCGGGGTGGATCCTTTCGAGACCGTGAAAAACACGACGTTTTTCACGGAGCCTACAGGGACGGATTCACGGCGTTCTCGAAAGGATCCACCCCGATTCAACCCGGCAACGAGATCTCTAACGCGTGCCCCGCGTCCGCAGCGCGTTCGGCTGGTAGTCGGCGACGGTGCGCTGGATCGTGTAGTCGTAGCTGCCCGACTCCTCGTTCTGCAGCCCGAGCGCGAGGTAGCGTCGGTTCTGCAGGTCCATCACCAGCTCGAGCGTGGTCCACAGCGTCGGTACTTCGTAGTACTCCATCGCATGACCTTCCTGCACCCGCCACAGCTGGTCGCGCTTGTCGTAGCAATCGACGGCGAGGATCTGCCAGGAGTCCTCATCGACATACAACGTGCGCCGCTTGTACACGTGATCGGTGCCCGCTTTCAGCGTTGAATCGACTACCCACACACGGTGCAGCTCGTAGCGCGCATGGTCCTGGTTGATGTGCTGCGGCTTGAGGAGGTCCTTGTACTTGAGCTGCCCGCTGTTGAGCCGGTAAGCGTTGTACGGGACATACATCTCCTTCTTGCCCACGAGCTTCCAGTCGTAGCGTTCGGGGCTGCCGTTGTACATGTCGAACTGGTCGGAGGTGCGCTGGTTGTCCGCTGCGGTGCCCGGATTGTCGAACGCAACGTTTGGCGCGCGACGCACGCGGCGCTGCCCGGGGTTATAGAGCCAGGCGCGGCGATTCTCCTTCGCCTGATCGAGCGTCTCGTGCACCAGCAGGATCTCGCCCGCGAGGCGTGCCGGCGCCACGGTTTCCTGGATGAAGTAGAGGATGACGTTGTCGAGCTCCGCTTCCTTGGCGCCCGCGAGGCTGTAGACGACGTAAAACTCGTCGCGGAACTTGACCAGTGTGTAGTCGCCGCCCGCGGTGGGTGCAGCCTGCCCGATGTTGCGTTGGGCCGCGTCGGCGCGATAGCGCAGCACGTGGTTCCAGAAGACCTCCACGCCCTGCTTCGGGATCGGGAACGGAATACCGATCACGGCCCCCGTCACGCCATTGCCGCCGGCGGCCAGATTAGCCGTGGTGGCGACGCTCTTGGTCGCATCGTAGATGCGCTGCGGGTACGCGGCCGTGCGGTGGCTCGGGTACACATTCATGAAGTACGTGTCCTTGTACGTCTTGAGGAGCGCCTTGTGTCCTTCGGTGAGATTCGCGGCGTATTGAGCGGCGTTCTGCGCGTTGATTTTGAAAAGCGGCTTTTCGTTCGCAAACGGATCCGGGTGATGCTTGCCCGGTGTGTACCCGGAGACGCCAGCCTTGGCTGCGGAGATCAAGCCGCCATCCCACGCGGGGATCGTGCCCGCGGAGTTGCCCGCCTTCTCGCCGCCGAGTGGTGTGAGATCGGCGCCGAGCCGGGCCGCCTCCTCCGCGCTGATCGCTGCCTGGGCCTGGCCCGCGAATGCGCACAGCGCAAGAACGGCCCCCATCGAAACCAGTGCTCTTGTCCGCATGGTCAGTCCCCTCTTGGTCCGCTCGCTCGCGCGCTATCAGAACGAGAACTTCAGCGTTGCTGCGACGAAATCACGATCGTTGATGTCGTTGTAGCGGCCCGCGCCGCCGTATTTCGACCAACTCAGGTCCACTTCCCAGGTGTTTTGCAGATTCGCAGTGACGCCGAGCGTGAGCGCGTAGCGCCCCTCGACGAAGGCGCCGCCGGGACCGGGTGTGGTGCCATCGACATCGTGCTGCCAGAAGAAGCGTGGAATAAGGGTCCACGGGCCCATTGCATTGGGATACTCGAGACGCCCCGCGATGCGATAGCCCCAGGAGTCGGCATCGGCGAAGCGGTTCTGCGGCTCGACCAGGCCCAGAGCCAGGCACTGCGCTGCTGGCAGTTGCGGGCAATGACGGCCGCGCAATTCGAAGTTGCCGCTCACCGAGGTGCCGGGCCCGTTGAAGCGCAGACCGCGGTCATTGCGCTCACCCTCGTTCTTTTCCTCGAAGCCGTTGACGTGCGTGTACGCGCCTTCGAACACGGTGACGAACTGCGAAGCACCTAGCACATTCGAGAAAACCTTGGTGGCCGTGAACTGACCCTGCAGCACGTCGTGCGTCTTCCACCCGGTGACGACCTGGTTGACGCCGAACTGCCCGAGCTGCCCGCAACGCGCGAGCGTTGGCAGGGCGGCGGTGCAGGTGGTCGGGAATGGCACGCCAGGCGCGCTCAATGGAAACAGCGCGCTCTCGAGCGGTGTCAGGGCTGCGAACAGCACCTCCACGTCATCGAACTGCAGCGGCACGTCCTGGCGGAATGACACTTCTCCCTGCAACGCGACGCCGGTCATCTGGAACTGCGTGTTGAAGCTCAGGCCGATGAGCTTGATGTCTTCCGGAAATTGGGTGAAGTACTCGGCCGTCTGTGCGAACTCGTGGGTGGCGATGTTGGTAGCGTTGCGCCCAATGTCGGAGGCGCTCACGCCAAGCGAGGCCTGGGTCGCACCGATGGTCGCGTATTGTGCTGCGGTCTGGGCCGTCAGGTTGCCGCCACGGCTCGCCGAAGCCTGCACCGCCACCGGCGCGACAACTGCTGCCGCAGTGGCGATGGCCGCCTGTACCGGAAGACCCGCGGCAATTGCGCCCGCGAAAGCCTGGGCTCCGCCTTGCACTGCAGTGGCTGCACCGGCTGCATTGCCGACGCCAGCCTGTGTACCGGTGCGACCAGAGATCAGCGGCAGGCGGCTGTGATAGTTGATGTAGTACAGGCCAAATTCCGTGCCATTCAGGAATCCTGGAAAGTAAGTCCGGAACGCGACGCCGAACTGACCGCTGTCGTCGGGTTCGATCGTCGGACCGCGCGGTACGGCCTGGAAGTTCGTGATGAACGGTCCGCCGAGAGGCGTGAAGTCCACGCCCTGATCGGAGAAGCCGCCAAATCCCAGTACCACCTTGCTGCCGCCGGTCGGCACGAAATCATTGCTGCTCCAGTACGAGCCCACCGGCTCCGGCCGCGTATCGTTCCAGTCGAACAGGTACAGGCCCTCGACGCTCGTATTTTCGGTGATGCCCAACGACACGAACGCCATTTCCTGTGGCAGGAATCCTTCCTTCAGTTCCGCGCCCGGCTGGCGCAACGCCGAGACGTCGAAATGATTGATGTTGTTGATGCCGCCCTGGATGAAGGTGCTCTCGCCCCAGCTCACGACCTGGCGACCCAGCCGAAACTCGGCGGGCTTGCCGCCAATGGTCGGCCGCCAGTAGGCGAACGCGTCGAGCAGCCGCACGTAGCTTCCCACCAGATCCTTCGAGTGCTCGGTGAGTGGCGTGCGATCGGTGTCAGAATTCTCAACGACATCGTCATAGAGCGCAGAGCCGCGCACGAACAGGCCAAAGTCGCCATAGTTCAGCCCGATCTCGCTCGTCAGCTTGAAGGTGCGGGCATAGCCGCCGGTGTCGTAATTCAGGTTGCCATCGTCGATGTTCGGCGAGCGGCCGCAACCGCCGTCCGCGATGCCGATCAGGTTGCAGTCGCTGTCCTGAATGCGAAACGCCATGCCATACGAAATCGTGGTGTCCCAGCTTCCGTTGAGCGCCCCAGTGGAGAAGTCGACCGCCTGAGCCGGCATCGCCAATGTCGCCGCGCCGAGCGCAGCTGAGGCGCACGCAATCCAACGCGTGTGGCGGGAGTGAGCCTCACTGCCGATCTGATGTGCCTTCATTTGGAGTCCCCCCCGAAAGACATCTTGTTGCCGACGTCATCCCTGAGTTTGTTGGTTTATTACCGAATCAGGGGTTCGAACACAACAGTTGTGGATGGCGGTGAAGTATAGCAGCAAGAGTCGGATCGCTACTTCCTGCGGAGGCAGGATGAGCCGGGCATGGGTCGGGGGAAACTGTGCCAACGCCGGGCGGCAGTGTTCGCGGGTTTGCATTTTCCGGCAGCAGGTCATCGAACGTGATCAGCCTGGCGTTGGCACTTTCCCCCACCCATGGCCGGCTCGGACTGCACCTATGCGTGCGTCACCTGCAGAATGCTGTGGCGGATCTGCTCGCTCAGCACGAGCTGTGCATCGTTGGCGACGTTGAGCAGCACCTCGTTGAACAGCAGGCGGTTGTCCGCGCTCGTTTGCAGTACCCCCCGTTCCCGCAACAAGTCGATGAAATTCGAGAACAGCGTCTTGTCGAAGAATTCCGGCGAGTTCAGCTCGTACAGCATGGAGATGCGCTGTGCCATCAGGTGGCAGCGCTTGACCAGCGCTTCCTGGCTGATCAGGCCGCTCCCAGCCTGAATCAACAGTGCAATGGCCATGTAGTAGCGCTGCACGATCTGGATCGTGCCCTGCGCGAGCACCGAAAGCTGCATCGCCTCTACCACGAGCGGGGAGCGACGGCGCCATTCGGTGCCGTCCGCGTTGCGCTCGATGAGTTGCAGCTGCGCGAATTGATCGAGAACGGACTGCACGATCTCGGGCACCTGGTCCTCGCGCCAGGGCAGGAACAACTCGGCCGCGATGTACGGATAGATCCGCCAGGCCAACCGCATCAGGTCCTCGGTGCGCAGCGAAGGATTGTTGAGAAAACAGCACGCCAGCAGCGAAGGCATTGCGAACAGGTGCAGGATGTTGTTGCGGAAGTAGGTGTGCAGAATCGCGTTCTGCTGGTCCATGCGCAGCAGGTCACCGAGCGGATGGCTGACACGCTCGATCACCTGCATCGCCTGAGCGTGGCGCACGATCCCGGCGCCATCCAGTTCCGTCACCGTGACCTGCCGCGAATACGGCAGACCGAGAAGCATGGCGCGATACAGATCGAGCTGGCGAACTGCGTCGCTCGCGAGCAGCGCCTGGCGCGGCGTCGCGAGGATAGTCATCGCCATCAGATTGATGGGGGTAACTGCGGCTGCGCCGTTGATCTTCACCATGATCTGGTGGGCGAGATCGTCGATCGTCTTAGTGAACCAGGCCGGGCGGGTATCGTCGGCGACGGCCGCGCCGTTCCAGGACGGATGGTGTTTTCGGATCAGCCCACCAAGGTCAATCGGCTCGCCGAGGCTCACGTGCACCTTGCCGAATTTGCGCCTGAGGCTCGGCAGGCTCCGTAGCAGGCTCCAGACCGACTCCTTCTTCTTGGGCTGTCCGCTCAGTTCGCCGATGTAGGTCTCGCCTTCCACCAGCCGCTCGTAGCCGAAATAGACCGGAATGAACACAACGGGCCGGGCCGGGTCGCGCAGGAAGCTGCGCACGGTCATCGACAGCATGCCGGTCTTGGGCGGCAGGAGCCTGCCGGTGCGGCTGCGGCCGCCTTCGATGAAGTACTCGAGCGAGTGGCCGCGCGCCATCATCAGCCCCAGGTATTTCATGAACACTGCAGGATAGAGACTGTCACCCCGAAAGCTGCGGCGCAGGAAGAATGCGCCGCCCTTGCGCAGGAACCGGCCGATCACCGGCATGTTGAGATTCACGCCCGCAGCGATGTGCGGAACCGCGAACCCCTTGGTGTAGATAATGTAGGAAAGCAGCAGGTAGTCCATGTGACTGCGGTGGCAAGGCACGTAGACGATCTCGTTGCCGGCCGTGACCTGGTGCAGCACCTGCTCATGATGCAGGACGACGCCGTCATAAAGCCGGTTCCACACACGCCCAAGAACCCTCGCCAGGTACGTGATGAAGGCATGCGAGTAGTTCGCAGCGATCTCGTCGGCGTAGCGCTTGGCCGTGAGGAGTGCTTCCCGGCGCGTGAGCTTTTTCTCACGCATCTCTTGCGCGACCGCAGCCCGCACCGCGCGCGTCGCGAGCACGCGATTGACGATGGTGCGCCGATGGGACAGATCCGGACCGATTGCCGCCGCGCGCTGCGAACGCAATTGCGAGCGCAACACGCGTGAGATGCGCCTGACGGCGCGTGCGGGCTCGAGCCCCGGTAGAATGAAATCGCGCAGCGCGTGGGACTCGCCGAATTCCACGAGCGTCGATCTGCCGTTGAAGATCACCATGAGGAAGCGACGAAAGCGGCCGGCAAGGGCCCAGTTCTCGGCGAGCAGCAGTCGGAGCGATGAGCCTTCCTTCTGTGGAGCGCGCCCCCAGTAGATCGCCACCGGCACGATATCCAGATCGAGCGTCGGATCAGCGCCTGCTGCGCTCACCAGATTCGCGAGTAACTCCGGTGGACGCAGATCGATACGAGTACCGAAGAAGCCCGCACTACGCTCCAGGTAACAGACCGAGCGTCGTTCACTCACCGAGCCGATGACGAGCCGCCGGCTGGGCCGCGGCAGGCCGAGATTCACGCAGGTATCCTGCAGCACCAGCAGGTCCGCGAGACTTTCTTGTTCCAGGACGTAGCACTTGGGCCGATCGCGGTCTGACAGGCGCTGCGCAATGTCGGGCGGGCGCACGGTGGTGCGCACCCATAACGAGATCGTCTTGCGCAGCAGCCAGATAAAGGGCCGCGCCAGGCTCAGGCCCACGTTCATGCGATGAGGAGAGAGTCAGTCCTGAGGCTCGGCGGGTTGAGCACCTTCGGCAGCATCGACCTGGCGGTTGAGATCCGGCATGCGATTCTCCACCTGTTGTTCCGCCTGCTGCTCAATTTTCTGCTTCTGCTTGATCATGTCCCCGGCGAAAGTCTCCTCGACCGGCATCGGTTGCTCCTGCTTCGATGGAGTATCCTGCCCACAAGCACCGAGGAGCATCGCGCCCAGCAGGCATCCAGACAGCGTTCTCATGTCGAGCCCTCCCAACGCAACCGGCGCGAGAGTGTACCGTGAATCAGGCTGCGGTTAGCCACGGCGCGCTGCGCGCACGCATGCAAAGTCCGCTCGCTGGTCAGGTGGTGGTGCTGACCGGTGCGTCGGAAGGCATCGGCAGGGCCCTGGCACTCGAGCTTTCCAATCGCGGCCTGTACCTGGTGCTCGCAGCGCGCAACCGGCAACGCCTGGAGGAACTCGCGGACGAATGCGCCGCGCGCGGCAGCGTGGCGATCGCAGTACCCACCGATCTGCTCGATCCGGCGCAGTGCCGGGCTCTCATCGACGCCGGCGTAGCACGTTTTGGACGGCTCGACGTACTCATCAACAACGCGGGCAGCACGATGTGGGCGCGCTTCGATGCGCTCGATGACCTGTCGACGTACGAGCACCTGATGAAGTTGAACTACCTGGGCGCGGTGCATCTCACGGCCGCAGCGCTCCCCTGGCTCAAGCAGTCAAAGGGCCGGCTCGTCGCAATCGCGAGCGTGGCAGGACTCACCGGGGTTCCCGAGCGATCGGGCTACTCGGCAAGCAAGCATGCGATGGTTGGCTTCTTCGACTCTTTGCGCATCGAACTCGCGGGAAGCGGCGTGAGCGTCACGATCATCGCGCCCGGCTTCGTGCGTTCAGAAATCCACAAGCGCGCGATCGGGCCTGATGGTCAGCCATTGGGTGAAAGCCCGATGCGCGTGGAACGCATCATGACTGCAGAGGAATGCGCACGCCTGATCGTGCCTGCGATCGAGCGGCGACAACGGCTGCTCATTACATCGTTCCGTGGCCGCCTGGCCCGCTGGCTGAAACTCATCGCCCCGAGCGTTGTCGATCGGATGGCCGCGCGCGCGATCCGTGAACGCCATTGAGCAACGGCCGGGTGCTTGACTCCAAGGCTGTCGGCAGGAAAGCATTCGCACCCTCGCCACCTGATCGACCGGAGATCTCCTGATGTTGCAACGATTGAGTGCCCTGCTCGCGGGGTTGCTGCTCCTCGCGCCCCTGGTCCGCGCAGATGACCGCAGCTGGGTCGAGGAGAGTAATGGCTACGCCCAAGTGTTACTCGATGTGCTGGCCAAGTACAACCCGGAAGCGGCTTCGTCACGCGGAGTCGAAGGGCACGATGCAGACGTCATCGATCTCAAACCGCATTTCGATGAGCGACAGGAGGCGGATCTGGCGGCCGCGGCCGCGAAACTCACTGCCGAGCGGGACAAGGTTTCCGATGCGCGCGTGAAACAGGACATCGATATCCTGATCACCTCCGCCAACCAGCAGCGCAACACGTCGGTGCTCAACCGCCGACTGATGCAGCCCTATCAGGATCTCACGCAGGCGATTTTCACCGGCTTCCACAACTTGCTCGACGATCGCGTGCCCAAGAAACGACAGGCGGCGGCGGTGAAGCGCCTGCATCGCTACGTCGGTGCCGAGAAAGGTTACGAGCCGATCGCGACACTGGCTCGCGCCCGGATCCAGGAGGGTCTCGACAATGCGAGCCTCACCGCCCCGTGGGTAGTCGAGGTCGAGCAGGATCTGAAGAATACGGATCGCTTCCTCGACGGCATTCGCGAACTCTTCGAGAAGAGCGGGCTCAAGGGCTGGCAGGGCGATCTCAAGACCCTGTCGACCCAGATCCACGAATACGCGGACTGGATCCGCATGGCAGTCCTGCCCCGTGCGCGCCAGACCAACCGGTTGCCGCCGGAAATCTACGCCGACAACCTCAAGAACTTCGGCGTCGACATGGACCCGCATGAATTGATGGACCGCGCCGAGGTCTCCTACCAGACGACGCGCGATGAGCTCGACTCGCTCGCGCGCCAGGTTGCTAAAGCGAAGGGGCTTCCCTCCAGCGACTACCGCGACGTGATTCGCGCGCTCAAGAAGGAGCAGATAGCCGACGACCAGCTGCTGACAAAGTATCGCGGCGTGCTGGGCCAGATCGAGGACATCACCCGGCGCGAACACCTCGTCACCCTGCCCACGCGCGAGGCACTAATCCGGCTTGGAACTGAGGCCGAGTCGGCAGCATCGCCCGCGCCGCACCTC
This sequence comes from uncultured Gammaproteobacteria bacterium, assembly GCA_963724625.1. Lineage (GTDB taxonomy): Bacteria > Pseudomonadota > Gammaproteobacteria > Steroidobacterales > Steroidobacteraceae > DATBVX01. The sequence continues at coordinate 285,038 of CAVRVO010000003.1, read as the reverse complement.
GACACGCCGCGCCTGATCGGCAACACCGGAGAGCCCTCGGCATTCGTGCTGCCAGTCTCCAATCCAAACGCGGAGCCAGGCGTCGAGATGGACGATTTCAAGTACGACGCCATCACGTGGACGCTGACGGCGCATGAGGCTCGCCCCGGCCATGAATTGCAGTTCGCCCGGATGCTGGAACACGGTGTTTCGACCGCCCGTGTCGTGTACGCACTCAACAGCGCCAACGTCGAAGGCTGGGCACTGTACATGGAGGCGGTGATGAAGCAGTACGAGCCACCCGAGGCCCAGATCTGCACGCTGCAGATGCGGCTGATGCGCGCCGCGCGTGCGATGCTCGACCCCATGTTGAACCTCGGGATGATCGAGCCGGACGCCGCCAAGCAATTCCTGATGCAGCAGATCGTTCTGTCCGAGCCGATGGCCAAGCAGGAGGTCGATCGCTACACGTTCCGCGCACCCGGGCAGGCGACAGCGTACTTCTATGGTTACTCGAAGCTGCAGGCGCTGCGCACCAGCGCGGAGATGGCGCTCGGCGAGCATTTCGATACGCAGGCGTTCCACGACTTCATCGCGAACCAGGGAGTGCTGCCGCTCGATCTGCTCGCCAGGACAGTGATGGAGGACTTCGTAGCGGCCCAGCTGAAAGCGTCGCCGGCAGCAGGCGCCACCGCAGCTCATTGATCGGAGGATCGGGGCGCCCGTGGCTAGAGATACGGCTCCAGCGTCACCAGGAAGTACTCGAACAGATAGTTGATCTGCGGAATGTTGTCGACCAGGCGATGATCGCCATCGAGGATGTGCAGCGTCGCGTTGTACTGCTTCGCATAGCGCACGCTGTTCTCGACCGGAATGACATCGTCGCGCCAGCCGTGCACGATGGTCATCGGGCATTCCGCGGGCTTCGGTGTCTGCTGTTCGAACCCAGGTACATAGAACGCGGGCGCCAGCAGGAACAATCCGCGCGCCTGTAACAGGCGAGAGGCAGCGGTCGCCACATGACCGCCGAGACTCGAACCCACCAGCACGAGTGATCCGCGCAGGTCCTTGCAGAAGGTCAACAGCCGGGTGACGCGATCGCCCGGATCATCGATTCCCTGATAGTCCACCGATTCGGCTTCGAAGCCCTCGCTTCGGGCCATTTCCGCCATGGCCGTGACCTTCTCGCCCCAGGGCGCACCGTCCTTGCCGTGAGAAAAGACGACGTATCGATCTGGCATTCGTGATTATCCGGTCATTGCTCCGACCCAGATGTTAGCAAGCGATCACGGCCAGCGACAGGCGCGCAGATGGCTGTACGCGGCGACAACCACTACTTGGGCTTCCAGAGCAGCTCATCGAGTGTGAGGCGCCAGCCGTATTGCACCAGCCGCACGCGCCCGCGTACGAACGGCACGCCTTCAGCTTCCAGGCGTTTGCGTTGTTCAGCGTAGGGCTCACTACCACGCGGAAACGAGATGCGACCCTGCGCATTGATGATCCGGTGCCAGGGCAAGCGCAGGCGGCGTGGCGCGTGGCGCAGCGCATGGCCCACGAGTCGCGCGCGCCGTGGCAGTCCCGCGCGCTCGGCGATCCACCCATAAGTCGCGACGCGTCCGCGAGGCACGGCGCGAATGGCTGCATAGATGCGGTCGAGAGCGTTCGGTGGCAGGCGTGGTTGCTTCTTCATGGCACATCACGACCGCAGTAAATATTGTCGCGCAGTCCGATCCGACGTTGGGTGAGTGTGGCGAGGGGTTCCTCCCCCTGGCCGACACGAACGAAACACTATCCGATTACAGGCATCATCTATCGCGCCGCACGCCCCCGTATCGTTGGACGCAATCAAGGAAGAACGGGCCCGGGGGAAGAGCAGCTCACCTGACTCACCCAAGGCAGGCCGTGCTGCCCTCCAGAAGGAGGCGGAGCCGCTGAATCTTCACACTTAGCGCTAGACGAGACGGACATTGCGGCCGGGGGGATTGTGCCAACCCGGGCGAGCAGTGTTCGCGGGTTTGCATCTTCAGTCAGCACGGTATCAAACGTGATCAGCCCGGAGTTGGCACAACCCCCCACCCAATGGCCGGCTCGGATAGCTCTTACGCTTTGAGCGCAGCGAACGTGCCCTCGAAGCGCACAGCGTCGCGGCCAGCGTGGGAGATCACTACGCTGACTCGCGCCCTAGCCTTGCCGCGACGGCCGAGAGTGCGCACGAACCGCTCAAACTCATCCGCATCAGGGAACCTCGCCTCGGCGCTAAAATCGCCACGGACCGGCGACAGGTATTGGACGCTCGAATCCTGAATGACGAGCTCGGCGTCCAGATGGCGCTCGCCGAGCTTGAGCACCAGCAGGCCCCAACCCGCGAGAACCGCGAGTGAAAACAAGCTTCCACCGAACGCCGTGCCCTTGTGATTCGAATTCATCGCGAGCGGCGCGCACAGCGTGAGCGCCGTGCCGTCATATGCAGTCACCTGCACGTCGATGGAACGCGTGAGTGGAATCTCCGCGTGCATGCGCCGCGCGAGTCGAATCTCCGGCGAATCCTGGGCCGAGGGTGCACTCATGGCATCGGATTGTTGCCAAATCGCTACGATGACGCCACAAATCGAGGAATTCCGGCCGATTTGTGACGACCGGCCCGCTTCGCGCGGGCCCGCGCTTTGAGAATAGGGGGCTGAACCTAGGACACGGAATGGATCTGGAACGCGACACCATCGTCGAGACGGCTATCGAGCGACGCAATATGCTCTCGCTCCTCGGCACGTTGCAGCTGTTCCGGGGACTGGACACGTCGATCCTCGCCGCGATCGCCGCCGAGATCGAATGGTTCTCACTGCCGGGCGGTGCGAGCCTGTTCGAGGCGGGTGATCCCCCCGATGCCCTCTACTTCGTCATCAGCGGCTGCATCGGTGCTTTCGCGCGCACGCCCGACGGTCACACACGTCTGGTGGGCCGCGTCACGGCCGGTGAAACAGTCGGTGAGATGGCCCTCATCTCGGGCAAGCCGCGCACGGCTTCTGTGCACGCGCTGCGCGACAGCGAAATCGGCCGCTTCTCCAAGCAGGCCTTCGATACCCTGCTCCTGGATCATCCGCAGGCGATGCTGCGTATCGCGCAGCTCACGGTGCAGCGGCTCGAGAATTCGCAGCGCCAGCAACGCGGCAAGCGCTCGGTCCCGAAGACGTTCACGATCCTGCCGCACGGTCCGGATGTCGACGTGCGTGCTTTTGCGGAGCAGCTGGTCAAAGCGCTCAATCACGGCTCGCGCACTGAACTCGTGTGGAGCGGCCGCGGTTCCTCCCACACCAGTCATTGGTTCGCGAATGTCGAGTCCGCGAATGATTTCGTCATCTATGTCGCCGATGCGGGAAGCACGCCGTGGAGCAAGCTGTGCGTGCGCCAGGCCGATGCACTGCTGCTGCTTGCTGAGGCTGGCGCAGAAGCGACACCGTGGCCCCTTCTCGAAGGTCGGGGGGAGTCGCGCCTCACATTGCAGCGTGCCGAGCTGGTGCTGTTGCAGGATTCCGGCGTGGTGCGAGGATCGACTCATCGCTGGCTCACGCAACATCCCGGACTGGCACATCATCATGTGCGCTCGCCCGCCGACGTCCGGCGCATTGCACGTCTGCTGACCGGTCGCGGTGTCGGCCTGGTACTTTCCGGTGGTGGAGCGCGCGGCTTCGCGCATCTCGGCGTCGTGAAGGCATTGCGCGAGGGAAACATCCCGATCGATGCGGTCGGGGGCACCAGCATGGGCGCAATTCTCGGTGCCGGCATCGCCATGGAATGGCCCCACGAGGATCTGGTGCAGCGCTTCAAGCGCACCTTCGTCGACACCAACCCACTCAACGACTACACGCTGCCACTGCTGTCACTGGTCTCGGGACGCAAGGTTTCGGGGCTGCTGCGCCAGGAATTCGGCGAGATGCAGATCGAGGACCTCAATCTGCCGTTCTTTTGTGTTTCATCGAATCTTTCCGCGGGCCGCATCGCCGTGCATCGCTCGGGACTCCTGTGGCGCTGGCTGCGCGCCTCCGTGGCGATCCCCGGCGTGCTGCCGCCGGTGTTTCATCACGGCGAAGTACACGTCGATGGCGGCGCGATGAACAACCTGCCTGTCGATGTGATGCGCGAGGTGGGACGCGGCCCGGTGATCGGGGTCGATGTCGGTGCGGATCGCGCCTTCACGGCCGATTTCGACGATGTCGATGTCCCCGGGTTATGGAAGGCGATGAGCTGGTTCCGCGCCAAGAAGAACCGCGTGAACATCTTTCAGATCCTGTGGCGCGCCGGCATGGTCAACAGCGCTGCTGCAACCATGGCGCATCGCGAACAGACTGACATGCTGCTGCAGCCGCAGCTCGAGGCGATGGACATGCTCAACTGGAAGGGCTTCGATCGCGCTATCGAGCTGGGTTATACATACACCATGGAGCGGCTCGAAAAGATCGCCGCCGTCGCGTTCAACAGCGTGTCGTCCTCAAAAGAGGGCTGGGGAAGGATTCCTTAAAAGAAAAGGCCGGCCCCGTTTCCGGAGCCGGCCTCACAGTCATTGACTCTTACTGCTTGCCGAAGCGCGCAACCACGCGCCCGTACCAGAACATGCCCGGCACGTCGTAGGTCGATCCATCGAAACCATTCAGCTCGCAGCTGTAGCAGTTTGGCGGATCCTCGTTGAACAGGTTGTTGACGCCGACCGCGAAAGTCCAGCCCTGGATGCCCGAGGGTGACCAGCTGGCCTGCACGTCCACGTAGGTTGTGGCATCCATCTCATTGGTCAGCCCAACCGGGTCCGAGCATAGGGTCGCGAACGCCCCGATGTTCCGGCAGGGTTCGGTGAGCGAATCGGTGTAGCGAACCGTTGCCGTGGCTCCAAAATCATGGAATCCCCAGTCAAGAGACAGCGCGGACTTCCATTCCGGATACGCCTGCGACGGGCTGCCGCGTTCCGTTCCCTTGCGATCCGTGTCCACGAAGCCTGTCGCGGTTTCTGTGCTCTCGGTGAACTTGTCGAGCCAGGTGTTCTGCCAGTTCACAGTGAATCTTCCGACACTCGTCTCTGGCATTACCCAACGCATGTTGAGATCGTAGCCTGCCGTCTCGGTGCCGCCGATGTTGATCAAGGTATTGTTGAAACCGTTGATCCCCCCGCCAGCGGAGCGGGTGATCCCGTTGCACAACACGGCATCGAGCGTCGCCACGCAGCCGTCAAGTTGCGCCTGCGCATCGCGCGCCTGGATCGTGTTATCGATCGTAATGTTGTAGTACGTCAGTTCGAGACTCAGCGAATCTGACCATGACGCACCCTCGGCCCAGCGCGGACTGTAGACGATCCCGGCTGTGTAGCTTTCCGAAGTCTCCGGCTTCAGCTCCGGATTGCCCCCGGTGATGACCGAGATTTGCGCATTCAACTGTGCAAACGTCGGCGGCACTCCTAGCGTTGCGCAATTCCCCACGTTCGCGGCTGCGACTGGCGCGGAGCACGGATCGGTCAGGGTCTGGTCGAAGCGCGAGAACGTTCCGAACAGCTCGCCGATGCCAGGGGCGCGGAAACCTTCTCCCCAGGTTCCGCGAATCAATAAGTCCTGCACGGGACGCCAGTTGAGGCCGAACTTGCTAGTCGTATCGCTTCCGAACGTCGAGTAGTCGAACCAGCGCAATGCGGCGCTCACCTGTAGCAGGTCAGCGCCTGGCGCTCCCTTCAGAATCGGAATCTGTATTTCGCCGTAGACCTCATCAACGTCGTACTGACCGCTGGTTGGGCCTGAAGGCACACCCGCACTCTCGTTGGCAGGATAGATCGCATCTGGCTGGTAGAAGCCGCTCTGCTTGCGATGCTCGTAGCCGAGTGCGAAGTCGAGGCCGCCGGCAGGCAGGGGCACGATCGTACCGCTGATGTTGGCCGTGAAGTCCTTGAGCTCCTGCTCGCTCGTGTCATGCAACACAGGCTGAATGTACCTGAGCATGTCCTGTGTAATCGTCCCGCTGCCGTCGCCCTGACCGCCGAAAAGATTCAGCGGCACACAGCCAGGAATCGGATCGAGAACGACGCCGCCGGTAACCACACCACAGGCCGTGGCAGTAGCGCCGTTCACGCCCGCAACGGTGCCGGGACCAAGAGCGTTCTTGATCTTGAGCGAGTTGTAGCTGCCGTGGGTGGTTTGATCGGCGTGATTGCGTGACCAGACGCCGTTCAAGTCCCAGAAGAAGTCCCGGTCCGCCATGTTGAAGCTGCCACGGAAACCACCGCCTGCGTACCAGGTATCAACATTCTGCTGGAACACGCGCGGTCCGCCTTCCAGCGGGCGGCGGCCGACGAAGTAATCGGTTCCACCTGTCGCCGGATCGACGCCGAAGAGAGTAAAACCAAACGGGTTATAGGGATTGTTGACATCGACCCCGGTTTTGTCGAGCAGGCTTCCGCCACCGTTGCCGGCTTCTGGTCCGATGAAGATCGGCTCGGGTGCCGCCTGGTTCGTAGACTTACGCTGGTTGAACAAACCTTTCACGTACACGCTGACGGTGTCCGTCAGGTTGGTTTCAACCTGGCCATACAGTCCGACGCGCTCGCTCGGCGACATGATGAAATTGAAGGGCTGGAAATTGAAGCGATCGACAGTCGCGAAAGGATGGAAATCATCACTTCTCGTCGTTGCGTTCGAAGGTATGGACGGGTCATAGAACGGAATGCCGGTCACACCGTCATTGATGGTGAGGTCATAGCCGTTTTGCCCGGTGTTGGGATTGTTGAAATCGATGCGCGCCTGCGGCGTGCCCGAGCTGCACCGGTTGGTGCATTGGCCGGCACCGGGCGTTGGAAATTCGGAGATCGAGCGATCGGCAGAACTGATGGCCTGCTGGTCGATGTAGCTCAGGCCGAAGAAGGCACGGGTTTTCTCCGAGGTTGCACCGGCGGAGATGTTCCATTGCTGAGTGTTGCCATCCCCCTCGTCGTAGCCACCGCCGTAGCCGGAGATCTCGACCCCTTCATAGCCCTTCTTCGTGATGATGTTGATCACGCCGGCGATGGCGTCCGAGCCGTAGATCGCGGAGGCGCCGTCCTGCAGCACTTCGATGTGATCGATGATGCTGGTCGGGATCGTGTTGAGATCGGTAGCGCTGCCAACGCCGGAGGCTGACGACTCGTTGACCCAACGGATACCGTCGACGAGCACCAGGGTGCGCTTCGGTCCGAGATGCCGCAGGTCGGCGGTCGCCGCACCGGCGCCGACGCCCCCGCCATCCGGCGGGAAGCCAATGTTTCCACTGGTGTTGAACTTGGTGTTGAGGCCGCCGCCCGAGACAGGCATGCGCTGCAACACATCGCCGATGGACGTCAGACCGGACTTCGCGATGTCCGCCTCGTCGACCGTGACGAGCGGTGCCGGCTGGTTCAGCGGATCCTGGTGAATGCGCGAGCCCGTGACGACCACCGTCTCAGTGAGTGGCGCCTCCTGGGCGGATACCGAGAGTGTTGTTAACCCCAACGTTGCAGCGACGCAACAGTAAAAAGCACGGCTCGCAACGCGAGAGGGAAATATCAGGCTCATATGCAACCTCCACTAGGTAAATCGGGTGGTTGTTTTTATTCCACTTCTGAGCGCGGATTATCCACGTCTTTTGACAGAACGCGAACTTTTTGTGAAATCGATGCGAGCGCGGTGCTCAGGATCTCGCGTTGACGTCCGAGCAGCGCCACCAACAACGCAGCATAAAAGGGCAGGAACATCGCGATTTCGATCAGGCGTTCACGGCGCAGAAGGAAAAGTACCAGCGCGAGTGCGATGGCAACGCGCGCCGCCGCTGCGGCCCAACCGTTTCGGACCCGTACACCGGCGCATGCGAGCAGCACCAGCGGTCCGACCGTCGCCGACGTCGCGAGCCAGGCCAGCAGGTATCCGCGCGCGCTGCCGACTCCGCTCACCGCAGCGATGACCGCAGCCGCGATCCCCGCCAGCAGGATCGTGACTCGCAACCGTTGCACGCTCACGGGCGCTGCGTCCGGATTGCGTGCCACGGCCAGCATCGCGTAGCAGGTCGTCACGAGCTGATTGCCCACGCTGCACACGACCAGTGCAAGCACCGCAAGGATCGGCAGTGCCACGTACGATGGCGCCATGATCCGGCGCGGCACCTCGAACATCACTTCATCCGGATTGTCGATGCTGGCGTAGTCGACGCGCGCTACCCATCCAAGTCCGAGCGCGCCGGCAAGCACGATCACCAGCCACAGCAGGGCGATCACGCCGGACCAGCGGATCGAGCGCTCGCTGCGTGCGGCGAGATACTGACCAAGCACCTGCGGCTGCCCGCAAATGCTGACTCCGAAACCCGCCGCCGCCAGCAACAATACGGTGGCATCCAGTGCGCCGCGGGCACCAAGGAGAGCCGCAGCACCCTCCCCGGTCGTCGCCAGTCCATTGCGCAGTTGATCGAACCCGCCAAGAAAGACGAGGCCAAACTGTGGCAGCAGCACGGCTGCCGGAATAACCACCAGGGCGCACAGCAGTCCTGCCGAGGTAGTCGCGCGTAGTCCGCCAAGCACCGGACCGAGGAGCGCGAGCGCTGCAACCAGCATCACACCCGCTGCCGTACTCAACCCGAGACCGCGCGCCACGGCACCGCCTGCGAATCCAAGTTGCGCCACGATTCCGAACAGCACGGCCACGGCCGCAATGCTCGTCACGGAAAGCGTTGCGGATCCTGTCCCCGTCAGCTCGAGCGCGCTCCCCGCGTTCACGGCGCTCGCTCTGCGACGCACCGCGGGCCCGATCACGAACCAGGAGAACGCAGCGCCCAGCAGCATCCCGACCGCCAGCCAGATCGCCGACCATCCGAGCGTAAAGGCTGCGCCGGTCACGCCGACCATCGCCCAGAAGGAATACGCGCTCGCGACGCCGCTCAAACCGCCGCGAAACGCGCCGAGCCCGCGGTCCGCGAGGTGAAATCCGTCGAGCGTTCGCGCACGACGCATCGTCCATAGCGCAATCACAAGAAGGACTGCGGCGCTCGCGCCGATCACTATCCAGACAGCCTGCGATGAGGGCATGGGTGTACCTGCGATTTCTGGAGTTGTGGGTTGTCAGGTCGCCGGGGCCAGTGTATCTCGTTGCGCGTGAACATTGCTTCAGGCTGGCAGTTCTGGATCGATCGCGGCGGTACTTTCACCGACGTCATTGCGAGATCGCCCGAGGGCTCGCTGGTCACGTTGAAGCTCCTTTCAGAAGATCCCGCGCTGTACCGCGACGCCGGCGTGGAGGGGATTCGCCGCGTTCTCCGAGCGCAACCGCGCGAACATCGTGCATGGATCGAAAGCGTGCGGATGGGCACCACGCTCGCGACCAATGCGCTTCTCGAGCGCAAGGGCGAACGCACCGTGCTCGTCATCACCGCCGGGTTTCGCGATGCGCTACGGATCGGCTACCAGAATCGGCCGGAGCTCTTCGCCCGGCACATCCGCCTTCCGGAGTTGCTGTACTCCGAGGTGATCGAAGCGCACGAGCGCCTGGACGCGGCGGGCGATGTTCTCGAACCCCTCGATGCAGAGGCATTGCGCACTGAGCTTAGCGCAGCCCACGGCCGTGGCTTCGACAGTGCAGCGATCGCGTTCCTGCATGGCTATCGGTACTCGCAGCACGAGCAAGCCGCCGCCGCGATCGCGCGCGAGATCGGCTTTCGCCAGGTGTCCGTCTCTCACGAAGTCGCGCCACTCATCCGCCTGATCTCGCGGGGCGACACGACGGTCGTCGACGCCTACCTGTCGCCGCTGCTGGCGCGCTACGTGGGCGGGTTGCGTGCCGAGCTTGCCAAGGAGTTCGGCGAGCCGCCGCGCCTCTACTTCATGCAAAGCAACGGCGGGCTCACCGATGCAGGCTCGTTTCGCGGCATGAACAGTATTCTCTCCGGTCCCGCCGGTGGACTTGTCGGCATGATGAAGGTGGGCACGGCGGCGGGATTCGAGCGCCTCATCGGCTTCGACATGGGCGGGACGTCCACCGATGTATCGCTCTACGACGGCAGCTATCCGCGCCGTTTCGACAGCCTGGTCGCCGGCGTGCGGCTCAACGTTCCCATGATGAGCGTGCACACGGTCGCGGCCGGCGGCGGCTCAATCCTGCGATTTTCTTCCGGCCGCTTTCAGGTCGGACCACAGTCTGCCGGCGCCAATCCGGGGCCGAGGTGCTATCGACGCGGCGGGCCGCTCACTGTCACAGACGCCAATGTGCTCCTCGGGCGCCTGCAGCCGGATCTGTTTCCCGCAGTGCTCGGCCCTAATGCCGATCAGTCGCTTGATATCGCCGGGGTGCGGCATGGCTTCCTCGAATTGGCCCGCGAGCTGGAGCAGGAAGGTGTGGATGCGCGCGGGCCAGAAGCGATCGCGGCGGGGTTTCTGCGCCTCGCTATCGAAACCATGGCGAACGCGATTAAGCACGTCTCGGTTCGCCAGGGTCACGACTGCACGCGTTTCGCGCTGTTTTGTTTCGGCGGCGCGGCGGGCCAGCACGCCTGTCGCGTGGCCGAGTCCCTCGGCATCGACCGCGTATTGGTCCATCCACTTGCGAGCCTCATGTCCGCTTACGGCATCGGCCTCGCGGACATTCGCGAGATCCGTCGTCGCTCCATTGAGTGTGCGCTTCAGGCAGCGATCTTGCCCGAGATGGAGAAGCAGTTCGTCGAGCTCGAGGAGACAGCGGGCAAGGCCCTCGCTGCGCAGGGTTTCGTGACGGCTGACCTCGTCATCGAGCGCTCGGTCGACATGCGTGCCAGCGGGAGCGACACGGCGCTCACTGTACCCTTCGCTTCGCTCGACACCATGTGTGCGACGTTCGAGCTTTTGCATCGGCGCCAGTTCGGCTTCGGTGCCAACCCCGCGCAGTTGATCGTGGCAGCGATTGGCATCGAAGCGATCGTGCCTTCGCGAATCGCACCGCAGGCATCGAAGGTACTTTCCGCCCATCCGATCGCGGCTCTGAAGCGCGCCCGCGTCTGGTTCGATGACCAATGGCTAGAGGTACCGGTGATTGCCCGCGACGACCTCGAGCCGGGCGAGCACGTCGAGGGACCTGCTCTCATCGTGGAACCGCACTCGACCGTGGTGCTCGAATCGCAGTGGCGTTGCGAGCGGCTGCCGAGCAGCGAACTGCTCCTGTCACGCGCCCAGTCACGGGCTGTCGCCAATTCAGACGTCGTGACCACGGCCGCAGATCCCGTGCTGCTCGAAGTGTTCAACGGGCTCTTCATGCACATCGCAGAGCAGATGGGTGCCGTGCTCGAACACACGTCTGTCTCGGTCAACATCAAGGAGCGACTCGACTTTTCCTGCGCGCTGTTTGACGGCGAGGCGGGCTTGATCGCCAATGCCCCGCACATGCCGGTACATCTGGGATCGATGGGCGCAAGCGTGCAGCACATCCTCGAAGCCAACCAGGGTGCGATGCGACCGGGCGACGTCTTCATGCTGAATGCACCCTACCAGGGCGGCACACATCTGCCCGACATCACGGTGATCACGCCCGTATTCATTGCGAGCGGTGCCGAGGCCGCATTCTTCGTCGCCTCGCGCGCCCACCATGCGGAGATCGGTGGCATTACGCCCGGATCGATGCCGCCACACAGTCATTCGGTCGACGAAGAGGGTGTGTTGTTCGACAACTTCCGCCTCGTAAGCGCGGGCCAGTTTGCGGAGCGCGAGCTGCTCGAGCGGCTGACTCGCGCACCCTACCCCTCACGCAACCCCGCTCAGAACCTCGCCGACCTCAAAGCGCAGATCGCCGCCAATGAGAAGGGGATCGCGGAGCTCAAGCGCGTGATCGCACAGCACGGACTGCCGCTCGTGCGCGCCTACATGCAGCACGTGCAGGACAATGCGGAGGAATGTGTGCGCCGGGTCATTGGACGGCTCGGGAGCGGGGAGTTTCGCTACGAGATGGACAATGGCCAGAGCATCGTGGTCCGCGTCGAGGTCGATCGTGGCACGCGCAGCGCCGTCATCGACTTCACCGGAACATCCGCGCAGATCGAGAATAATTTCAACGCGCCGAGCTCGGTGTGCACAGCGGCCGTGCTTTACGTCTTCCGCACGCTGATCGATGAGGACATTCCGCTCAATGCTGGCTGCCTCAAGCCGCTGCAGATCGTGATTCCTGCAGGGTCGATGCTCAATCCGCACTACCCGGCTGCAGTCGTCGCCGGCAACGTTGAGACCTCGCAATGCATTGTTGATGCGCTCTACGGTGCACTTGGGGTAATGGCGGCCGCACAAGGCACGATGAACAACTTCACTTTCGGCAACGCTCAGCATCAGTATTACGAGACCATCGCGGGCGGGTCGGGCGCCGGGCCCGACTTCGACGGCACCTCTGCGGTCCAGACGCACATGACCAACTCAAGGCTTACTGATCCGGAGGTGCTGGAGCTGCGTTACCCGGTGCTGCTGCGGGAGTTTCGCATTCGCGCGGACTCCGGCGGCGCGGGCCGCCATCGAGGCGGGAACGGTGCGATTCGACGCCTCGAATTCCGCGAGGCGATGATCGCATCGATCCTGTCGAATCACCGCCGTATTCGACCGTTCGGCCTGGAGGGCGGCGAGCCGGGTCGCGCCGGCGTCAATCGCCTGCGACGCCGGGATGGATCGGAGCTCGAGATGGCGGCGACGGCGAGCGTCGAGGTCGGGCCCGGCGATGAGATTGTGATCGAAACGCCGGGAGGCGGCGGTTTCGGGCGTTCTGGCAATTGAAGGAGGCGCCCCGTGACAACTGCAATTGAGCAGCCGTCAGCGCTGCGTCACTTCGAGCGAATGTCGAAGTGGCCTGCCGGCCGGTGGCTGTTTGCGCGCTTGATCTGTTTCCGGGCACCGTACTTTGCCAGCATCCGGCCGCGCTTCGTCGAGCTGCGGCCGGGCCTGTGCCAGGTGACGATGCGCAAGCGCCGCGCGGTGCAGAATCACATCGGCACCGTGCACGCAATCGCGATGGCCAATCTCTGTGAACTCGCCGGCGGCATGCTGATGGAAGTCACGATCCCGGTCTCGATGCGCTGGATACCCCGCGGCATGACCATCGAATACCTGCGCAAGGCCGAGGGCGGCGTGACCGCCGTGGCGCGACTCGACAAGACGGAATGGCACGCGCCGGAAAACATCAGCGTGCCGCTGACGGTGACTGATGCGGGCGGGACGGAAGTCGTGCGTGCGGTGATCACGATGTACGTGAGCGAGCGCAAGTCTGGCTAGCTGCCGGCGAAGTTTCGTTCCATTTCTTCGATCAGCCGACGTCCGCCAGTCTCGAGGCGATTGACGCTGACCGGACGCAGCTGGCTGCCCGCCGGATGATGCGCGAGCAGGTACGCGTGGTATTCGCCCGCGCGCAGGGCGGCAAAACCGAACAGTATGTTCACGGTGCCGTTCTGCAGATCGCTCGCCTTGTTGACGCGCTCATCGCACACCACGAAGTAAGCCTCATCGTCGGCCCGGCCGATGAAGGCGCCGTCCGCATCGAGCTCCGCGAGGAACGTCTCCACTTGCGTCGCGGCGCGTCGCCACAGGTCGGGCCCATTCGCCTCGAACACCACCCAGCGCGTGCCGCGCTCGATGCTGTCGACGATGAAGAGCGACAGGCGCCGGGCTGTCAGATACTTCCAGTCCGAGGAGCCGCTGCTACCGCCCGCAAGCGTGCGCACGCTCGGATCCGTACGCACCGGCGAGCGCACCGCCTGCAAAATGTTGATCCCGGCCTGCGCCAGGCGACTGCGCTCCACCTCCGTCACCGCGCAAGTCGGGCGATAGCCCGGCCGCAGCAACGTTTCTTCGCCCGCAGAGGCGCCCCACAGCGGCCACAGCGCATCGGACCTCGCCAGCATGCCGGCCACCGCGCCACACGGCGCGAACTGTTCGAAACGCCCGCGCAGGCGGTCGTAGCCCAGTACGCGCGGGAAATACATCAGTGCGTTCTCGCTGCTGAATTGCCAGTCGCGCAGCGCGTGCAAGGCGGCGTCCGCTGAGCTCCAGGTGTGCGGCGGATCGATGATCAGCATGGCGTGCCGCTCACGACAGAAGCGCGCAGCGACAAACAGCACGCTGGCGCCGACATCGGCGTCACGTGCCAGCGGTGGAACGCACAGCAGGTTGAAGTGATCGGCCGCCTTGAGCGCAAAGAGGCCCGTGCCGTGAACCGCAGAACCGATCAGGTCGTAGTCGGTAAGCGGACCGCCGTCGTCACCGTCCGGATTGGAGTGCACGTAGCCAACTCCACCCCGCGCATCGTGACGCAGCGTGCGCTCGGGTCGTGTCACCGGCACATCGCCGACGACGCGTGCCAGAGCTGATTCACTGAGCGCCGGCTGCACGAAGCGGCCCGAATCGGCCTTAGTCGACAGGCGCCGAAAGATTTCCTGGTCCTCGACATGCTCCGAGCCCGGGGCACGAACCCGTTGCAGCACCAGGTTGAAGTACTCGTGCTCGTTCTCGCCGATGCCGTCGTAGTCGACCGAGGCTCGCAGGTATTCGCGCGTTCCACAGGCGAGCGCCTCGAGGCGCAGTGTTTCCGGTCCGGCGCGCAGATCGAGTGTCGGTGGGCGCGCGCCGTTCACGACGCGCACGATGATCGCCTGCTGGCCGCCGTTCTCGAAGAAATGCTCGACGGCGTAGCTCAGCGTGCTCGGCTGCCACAAGCCGCCGAAGATGGAATGGTAGTCGGCAAAACTGGAAATCGAGACGGGGCGGTTGACGGGACCGCGGAGCGTTCTGCCGACGAACGCCGTGACGGCGGTCGGGGCACGCGCGATATTCTGTTCTGGACCTGCTTGTTCTGCGACCTGAATCCCTGTGGTCAGCCGTTCGGCCACCGGCGCCCTCACTTTGTTGCGCGCGACTCTACCACACCCACGCAACGTCCGCGCTTCGCCGAACGCCGGGAAATGCACGCTTTGGTGTAATGTTGCAGGGCCTCGAACGATCCGAATCCGGAGCCGCCTCCCGATGAGCTGGATGGATGACGACACGCGTCGCAACAGCGGCGCGCCGGAACGCTGCGCATGACCGATCGCTGGCGACTCGGTCTATCCCTCGCGCTGATCACCTCGGTCCTCTGGGGCGTCATGCCGATCGCGCTGAAGATTGTCCTGGAAGGCATGGACGTCTACACGATCAGCTGGTACCGCTTCGCCCTCTCGGCGCTGGTGGTCGGCGTGATGCTGGCCGCGACGGGCCAGCTGCCACAGTGGAAATCCGTGCCGCGTCGCGGCTGGATCCTGATGGTGGTCGCGCTCCTGGGCCTGGCGGGTAACTACTTGCTGTATGCGTTTGCGCTCAAGCACACGACGCCGTCAGTGACGCAGACCGTGATCCAGCTTGCACCCATGTTGCTGTTGTTGGGGGGCGTGCTCGTGGTCCGCGAGCGATTTTCACCCCTCCAGTGGTGCGGATTTGGCGCACTCTTTATCGGGTTGCTGCTGTTCTTCAACAGGCGCCTCCCCGAGCTTCTCGACCTGAGTGGCGGGCTTGGGCTCGGCGTCGCGCTCCTTGTCATGTCCTCGGTGGTCTGGGCTACCTACGGACTCGCACAAAAACAGCTGCTGAAGTGGCTGAGTTCCCAGCAAGTGTTGTGGATGCTCTATGTCGCCGCGACGATCATGCTTCTGCCCACAGCCAGCCCCGGCACCATCCACGCCCTGTCGCCGGGTCAGCTTTGCATGCTTCTGTTTTGTGCGCTCAACACGATCGTCGCTTACGGAGCGTTTGCTGAGGCACTGCAACACTGGGAGGTGTCGCGAGTGAGCGCGATCCTCGCCACCGCGCCACTTGTGACCCTGTCAGCCATGTGGCTCACGACCAACCTCGTGCCCGGGCTGCTCGAGCCGGAGCGTCTCAACGCGCTGAGTATCGCGGGAGCGCTGCTGGTGGTCGGCGGCTCCGCGCTGTGCGCACTCAGCCAGGCTGGCAAGCAGGAAGCTCCTGAGAAAGTCGAGTGCCAACCCGCCATCGACTGAAGATCAGTCGCCCGTCCGCTGGGTGAGTGCGCTTCTCAGCGCAGGACGAGACGGACATTGCGGTCGGGGGGATTGTGCCAACTCGGGCGAGCAGTGTTTGCGGGTATGCAATCTTCGGATCAGCACGGTATCGGGCGTGATCAGCCCGGAGTTGGCACAACCCCCCACCCAATGGCCGGCTCGGACCTGGTCGTTGAGTGAGTCAGGCGACCGGGTCCTTCCCTCAGCCGACACGAACGAACCATAGTGCAACCGCAGCTGTCACCTTTCGCGCTGCGCACCAACGTATCCTTGGCGTAATCAAGGAAGAACTGGCTCAGGGAAGGACCCGGTCGCCTGACTCACTCAACGACTAAGGTGCGAACAATCGAACCGCGCGGTACTTCAGGAGTGGAATGAGCGCCATGCCGGCTACGAACCCACCGATGTGCGCTCGGAACGCAACGCCGGCGCCCTCTCCGCTCTGAAACACGGTACTCACCAGCTGCAGGGCGAACCAGAACAACAGCACCCACATGGCCTTCACGTGTGCGCTCTGCAGGACAATCCCGAGTGGAATCAGCACGTGAATGCGCGCCCTCGGGAACAGCAGCAGGTACGCGCCGAGCACGCCAGAAATTGCTCCGCTCGCACCGATCATCGGCACTTGTGACATCGGCTCCGGCAGCGCCTGGGCGAACACTGCGGCGGCTCCGCACACCACGTAGAAAATCGCAAAGCGCACGTGCCCCATGCTGTCTTCGACGTTATCGCCGAAGATCCACAGGTAGAGCATGTTCCCGATCAGGTGCATCCAACCGCCATGCAGGAACATCGAAGTCACAACGCTGAGCCACGGCGGGATCAGCGCCACATCGGTCGGCAGCTGCGTGCTGCCGAGCAGCACGGCCGGAATGACTCCCAACGCGTACACCGCGGTCTGGCCGCGCACCGGGCCCAGTGAGAACTGCCACAGGAACACTGCGACGCAAAGGACGATGATCGCGTAGGTGACGTACGGCACGAGCCGCGACGGATTCTCATCCTTTATCGGGATCACGGGCGTCGTGCCTTGGCGCCCTTGCTGGCGCGGTGCTTCTTGTCCGGCTGCGCCTCAACCGCCTTGCGCTCATTCTCGCGCAGCTGCTGCTCGGCGCGCGCGCTGTCGAGCTCGGCCTGCTTGCGCGCGATCTCATCCATCATGATCTTGAGCCAATCGGTGAGCATCGAGTCTCGTCGCCGGGGAGGGAGGCGAATATACCGGAATCGATCTACCGAAGGGATGCGTTGCGGTCCGGGTGTCGTCAGCTCTCACGTTCCGCGGGTGCGAGCGCGGCATCTGCGCTGCCCGCCAGCGTGGTCCGGTAGAGATCGATGAGGCGAGTCGCCATCTCTCGTGCGGACCAGGTCGCAGCATAGGCGCGCGCCTCGCCACCGAGCGCCTCACGCCGCACACCATCGCGCAACAGGTCGACGACCGCCGCGGCAAAATCCGGCTCCGATTCATCGACCACGACACAGCCGTGGCCTGGGCCGAGGATATCCAGAGTTCCCATGTGCGCGGTGGAAACAACGGGCACGCCCTGGGCCATCGCCTCCAGCAGCACCAGCCCCTGGGTCTCGGTACGCGATGCGAACGCAAACAGATCGCCGGCGCGATAGCACTCGAGCAGCTCATGCTTGCGGTCGAGATAACCCACGAACAGCGTGTGCTCCTGCAGGCCGAGTTCCACTGCCAGGCGCTTGCAATGCGCGAGCGCAGGCCCTTCGCCAGCCACGAGCAACAGTGCATCCGGCACCTGCCTGGCCACGTTCACCATCATGTGCAGCAGGAAATCGATGTTCTTTTCGTGCGCGATACGCCCGACGTGAACCACGACCGGTCGTTGCGCGGCGATGCCGAAGCGGCGGCGAAACGCCTCGCCATCCGCCTTCTCGAAGCGATCGGCCTCCAGTCCGGTGGGGATGATGCTGATTGGTGTGCGCACCTCGTACTCGACCAGCGCATCGCGCATCGCACGCGAAGGCGCGATGAGGTGATCGATCTGATTGCATTGCCTGCACGTGAAGCGACGCGCCACGAAGCGCATCAGGCGTCGCGGCATCAGCGGCACGTAGTGATGCAGGTATTCCTCGAAATAGGTGTGGTAGGTCTCGACCACCGGCACATCGAGTGCGCGGGCGAGCTCGATTCCGGCGTAGTGCGCGATAAACGGCGTCTGGATGTGCACCAGGTCAAAGTTCGAGCTGCGCAATTCCGGCAGCAAGCGACGGATCTCGCCCCGCGGCATCATTCGATCCTCCGGATCGCGCGGAACCTGGTGTGACCTCACGCGCAGGATGCCGGGTTCGGCCTCGGCGCCGGAC
Source organism: uncultured Gammaproteobacteria bacterium (assembly GCA_963724625.1). Classification (GTDB taxonomy): domain Bacteria; phylum Pseudomonadota; class Gammaproteobacteria; order Steroidobacterales; family Steroidobacteraceae; genus DATBVX01. The sequence continues at coordinate 266,726 of CAVRVO010000003.1, read as the reverse complement.
TGCGGATAGCGCGGCGCGATCAGCGTCACTGCGTGCCCGAGATCCTCGAGATCACGTCGAAAGGTCTGGATCGAAGTCGAGACTCCGTTGATACGGGGGAAGTACACATCGGAGATCATCAGGATACGCATGGGTGAATCGCGGGCAAACAAACGCAGCGCAGGCTAGGGATCAGGTATGACAGTCGTGTGACGCCGCCGGGCGGGTATCATGCACCCATCGGCCCGCTCGAGAGTCATATGCCCGTCGATGACAGCCAACTCGCCGGTCTGCGAGCACGAGCACAACCCATTGCACTCGATGCAGGCGCGCGCGCGAACTGGGCGGAACAGTTCAATCGCCTGCCGAGCGTCGTGCATTTCGGGCTGACCGTCGACCTCTCCGACCCACTGCTGGTGCGCGTGACACTGGCGACGATCGCGGACTATCACGGTGGCGGATTGCGTTCGCGCGCCGTGAACGGCGCAGTGCTCGCGGGCCTGTTCGACTGTGCCTTGGGTCTTGCGGGCACGCTGCAGTTCGACACGCGGCGCTCCGGGACCTGCGAGCTGTCGATGAAGTTCATGCGCGCGGTAGTGGATGCGCCACTGGAAGTGTTCGGCGCGTGCGTCAAGCGCACTGACAACCTCGCGTTCGCGGAGAGCGCCTTGTTCTCCAATGGTCGCCTGTGCGCGACGGCTACGGGAATCGTGGCGGTTGCCGCGGATCGCAACGCTCAGGACACGATCTGGTAGGTCAGCGAGTGGTTCCGTCTGGCGCGGCGGCCGGCGGAGTGGTCTCGGTTTCCGAGAGCAGCTGCTCGAACTTGGCCTCGTCCACTTCCACCTTGCCGTCCCAGTTCGATCCCTCGGGCACAGCGTTCTCGACCTTGCGCGCGGCCAGCAGCTCGGCGTCCAGGCTCTCCTCCGGGACGGTGATGGAAACTGGCACACCACGCGGTGCCGTCAGCAATGCGTGCATGCGATCCCAGTCGATGGTGAGCTTGTCCTCCTTGATCACCTTGCGTGTGGCTTCGGGCATCGACTTTTCCATGAGCTTGCGAGCGCCTCCGGACCAGTCACGCTTGTCGTCTTCGAGAGCGCCGTAGGGCTGCACCAGCACATCCTCGCCGGCGCGCCCGAACAGCACCGGCTGGTTCACGACGCGCAGTTGCGTGCCCAGCGGAACCGTATCGAAGAGCTGTTCGATGTCCTCCGGATACAGGCGGATACAGCCGTGACTGGAACGCATACCCACGCCGTAAGGCTTGTTCGTGCCGTGCACGAGATAGCTTTGCCACTGAAGCGTGAACGAATGGCGGCCGAGCGGGTTGTCCGGACCCGGCCCGACTACGGGCGGAAGTTCATCGCCGTTCTCGGCGTGTTCCTTGCGAATCGACACCGGGACCGTCCACACCGGATCCAGCGTGCGCTTCACGATCTTGGTCGTGCCCTCCGGCGTCTGCCATCCCACGCGCCCGATGCCGATCGGGTACGTGATCACTTCGGCCGGCTCATCCTTTTTGTGCGCCGGGAAGTAGAAGAGGCGCATCGCTGGAATGTTGATGACGATGCCTTCGCGGGGCGCATTGGGCAGGATGAAGCGCGTCGGCACCACGATCTCGCGCCCCTCGCCAGGCAGCCACGGATCGACGCCGGGATTGGCGCGCACGATTTCCTCGTAACCGAGATCGAAGCGGCGCGCGATATCCGGAAGCGTGTCTTCCTTGGAGGCAATCGTGCTCTGAATGAGGCCGACCACATCGTCGTTGAGCGGATCGATCTCGAATCGATGTGTCGCTATCGGCGGCAACGCGGACGGTTTCGCAGGCCCCTGCTGAACGGCAGGCTGCTGCTCCGGACGCCCGAACGGATTGGAAAACAGCGAACAGCCGCAGAGGCTGGCCGTCGCAAGCAGCAACGTCCAACTCCGAACCACCCTGGGATTGTCTGCGAGTGCAGACAGGTTCAACCGATGCATGCTGCGATTATGGCATCGCCGTGTGCGACCTGCGCGCGTGCTTTAAAGGAGTGCCGGCCGATCGGGAAGTTCATTGCGATCGTGCGGCTGGGGCGGAAAAAGCGGGGCAATGATGCCGGTGATGGCCTGAATGCCCTTGATCACGCCGGTTTCGAAGCGCCCGGCACGAAATTCCGCTTCCATCGCACGGCAAACGCTTTCCCACGCCGCATCGCTGACCCGGCCGCGGTAGCCCCGATCGGCGACGATCTCCACGTCGCGGTCCGCGAGCAGCACCAGGATGAGCACACCGTTGTTGTGCTGTGTGTCCCACACACGCAGCTGTGCGAACACATCGATGGCGTGGTGGCGCGCGGGGATTTCCTGCCACAGCGCGGGACCGTCCAGTGCGGTCTCGATCGCAAATCGAATCTCCCCGCCATGCTGTTTTTCACTCGCACGGATCTGTTCCTCGATCGCGTTGAGAACGTGGGTCGGAAAAGCACGCCGGCGCGTGAGGTCGGTCGTGAACCAGTGCCGCAGCAGTCGCTTGAAGTTCATGTCACCAGCTTCCCGATGCTCCGCCACCGCCGAATCCGCCACCACCACCGCTGAAGCCTCCTCCCCCGCCCATGCCGCCGCCGAACCCGCCGCCGCCCCAGCCACCGCCCCAACTGCTGCCCATGCCGCCGCGACCGCGGCTCGACCAGCCGCTCGGCCCGCCGAAACCGCCAAACAGCATCGCGAGGAAGAAGCCAACGGCGGCGACGCCCGCGGCAATTGGGATCACGTGCGTGATCACGTACGCAATGAATCCGCTGATACCGCCAGTGGCCAGCGCACCGACCGTGCGACCGAAGATGCGCCGCAGAATCGTGCCGCCAATGATGGTCAGCACCAGCGCGGTAGTGAGCCACTCGGTGCCACCCGGCGGGGGGGACCAGTTTCGATCCGGCTCCGGTAGGGGTTCGCCGTCGATGAGGCGCGTGATCCGATCCACGCCCGCATCGATGCCGCCGTAGTAATCGCCCTGCTTGAAATGCGGTGCGATCGTTTCGGCCACAATGCGCCGGGCAATCGCATCAGGCATCACGCCTTCGAGCCCGTAGCCCACCTCGATGCGCATGCGGTGCTGATCCTTGGCGACGATCAGGATTGCGCCGTCATCGACGCCCTTGCGCCCGAGCTTCCACGCTTCAGCGACGCGAATGCCAAAAGCAGCGATGTCTTCCGGCTCCGTGGTGGGCACGATCAGCACGGCGATCTGGCTGCCCTTCCTCGCCTCGAATGCCTGCAATTTCTGTTCGAGCGCCGCGACCTGGTCGGCGCTCAACGTGTGGGTCAGATCGGTGACGCGCCCATGAAGTGCGGGAACCGCAATCTGCGCATACGGGGCATGCAGGGGCGCAACCAGCGCGAGTGCGCCGCCGAGAAGCGCGCACGCGACAGTGAACCCCGTGGTGAGGCGCATCGGGGCCTCTCGCCCTGGTCAGTTACCCTTGCGGGGCCGGTGCGGGCGCGGGAGCTGGGGCGGGCGCGCCAAAGTCCACGGTCGGCGGCTTCGAGATCACGTCCTCGTTCTCGACCGAGAAATTCGGCTTCACCTTGAAACCGAACAGCTTCGCGGTGAGGTTGGTCGGGAACGATCGCACCGTCGTGTTGAAGGCCTGCACGGTTTCGATATAACGCTTGCGTTCCACCGCAATGCGATTCTCGACCCCCTCGAGCTGCGCCTGCAGATCGCGGAAGGCTTCAATCGACTTGAGATCCGGGTAGTTCTCCGCGACCGCGAGCAGTCGCGACAGCGCGCTCGTCAGGTCCGCCTGCGCTGCCTGGAATTTCTTGAAGGCTGCCTCGTCGTTGATCAACTCAGGGGTCGCCTGGATCGATCCGACCCGTGAGCGAGCCTGCACGACATCATCGAGCACCTGTCGCTCCTGAGCCGCAGCGCCCTTCACAACATTCACCAGGTTCGGCACCAGGTCCGCGCGGCGTTGATACTGGTTCAACACTTGCGACCAGGCCGCCTTGACCTGCTCGTCCTGGCTTTGCAGCGTGTTGTAGCCACATCCGGACAGCAGGGCAGTTGCGAAGAGCGTCAACAGGAGTAATGCGCGCATGAATGCTCCTTTTCCAGGTGAGTGCACGACTCGAGCTACTACCAGATCTGGACGCGATCGGAAGGCGGCCGGTAGAGCCTGTCGCCCTCCTTGAGGCCGAACGCAGTGTAGAACGGTGTCATGTTGGTGACGATACCGTTGCAGCGATACTCACTCGGGCTGTGTGGATCGGTCACCAGGCGCTGGCGCAGGTCCTCGTCGCGATACTTGCGTCGCCACACCTGACTCCAGCCGAGGAAGAAGCGCTGATCGCCCGTGAAGCCGTCGATCACCGGCGCAGTCCTGTCACCCAGGGCGATCCGATAGGCCTTGTACGCGATGGCCAGGCCAGACAGGTCGCCGATGTTCTCGCCGAGCGTGAGCTCGCCGTTGACCTTCATGTCGTCGATCGGATTGTAGGCGCTGTATTGCGCGACGATGCGGGCCGCACGTTCCTTGAAGCGCTTCGCATCCTCGTCCGTCCACCAGTCGCGCAGGTTCCCGTCGCCATCGTACTTGCGACCCTGGTCATCGAAGCCGTGACTGATCTCGTGCCCGATGACGGCGCCGATTGCGCCGTAGTTCGTGGCGTCGTCCGCGGCGACATTGAAGAACGGCGGTCGCAGGATCGCTGCCGGAAATACGATGTCGTTCATCGGCGGGTAGTAATACGCGTTGACCGTCTGCGGCGTCATCAACCACTCAGTGCGATCCACCGGCTTGCCGAGCCTGGCGGTGAGGCGCTCGTGCTCGACCCGCGCGGAGCGCAACAGATTTCCCACCAGATCCGTCTTGTCGATGGTGAGCGCCGAATAGTCCTTCCACTTGTCCGGGTAGCCGATCTTGACGGTGAACTTGGCAAGCTTCGCCTGCGCCGCAGCCCGAGTCTGCGGGCTCATCCACTCCAGGCCATCGATCGACACCTTGTAAGCCTTGAGAAGATTCGCAACCAGCTCGTCCATGCGCTGCTTGGCATCCGGTGTGAAATGCTCCGCGACGTATAGTCGTCCCGCGATGTCACCCATTGATTCATCGAGCGCATCGACCGCACGTTTCCAGCGCGGCTGGTTTTCTTCGACGCCCTTGAGGGTCTTGAGGTGCAGATCGAAGTGCAGATCGGCGTACGCGCTGCTGAGGTAGGGCGCGTATTGGTCGATCAGCTTGTACTTCATGTACAGCTTCCAGTCCTCGAGCGGAATCTCCGTGATGGCCTTGCCGAGCGCGGTCACAAAGCTCGGCTGAGCGATCACCAGCTCGTGCGCATCTGCCTTCGCACCGGCGAGAAACTGTGCCCAATCCAGGCCCGGGGTGAGTTTGTTCGCCGCACTGATGTCGTACTTGTTGTAGGTCTTCTCGGCGTCGCGATTCTCCACCCGGGTCCAGTGAGCCTGCGCCAGGCGATTCTCGAGTGCCGCGATCCGGCGCGCACCGTCATCAGCGTCCGGGAAGCCGGCAAGCTTGAGAAGGCTGGCAACATATGCCTGGTACTTGGCACGAATCGCCACGTACTTCTCGTCGGTCTTCAGATAGTAGTCGCGGTCCGGAAGGGTGAGTCCGCGTTGATAGATATTGGAGATGTACGCGGTTGCGTTCTTCTCGTCCTGAGCGACGAAGTACCAGACGGGATGCACCACGCCGATGCTTTGCGCATAGCCCAGGTAGCCGACCAGGTCGGTGCGACTGGTGATGGCATCCACGCGTCCTAGCTCACCCTGCAGCGGCTTCAGGCCCAGCTCCTCGATGCGCGCGGTGTCCATGAAGCTGAGATAGAAGTCACCGATCTTCTGTTCGTCGGAACCCGGCGCGCGGCTCGGCAAGTTCGCGGCCTTCTCGACCAGTGTGCGCACATCGGCCTGCGCCTGATCGTCGAGCATTGTGAAAGCGCCGTAGTTGGCGCGGTCGGCAGGAATCACCGCGGTCTTGAGCCAGTCGCCGCTCACGTAGCGGAACAGGTCATCCTGGGGCCGCACGGTGCGATCGAATCCCTGCAGCTCGAGGCCGGACCCGAGGGTAGGCGGCGAGGTGGACGCAGTGGGCGCCTGCGTTTCCGGCGCGGCGGCACAAGCGGTCAATGAGGCAGCGAGGATAGTCATTGCGAGTCGGTTCATTTGGGTGAGGACCTGGGATTCAAGCCGGAAACCTGAGCGGCCGCCGGCCGGGAAATAAAAATGGGCGCGCAGTATATGCGAACTGACGCTGAAGGTCAGATACGGCCGACGCGCAGGTGCAGGGGCCAGCTCACGAGCCGAAGGGACTCCGGGCGGCCCCAGAGAGGCTCCAGCACCGCACGCAGTTCAGGCAGCGGGTCCGAGCCGTGTGCGGCGCGATAGCGCTGCACGGCCGACCACGTCCCGATGTAGTTCATGGCCTGATCCAGATTCCAGTGCGTCTCGAGAACGATCGGCTGCAGTTTGAGCTCGTCGAACGGAAACGGAATCGTGTGATAGCCCGCCTCGACGTAGTGCCGCTCCGGAGGCCAGTACGGACCCACAACGTGGTTGTAAAAGTGATCGAGCGGCGGATCGATATCCGCATGCACCCGAAAGGTCGCGTAGGTCCACAATGCGACTGCTCCACCAGCCTTCAGCACGCGGCGAGCTTCCGCATAGAAGCTCTCGAAGCGAAACCAGTGAACCGATTGCGCCACCGTCACCAGGTCGCAGCAGGCGTCAGTGAGCGGCGCCGCCTCTGCCAATCCCGCGCAATAGTCGATGCGCGCATGTTGGCGCCGGCTGCCGAGCTGCTTGACGCTCGCGTCTGTCGCGACGATATGAGCGAAATGATCGGCGAGGCCGATCGCGGCTTGTCCGTTGCCGGTCGCGCAATCCCATGCGCGCTGCCGCTGCGGACTCAGGGCGGCGAGTTGAGCAAAGAGCTCGGGCGGATAGTCAGGGCGATAGGCAGCGTAGGCGCTCGAATGCCCGGAGAAATGGTCCTTGAAAGAGCCACTCGCCACGGGACTAAGCGTAGCTCAAAAAAAAACCCCAGACTTTTGGTCTGGGGTTCAGAGAAGCGGACTTTGATGAAGGGAAGGAAAGTCCGCTAGGGGATTCAGTGCAGGCGGGCCCAGTGCAGGATCTGGATGTCGTCGGTGTCGAGATCGAGGCTGCGAGCCAGGATCGCGGCGATATCCTTGAGGTCATGCGCGGCGCGCGGTGTCCGGTTGAGTTCCACCACGCCGGTGAACTCATTCATCCTTTCGGGCTGCTCGTTCATCACGAAGTGTGTGTAGTACTTGACGCCCATGGCGAGTGAGATTAGAGACGCGCTTAAGTCAAAACTGTGATCGGATGCACAAATCATTGGCGATGCAGGAATTTCTAGCGCGGAATCGAGATCCTGGTGCGCTCCTGCCGCGCCGCGGGATCGTCCGGACCGGAGCTGAGACCTAAATGGGGCGCTACCGTGCACCGCAACCTGCGGGCTCGAAATACATCACGCCGGAGGGTGCGAAACGGCTGCGTGAAGAGTTGGATTACCTGTGGCGCGTGCAGCGCCCGCAGGTAACCGCTGCCGTGGCGGCTGCGGCTGCACAGGGCGATCGCTCGGAAAACGCCGAATACATCTACGGGAAACGGCAATTGCGCGAGATCGATCGGCGCGTGCGCTTCCTGCGCAAGCGCCTGGACGGAATCGTGGTGGTCGATCAGGCACCGAGCGACCCGCGCCGCGTGTTCTTCGGTGCGTGGGTGCGGGTGCAGGAGGACAGTGGCGCCGAGCGCTGCCTCAGGATCGTCGGCCCCGACGAGTTCGACCTCGCCTCTGACTACATCAGCATGGACTCGCCACTCGGTAGGGCGCTGCTGCGCAAGTCGGTGGACGATGAGGTCAGCGTGGATCTGCCCGGAGGCAGCCGGTCGTTCATCGTGCTCGAAGTCACGTACGGCACGCGGCCCATGAAATAATGTCGCCCCTTGGCGGGTCTTGATGCTCATGAACGTACATCCGAATCAATCGATCCGCCGAGCCCTGGCTCGAATGCCGGGCGCACTGGTCGCGATCTCGCTCCTGTGCGCAGCCAATGCGACGTCACCTCCCGAGCGGGCACCTCAGTTCACCCACACCGCCGCTACGGACTGGATCAATTCACCACCACTCAAGCTCGAGAGCTTCAGCGGCCGGGTACTGCTCATCGACGTGTGGGCGTTCGAGTGCTGGAACTGTTTCCACTCGTTCCCTTGGCTCAAGGGTGTCGAGGCGAAATTCGGCCCGCAGGGCCTGGCGCTGCTCGGTGTGCACAGCCCCGAGTTTCCGGACGAGCGTGTGCGGGACAACGTGATCGCCAAGGTGAAGGAATTCGGCCTCAAGCACCCGGTGATGCTCGACAATGACTTTTCGTACTGGCACGCGCTCGACAACCAGTACTGGCCGGCCTACTACCTCATCGACAAGCAGGGTCGCGTGCGCGGGCGATTCGTCGGCGAAACCCATGCCGAGGATGCACAGGCGCGCAAGGTCGAGGCGCTGATCACGAAACTCCTGGCAGAGTAGGAGCAGTTCGAGGCGGCCGCTGCGGACCTGGGCTGGCTGGTCTTTCCCACGGCCGACGCGAACGAAGCATATTGCCGCTCCCGGCCCGAGCTTTCGCGCGGTACAGCAACGTATCTCTAAGCTCAATCAAGCAAGAACGGGCCAGGGAAAGACCAGCCAGCCCGGTCCACAGCGGCCAGATCGTCCTGCATCTGTCAAAAGAGACGCAGACGTTGACTCTTCACGCTCAGGCAGGACGAGACGGACATTGCGGTCGGGGGGATTGTGCCAACCCGGGCGAGCAGTGTTCGCGGGTTTGCATCTTCAGTCAGCGCGGTATCAAACGTGATCAGCCCGGAGTTGGCACAACCCCCCACCCAATGGCCGGCTCGAACTGCTCTTTCTTTTAGAGAACGCGAACGTTCTTGAACTGCCACGGATCGGTGGCGTCGACATCCTCGACGAATAACCGACCGCGATCGTGCAACGGATTCCAGTCGGTGTACTGCCCTACCACGGGTCCGAGGTACGGCATGCAGACCTCGAGATTGCGCTTGAAGTCCATCTCGTCGGGTTCGACGAGGCCACGACTCGGGTTCTCGATTGCCCACACCATGCCGGCGAGGCACGCGACCGTCACCTGCAGGCTGGTCGCATTGTTGAATGGCGCAAGTCGCCGCGCTTCGTCGATCGAAAGCTGTGAGCCATACCAGTACGCGTTCTTCTTATGCCCCGCGAGCAGCACGCCGAGCTCGTCGATGCCCGAAACGATATCGCCCATCATGATGCGTTTGTGATCCTGCACCCGCCAGTTGTGGCCGGCGAATTCGTGCACTGAGAGCACCGCGTTGTCACACGGGTGGTAGGCGTAATGCGCGCTGGGGCGATAGGCCACGCTTATGCCGTCATGCACCGTGAAATAGTCGGCAATCGAGATCGATTCGCCGTGGGTGATCAGGAAGCCGTGAAAATAGCCCGCGATGGGAGTCCAGGTGCGCACGCGCGTAGCGGCGCCCGGCACGTTGAGATAGATCGCCGACTGGCAACCGAAGTCGTGGCGTGCGCCATCGCGCGGGAAATTGCGCTCGTGCGTGCCCCAGCCAAGCTCAGCGGGCTGTGAGCCCTCGCTCACGAATCCATCGACCGACCAGGTATTGACGAATTCACCGGGCTGCTTGGGCTTGCTCGAGATCTGCGTATCGCGCTCCGCGATGTGAATCACCTTGATGCCGAGCGTCTGCGCAAGTTTGCCCCATTCCTCGCGCGAGGACGGCGTTGCGACCTTCACCCCGGTGTCCGCTGCAATATTGATGAGCGCCTGCTTGACGAAGTGCGAGACCAGGCCCGGATTTGCGCCATGCGTGATCACCGCGGTCGGGGCGCGCGGATTGCTCTTGCGCAGCATCAACGCCTCTTCGCGCAACGCATAGTTCGTACGCCGGGACACCGGGATCGTCGGGTCTGTGTAACCGCCCGGCCAGGGCTCGATGCAGGTATCGAGGTAGAGCGCGCCCTTCTCCGCACACAATTTGATCAGCGCTATCGTGGAGACGTCGACTGAGACGTTGAGGAGGAAATCGCCGCGACCGACCAGTGGATCGAGCACGCGCTTGAAGTTGTCGCGCGTCAACGCTTGGTTTACGAACTTGATGCCGAATTGCTCGGCTTCCTGCCGGCCCTCATCGTCCGCGGTGACGATCGTGATTCGCTCCGGCTTCACACCGCCGATGTGCCGCAGGATCAGCGGCAGTACACCCTGCCCAATGCTGCCAAAGCCGATGAGAACGATTCGTCCCGGGAAATCCACATGGATCTGGTGTTCACTCATGATGAATCGCCATCTGTTTGCCAACCCGTCGAGGCTCGAAGCGCATCGTGCCCGTTGAATGGCCGCCGCGCAAATGCGTCCTCACGCGACGACGCAGTGACTTCACGCAGCGGGGGCGTTGCGCCAGTGTGGCGGGTAGGTACGTTCGTAGCCCGGCAGCGCTTCGACGCGCGATATCCAGCGCGCCAATGCAGGATAGTTGAATTCCATCGGCAGAAAACGCGAGCGCAGCTCGCCCGCTTCGTCGCGATTGAGTGCTCGCAGCAGCAACTGGATCCCCGGGAACACCACGAAGTCGAGCGCCGACACGTGCTCGCCCACGATCCACTCGGACTTGCTCAGCCGCCCTTCGATGACCCGCGCTTCATTTGCCAAGGCATGCATCGCATCGGTGACCTCCTCGATGCGCTCCCTGACCTTGCCGGTGAACACGTCACGCACGAACTTCATCAGCCGCGGTTCCGCGTTGGTCTGGTACTCGCAGATCACGCGCATGATCGTGCCCGCCTCTTCAGGGCTGCGCCCAAAGAGCGGCGGGGCCGGATACTTCAGATCGAGGTAATAAAGAATGGCGAGCGACTCGAAGCACACGTAGTCGCCGTCCTTCAGCACCGGGAGCTGCCCACGGGGGTTGAGCTTGAGCATATGCGGCGCCTGGTGCTCCTGGCGCGACATTTCGAGCAGATGCGACACGTACGGCAGGCGCTTGTGCTCGAGCGCGAGCATCACGCGCCAGGAGTACGGACTTCCGCTTCCCCAGTAGAGCTCCAGTGCCAAGTCCAGTTTCCGCTTTCGAGCGCCGCGAGCACGGCAGCGCAAGGATTGTAGAATCCCCGCATGAGCTTCACCACCCTGATCGAACCGGGAGAGCTGGCGCCACATCTCGGCGATCCGCGCTGGGTGATCGTCGATTGCCGCTTTGACCTGGCGAACCCGAACGCCGGGCGCGAACAGTTCCGATCAGGACACATTCCCGGTGCTCGCTACGCACATCTGAACGAGGATCTGTCCGGCCCGATCACCCCGCGCAGCGGGCGGCATCCTCTGCCTCATCCCGAGGAATTCGCCCGGCGTCTCGGCGCCTGGGGAATCGATGCGCGCTCGCAGCTCGTCGCGTACGACGACGCGGCCGGCGCGATCGCTGCCCGGCTCTGGTGGATGCTGCGCTGGGTCGGGCATGAAGCCGCTGCGGTGGTCAATGGTGGCCTCAAGGCCTGGCTCGCCGCCGGGCTCCCGTTGGACGTCGAAGAACCGCGAGTTACACCCGCGACCTACGTTGCCCGCCCTCGCCCCGAGGAGGCTCTGCCGGTGGATGAGGTCGTTTCCGCGCTGGCGGATCGGTCCATCGTGCTGGTCGATGCGCGCAGCGCGGATCGCTTCGCGGGCCAGAATGAGACCATCGACCCGATCGCCGGACACGTGCCGGGCGCGCGCAGCCATCCGTTCATGTCCAATCTCGACGCCGAGCGGCGCTTTCTCCCGGCGCACGTCTTGCGCGAACGCTGGTCGAAGACGCTTGGAACTGCGTCCGCCGATCAAGTGGTGACGATGTGCGGCTCAGGGGTCACGGCGTGCCATCACCTGCTGGCACTGCAGGTCGCCGGGCTGGCCGGAGCGCGCCTGTATCCGGGTTCGTGGAGCGAATGGATCCGCGATGACACGCGGCCGACCGCGACGGGAAGCGAGAACTGATACCGGTTCGTAATTTACTTCTCACCACATTTTGCTATCGTGCGCGCAACTTTTCCGGGCCTCCCTGAGGTGCAGTCGACAATCGTGGAAAACGCCGTCAAGAAGCCCGCGCCAGGCCAGAGCTGGAAAGTCGAGGACTCGCTCGAGTTGTATCAGGTGCAAGCCTGGGGCTCCGGATACTTCGGCATCAACGCGGCGGGCCACGTGGTGGTGCGGCCCGACACGCTCCCGGAACGCGAGATCGACCTGCTCGAAGTGGTCGAAGGGCTGCAGGCACGCGACCTGCGCACGCCACTGGTAGTGCGCTTCTCCGACATCCTCGCCCACCGTCTACGACACCTGCACGACGCCTTCGCGAATGCGATCGCGGAAAACGACTACAAGAATCGCTACGCGGCAGTGTTCCCGATCAAGGTGAATCAGCAACGCCTCGTAGTCGAAGAGGTGTATCGGTACGGCGCGCAATTCGGCTTTGGTCTTGAAGTCGGCTCGAAGCCGGAGCTGCTCGCCGTGATGGCGATGACCGAAGGGGATTCCGAGCGCGTCATCATCTGCAACGGTTTCAAGGATGACAGCTATATCGAGGCCGTGATCCTCGCGGCCAAACTCGGCCGCATCATCATTCCCGTGGTCGAGAATTTCTCCGAGCTGCAACTCATCCTCAAACACGCGGAGCGCTACCAGGTCCGGCCCCGGATGGGTGTGCGCGTGAAGCTGGCGAGCGAAGGCGCGGGACGCTGGCGCGAGTCCGCCGGCGAGAAGTCGAAGTTTGGCCTCTTCATCACCGAGATCCTGGAGCTCTTCGAGACCCTGAAGCGCGCCGAAATGCTCGATTGCCTGCAGCTCGTGCATTGCCACCCGGGCAGCCAGCTGCAGGACATTCGTCGCGTGAAGGATTCGATCAACGAGCTGGCGCACGTGTATGCCGAGCTCAAGCTGATGGGCGCAGGGCTGCAATACATCGATGTGGGCGGTGGCCTTGGAGTCGACTACGACGGCAGCGGCACCAACTACGAATCATCGGTGAACTACACGCTCAACGAATACGCGAGCGACGTGGTGTATCGCATCGGGAGCGTCTGCGACGCGCGCGACATCCCGCATCCCATGATCATCAGCGAGTCCGGCCGGGCAATTGCCGCCCACCACAGCGTGCTCATCTTCAATACGCTCGGCTATTCGGCGCTCGACCAGTTCCGTGTCGCCGGCAAGGTGAGCGAGGACTACAACGGCGACAACGATATCCCGCAACCGGTGCACGACTTGTTCGAGGCCTACCGCACGGTGAGCGAGCGACGCCTGGTCGAGTGCTACCACGATGCGCTGCAGGCCCGTGAGCAGGCGCTGCAGATGTTCAATCTCGGCTATCTCAGCCTTGAGTTTCGCGGGCTCGCGGAGCGGCTGTACTGGGCGACCTGCGCCAAAGTGCGCGACTACTGCCGCAGGCTGAGCGTCGTCCCCGAAGAGCTCGATGGCCTCGAGTCCATCCTGAGCGACACTTACTTCTGCAACTTTTCGGTCTTCCAGTCCCTCCCCGACAGCTGGGCGATCGGGCAGCTGTTCCCGATCATGCCGATTCATCGGTTGGATGAGCGCCCGACGCGCAGTGGCGTGCTCGCGGATATCACCTGCGACTCGGATGGGAAAATCGACCGCTTCGTGAGTCCGCGCGATGTGAAGCGCACCCTCGAGCTGCATGAGCTGCGTGCCGGAGAGGACTACTACCTCGCCGCATTCCTGGTCGGCGCTTACCAGGAGACACTCGGGGACCTGCACAACCTCTTCGGCGACACCCATGTCGTCCACATCCGCCTGCACGACGAGGGCGGCTGGTGGATCGAGGAAATCGTCAAGGGCGATACCGCCAACAAGGTTCTCGAGTACATGGAGTACGACGTGGCCGAGCTGCATCCGAAACTCTCGCGCGATTGCGAACGTGCGGTGCGTGAAGGACGCCTCACGCTCACCGAGAGCCAGGCGCTCAAGCGCTTCTACGAGGGCGAGCTCAACGGCTACGCGTACCTGGAGCCTGACGGGGGCGGTTGATGGACCTCAAGAGCCTGGCAGCGGTTTTCGGCACCGTGTTTCTCGCCGAACTTGGGGATAAGACCCAACTCGCAACCGTACTGTTCTCAGCCCAGAACCCCCAGTCAAAGCTGCTGGTGTTCGCTGCCGCCGCGTCCGGCCTGGTGCTGGCGTGCGCCATCGGTGTGCTAGCCGGTAGCTTCGTCGCCCAGCACGTCGACACTCGGTTACTCACGCGAGTCGCCGGGGTCGGCTTCATCCTCATCGGTGCCTGGACGCTCTGGCGCGCCTGAGCGGGACTTCCCCTCCAGTCTCTATATAGAAGAGGCCGGCCGGCGCCCGAAAACGCGTTTTGCGTCGCAAAACCATGATTTCGTAGCCATTAGGGGCTTTCCTGATTTGCCAACCCACAGGGGCTCACGTAAGCTCGCGCCCCGGTTCGTACCCTCATCATCCTTCCGCCGGGCGTTCTCGAGTGAGTTCTTTCTTCAAGGCTTCTCGCCCTTCACCCAGCTCAAGTTGATTTGTGCACGACCAAGGCGCAGGCCTTGGTCCGGGCATCCGTGTCTCTTGCCGATGCACGCTGCCCGAACCTGACCTGCATGTTGAACCTGCGGCCTAAGGCGACGCGTCCTCTCAGGGAGGCCAGCCGACCGCCGCGTTGCAGAGTGAGAATTTGAATGACGACGATTTACGTAGGAAATCTTCCTTTCAGTGCGACGGAAGATGAGGTGCGTGGGCTTTTCGAGCGCCATGGCAAGGTTGAATCGGTCAAGATGATCAATGACCGTGAGACCGGGCGGCCGCGGGGCTTCGGCTTCGTGGAAATGGCCTCGGGTGAGGCTCAAAACGCGATTCAGCAGCTCAATGGCTTCCAGATGGGTGGCCGGCCGCTGCGCGTAAACGAGGCTCAGGAACGTCCGGCGCGACCGAAGTTCGCTGGCGGCGCTGGCGGTGGCGGCGGTGGACGCGGTCGCTGGTAATAGCCTCGACTGACACAGTTTCAAGCTTCGGAACCCCGCCTCTGCGCGGGGTTCTTTTTTTGCGTGAGGAGATCGAACGATGTCCCAAGGAATGAGGAACACCACCTTCGCACTGGCTGCCGGCTGCCTGATGCTGATGGCCTGCGCAACCCAGTCTGGATCCCAGCCGAAGCTGCCACAGACCGATGCATCGACCGCGAAAGCGATCGATGCGGCGCTCGCCGGTCCGCAACGTTCCGCTGCGAATCGCGCGCGCGACGTCTACCGGCACCCCAAGCAGTCCCTTGGCTTTTTCGGCCTGCGTGAGGACATGACAGTGGTGGAGATCTGGCCAGGCGCGGGTGGCTGGTACACCGAGGTGCTTGCCCCGATCCTGAAAGACAAAGGCAAGCTCTACGCGGCGCAGATCGCACCGGACGCCTCGAACCCGAATGTCGCAACGACCCGCGCCACCTTCGAGAAGAAAATCGCCGCGGATCCGGCTACCTACGGCAAGGTGACGCTCACAGACCTCGGTCCGGAGACGTTTGAAGTTGCGCCCGCGGGCAGCGCCGACATGGTCCTCACGTTCCGGAATATCCACAACTGGCTGGGGCGCGACTACGCGGGCAAGGTGTTCCAGGCCGCATACACGGCGCTCAAGCCGGGCGGCGTATTAGGCGTGGTGGAACACAGAGGCAATCCCGCCGTACCGCAGGATCCCAAGGCCAAGAGCGGCTACGTCAACGAGGATGTCGCGATCAAGCTGATCGAGGGTGCCGGATTCAAGCTGGTCGACAAGTCCGAGATCAACGCGAATCCCAAAGACACCAAGGACTACGAGAAAGGCGTCTGGACCCTGCCACCGGTGTATCGCGAGGGCGACAAGGATCGCGCCAAATACGCGGCCATCGGCGAAAGCGACCGGATGACGCTGAAGTTCGTGAAGCCGCAGTAGCTAAAACGGATTCAGCGACTTCTCCTGGGTGAAGTGGATGTAGCTGACGCTTGCGCCCTGGCGCCAGCCGACGCCCAACCGTACCGGCGCAACGGTGATGCCATCGGTGCGCGCGTAGTTGAGGCCCGCGCCGCCGACGAAGTAGAGACTTCCTTCGACACCCGGGAAGCGTTGGAACAGCGAGCCCTGATCCTTGAGGTTGTAGATCAGGATGAAGGTCTTGGCTGCGTTGCCGCCAATATCGAAACCGATCGACGGTCCCTGCCAGTAAACGGGGCGTGAGCCCCCGCCGTACGTCTTGAGCGTGCCCTTGCCATAGCGCACACCGACACCCACCGCGCCACCGGCCTCTTCGCCCGCGATGAAGGCATTCGGTTCACCCTGGTCCTTGAAGGCCTTCTGGATCACATCCGCGATTCCCTTTGCACCCTTGCCGAAGAAGTTCTCGGCTTCGGTCATGACTTCGTCCTGCTTGTAGGTGGTGCGTTTCTTCGGATCGGTCTTGTCGGCCGCCGAAACGAGCAACGGCATGAGTACCAGTGCGCAAAGCACGAGGCCAATTCTGCGAACAGCGTGTGTCATAGGAGTAGCGGCTCCGTCGCGATATAGGAACTACGATGGGTCTCTGCGGCTGAACGGTAGCTTAACGTCTACCAGAGATCACGCAGCCGTGCAGCAGCATCGAGACGCACAGTCGCCGCGGGCAGACGCGCATCACCTGCTTCCTCTGTCTGTGCCGTTTCCTGGCGAAAACACGCGAGGACGCGCTCCGAGAGAAAGCGACTGCGGGCGCCGTACACATGCTTGTCGCCGAGGCGCGGTTGCTGCGTGATGTGAAAGCGCAAGGGATGGATCAACTCGAGCTGCGAGCGCGCGCGGGTGATCGCGACATACAGAAGCCGGCGCTCTTCCTCAATCTGTTCCGGCTTACCGCCCGCAAACTCCGATGGGAAGCTTCCATCGGTGACGTTGAGCACGTACACCGCATCCCATTCCTGGCCCTTGGCCGAATGCACCGTGGACAGGATCAGGTAGTCCTCATCCATGAGCGGCGGCCCGGTGTGATCGCCCGATGCTGCCGGCGGATCGAGCGCCAGCTCGGTGAGAAAGCGTTCGCGCGAAGGATACTGCGCGGAAAGTTGCTCGAGTTGCTCCAGGTCCGCGGCGCGCACCGTTGCCGATTCGTAGTGCTGTTCAAGCAAAGGCGTATACCACTCGCGTGCCTGGCGAGTTTGCCCGGCCCACGGCGCAGCCGGATTCGCGAGAGACTCGAGAAGGTCGGCCAACGCGTTCCACTGCACGGACGCTGCCACCGGGACCTCGACTTCGCGCAGGGTACGCATCTCAAATCCTGCCCGCGCCAGCGCATCGAGGCTGCGGCGCGCGTTCGCGGGACCCACGCCGTCCATGAGCTGCAGAACGCGAAACGCCGCGATCTCGTTACGCGGATTGTCGGCCCAGCGCAGGATCGACAGCAGGTCCTTGACGTGTGCTGCCTCGAGAAATTTGAGGCCGCCATATTTCACGAAGGGAATGTTATGGCGGGTGAGCTCGATTTCGAGCAGATCGCTGTCGTGCGAACTGCGAAATAACACCGCCTGGCGTCGCAACAGCAACCCGGCTTCGCGGTTGGCCAGGATCCGCGACACCACATGTTCCGCCTGCTGGCGAAGGTCCTGCACGCTGATCAACGCGGGTTTCTCCCCTCCGCCGCGCTCAGCTTGCAGCACCTTGCGGTGCTGGCGGGCGGCTTCGCCGATCAGGGCATTCGCGGCATCGAGGATCGGTTGCGAGGAGCGGTAATTGCGTTCCAGCGTGACGGTAGTCGCCGCCGAGGGGAACATGGCGGGAAATTGCAGGATGTTCTCGACGGTTGCCGCGCGAAATGAATAGATCGCCTGCGCATCGTCACCCACCACCGCGAGCCCTGCTCCGTCGGGCTTCAGATGCATGAGAATCTGCGCCTGCAGCATGTTGGTGTCCTGGTACTCATCGACCAGTACATGGTCGAACTGCTCACCCGCTGCACGCGCCAGCGCCACGTCGCTCATCATGATGTGCCAGTAGAGCAGCAGGTCGTCGTAGTCGAGCAGGTGATGCGCTTGCTTGCGCACCACGTAATCACGGTACAGACCCTTAAGCTCGCTATGCCAATCGAGGCACCACGGAAACTGTTCCTGAAGCGTGTCTTCGAGTTCGCATTGCGTATTCACGCGATGTGAATAGATCGCAAGACAGGTGTCCTTGCGCGGGAAGCGCTTGGGCAGTCCCGAGAGCCCGCGCTCGTGACGCACGACATCCATCAGGTCGGCAGCATCGCCGCGATCGAGCACGGTAAATCCCGGGTCGAGCCCGAGATTGCGCGCGTACTGGCGCAGCAGCCGGTTGGCGATCGAGTGAAACGTTCCTGCCCAGCGTAGCTGCGAAGCCCTGCTCGTTGCCGCACGCTCGCGCAGTGATGCGTCGACGATGCGCTGCGCCCGTCGAGTCATTTCCTGCGCGGCTCGCCGCGTGAAAGTCAGCAGCAATATGCGATCCGGCTCGACGCCCGAGATCACAAGCCACGCCACACGGTGAGCGAGCGTGTTGGTCTTGCCGGTGCCCGCGCCGGCGATGATCAGCAGCGGGCCTGATTCCCAGCCCGTGGCAGCAGCTCGCGCATGGCCGTACTCGACCGCACGGCGCTGCATCTCGTTGAGCCGTTCAAAGCTGCTGGCTGGCATGAAGGCGAGACTTTACTGCGGGACTGTACGTTTATCCAGATGACCCGGCGACCGTGCATTGGCAGGATGCGCCCACTCTCCCGGCGAGGACGGCACAACCAACATGGAAAATTTCACCTTCGTCGGCGTGGCGGCACGGTTCCTGCTGGCACTCCTGCTGGTGCGCCTCTCGGGACAAGCAACCGTCGACGAAGTGCAGGAGCACTGAGCCTCGCGACGAATCTTCGTCCAGCCCTCGCCCGATGCGCACATGACAATCAAGCAGCGCACTGTGTTTCGCGGTCGAGTGATTACGGTGAACGTGGAAACCGTAACGCTTCCGAACGGGGTCACCGAGGAACTCGAGATCGTCCACCATCCGGGAGGCGCCGCGGTGGTTGCGCTCGATTCCGAAAGCAGAGTGTGCCTGCTGCGTCAGTTTCGACACGCGGGCAACGGTTGGCTCTGGGAACTGCCGGCAGGCAAGCTCGACGGTGGTGAGCCGCCGCTCAGCGCCGCGCAGCGCGAGCTCGTCGAGGAAGCTGGTGTGAGCGCGACGGAATGGCAGTCTCTCGGCAGCGTCGTGAGCTCCCCGGGCGTATTCACGGAAGTTGTCCACCTGTTCCTGGCCCAAAACCTTCACCAGCAGCCCGCCGCCCCTGAAGCCGCCGAGGTGTTCGAGACCAGTTGGGTTCCGCTCCAGGAAGCGCTCGCTCGCGCCCTCGCTGGAGATATCACCGACGGGAAGACGGTGATCGGACTATGTCGTGCGGCCAATCGACTGGGGCGCTGATCAGCACCACCACTTTCTCTCGAACCCATTAAGTCAAGCAAAACGCCGGCTTTTCGTGAGACGGCGCACGACGCGTTTTACATCGATTGGATAGGCTGCCTCGCATCGAGGGGAATGGCAGCGCCTGAAGCAGCGACGCCAGCAAACAGAAGAAGAGCGATGCATAACGACAAAAACCACCGGCAGGCTATGCCATTTGAGGACGAACCATCCGGGCAGGTCAGTTTCGACGATCGCGGCAATGCGGTCTGGGATACCTGGCGCGGCCACGCGCTCGATCATCCGGGCCTGGCGCTCGACGAAGTCGTCAACCAGCCACGTGCCAACGTTCGCCTTAACGCCTTTGCTGCAAAGTGCGGCTACAACCCGTACGACAGCGGCATGATCGATAAGAGCCGCAAGCCCCGCAAGAAGGATCTGCGGGCGCTGTCGAAGTGGATCGAGCGGGAAAAACGCCGCCGGGGGTAAAGGCCTCAGCTCTTGCAGCTGTTGGTCCCCTCAGCCCGACACGAACGAACCATCATCGTGATTGAAGCATCGCCGTTCGCGCTGGACGACGGCGCATGGTCTACATAATCAAATCCGAACGGGCTCAGGGGACCAACAGCTGCAAGAGCTGAGGCCTACCTAGCTCGCCGGCGCCGCTTCGATATGACGGATCTTGTGTCCGTGCGTCAGGCGATAGAAATGCCTGAGCTCGCGGATCAGTGCCTCGCACCGCAGCCGACCTCGTCTCAGGAATCTTCGCTCCAGTCCCCTGCAGAACTTCGCCGCATACCGGTTGGCTGAGGCATACAGATCCGCGCCAGGTTTCGCGAGTGTTCGATCCACCCGTGCGCGCTCGAACAGGCAGTGGTGCAGCAGAAGCGGAAAGCGCCCGTCACGTTGCTCGCCCAGCAGGAAGAGCGTCGTCGCGTACTTATCCACCTCCGCCTGCATCTCGAGCTCGTGAATAGCGACGCCGCGATCGAGTGCTGCGTTCCATGCCAGATACTGGAAGTGGCTCACGCCCTCGAGCGCCGTCCAATAATCAGCCAGATTTGCGGAGTTGAGGTCGCGCATCGGATTGGCGTGGCTCAGCCGCTCGAGGAGTGCCCGATCGAGGAACAACGACATGCAAACATCGCCGCCGACCTCGCTCACCAGCAGTTCCTCGTCAGGTTGGATGCTCGAAGCGCGCTGCGCGACTGGGGCGAGCTGGCGCCGATCCGTGACCAGGAACTCGTAGATGTCGTGCTCAATGCGGATGTCGTAGATCCGGCCGAGCAGCGTTTGCAGCTCCCGGAGCAGCATAGTCAATGCTGGAAGCTCGTGACTGCCGCTGCGGTCGGCTCGACCCCCAGCCGACGCAACAGCATCTGTGAGCGCCGACTGCCGGTCTTCATCCAGATCTCGTAGAGCCGCAGGATATCCCGGGCGGTATGCGTGTGGGACAGTTCACTCACTTCATTGAGTGCGTCTACCAGGCGTTGGAACTTCTGCGCAAGCTCGGCAAAAACGCCGGCGAGAGACTGCTCACGACCGCGCCCGAGAGAATCCGCCAGTGATCCGTAGGCACGTCCGCCCATCGCGATGTGATAGTCGATATCGATCAGCTTGCGGGCGAAGCTGCCAGCAAAGAAACCTGCAATGAACAGCGACACGTCGCCGAGGCGTTGCAACCCGCGATTGCGCTCAGGGGTAGTGGGCGCATCGAGCGCCTCCGCCAGCATCACGACCAGCGGTTTGAGTCTCGCGCCTTTCGGTGTCGTTTCGTACAACGCATCCGTGCGCGCAAACAATGTCAGCAGGTTCACGATGTAATGTTCGGTATGATCGCGAACCGAAAGCTTCTGGTGTGACATCGCAGCGTTCAATGCGTCACGAAAAAACTCCTGCAGATTGCCTACCGCAATCACCTTGTGCCTGGAGCCATCGCCGCTCATCGAACGCTCACCTCCGCACGGGGCCGTGCACCTCTACAACATATCTGTCGGCCATACCTTGTATGTCCCACCGCAGTACCTGAAAGTTCGATGCCATGGGATGCAACTTACTCCGCGCCGCTCCGGACACTGTGATGTACTTCTTGCAGGGCGCGTTGTGTATTGCGAATCGCTACGCAGTTCTCAAAACCGCGCCTTTAGCAGCGTCGTGACACGAGTGCTAGCAGGCCTGCCGTTCGCTGGAATGCATCGCGCGTGCTCGGCCTGACGCGTTATCAATGGCTGGTGATCTTCACCGCCTGGTGCGGGTGGGGATTCGATGTTTTCGATGCGATCCTCTTCAATTTCGTGGCGCCGAATTGCGTACCGGTGCTGCTCGGGCTCGAGCCTGGCTCGGCGGATGCGCGCTCGGCCACTTTTCTTTGGACCGGCATCATCACTGCAATCCTGCTCGTCGGATGGGCGATCGGCGGATTTGTGTTCGGTCTCGTCGCGGACCGGATCGGACGGCAACGCACTCTGCTGATCACGATCCTGGTCTACAGCGTGGGCAGTGCGCTCTGCGCGATGTCGCAGGACATCTGGCAACTCGCCGCATTTCGTGCCGTGGCGAGTCTTGGCATCGGCGGTGAGTGGGCTGTGGGCGCGGCGCTGGTTGCGGAAGTAGTGCCCGACTCGCGTCGTGTAGAGGCCGGCTCGATTCTCTTCACTGCATCACCGCTCGGATTCGCCTTGGCCGGCTTTCTCAACTACCAGATCGCGGGCGTGTGGCTCGCGGGCTCGCCGGAAACGTCATGGAGATACGTTCTTCTGTGCGGTCTGATACCCGCCGCTCTCGCAATCCAGGTGCGTTGGTTTCTGCGCGAATCGGAGCGCTGGCAGCAGGCCGCAAAGCGTGAAGCGCCACCCAGACCCCGAGCACTGTTCTCGGACGCGCTTCGGCCGCGAACGATCAGCGGCTTGTTCACCGCGGTCATGGCTCTGCTGACGTGGTGGACGATCGGCGCCTTCTCGCCTTTGCTCTCGGCAAGCCTCGCGCACGATCACGCGTTGTTGAACGGATTTGACGCGGCAACGACCAAGTTGCTCACCGAGCAATGGAAGGCTCAGGCTTCCAATTGGTTCAACATCGGCGGAATTCTCGGAGCGCTGCTCGCAATTCCACTGGCCAAGAGATTCAGCCGGCGCACGATGTTTGCCATGTACTTCTTCGTCACCCTGCTCGCGATCGTTGGCGTATTTGGACTCGAGCTCGAGCCGCATACGCGAGTGCGCGGGTTCTTTGCACTTGGAATCGGCGTCTACGGAGTCTTCGCCGCCTTTACCTTCTACCTGCCCGAGCTCTTTCCAACGCGGTTGCGCGCCCTGGGCAGCGGCGTCTGCTACAACTCGGGCCGACTGCTCACTGCAGGCGGCGCATTCCTGGTCGGCGCCGTGTCAGCACGCGCCGGTGGCTCGACGGCTGCGTTGCTCCAGATCCTGCTTTGGGTGGCCGTGATTCCGGTAGTCGCACTCATCGGTACCCATCGGATCGTCGAGACGCGCGGCCTGCCGCTGCCCGACTAGAGAAGCCCGCTACAGCGCAGACAAGCCTCGCTCAACGTCCGCTTTGAGATCGGCCACATCCTCGAGCCCGACCGAGATGCGGAGCAGACCCGCCGTGATCCCGGCGCGCTGTCGTTCCTCTGCGCTGATGCGCGCGTGAGTCGTGGTTGCCGGGTGCGTGATCGTGCTCTTGGCATCGCCGAGATTCGCGGTGATCGACATGAGCCGCGTGGCATCGATGAAGCGCCAGGCGGCTGCCTGGCCGCCCTCCACTTCGAATGACACGATGCCGCCGAATGCTGATTGCTGTGCGCGCGCGAGCGCGTGCTGCGGATGCGAGGGCAGCCCCGCATAGAACACCTTGCGAACGCCGGCCTGCTTTTCCAACCAGGTCGCGATCTCGAGCGCACTGCGCGAGTGCGCATACATGCGCAGGCTCAGGGTTTCGAGCCCTTTGAGGAATACCCAGGCATTGAACGGGCTCATGCTCGGTCCGGCACTGCGCATGAAGCCGAACACCTCGCGCCCGACGAGCTCGCGATCGCCAACTATCGCGCCGCCGACGCAGCGACCCTGACCATCGAGATACTTGGTGGCGGAGTGAATCACCAGGTGCGCGCCGAGCTCGAACGGCTTCTGCAGCGCGGGGGTGCAAAAGCAGTTGTCGACTGCGAACAGACATCCAGCCTCACGTGCAATCGCGGCGACGGCGCGGATGTCAGCGATTCCCGCGAGGGGATTTGAAGGGGTCTCGAGATACAGCAAGCGCGTGTTGGGCCGGATGGCGCTGCGCCAGTTCTCGGCCGGATCCGGCGATACGTACGTCGTTGAGACGCCGAACTTCGCAAAGAAGCGATTCAGAAGCGTAATGGTCGAACCGAATACGCTGTCCGAACACACGATGTGATCGCCACTCTTGAGCAGCGCCATCAGCATGGAGAGGATCGCACCCATTCCAGACGCAGTCGCGACGCAGGCGGCGCCGCCCTCGAGCGCGGCAAGCCGTTCCTCGAAACAGCGCACCGTCGGATTGGTGAAGCGCGAATAGATGTTGCCCGGTTCCGTTTCCGCAAAGCGAGCCGCGGCCTGCGCAGCATCGCGAAACACGAAACTCGAAGTCGTGTAGATGGGCTCGGCGTGCTCGTCTTCGGCGCCGCGAGTTTGTCCGGCGCGCACCGCGAGCGTTGCGAGACCCTTGTCGGTCGGATCGAAGCGATGCATAGAGCCGGGCAGACTAGAGACGCCCACGGAGGGCGTCAATTGTCTTCTTGCCTTGCCCCTGCCCCTTCGCCTACTTTGGTGGTTCTCCGCCCTCGCTTAGATTGCAGCACCCCATGTCTCTCACGCTCATCATCGGCCTCAAGAACTATTCAACCTGGTCCCTTCGCCCCTGGATCCTGCTCAAACATCTCGATGAGCCGTTCACCGAGGTGGCGTTGACGCACTATCGGGACGATTTTCGTACCGAGATCGCGAAGTACAGCCCCGCAGGCCGGGTACCGGTCCTGATCGACGACGACCTTCATATCTGGGACTCACTCGCCATCGTTGAGCACCTGGCGGAGAAGACCGGCCGCGGCTGGCCGGAGGATCGCGCTGCGCGCGCCCTGGCGCGTTCCGTAAGCGCCGAGATGCACTCCGGCTTTCAGGCCCTACGTTCGCAATGCCCGATGAACATCCGCGCTACCGGACGGCGCGTCGAACAGACGCCGGAACTGCTGCGCGATATCGCCCGGATCGATGAAATCTGGCGTGACTCGCGCCGGCGTTTCGGCCGGGAAGGTCCATGGCTCCTCGGCGACTACAGCATCGCCGACGCCATGTTCTTGCCCGTAGTGAGCCGCTTCACTACTTACGGAGCCGAGGTGTCGCCGGAATCGCGCGAGTACATGCAGGTCGCGTTGGCCGATCCTGCCTTTGGAGAATGGTCGCGCGCCGCTGCGGCAGAGACCTTCCGCAACCCGGTCACCGAGACATTCGGGGTTCCGAAAGCACAGGCGTAAACTTGCGCCCATGTTGTGGGCGTCCGCTATTTCCACCGCCCCGCGGCTGGATGCCGCCGTCGCGGATGTCCTTGACCAGATCGACCGTCAGCTCGACTCGCAGGACCCCGATCTCGTCATCGCCTTCGTGACCAGTGCGTTTGGCGCCGAACAGGTGAGCCTCGGTCGGCTGGTGCACGGACGCTGGAGCGATGCGCTGCTGTTCGGTTGCTGTGCGAGCGGGGTCATCGGTGCGGGACGTGAGATCGAGAAGGAAACCGCGGTGGCGGTCACAGCGGCGATTCTTCCGGGCGTCGAGCTGGCGCCAAGCCATGTCGAGAGCGGCGATCTTCCACCGCAATTCGCCGAACGCGCGCCCTGGGAAGCGGCTCTGCATGTAAAGGCAGCCAAGCGTCCGCACTTTCTGCTGGTTTCGGATCCTTTGACGTTCGCAACCGAGGAAATCCTTCCCGGTCTCGACCGCGCGTTCCCCGGCTCGCTCAAGATTGGCGGCCTCGCAAGCGGTGGCCGGCAGCCCGGCAGCAATCTCCTGTACCTGGGTCGCAACACCTATCGCAGCGGGGCAATCTTTCTCGCGCTCAGCGGCAACGTGCACGTCGATTCAATCGTGGCCCAGGGATGCCGCCCGATCGGCGACCCGATGTTCGTGACCGCCTGTCATGGGAATCTGCTGCGCGAGGTCGATGGTCGCGTGCCGCGCGAGGTGCTGACGGCACTGTTCGATAACCTGAGTGCGCGTGATCGCGAACTGGTTGGTCATACGCTCTCTATCGGGTTCGCAATGCCAGGCCAGG
Organism: uncultured Gammaproteobacteria bacterium; assembly: GCA_963724625.1. Lineage (GTDB taxonomy): Bacteria > Pseudomonadota > Gammaproteobacteria > Steroidobacterales > Steroidobacteraceae > DATBVX01. The sequence goes on along the minus strand of CAVRVO010000003.1, from coordinate 240,992 downwards.
GCCCGAGCATGCAGGCAGGGGATTTCCTGATTCGCAATGTCCTTGGCATGGACCCGCAGACCGGCTCGCTGTGGGTGGGCGCGAAGCTCGAAGCCAACAGTATTGTGCAGTTCCACGTCCGCGATGCGTTGTCGTCCGCCGAGGACCTCGAGCGTGCACTCTCCAGGTATCGCGCCGAGCACTACGCCACGCCCGCGGGCGCGCTGCTCTTCTCCTGCGTCGGCCGGGGCTCGGGCCTCTACGGCACTGCCGATCACGACAGCAACGCCCTGCGCCGTTCCCTCGGCGACCTGCCCATTGCGGGCTTCTTTTGCAGCGGCGAGATCGGGCCCGTGCAGGGCTCCACCCAGGTTCACGGCTACACCAGCGCGGTCGCCTTGATCAGCCCGAAAGCCGCCCGACCCTGAAGCTTCGCTGCACGTCGGTGCGGGACCTCTTACAATCCCGCGCCAATTGCCTGCGAGGAGTCAGAGTCGACATGCACAAGTCCTTCATGTTTACCGCCGTTCTCGGCAGCCTCATCTTTCAAGCGGCTTCAGCCGCAGATCAAAAACCCTTCAGCGTCGACGACCTGGTGCGCCTCGATCGCGTCTCCGATCCCCAGGTGTCGCCCGATGGTCGCTATATCGCCTTCACCGTGCATGAAACGGACATGGATGCGGACAAGCGGCGCGCGGACTTGTGGCTACTCGACTTCGACTCCGACAAGGTCGAACCGCGTCGCCTGACGCGCGATCCAGCCAACGACACGAATCCGCGCTGGTCGCCGGATAGTCGGAGCCTGTACTTCCTGTCGACCCGCTCCGGCACCTCGCAGGTGTGGCGTCTGTCGCTCGACGGCGGCGAAGCGATGCAGGTCACGCGCCTGCCGGTCGATGTGAATGCGCTCAAGGTCGCCCCGCGCGGCAATCGCCTCGCCGTAAGCATGGATGTGTACCCGGATTGCGCCGACCTCGAATGCACGGCGAAGCGGGTCGATGAAGCCGCCAAGTCGAAGGAGCACGGACATGTCCACGATCGCATGTTCGTGCGCCACTGGGATACTTGGGATGACGGCCGCCAGGCTCATCTCTATACGATCCAGCTCGACGCCGGCGGCAAGGTTTCCGGTGCGCCCGTCAGCCTGAGCGGGAAACTCGACGCCGACGTGCCCTCCAGGCCAATGGGCGGCGATGAGGAGTTCAATTTCAGCCCCGACGGATCGCGTGTCGCATTCGCCGCGCGCATCAAGGGTAAGACCGAACCCTGGTCGACCAACTTCGACGTCTACGAAATGGCGGCGGACGGCACCGGCGAGCCGAGCAATCTCACCGCGGATAACCAGGCGTGGGACACGCAGCCGAGCTATTCCGCCGATGGCCGCACGCTGGCGTGGATGGCGATGGATCGCCCGACGTTCGAGGCGGATCGCTTTCACCTCGTGGTGAAGGACCTGAAGAGCGGCGCCGTGCGCGCCCTCACCAAGGATTGGGACCGCTCGATCAACCACTTCGTGATCGCGCCGGACAGCCGGCAGATCTACGCCACGGCCGACAATCTTGGCCAGGACTCGCTGTGGAGCATCGACATGCGCAACGGCAAGGCAAATGCCGTCCAGGCGCAAGGCCAGGTCACGGACTTCTCGGTCGGACCGCAATCGGTCGTGTTCGGCCTCGCATCACTCACCGCGCCAGTCGACTTGTACAGCGTCAACCTGGGCGGCGGCCGCTCGCAACGCCTCACGCATTTCAACGCTGCCCTGCTCGGCTCGCGCACGATGGGCGCGCCGGAGCAATTCACCTTCAGCGGCTGGAACGGCGAGACGGTCTACGGCTACGTCGTGAAGCCGGCGGACTTCACGGCCACCAGCAAGTATCCGATCGCCTTCATCGTGCACGGCGGGCCGCAGGTGAGCTTTGGCAACGCGTGGAGTTATCGATGGAATCCGCAGGTGTATGCCGGCGCAGGCTATGCCGTGGTGTTCATCGACTTCCACGGCTCACCCGGCTACGGGCAAGCCTTCACCGATTCGATCAGCCAGGACTGGGGTGGCAAGCCGCTCGAGGATTTGCGCAAGGGTCTCGCCGCCGCGACGGAAAAGTATCCGTGGCTCGATGGCCAACGCGCGTGTGCGATGGGCGCTTCTTACGGCGGCTACATGATGAACTGGATCGCGGGCAACTGGAGCGATGGCTTCCGCTGCATCGTGAATCATGCCGGCATCTTCGACGGCCGCGGCATGTACTACCAGACCGAAGAGCTCTGGTTCGAGGAATGGGAACATGGCGGCCCGCAATTCGAGAAGCCGGAGAACTACGAGAAGTTCAACCCCGTCAACCATGTCGCCGCGTGGCGAACCCCGATGCTGGTGACAGCTGGTCAGCAGGATTTTCGGGTGCCGTACGGACAGAGTCTGTCCGCGTTCACGGCGCTGCAGCGGCGCGGCATCGAAAGTCGCCTCCTGATCTTCCCGGATGAAAACCACTGGATCCTGAAACCGAACGACAGCCTGCAATGGCATCGGGAAGTGCTCACCTGGCTCGACAAGTGGTTGAAGGGTTCCTGATCGAGAAACTCGCCGACGGAGTGCCATCATGAAAAGAGCTTATGTCCTGCTGATCGGCGCCGCGCTACTGGCCTCGGGTTGCGCCAACAACAAAGCTGCGCGGGAAGAGGATCTCGGCCGGATCGCGGAATGGCTGCCCGGCGCGTATGACAACCGCGCGCAGGTCGACGCCGATCTCGCTCACAACGTCGCGGACGTGCACCCACCGATCGCACTCGACATCGTGGCGGTCGAGGCCAACATCATCGGCAAGCAGACGTACTACGTGCAGCAAACCGACGCGACGAATCCCCAGCACGTGCTGAGTCAGCAGCTCTACAGTTTCGAGATGACTTACGACGAGCAGGCGATCGCGCAGACGATCTACAACTTCAAGGAGCCGGACCGTTGGGTGCGCGGACACGATCGCCCCGACATCTTCAAAAGTATCGTGCCCGATGACCTGAGCAGTACGAGCGGGTGCGAGCTGAAATGGGATTTCGCGGACGACCAGTTTATCGGGCACAGCTCCGCCGCGAGTTGTCGCGGCGTAGGCGGATCAGGCGCACGCACCGAGGTCAAGATGGAACTCACGACCACTGAACTGAAGTTATCCGAGCGCGCCTTCGACTCGGCCGGAAACGTCATATCCGGTCGGCGCGACGATCCGTTCTTTGAGTTCCGCAAGGGCAACCGTTAACCGGGAGCTGCGACGGCAGGCCATACGGCTAATTCAGAACGATCGCCTTGATTCCATTAGACCTCAGCAGATTGGACAGAACGTTTGCGCCTTTGCGCTGAGCTTTATCGCGCTTTCTCGCGCATGTGGTTGATAGACAGATAGCGCGGAAAGATAGACGCAATGTTTGCGCATTTAAAAGCACATATTCGTCGGTCTACTTAGAGTTAGACCGCATCGATTCGAAAGTCGGCTTTGTATACAAGGGAGAAACGTCTGATGACTGCACTGACTGCCGCCCAACTGATCGCGCTCGTCTCGACCGGCCTGATCGCAGGAATTTTCCTTGGGCATCGTGCCGGCGTCTCTCGCGCCTCGACCCGCCTCACTCCGGGCAGCTTCATTCAACTTCAGCAGGTCATTCATCAGATATTTCAGCGCATGATGCCGCCCCTCGTACTTGCTGCGGTGATTGGCACGCTCACTTGGACCGTGCTACTTCGGGTTCACGGGCCCATCCTCGCGTACTGGCTACTGGTGCCGGCGTCGCTTAGCTTGCTGGTTGCAGCCGGGCTGACGAGAGCCGTCAACATTCCTATTAACCGACGGCTCATGACATGGAACAGTGACGCACCTCCACCTGACTTCTCTCAGCTCTGGGTCCGATGGGAGCACATTCACTCGATTCGCACTGTCCTCTCGGTAATCGCCTTGGTATTCCAAGCGCTCGCCCTAACTGTGTTCGCTCAATGATTCTCGTGAGGTTATTGGCCTCGGATGCGGTCTAACAACGCGTTGGAGCGAGCGCGAAATGGATAAGGTGCCAGCCTCCAGTACTCAGCGGCGCGTCGCTCAACGCGGACGTTAGGTCGCGCTCAATCCATGGGGGCGTGCCAGTAGTGATGCCTAAGATGTGTGACGTGCCGTGCTGGTATGCGGCAGTGTCAATCCTCGTCTCTACCTATCAGGCATATCGAGGATTCATGTTTCAGTGGATCCTCGCCAAGGAAAACGATTCTAAGGGCGAGACTAAAGCGGCTCCGAACGTGCCTCACTTGACGTGGACCAAGACACAAAAAGTAGTGCTTCTCAGCATGTCAGACGCAATTCTCTATTTCTCAACGACGCTCCTAGGATTTGGGGCGCTGTTTGTTACCTACTTCATACTCGCTGGGATACACAACGTCGCCGAAATTGGGGTAGCCTCGCTTCAATACTGATCTGCCTGGTGGCGATTGGGATTCTCGGGGTCACAGCGCAGCTACCGTCGCTGATCCAAAGGGACAAGTGGCCGTGGATGCGGTGACCAAACGACCGCAACCTAACAACGCGTTGGAGCAGACGCGAAATGAAGTGCAAGCACCCACAACACAGCAGCGCGTCGCTCAACGCGGACGTTAGGCGTCAGTCGCAACAGTGGCATCCGAGGTTACAGCCATGCGTATCATCGCAGCCATCTCGATCGTAGCTCTGGGCATGGCTCTGACTGCTTGCGAGAATCGCGAACCGCGCGGATATGTTCACATTGGGCCGGACAAGCTACCAACCGAGAGCTACGAGCGCGCACCGAAGAATCCGCACAATGGCTCTGACTATGTGGTAAAGCTCGAGAACATGACCAGCTTCTACGACGTGCCGGGAGAGGCAGGCTACTTCATGAATGGTGCTGACCACGGCTTCGAATCGCTGTCATTCATCATGACCGAAACGCAGCCGGGCGGGGGCCCGCCTCTGCACACTCATGAGACTGAGGAGGCGCACGTGATTTACCACGGGCGCATGGCTTATGTCGTTGGCGATCGTCGTTTCGAAGCGGTGGGTCCTTATATCGTGCGAATTCCTGCCGGTGTTGCGCACACATTCGTCAATGCGGGCGATCAGCCACTAAATCTCACGGCCGTGTTTTCCAGCAGTCACCTCTCGTATACGGAGATCGGACCAAATCCTCTCGTCGAGAAGTAGTGCTGACGCCTAACAATGCGTTGGGAGAGATAAAGTGCCAGCATCCACTACACAGCAGCAAGTTGCTCAACGCGGACGTTAGGCCTCAAGAATCACTTCACATTGTCGGGAGGGTGTGCGATGGGTCTCGCCGAAAACAAACAGATCGCCCAGGCCTTTTATGATGCAGCCAATCGTGGAGACATGGAGGAGTGCTTTGGGTGGCTGGCCAGCGATGTTACGTGGACGAACATCGGATCGACAAAATACTCGGGCACATACGTCGGCAAGAGCGATCTTGTTACAAGGCTTCTCGAGCCCGTATTCGGCCAACTCAAGGCGGGCATTGCCTCCACCATAGACAACATGATCGCTGAAGGTGATGTCGTTGTGGTCCAGCTGAGGGGTAAGGCGGAGACGAAAGACGGGCGACCGTACAACAACACCTATTGCCATGTGTTCAGAATGCGCGACGGCAAGATCGGCGATGTCACCGAATACTTTGACACAGAACTGGCAAGTACGGTCTTTGGGCGATGAGAGTTCGCCGCCAAGGTCCTGCGGCCTAACAAACGCGTTGGAGCAAACGCGGGAGGGATAAAGTGCCAGCCTCCAGTACTCAGCGGCGCGTCGCTCAACGCGGACGTTAGGCTGTGAACGAGCGCCGTGCTGCGCACCGACCGCCGTGCGAGAAAGGAATGATCCATGTTGTCACCTCGGCTTCTGAAATTGAGAAAGGTCGTCCTGATCAGCCTTGCCTGTGCTGCGGGCATTGCGCTGATCCTGGCGGTCACGATCTACGCGGTGTCCACGTGGAAACTCAGCAGACACCATGAGGCGAGCGCGACGGCGCTGCGTGTGACGCCCGTCGTATCGATGGCGGTCGAGGGCGCGCGTCTCGCTCACGTCGTCGGCTGCTTCGGTTGTCATGGCGACAGTCTGACTGGGCGCCTCTTTGTCGAGCAGTTTCTTGTTGGGCGGCTGTCCGCTCCGAATCTGACGCGTATCGTTCCGCACTACACCGATCAGCAGATCGTCGACGTCATCCGAAGCGGCGTTAGGTCCGACGGCACCGGTGTCGTCTTCATGCCATCGCACACTTTCGTCAGGCTTGCCGATGCCGACATCGCCGCGATCGTCGCCTACTTGCGCACGCTTGAATCGCGACCCGACGCGGCGCAAGACGCTAGCTTTGGACTTCTCCCGCGGGCGCTGATTGTGGCGGGGTTAATGCCGATCGAGCCCGACGTGGTTGACCGGGGCCAGGTTGGCCCGGCGATGCGTCCCTCCGATGCCGCGGCGCTGGGCCCGTACGTGGCGAAAACCGTCTGTGCCATTTGCCATGGCGGCGACCTTCGCGGGGACAAACAAATGCAGTCACCGAACCTCTTCGCGATCACGCCAGCGTATTCCCCGGCCGACTTCAAGACATTGATGTCAACGGGAATCGCCATTGGCGGGCGCAAGCTCGGGTCGATGACGGAAATGTCGCAAGCCGCATTGAAGTATATGCGCGACGATGAGATGGCGGCCGTGTACACATACCTCGCGGCGACCGACGCCGCGAAGCTTCCATGATCGCTGCATCAAATGAACCGACGGTGTGCGATCGCTGGCGACGCAGCTTGACTAACGGAGCGTGCTCCGGGACCTTGTGGGCGAAAAGCAGTGCCGGCACCTCACAACGCGTTGGAGCCTCCAATCGCCAGATGTAGTTAATTTCCGCGCGACATCTCTATACCCCCTAACAACGCGTTGGAGCAAACGCGAGAGGAATAAAGTGCCAGCATCCATTACACAGCAGCGCGTTGCTCAACGCGCACGTTAGGCGACAGGAGGAATCGTGATCGTTACACGTGAGTCGCTCAGCCCGATCGCCTTTGATGGATTGCGCATCTTGGACTACACAGCGACGCAAAACCTCAGCTCCTCCCTCGCGGTCATTGAGGTCCCTCCGACCGCCCGACACGCGGTAGCGTTCTCTAAGCGCTCTGACAAGTACTACCTCGTGACGAAGGGAGAGGTTCGATTTGTGCTTGAGGGGAACGAATTTGACCTGGGTCCAGGTGACTTCTGTTTCGTGCGATGCGGCCAACGCTTCAGCTACTCAAATGATCGTTCGGAAACGGCGATGCTCGTATTGGTCCATACGCCCAAGTTCAGTCTCGAAAACGAAGTCTTTGAAGCATCCGAATAGCTCCCTGTGCGTCGCCTGACAACCGGTTGCAGCGGCCCGAGGAGAGACAAAGTGCCAGCATTCAGAACACAGCAGCGCGTCGGTCAACGCGGACCTTAGGCCGTCCCAAGATGCCGCAGAGAAGACGCAGTCTGATTGCGCTTCTTTGTTTCTTCCTGGCGCTCGCCAGCCGGGAGGTTGTTGTTCGCAATTTGCCGGCGGCCGTTGCAGGGCCAGCTTGGAAGCTCGGCTGGGTACTGTTTTGTCTTGTTGGTCTCTGGATCGCATATCGAATGGGCCCACGCGCGGCGATCGCAGAGCTCGGACTGACCGCGCCGGCGGTTCGGGGCGTGGGCATCGCGTTGCTGGCAAGCTTGCCGATGTTGGTCGTGTTGCTGTTGGCGAGCAAGAACGCGATGCAGTTCGTGCCACAAGTGATGCTCTCATCAGTCCTGCTCGCGGCAGTCACGGAGGAGATCCTGTTTCGCGGCTATTTGTTTCGCCAGTTGTACCGCCGGGCGGGGTGGCATTTCGTGCCCGCAGTACTGGTCACCGGCGTGCTGTTTGGCCTGGCGCACGTCGGGATTGCCTTGCGAGGCGGAGCGCTGGAAGTGCTTAGCGTCGCCGGCATCACCACGCTCGGCGGGGCGTTCTTCTCGTGGCTCTTTGTACGGTGGGACGATAACCTGTGGGTACCTATCGGAATGCACCTGTTCATGAATGCGTGGTGGGAGTTGTTTACGGTGAGCACGAATGCGATCGGCAACTGGACCGCCAACGCGGCACGGGCGCTGGCAGTCGCGATGGCCATCGTCATTACCCTGCGCTACACGAAGCCCGCAAGTGCTGGAACACACGCATGACGGGCCTGTGGGTTTCATTCGCGGCCCGACGTCAGAGGGCGACGGTGCAACCCGCCTAACAACCGGTTGCAGCGGATGGTGATGGATAAAGTGCCAGCATTCATTACACAACGGCGCGTCGCTCAACGCGGACGTTAGGCGACATGTTTTCGACGTTCCCCTGGCGCCTCCTCTTGCTCAAACTCGCCGCCCTTTTTTCGTTTTGTGGTGGGCCGCTCGTGCTAGCAGATTTGCTGAAGACTCATATGCATAAGGACGTTGCCTTCGCAATCGCGTTCGCACCCAGCGTCGCACTGATTTTCGGTGTTCACTCACTATGGGAAGCGAAACCCGATCGCTGGGACAATGCCATGGTCTTATTTGGCGCCGTTGGTGCAGCTGCGCTGGTAGGAATGAATGCGTTTGCGATATCTGAACTCATTGGTGGGCGCGACCGAGCCGACGAAGGACTGATAAGCCTGGGAATCGGTGTTGGATTAGTGTTTGTCGCCTTCTACGCACGTGCGTCACATAAATTCTTCCAGTTGCAGCGTAGTGCCGCCGCCTAACAACCGGTTGCAGCGGACCGGGCCGGAGAGGTCCGAGGAGAACATCTTCATGAAAAAGCTTTCGATCGCTGCCGTCTCACTCGCGGCCTCGCTCGTGCTCACGGCCCACGCGCAAGAGTCGCCCACGGCACTGCGCGCGCTCGCGCACGACTACTACGCGTGGCGCGACGCTGCGTACCCGGTTGCGACGAGCGGGGCGGGCGATCATCGCCTTGATGAGCGCCTCACCGACTACACGATGCCCGAGGTGCTCAAACGCCGCCAGCACGTGAGCGATCTGCTCGGGCAGGTCGCCGCGATGAACACCGACGGCTGGAGCAAGGATGACCGCATCGATCAGATCCTGTTCCGTGCGCAGCTGGCGGGGGTGGATTTCTTTGGCCGCCGACTCAATCCCGAGCAACAGGATCCGCAGCTCTACGTCAACGAGTGCAGCGGTGCGATCTTCACGTTGCTGCAGAAGGAATACGCACCGCGGCGCACGCGGGCACTCGCCGCCACCGCGCGCATGGAGCAGATGCCGGCTCTGCTACGCACGGCGCGCGCCAATCTCACGCAACCGGTGAAGCTGTACGCGCAGCTCGCGATACCGGCTGCGCGCGGCGGGGACGACCTCTACACAGCGAGCCTCGAGACGCTCGCCGCGGAGCTTTCGGCCGTCGAGCGCAAGCGCTTCACCGCGGCCCGCGATGCTGCGCTCAAAGCTCTGCACGAATACGCGGACTGGCTCGAGGCGGGCGAGAGCACGATGCCTGACTGGAAGCCGATGGGGGAAGCTGCTTACAACGAACTGCTGAAGCAGGTGTTGCTGCTGCCGTTCGATGCGCGCCAGGTGGCCGAACTCGGCGAGGTGGAATTGGCGCGCTACCGCGCGCTCGAGGCAATGCTCAAGGATCCGAGCCTTGCATCCCCAGATCCCTCGCGCGCGAAGCACGTGCCGAAGGACCAGGCGGAATTCCTGTCGGCCTATGAGTCACGCCAGCAGGAGATGATCGAGTTCATGCGGGCGAACCATCTGATCACGCTGCCCTCCTATCTCGGCCCGTTCCAGATTCGCCAGCTTCCGGAGGCCTTCAAGCCAACGAGCCCCGGTGGCTTCATGAATCCGCCGGGTATCTATGACAAGGACCCGGGCGGGTTCTTCTTCATCCCCACATACAACCCGAAGAGCGGGAACTTCTACATACGCGCCGCGATCGAGGACCCGCGCCCGATTCTCGGTCACGAAGGCATTCCCGGGCACTTCCTGCAGATCTCGATCGCAAATCATCTCTCCGATGAGATCCGACGCCAGCATTCGGACACAGTCTTCAGCGAGGGCTGGGCGCTGTACGGTGAGGAAATGCTGATGCGCACCGGGCTCTACCCGGAGAACTCCGCCGCTCAGGGCCAGATTCTGCGTCTTTCGCGTTATCGCGCCGCGCGCATCGGAGTGGATGTCAACTTGCATACCGGCCGCTGGCGCTTCGAGCAGGCAGTGACGTATTTCATGGAGGGAGGTGGCCTCGACCGAGAAGCTGCCGAGGGCGAAGCGGCGGGAGCCGCCTCCAGCCCGTCGCAGAAGATCTCTTACATCACCGGGAAATGGCAGATCATGCGTCTCCTCGGGCGGTATCGCGACGCCCAGGGCGCCAACTTCAAGCTCGGGGCCTTTCACGATGAGCTGATCAGTTACGGGAGCCTCCCGCTCTCGGTGATCGAGTGGCTCATGTTCGATGACGACGCATCACTGCGTGCCGCGCTGAACTAGCTCTTTCCGCCGAGGCCGTAGCTTGACTGGACCTCGTGTTTCACCACGCCGGCGGTATTCTATTCGCAAGATCCGTCATGCGTCCCAAAGGGGAAACTCGTGCCGCTCGAATGGAAGTACTCCACTGACGGAGTCGATTGGGAAGAGCTCTCGGCGCTCTATCGGGTAGCTCCGTTGGGTGACAAGAAGCCGTTGCATCTCCAGACGGTCTTCTCCAACAGCATGTTCAGGTGCTTCGTGTACGAAGATGGTCGCCTGGTTGCCGCCGGTCGTGCGCTGGCTGATGGTCTCGACTGTTCGTATATCTGCGACATCGCCGTCCTGCCGAGCCATCAGGGCGCCGGCCTCGGCAAACAGATCGTGGGCTATCTCGTCGAGCGCTCTCGCGGCCACAAGAAGATCATCCTCTACGCAGTTCCAGGCAAGGAGCCGTTCTACATGCGGTTTGGCTTCCTGCGCATGAAAACCGCGATGGCCATCTTCGAGAATCAACAGCAACAGCTGGAGCGGGGCTACCTGAGTGAGCGCTGAACCGTTTCGAAACGCAGAAACGCACCCCGCCGCCCAACCACCGGTTTGCAGCGGACCGTGAGCGATAAAGTGTCAACGTTCAATTGTCAGTGCCCGGCCGCTGAGCCGGGACGTTATGCGCCCGTTTATTTGTCAGTCGATCTGAGGCAATCGCGATGAAACGACAATTTCCTTTCACGACATTCGTCTTAGCTAGCTGGTTGTCTGCAACAAACTCGATTGCCGCTACCAGTGCGCCCGATCCCCGTGAAAAGCTGGGCTTCTTCGCTGGAGAATGGACCGTCAAGGGTAGTGAGGCCACTTACACCGAGAAATGCGAGTGGCTGTCCAAAAACTCATTCCTCGTCTGCAAAGCACAGGATACCGATCCAAAAGATCCGGGCACTTCGATCAGTATTTTTGGCTACTCGCCTGAAGATCAAACTTACACGTATGCAGGATTTGACAGCTCAGGCGGTAGTCGCAACTTGCGAGGCTGGTTCAATGGTAAGTTCTGGGTATTCACCGGACAAAGGGAGCGGGGCACCACATCGCCCAGATGGCAGATAACGATTACTCCAACCGAGGCCGGCTTCCATTTTCGCCAGGACATTTCGCAGAATGGTGCCGCGTGGGCGACGAGCATCGAGATGGACTATCTTCGCGCGCAATAATCTTCCGAGGAGGAAATAATCATGGCCATTCAAAATCCCTCGAAAGTAACTCCGGTGGGCGCGGCTACCGAGCCCGCCTACATCTCGCACTACGGCATCCGCGCGCAACGATACAAAGAGATGATCCAATGGTACAAGACGGTCTTCCACGCGAAGATTCAGCACGAGAACGAATTCCTCGCCTTCATGACCTTCGACGAAGAACATCACCGACTCGTGATATTTGAAGACCCTGCTACGGTGGCTAAGCCGGAGAATGCCGCTGGTGTCGATCACGTAGCCTATGGCCTAGCGAACTTCGGTGATTTTGTCTTGACCTATGAGCGCCTGAAGGCTGAGGGCATCACCCCCTTCTTGCCGCTGAACCACAGGTTCACGACCTCGCTCTACTATCGCGATCCCGACGGCAACGACGTTGAATTGAGCGTGGATAATTTCTCTACGAAGAGAGAATGTGATGCTTTCATGAGGAGCGATCAGATGGCGGAGATCGGCAGACCGCCTTTCGGCCACACCTTCGATCCTGATGAGCTCGCGAGGCTTTATCATCAAGGTGTGCCGGACGAAACATTAGCGCGGATAGGGTTGCCCGAGGACCACTAGCAGCTTGGAGGCGCCTAACAACGGCATGCAGCGGACGCGCACCCAGCTTGACTTTCATCTTCAAAGAGTTTGTTCGCGCCACTGATGCCGGACGTTATGCGTCAAATCCGTTTCGGGAGGGTCGTCTATGACAGTGCCGGTATGGATGTTGCTCGGGTTCGCAACGTGGACGGCGCTCTTGCTGCTTTTTACGATTGGGCTTTATCGCTGGAGCCGCATCCTCAGCGGGCGGATGCCGATCCGGGATTTCCCGGCTGACGCCGTTGGAGGGGAGGATTGGTATCGGCGCGCGACGCGGGCTCACGCGAACTGCATCGAAAATCTGCCGATTTTCGGCGCGATTGTCTTTGGGCTCTACGTTGGTAACGTTTCCAGCCCATTGGTAGACGCGCTGGCAGTGACGGTTCTAATCGCTCGGATTCTCCAATCGCTAGTGCACGTATGTTTCGTCCATTCAAACACCGTAGCGTCCGTGCGGTTCGTGTTTTTTTTCGTGCAGTTTGTTTGCTTCCTGTGGTTGGTTGGAATCATCGTCGTCACGCACTCTGGAGCCGCATAACAACCGGTTGCAGCGAGCCGTGAGGGATAAGGATGGTGACAGATGAGGACGCGCATCCACATCGCATTGCCGTTGGTCGCCCTTTCGCTGGCCGCGGCGAGCGGCGCATTCGGCCAACACGACCATAGCCACGGCGATAACGTCGGCAAGGTCGAGTTTCCGAACTCGTGCAGCCCGGCGGTGCAGGACCAGTTCCTGCGCGGAGTGGCGATGTTGCACTCGTTCTACTACTCGGCGGCGCAGAAGGCGTTCGAGGAAGTGGCGGCCGAGGACAATGCCTGCGCGATCGCTGCCTGGGGCTACGCCTCGATCCTCATGCTGAACCCGCTCCAGGGAATCGGCACCTCACCTAAGAACGCCCAACTGGCGCAGGAAGCGATCGACAAGGGACGCAAGATGGGCGCGACCCAGCGCGAGCGCGACTACCTCGAGGCGGTCGCCGCCTACTACGAGGACTTCGCCAACCGCAGCGAGCGTGAGCGCCAGCTGGCGCGCGCGAAGGCCTACGAGGCGCTCGCGGCGAAGTACCCGGACGACGACGAGGCGCAGATCTTCTACGCGCTCTACCTCGCCGCGACGCAGACCGCGTCCGATCAGACGTATTCCGCGTACCTCAAGGCGGCCGGCATCCTCGAGAAGCAGTTCGCCAAGCACCCCGACCATCCGGGCGTCGCGCACTATCTCATCCACTGCTACGACGCGCCGCCGTTCGCACAACAAGGCTTACCCGCGGCGCGCCGCTACGCCGACATCGCCCCGGACGCGCCCCACGCGCTGCACATGCCCTCTCACATCTTCACCCGCGTTGGCGCGTGGAGCGACTCTGTGGCGACCAACCGCCGCTCGGCCACGGTCGCGGAGAAGAACAACGAACCCGACGAAGCGCTGCACGCACTGGACTACATGACTTACGCCGACCTGCAACTCTCCCGCGACGACGACGCTCGCAAGATCCTGGGCGAGGCGCGCGAGCTGACTGGGTTCGATCCGGCTCGCGCCACGGGGCCGTACGCGCTCGCGGCAATGCCGGCGCGGTGCGTCGTCGAGCGCGGCGCCTGGAGCGAGGCGGCGAAGCTTGAGGTGACGCCGACGAAGTATCCTTTTACCGAGGCGATGACGCATTTTGCACGCGCGCTCGGCGCGGCGAGGAGCGGCGATCCCGCTTTGGCACAGAGCGACGTCGAACGCATAGCGGCGCTGCGCGATCAGCTTAAGGCGGCGAAGAACGAGTATTGGGCGAACGAGGTCGAGGTGATGCGCCTCGCGTCGCTCGCCTGGGTCTCGCTCGCGCAGAAAAAAGGCAACGAGGCGCTGGACCTCATGCACCAGGCGGCCGACATCGAGGACCGGAGCGATAAAAACATCGTCACGCCGGGGCGCCTACTGCCCGCGCGCGAGCTGCTCGGCGACATGTTGCTCGAGCTCAAGCGCCCGGTCGAGGCACTGAAGGAATACGAGGCGGCGCAGCTGCGCGAACCGAACCGCTATCGCGGGCTGTACGGCGCGGGGCAGGCGGCGGCGCACTCCGGCAACCCCGACAAGGCGCGATATTACTTCTCCAAGCTGATTGAATTGGCGGGCTCGGGCGACCTCCGTCCCGAAATGGAGAACGCGCGCCAATATCTCGCGAGTAACTGAATGGAATCCATGGTGGATGGCGACGTCATCAGGATCGTTGCGCAAACCCGCGACGGAGGGCAGATGCGTTGATGCATGGTGAGGTGATCGCCATGCCCAATCTCGCCCTTGTAATACCGCTTGCAGCGAGCGCGGCACTTGGTGTCACAACCTGTTCCGGCCGTGCCGCACCGGCCCAGTGGGCTGCTGCGCAAGAGTCGACGCTGCCGTTGGTCGTCGAGCCTGGGGAGAAGGCCGCATCCCCTGCATATCCATCTCTCATCGGGCCACGCTGGCAGCTGACGGAAAACCGCGCGAAGTGGGATGCGCTCCGTATGGCAAGTTACAGCTTCACGCTCCGGATGAGCGGCGCCTGGATGCGCACCACAGGGATTCAGATAGTGGTACGAAAAGGCAGAGTGATATCCGCGCACTACATGCGATTTGACGTCCCGCACGACGGGTCGCTTCGCTGGGAGTCGCGAGAGTCTATGGACCTGAGCGAAGGCCCTGTGGCTGAACCAGGGTGGTGGTTGACCATCCCGAATCTTTTCGCGAGAGCCGGAGAAGTGCTGTACCGACCTGGCGCCGATACGGTGCTCAAGTTCGACCCAAGATTTGGCTTTCCGACCGAGATCGCTTCGCGTCAACGTAATATGCACGACTCGCAGTTCGCTCTCTGGATAAGTGACTTCAAGGTGCTACGGTGACGTCTAACAACATCGTTTCCGCATCCATGCATCCCAGAGTCGACGAACTCATCAACCTCCTGCGGCTCGAACCGCATCCAGAAGGCGGGCTCTTCCGCCGGATCTACCGTTCCCAACTCATGGTTACTCCATCGGATTCCAGAGGTCCTCGCGTAGCACTCAGCGTCATCTACTTCCTCCTCGTCCAAGGCGGGGTGAGTCGGTGGCATCGGGTCACCTCGGACGAGGCGTGGCACTGGTACGAGGGCTATCCACTCGAGCTCTTTACGGCGCCTTCCGATACCGGCGTCATTAGGTCTTCTCTTCTTGGTCCTCTCGCCGGTACTGCCTCGCCGCAACTCGTCGTTCCTGCTGGCCACTGGCAGGCCGCACGAGCAAGCGGTGCCTACACATTGGTCGGGTGTTCTGTGGGGCCGGGCTTTGAGTACTCCGATTTCAACCTGCTCACGGCACTACCAGAGCACGGGAGACCGCGCCTCACACCTAAGTCGCTGCTTGATGAACTGTCCTAAGAACCCCGCGGGAATCGCCATGAGCCAACTTTTGCGGTTCCCCAGAGCGGCGAGGCGCGATCCGCGTATGCCGCGGCCCGCTCAGCGCGGACGTGATACGCCGAAGTAGGAAGGGGCACCGATGCGTAACCGAATGTTCACCGGGTCGGCGCTTGGGATCACGCTTCTGCTAGGGGTGGGAGCTTGGGTTTCTAGCCAGAATGCGTTGGAGGCGGCAGCCGAATTTCCGACCGCGCCGTTTAGCTTGGAAACCGCACGGTGGAGCGAGCCGTATCAGGGGCCGCTTGGCTATCCGAAGGGAGCCCAGCGTGCTTCACTGGGCGTTGATCCTCGCTCTGGCGGAGAAACCTACTACGCGCGATTTCCTGCGGGCTCGCGGTTCGAGTTGCATTGGCATTCACACGCTGAGTACGCGGTGCTCTTACGCGGGAAGGTTAGTCACATTCTTGGTACGACCACATTTCCGCTTCAGCCTGGTGACTACGTCGTGATCCCTCCAAGGACTAATCATGGTTGGGAGACAGATCCAAGTGGCGACGCATTCTTACTCATACGACGCGATGGTCCGGGCGACTTCAATTTTGTTGGGCGATGATGGCTTAGTCGCGACGTAAGCAACCGGTTGCAGTGGTCCGTAAGGGATAAAGTGCCAGCATCCATCACTCAGCAGCGCGTCGCTCAACGCGGACGTTAGACCACCCTCGGTGGTCACGCCGCAGAGCATCGCTCATATTCCGACATCGAGCCGGTTACTACAGTAGGGGGAACTTCATGCCGATCACTACATTTCGCAGCGTGGACGATGGCCTCAATTCAGATCAACGGCGTCGTGGCCATTTCATTGCAAACACTGACGTCGACGACCCACGCCTCTGGGTGCCTTACGCGGAAGGCGTATGGTTTCAACCTTGCTGCTTCAACGTAACGTCAGGGGGATTCAGCGTGCTGCTAAGGGCTTTGCCTGGCGCGAAGCTCGGTGTTCACTATCACGTCGGTACGGTTCGCGGTTACACGATACGTGGTCACTGGAGATACCTGGAACACGACTGGATTGCGAAGCCTGGCACCTTCATTTACGAACCTGCTGGAGAAGCGCATACGCTCGTCGTCACCGAAGACTCGCCCGAGCCAGCTCTGATCATGTTCATGGTCGAGGGTGCTCTGATCTACTTGGATAAGCCAGACGACGGCGCCCTGGCTGCCTATGAGGATGGATTCAGTGCCCTCGAACTCTGCCGGAAACACTATCGCCAGGTCGGCCTGGATCCACGCCCGCTCGATCTGCTGATTCGGTGAAGGGCGGTCTAACCATGGTTGTGGTTCGAACGGCGCGAGGATTCTCACCTCGCTGGGAATCGACACCGTTCTGGCGCCACTGAGGCACTCGCAGCGCGGCGTGCGGCTGCGACGCGGCAAGAGTGGACGGATCATCGTCCAAGGGACATTCGACCCATCCTTCGAGGTTCGCTTCGGCGCGCGACCGTACAACCTGCATCGCGGCGATCTCCGGCGAGTGCTGATGGATGCAGCCCGCGCTTGCGCGACCATCAAGATCCACCTGGGTCACCGCGTCGCATCCATCGCGCAAGAACCGAACCGCGTGTCCGTCGAGACGGAGCCGGGCATGCGGCTGACCGGCGATGCCCTGATCGGCGCGGACGGCATACACTCGGTCGTGCGCCGAACGATCGCCGGGCCCGATGCGCCGCGCTTCTCGGGTGAGGTCGTCTGGCGCGGGCTCGTGCGCCGCGCCCACTTGCCAACGGAATCCGGTACCGAATTCATGACGATCTGGTGTGGTACAGATCGCCACTTCCTCCAGTACCTCGTGCGCGGAGGCGACCTCCTCAACATCGGAGGCTTCTGTCGAGTCAGAGCAATGGAGGAGCGAATCGTTCGACCGAGCCGGGCAGGAAGGAGGATCTTGCTGGCCTTTTTGCGACGTTCCATCCCACCGTCCGAGAGATCATCGACGCGGCCGACGAGTGCGTTGTGCAGGCGATATATGAACGCGAACACCTCTAGTCGCCTGGTTCAATGGCCGAACCGCTCTCCTCGGCGACGCGTGTCACGCGATGCCGCCGCACATGGGCCAGGGAGCGGGAATGGCGCTTGATGGACCGCGATCTGTCCGTCGGCAAGGATGGTCGCCGAGCATCCGCAAGACCTCGTCGGGGCATGTTGCATCTTATCAGGCTCAAGCGAGCGGATCGGGTAAAGCGTGTGGTAGCCGCAGTGCGCTCGATGGCCCGCATCTACAACGTCGGCGATCGCCTCCGGGGAGTCGCGTTGCATACGATGATGTTCGTCGCGAGCAGTTCTGCGAGCCATAGCGGTGGCACCAAGGTGCCGGACGTGGACGCGCAGATCCGCGAAATTATCGACCACGAGACTCGCGCCTGGGACACGAAGGACGTTGATCCGCGCCTCTCGGTGCTTCACGAGGATATGGTCTGGCCATGGCCACGCCACCCTGCTGCTAAGTTCTATACCTTGACCGGGCGCGGGTGAAAAATGATTTGCTCAAGAGTTCAAGATCGGTTTTTGGGGAAGCGAGGGTTTGCGGGAGTCATCGCGATGAACAACGTCACGGGGGTAAACACCAGGGTCGAACTGGCGCCCGCAGTTGCGTCTTTGTTGGAGCAGGACACGGCACAGGCTCGGCTCGGGCGGTCGTTCATACGTTTCGCCCTGGCGCTGCTTGACCCGGACAGTAACCGCATTGATGAAGTGGTTACCGTCGACGCGCGGTTTCATGAGCTGGAAGCAGCGGGGTTTCCGCCAGGGCCAAACGGCTTCAAGTTGTTCAGGCGCCAGATCAACGCAGCGCTTCCGGATGAGCACACTGTAATAGTCTCGATGCGATTTCCGCAGGAAAACATCATCGAAACCGAGCTTGCGTGCACGGCCACACATCGAGGCGAGCTCATGGGCATTCCCGCTACCGGCAAACGCGTCAACTTCACGGTGTACACGCGCAATCGTTTTGATGGTGAACGCATGGCTGAGCGTTGGGATCGCATGGATTTCCCCGGCTTTCTCGCTCAGTTGAAAGGCTGATGCGCTCTCGATCGTCGCACATCTTTCTCGGAGGAACGGACATGGTCAGGACTCCATTCACCGGAGTGCTCGTACTGTTCCTGGTCGCCTTTCAAATCGTGCCAGTCGGCCACCTGCGGGCTCAGGTGCCCAGCACGGCCGCACACGAGCACTTGACCGAAGTGGCCTGCGTGGACGTGCCGCCGGGCGAGAAGCGACCAGAGTTTGGCTGCTTCAACATCGGCACGGTAACCGGACTTCATTTCAGTCAGGCATCCGTCTACTGGCATTTGCGCGCGTTTCCAAGCAGGAAGGCTGCGGAGGCGGCCAAGAGTGCGACCGGAATTGTGGTGGAGGAAGACGGGCGAGTGTGGCTCTCTGAATTCGGTCCTCGAAACACTGCTCCGCTGGGAGGTGAAGCCATCGCCGTCGTCGGACCACTGCAGCTTCCAGTAGCAGAAAGTTATGGTGCCGTTCTCTCGTACGCAGTCATGCGGCCGGGCGACAGTTCGAGGGTACACACACACCCGGGCCCCGAGGGCTGGTATGTGCTGGCGGGAGAACAGTGTCTGGAGACTCCGGCTGGCGCTAGCAGGGCTCGGGCCGCAGGAACCATGACGGTGCGACCGAACATTCCAATGGAACTGAATGTCACCGGTACGACGCTTCGGCGTGCGTTCGCCCTGGTCATCCATGATTCGGCTCAGGAGAGGGGCATGCCCTCTGACTGGAAACCGTCCGGAGCTTGTAGTCAGTAACGAACGCGCTCGCGATCGGCTCAGCGCCGTCTAATCTCGCGCTGGAGCGATGCCCGCGCGGGCGCTATGTCGTCTAACAACGCGTTGGAGCCAGCGCGCAATGGAAGCGCAGGAAACCAGGATCCCATTCATGGCCCCGAATTCCTACGAGGCCCTCCTTCGGCGTCGGGACGCGGCGACGCTGACATGGCGCGGCCCCGCATTGATGCTGTTTGCGCGCACAGCTTGTGCCGTGGGAGCGCAAGCCGTTGTTGCAGCCGTCTTCGCCCTGCGAGCATCGCCGACTCCATGGCATGACGCTGAGCCATGGCTTCCGGTGTACGGGACATTGATCGACGCCGGATGCCTTGCGCTGCTGTGGCGGGTCACGCGGCGCGAGGGCATCGGTCTGTTCGATCTTGTCGGCTTCGAACGGGCCCGCCTCGTCCGCGATACATTGCTCGGATTCGCGCTCATCCCTGTGAGCCTTGTATTCATTCTCGGTGGCATCTATGCGGCAGGCTGGCTCGTGTACGGGACACTCACGCCGCCGTACCTTTTTGGGTCCTTGCCACTGCCGGCCGCTCTATATGGCGTGCTGGTGTGGCCGTTCATTTGGGGACTGACCGAGCAGATGACCTATAACGGCTATCTGGCGCCCCGCTTCCAGGTTCTTTGTCGGAGTACGAGCCTGGCGATCGTATTTGTAGCATTCGCCTGGTCGCTGCAGCATGTCTTCATGCCGTTAACCTTTAATGCGAAGTTCATGGCTTTTCGCCTGTTGTCGTCGGTGCCAAACACGGTCTTCCAAACGCTTTTGTATCTGCGACTTCGCCGCTTGGTTCCGTTCGCGATTGCGCACGCCCTGATGGATGGCGCGAGTGTGCTGATCGGCGTGCTTCTTCCATTGGTGAGGGCATGATGAGCCCGTTGCCACGGCGTCTGTGGCGGACTGCGAGAAGTAATGCAGTGAGCAGCCTTTGTCGTACAGTGGGTTTGGCGCTATTTCTTGCGGCCGTTGTCCCTGTGGCCGCGCAAGAAGAGCGGATCACCGTGACTCTCCTAGGCACCGGTTGTCCACCGCCGGTCATGAACCGCTTCGGGCCAAGCACCCTGGTGGAGGCCGGTGAGCAGAAGTTCCTCTTCGATGCCGGACGAGGCGCGCTGCAACGCCTGACACAACTCGCGGTGCGGTGGCAGGATGTTCAGGGAGTCTTCCTCACCCACCTGCACTCCGATCACACAGTCGGCTTTCCGGATCTGTGGCTGACAGGCTGGCTGATCTTTCCAGGCCGCAATGTACCGCTCCAGGTGTGGGGTCCGCGTGGGACCACCGCCATGATGTCCCACCTCAAGCAGGCATATGAGTACGACATCCGCATCCGCATTCAAAACGATAGTGCGTCACCGGAGGGCGTTGCGCTCGTCGTCAAGGACATCAATGAAGGCGTGGTGTATGAGAAGAGTGGCGTGAAGATCACCGCGTTCGAGGTAGATCACGCACCGGTAAAGCCAGCGTTCGGTTACCGCATCGACTATGCCGGGCGCTCGGTTGCTTTGTCGGGCGACACACGCGTCTCTGAAAACCTCATCCGGCACGCCCAGGGTGTGGATGTGTTGGTTCACGAAGTCCTTGTGCCAGCAACTCTCCAGCGGGCAGGCGTCCCTCCGGGCCGTGCGAAGCGCATCGTTGACTATCACACGATGCCTGAGCAGGCGGGGGAAGTGTTTACGCGGGTGAAGCCGAAACTGGCGGTGTATTCGCACATCTGCATGCCGACCGCCACTGAGGAGGATCTGCTTCCGGCGACGCGCAAGACATATGCGGGGCCTTTGCAACTTGGCGAGGATCTGATGGTGATCGAGGTGGGAGAAACCATTGACGTACGGAAGCCTGTCCGCTCTTCGCCGTAACTGCGCGCTGGAATTGCTGAACCGGAGCGTTAGATATCCATGGAGACAACAGTTCGATCAGCCGTCGCTTCGGACGCGGCGGCATTTGCAGCGGTCACAGCTGCGATCTCGGCTGCGGTGCCAACATCATCTGATGGACACGCGCAGGGCCTACCCGCGCTCGGCGCGGCGCACTATGCCGATCTGATCGAAAAGCACGCAGGCCAGGTGTACGTCGCAGAGGTCCATGGATCTGTTGTTGGATATCTGGCGCTGCAGAGCGGAGCACATTCGGCGATTGAAGGACTCAATCCGATTCAGCTGTGGCAGTTGTACGTGGTCCCCGCGTTTCATGGGACAGGCGTGGCTGCGCAACTCATGTCTGCAGCACTTAACCATGCACGAAGGCATCGGCATGATGTGATCTGGCTCGGCGTCTCGGAGCAAAATATGCGAGGCATGGCTTTCTATCGGAAGCATGGCTTCGAGGCGCGGGGCATCCATCAGGTCGGCTCGGGCGAGCATGCACATCGAGATGTAGTCATGTCATGGGTTCCCGGTTGATCGGTACAGAGGTAACGCAGCCCGTTGCGTGCAGCAGGAAGGCGAATCATGCCCATCAGTCAACACAATCCAGATGATCTGTTTCCGCCGTATCGCGCCTACAGCCATGCCACTGAGGTTCGAGGCGAATCTCGCCTTCTCTTCATCAGTGGGCTCAACGGCTACGAGAAAGACGGCACCACCATGCCCGAATCATTCGACGAACAGGCAGAACTGATCTGGGGTTACATTGGAACAATCCTGGCTTCTGCGGGTATGACGTACGGGAACATCGTATCGCTACGGACCTATCTTTCGGATCCCAAGTACGACGAGCCGAACGCTCGCATGAGAGTCAAGTACATGGGCAGTCACAGGCCCGCGTCTACTGTGGTGTGCTGCCAGCTACTTGAGTCAAAGTGGAAGCTGGAGATCGAGGTGGTTGCTGCGACGTGAAACACTGAGTACCCATGACATTCCACCACGCATTGGAGTCCGCGGAACTTCGCTCACATAAAGAAGTCGGTTGAATTCCCAGCATCCTGCGTACCACGGAGAGGAACTCAATGAAGCTACAACCTGACGGCGACGCAAGCGTCGCTGTCGCGGACGAGGACGTCGCGCATTTGATACGGAGGACGGCAGTAGCGAACGCGGCGCTCGTACGCGGGGACATCGATGGCTACCTCGCGCTGACTGAGCACGCGAAAGACTACACGCTGATGGCGCCGTTCGGCGGAGCGCCGACACGCGGTTTCGATCCGTCGAGCGAACAACGGACGGCGATGGCGCGGTTCTTCAGGTCCGGAACGTTCGACCAGGAGGTCGTCGCGACGTACGACGCAGGCAGTCTCGTCGTCCTCGTGACAATCGAACGGGTGCGTGCCGAAGTCGGCGGGCTACCAGAGCAGGACTGGTCACTGCGTGTCACGCAGGTCTTTCGCCGGGACGGGGCAGAATGGCAGCTCGTACACCGACATGCCGATCCCCTCGCGCACGGCATCAGCCTGGAACAGGCAGCCGCGCTCGCTCGTCGCGACCAACGATGAGGGTTGTCGTAAATGACCGATCACGCATATCCAGTTGCTATCGTTGCCGCGCAAGCACCGGCGAGACTCAAGCCCACGAACTATCCGGAGCCTTTCGCCTCCCGCATGGTGGGAAGGCGCAAGCATTCGCTCGGTGACCTGTTCGGCCTGACCAACTTCGGTGTGAATCTGACCAGGCTCGCGCCGAACGCGGCTTCAGCGCTGCGTCATGCTCACACGAAGCAGGATGAATTCGTGTACATCCTGCAGGGTCATCCCACGCTACATACTGATGAAGGACGGACCAGGCTCGCACCGGGCATGTGCGCCGGTTTCAGGGCCGGGACGGGCAACGGTCACCGGCTCGTCAACGAAACAGAGGAAGATGTCATCTACCTGGAAGTCGGCGACCGCACCCCGGGCGACGAAGGCAGCTACCCGGACGATGATCTTCGAGCACAGCTGGTCGACGGCGGGTGGAAATTCCTGCACAAAGATGGCACGCCCTATTAACAATGGTGGAGCACGCTCATGAGAATGACTCTTGCCCTTTTCGTACTTACATTCGCAGCTGCCTCCGCGCACGCCGAATCACATCGGCTGGTCAAGAAATGGGAGAGCGAAGCGCAGCTCAAGACACCCGAGTCGGTGTTTTTTGACGCAGGGCACCAGGTGCTTTACGTCTCGAACATCGACGGCGACCCGTGGGCCGACGATGGCAAGGGATCGATCTCCAAGGTAGGCCTCGACGGCAAGGTCATCGCTGCGGATTGGGTCAGCGGTTTGAGTGCACCCAAGGGCATCGCGATGCGCGGCTCTCGCCTCTACGTCGGCGACCTGACGAATGTGGTCGTGATCGACATCGACAAGGGCGCGATTGTCGAACGCCTTGCAGTATCAGGGTCCGAGGGACTCAACGACGTCGCGATCGATTCCGCAGGCGTCGTGTACGTCTCTGATAGCAAGACAAAGAAAGTCTTCGCCATCACGGACGGCAAGTCGTCGGTTTACCTCGACAACCTCAAAGGTCCAAACGGATTGCTGCATCACGATGGTGTGCTCTACCTGCTGGACGGTGAGGGCCTGTATCGCGTGGGCAAGGATCGCAGCCTGACACTCTTGAGCGACGGCATGAAGGGCGGCGTCGATGGCCTGGAGAACGTCACCGGGAACGACTTCATCGTCTCCTGCTGGCAGGGCACGGTGCACTACGTCAAGAGTGACGGAACGCGCGAGGTGCTCCTCGACACGCACGAGCAGAAGATCAACTCCGCCGACATCGGCTACGACTCCAAGCATCGTATCGTTTACGTGCCGACGTTCTTCAAGAACACGGTGGTGGCGTACGACCTGAAGTAGCTGGCGCCAGGCTCATCTCCGCGTGAGCGGACGCTCCCGGGGCACTGTGTGCCTGTCGGGAGTGTCACGCCCACGCGCGAACTTTGATTTACTGCGACTTTGGTGACTGCGTCTTGCGCGGGAGCGGCTGCAGCATGCTGACGCGGTTGCCTTCAGTATCGGTGAACGCGACGTACTGGCCGATACCGGGAATCTCCATTGGCTCGCCAAGTACGTTCCCTCCAGCCTCCTTCACTTTCTTCACCGCGTCTTTGATGTTATCCACCGCAATGACGACTGACGGATACTGCGCCGGCCGATCGTCCTGCTTGGCGTAAAAGCCACCGTTGATTGCGCCGGGTTTCTTGGGGCCGTTATCGTCGGTCGCGGTGGTCGTGGCGACGACGTACTTGCCCATGTCCTCGCCGAGCATCTGTGTTTGCCAGCCAAATGCCGAACCATAGAACTTCGCCATACGTTCGCGATTGTCGTAGGGCATCTCGAAGTGAATCACAGGATTCATGTGCTTACCTCCGTGTTGGTTGATGGGCGACTTGGGGTGGGATCTGACGGTTCCTTGGAACGCATGCGGAGAGGATTGTTCCGCAACTGAACCTGGCGCAGGGCCAGTGAGCGCACTGCGGAATTCCCCCCTGTACAATTCCGCCGCCGACTCATCAGGCCTACGAGGAGACCGCCATGAAACGCGCCCACGTACTGCTGCCAGCGCTGGTGACTCTCGCGATCGCGATGAATCTCTCTGCCGCACGGGCACAAGAGGTGAGCCTCGAGGAAGGGAATCTCACCCTGGTCAGGGCCTTCCAGTCAGCGTGGAACAGTCATGACATCGAAGGGGCGTTTCGGAAATTGCTCACCGACGACGTCGACTGGGTCAACGTCAACGCGGGTCGCGGCAAGGGAATCGAGGCCGTCGTGGAAGGACATGCACGTGTGCACGCCGGCAAATTCAAGGACAGCGTGTTCAAAGTAAAGGACATCGAAGTCGAGCCGCTGAAGCCGGACGTGGCCCTGGTGTACGTCAGCTGGGGAATCAGCGGCGACCATGACGATGATGGTACGGCGCGCGAGCCCAGAGAGGGTTTGTTCACCTGGGTTACGGTCAAGGACGGCAACGCCTGGAAAATCCGTGCAAGCCACAACACCAACAAGACACCGGTCAAGTGACGAAGACGCCAGATGAAGTTGTCAGAGCCAGAACCGCTGCGCCGCGCGCGCGAGCACTTGTCCCGGGCCGAGACGGGGCTTCGCTCCGAGGATGGGCTTTTTCATCTGGAGGAGGCCCTCGGCCTGCTCGACGAAATGATCACGGCCGGCGAGTCGACCCATCGCACGATCGCGCGCAACCTGGCATCAACCTACGGCACGAGGATTTTCGGCTCGATCAAAACGCTGGTGGAAACGGATCGCGGATTGCCCGAACCTGACCTCGAACGCTTCTTCAGAGTGATCCTCGCGTTCGATCACGCGGACATCGAACTTCCGCCTGACGCTGCCCCGATCAAGATCGAGCTGGTTCGCCGGCTGATCGATCGCTGCTACGAAGGCTATTCCCCGGCCGAGAAGCGCAAGGCCGTGCAGCGGCTGGAGGAAATCGCCGCCGGAAGCAAGCGTAAGAGATCTCGGAAGACTTGAGCTCGAAAGGATTTGTATCAGGACTCGTACAAGCGCCACGCCGCCTGGTAGCCGAGACCGTGCGCGAGGATCTTGCTGAGCAGATCGTCGTACGACATTCCCACTGAACGCGCCGAGTCGGCGAAATCTTCCTCTTTGCTCAGGTTCGGGTTCGCATTCGCCTCGAGAACGAAGAGGCTTCCGTCTGATCGCAGCCGAAAATCCATACGTGCATACCCCGAAAGATGCAGCGCCTTGTAAATGCGGCGCGCCATGTTCGTCATCTGGTCGACCACCGCTTGCGGAAGGTCCTTGGCCGGATCCGTCGTAATGCCGTACTTTTTCTGATAGCGCTTGTCCCATTTCACCTTGCGCGTCGCGATCGCCGGCAGCGATTCCGGCAAAGACCCAAAGGTCATCTCCCACACGGGGAACGTCGTCAGGCGCCGATTGCCGAGCACACCGACATAGAACTCGCGCCCTTCGATGTATTCCTCCACCAGCGCGTCTGACGTGGTTTGTTCGTGGATGAACTCGACACGTTCCCTCAGCTTTGCGATGTCCTCGACCACCGAGGCCTGGGCGATGCCCAGACTCGCATCCTCGGTCGCCGACTTGACGAACAGCGGAAAACGCAGACGCTTCGGCATGCGCATGCGCGCACCGCGCGGAAAAACCGCGAACTGCGGCGTCGGGATGCGGTGGTAGGCAAGCAGCTGCTTGCTCAACACCTTGTCGCGCGACAGCAGCAGGCCGCGTGGATTGCAGCCCGTGTACGGCTGGCGCAGGAGTTCCAGGAATGCGACCACGTGCTGGTCGTAGGTGACGATGCCGTCGAACTCTTCGAGCAGGTTGAATACGATCTGCGGCTTCCATTCGGAGATTTCAGCGCGCAGCTCCGTGATGCTGTCGCGCACGCCCAGTGGCTTGACGTCATGGCCCGCGTTGCGCAGGTGCGTGATGACGTCATACTCCGCCCGCCACTCTTCTATTTCCTTGTCGCTGTGACCCTTGAGGCTTTCCGGAGGCACCAGACTCTCGTGCATCACGACGAGCGTGCGCAGCGGCTTCATAGCACGTGGCGTCCGGCGGTCCCGTTCAGATGCAGCCGTGCGATGCGGATGAGGAGTGCCTCGATGCGGCGCCGGGCGGCGCGCATCGGTCCCTGCACGTACAGGTCGAGCTGCGCGGAGCGCTGGATGACGAGGCGCAACACCTGGTGAATCAGGTATTCACTGGTGTCGAGACGCACTGCGATTTTACGCCTGAGCGCAGGCGCGACTGCGCGCACCAACGCAGAAGCGCGAATCGCTCCGTGGCTCTCAGGCTCGGCGCGAAACGCGCGCTCGACCATTGTCTCGGCCAGCGAGCGGCGACTCCCGGCGTGACGCGCGAGCTTGTTGCGGTAGTGCTGGCGCAGCGTGCGCTTTTCAGCCGACAGCGGATCTATCAGGTCGCGGTTGCGAACCGGCGGCGTGCGATGCGCGAGCTCCTGCATGAGGCCATCGACGTACTGGAGTTTTTCCAGTGCACGCCAGCCCTCGTAGGAGCGGCGCCAGGCGGAACGTGGCCTCAACCACACCGCGAAAGTCTCGGCGAAATCTTCCGTCGGATGGCTCTGCGCATACCACGATCCGAGATGTTGCACGTAGCGCCGGCTCCCCGGCCGCGGGCGATAGCTATCAGGATAGGGCAGCGATGCTGGCCCAAAGACTTCGCGCCAGCGCCGCCGACGTCGCAAGCGGAACGCCGAGTCGACCGCGTGACCCGCTTCGTGACGCAGGATTCGCATCATCCAGTTGGAATTGCCGCCTTCCACCTCGTACATCATGCGTCGCTCGAGCTGCCTCAGACGCGGGTGAGACAGATAGAAGGGAATCGCAATGCCGGGTACGCCGTCGGGAGAAAACCATTCCTCGGCGAGCCAGCAATGCGGGCGCACTTTCAGGCCGGCTGCATCGAGCTCTGCGTAGAGGCGCTTGATCTGGTCTGCAACGGCGGTTCCTTCGATGCGCAGGCCCAGATCACAAAAACGCAGGTCCAGCAGCTCTTCATCGGACAGCCGCGTCCAGCGCGGCGCGGCCTTGCGTCGGCGCCGGGCGGGTAATCGAATACGAATGGGCGCTCTGTGCGCCATGGCCTGCGTGGAACCTGGATCGCGGCCGGCGGGTGCCGGTTGCGGTGGGAATACTAGCAGAACTCATCAGCGCCCCAGGGCAGGGAAACCCCGTCAGGTCGCCATTTTTTCCAGCGATGCGGCCAGCAACCGGTCGGTGAGTTGCTCGATCAGTTCCCGCTTCAGTAGTGCACTGCGCCAGCCCGGTGGAATGGCTCCGACGCCATAGAGCGCACCGCCCAGTTGGCCAAACAGGGCACCGGTCACGTCCGAGTCGAGGCCCAGATTGGTTGCCAGGAGGGCGCCTTCGCGAAAACTCTGGCTATGGCCAAGTACCCATAGGACTGCCTCGAGCGCCTCCACCACCCCACCTCCTCCCTGCACATCGGACGGTGCCTTGTTTCGGTAGGAGCCTGCGGCCACCGCGGCGATCGCAGACTTGAGCGGTCGTTGCCGCCAAAGGTCTTCAACGGGGACGAACCCCGGACTCAGGAGCTGCTGGCGAGTTGCTCCCTGCAGGGCCCCGATCAGGAGTGAGGCGAAGTAGCGACAGGCATCGAGGAGGATTGGTGACTGGTCGGTGGTGCGCGCCGCCTCTGCGGCGAACTCGACCGCCGAACGCGGCTCTGCGAGGTAGAACAGCACCACCGGCGCCACGCGCGACAAGGCGTCCTTGTCCAGTCTCGCCGGATCATGAGATCCGGCGAAGGGCTTCCCGGACCATTTCGAAGTCGCGAGCGCCTGCGCCACGACCGCGGTAATTCCAACGCACTGACCGGTACTCGAAAGATGCCCTTCGCGCTGCCAGCGACGATAACGGGTGGCCTGATCGGCAGGGTCGAAGCCCGCGCACTCGACCAGGCTTTCCGCCAGGCACAGTGCCATCGCCGTATCGTCGGTCCAGCCGCCGCGAGGCATTTCGAACGGGCCACCGCCGAGCATGTCACCGAGCGGCGTGAAGGAGCCGGGGGCACGGTACTGAACCGAGGCGCCGAGTGCATCACCGACCGCGAGTCCGAGCATCGCACCCTGGTAGCGATCACGAACTACGCGGGCGGCGTCGAGATCTTCGCGACGTGGAAGTGATTCAACCGCGGAACGCTCCGGGGCGCGCCAGTTGAGCACGTATTCGTACTGCTCGTCGGTTTCCGGTGTGTGGGGCCAATCGTTGGAACGCGCATTCGCGCGCCACAGGGAATTGAGCTGATCGAGCGCCGCGTCGGGGAGCATTCCACGATGCACGAGGTAGGAACCGAGCACGGTGCCGGTACGTCCGATGCCAGCGTGGCAATGCAAATAGACGCAGTGCCCGTCGGCAAACGCGCGATCGAGGTACTCGTGGATCTCCCTCATCGCCTCGCGTGATTCCGGAATCGAATGGTCGCGGATCGGCTTGCGTACGTACATCACGTAGAGGCCACTCGCGGCTTTTACCTTCGGCAGCAGCTCCTCGTACGGCGGGAGCTCGTCAGGTTGGGTGAGATCGACGAAACAAGTGACGCCGGCTGCGATCAGCTTGTTGAGGCGAAATAGCGTATCAGCGCGCGAAGGTGTGGCCGGATACTCCCCGGCCAGCAATCGTCCCGGCTCGACCCAGTAGGTATTCGTCAGCGGCGGCGCTGGCAATTCCGAGGCGACAGATTCGCCCACGCGGATCCTATTCGCGCCGCTCGGGCGCGAGGTGAGAGAAATCGAAGGCGTGCGGATCGGCGAGGTGTGAGCTCACGACATTGCGCAGTGCGCTGCCGATCGCTTCGAGCCGTCCGGGATATTCCTTCTCCCAATCCGCGAGCATTTTCTTGATCGCGACGCGCTGCAGGTGCTGCTGCGATCCGCACAGGTTGCACGGGATGATCGGAAATTCGCGGGCACGCGCGTAGCGTTCGATGTCGCGCTCCGCGACGTAGGCGAGTGGACGGATCACGATGTGATGACCGTCCTCGGAGCGCAGCTTCGGTGGCATCGACTTGAGCTTGCCGCCGAAGAACATATTGAGGAACAGCGTCTCGATGAGGTCATCGCGATGATGGCCGAGCGCGATCTTGGTGATGCCCTGCTCCCGTGCATAACGGTAGAGCGCTCCGCGCCTCAGACGCGAGCACAGCCCACACATCGTCTTGCCTTCCGGCACCACGCGCTTCACAACGCGGTAGGTGTCCTGCTCGATGATGTGGAAGGGCACGCCGAGCGCCGTCAGGTATTCGGGCAGCACGTGTGCGGGAAAGCCCGGCTGCTTCTGATCGAGATTCACTGCGATGAGCTCGAAGCGCACCGGTGCGCTGCGTTGCAGGCTCAGCAGCAGATCGAGGAGCGTGTAGGAATCCTTGCCGCCGGAAAGACAAACCATGACGCGATCGCCCGCGGCGATCATGGCGTAGTCCTCGATGGCTTTGCCCACCAGGCCACGCAGGCGCGCCTGCAAGCGTCGCGTGGTGTTGGAAAGATTAGTCGCCGGCAGCGCGCTCTTCATGTCCATGGTGGCACTCAGCGTCGTCATTCCAGGGCAAAGGTGTACGAGGCGCGAAAGCCTTCCCAGTCCGCGTCCTTGCAACCCTTGCACGCACGCAGGTGCACGCTGCGGACCAACCAGACTCCGGGCTGAGTGAGCGTGAATCTCGCGACGCCCCTCGTATCGGTCACGCCCTGCAACTCGACCAGCGCGCCGTCCGGTGAGCGATGCAGTGCGCTTACCGTCGCATTGGCCAGTGGTTTGGTCTCGAAGAGAAGCTGCACGATCTGCTCGTCCCCCGCGTGCATCGTGAACGGGTTCTGCAGCAGCACGATCTCATATTGCATGCCGGTAAAGCGGTGATTCAGATCGGTCTCCGTGTCCTCGCCCGAGCGACCCAGCAACTTGAGGAAGCACCACGACCGCACACGCTCGATTGGACGCCCGTGTGCCAGCGCAATGCCCTCGTGGGCGAGTTCCGCATCGAACTTCACCGGGTCGAGCTCAACAACTGGCGAGCCGCGCACCATCGTCACCAGGAACGCGCCCGTTCCAGGCAGTGCGTCGGCGAACACCGGCTTGGCCCCTTCGCTGGCTGCTGCCAAGAGGTCGCGCACGTCGTTGGGCAGGCGCAGCTCAAAACGCTCGGTGTGCTCTTTCTCGTAAGCCTTCTCCTCCTCCGGCTTCATTGCCTCACCTATGTTGAGATGCGCGACCAGCTTGGCGCCGGCTGA
The DNA here is from genome assembly GCA_963724625.1 of uncultured Gammaproteobacteria bacterium. Lineage (GTDB taxonomy): Bacteria > Pseudomonadota > Gammaproteobacteria > Steroidobacterales > Steroidobacteraceae > DATBVX01. Next base: position 209,817 of record CAVRVO010000003.1, on the reverse strand, counting down.
GAGCTGGTACTCGTCAGCCTGGAGCCAGCAGTCGTGGGCGGCTGCAACCGAAGGCACCGCGATGAGGAGCATCCAGCTCAGGCGCGACGCTGAGAACAAGACGGGCCTCATGTCGGAGCTTCCAGGTACTTGGTCTCGAGATACCTGAGCGATGCAGCGGCCGACAATGGCTTGCCACTCGCACTCTTCATCAGGTCCTGGATCGAGACTTTGGCGCCCAAGCTGTGCACGTTGTCGCGCAGCCATTCAAACAGGCCGCCGAAATTTCCGCTGGCGATTTCCTCGTCGATCCCAGGGCGCTGGGCATGAAGGCTATCCCAGAACTGCGCCGCGATGATCGCGCCGAGAGCGTACGAGGGGAAATAACCGAACGATCCCACCGCCCAGTGAATGTCCTGCAGACATCCCTCGACGTCATTCTGCGGCCGGATTGACAGCCGTTGTTCCATGTAGGCATTCCAGGCTTCCGGAATGTCACGAATCGCTAGATCACCGCCGAGAATTTTCTTCTCGAGGTCATAGCGCAGCATGATGTGCAGCGGATAAGTAAGCTCATCCGCATCGACACGAATCAGGCTACGGCGCACGCGATTGAGGTGCCGGTAGAGATTGTCGGTATCCCACTCGGTGCCACTGACGCCGTAATGCTTCTCCAGCAACGGCTTCAGGTACCGCACGAACGGACGGCTGCGCCCGACGATCATTTCCAGGAGCAGCGACTGGCTCTCCTCCAGCGCCATTCCCCGGTCGCGCCCGACCGGCTGGTCGCGCCAGTCCAGTGGCAGGCCGAGGTCGTACATGGCATGACCGCTCTCGTGCAGCGCGCCGAGCAGGCCATTGAACGGATCGTTGGGGTCGAAACGCGTGGTGACGCGAATGTCTCCAGGCACGCCTTCCGTGAACGGATGCTCGCTCTCATCGAGCCGACCGCGATCGAATGGAAAGCCGAGCGCCTTCATGACATCGACCACCAGCTGGCGCTGCTTCGACGCCGTGAATTTGCCATTGAGTGGCAGCGCGGGGTTTTTCGCCTGCAGCTCGATGGTCTCGTTGATCAGCGACGGCAGTTTGCGCGACAGCGCTTTGAACAGCGTATCGATATCCTGCGTCGTGATGCCTGAAGTGAACTCATCAACGAGTGCATCGTAGGGCTGCAGGTTGAGGGCCTGCCCGAGCAGCGCCGCCTTGTCGCGCACCAGCGCGACAACTTCCTCGAGGTGAGGCGCAAACACTGAAAAATCGTTCTTCTGTCGCGCCTCTATCCACTGCGCTTCCGCGCGTGAGGTCGCTCGCGCCAGGCGCGAGATCAAGGTCGTCGGCGTGGCGATCGCGTGATCGCGCTGGCGGCGCATCTCGCGCAAGTTGGCGAGCTGCCAGTCCTCGAGCCCCTGTGAGTTCGCCTGCGCGCGATCAAGGAGACGCGTCACTCGGGGAGCCGTCAGGAGCGCGTGGTATTCAGTTTCGAGCGCGGCCAGTTGCTCGCCCCGAACATCGGCACTTCCGCGCGGCATCATCACCGCCGCGTCCCAGCGCAACAGCGACAACGCCCCGCGGAAGGCGTGCAGGCGCCGGAATTCCTGTTCCAATTGCTGATACGGTGATGCAGCCATGACTCATCTCGCCTTCAGCATTATTGGGGGCGCACGGGTCAGGCATTGATCGGCCGAGAGAAGCGCCAGAAGCCTTGGGGGCGGAAGGCGCGGCAGTTTACCAGACAGGGCCCGTCGGATCGGGCTGTGCAGGCGCTAGAAGCAGATAAAACAACGAGTTAAAGGAACCTTAAGCGATTGACAGGAGACCAGAATCAGTCGCTGCTGGCCGTCTCGAGCTGCTCGCGTACATCGCGCACACGTGCGCCGTCGCGGACCTTCTGGGTGCCCTCGACAACAATCTGATCGCCGGCGACGAGCCCCGAAATGATTTCCACCTTCCCGGGCTTGCGCCGACCGATGCTCACCTCGCGTTTGTGCGCGTGCTCATCGCTCACCAGGAACACGAACTGGCGCCCCTCCTCAGGCACGAGCGCCTGCTCGGGAATCATCAACACCTGCCCCCGCTCCTCCTGCAGGCGAACGTTCATGAACATGCCGGGCTTGAGCAGGCCCTCGGGGTTGGGTAATTCCGCGCGCACCGTGATGGCGCGCGTCGTCGGATCGAGACGTGAGTCGATGCTGACGATCGTTCCTTTGAAGTCGCGATTCGGAAACGCGATGCTGCGCGCCGTGAGCGGCAAGCCTTCCTTGATGCTGGCGATGAAGGTCTCGGGCACCGAGAAGTCGAGCTTGATGATCCGCGTGTCGTCCAGGGTCGTGATCAGGGTTCCGGGACTGATGAGGCTGCCGACGCTGACGCGTCTCAAGCCGGTGCGCCCATCGAACGGCGCACGAATCACGGTATCCGAGAGCTTGGACTCCGAACCCGTCACACGCGCCTGGTTTGCGAGCAGTGTCGCCTCGAGCTGATCGAGCTGCGATTGCGACAGTGCCTGGGTCGCGTACAACTCCTGGCTGCGCTTGTACTGGCTGCGGGTTTCACTTAGCGCTGCGCGCGCGGCTGCAAGGTCGGCGCCCGCCTGCACGCTATCGAGTTCCACCAGCACGTCGCCCCGGCGCACCTGCTCGCCTTCGCGGAAACGAATCGCCGTGACCAGGTTGGAAACCTTGGCGGTGATCTCGACCGCTTCATTGGCGTGAGCAGTGCCGAGCGCTTCGACCTCGTAGGCGAATTCCTCCTGTCGCGCCGCGTCTGTCACGACACCGATGGCTGCGTCCGGACCGCCGGCGAAGGCAGCCGCGTTGTTCATCGCATTGGATTTGTCACCCGAGCAACCAGCCAGGGCGCATACGAGGCCGGGCAGGAGCGCTGTGAGCATCGGGAAGGAGAAGGTACGAAGAAACTTCATGCGAAACGGGCGCCACTGCGAAGCGCGGGAGTATGTCATTGTTGCCCGCCCAACAGTATGTCAGGCGCTACGCGGCAATTCGACCTCGATCGCCAGGCCCGGTTCAGCATTGCGCGCTCTCACGCGCCCCCCGTGCAGTTCCACAATAGCCTTCACCAGCGCCAGACCAATACCGAAACCACTGCTGGTGCGAGCCATATCCACGCGATAGAAGCGCTCGAAGAGATGCGGCAGAGCATCTGGTGGGACGCCGGGGCCGTGATCGCGCACGATGAGGCTCGCGCCGGTGTTCGTGTGCAGGTCGACATCGATCTGGCCGCTACCATGTCGCACGGCATTTTCGAGCAGGTTCTGCGCGACCTGGAACAGCAGATCCCGGTCACCTGTCACCACGGCTGGTCGCAGTTGCGCCACGATGTGCATGCCCCGTTCGACCGCCACGGCTTCGTACAAGTCGACGGCGTCCTGCGACAGGGCGCACAGGTCAACGCTGTCGTGACGCGGCCCGAAACTGCCTGCCTCGATCCGCGCGAGCCGCAGCAGGGCGGAGAAGGTCGCGAGCATCTCATCGATGCGCTCAATCGCCTGGTTGACGCGCTCGCGGCTCGCCGCATCGAGGCGCGAATCACGGCTCAGCTCGTCGAGTTCGTTGCGCAGGCTCGCCACCGGTCGGCGCATGTCATGAGCAATTGCGCTGCTGATGTGACGCGTACCGTCGACGAGCGTCGCAATGCGATCGAACGCGGAATTGAAACGGCGCGCGAGCTGATCGAGCTCATCACCCGTACCACTCAGTGGCAGACGCTGGGTCAAATCGCCACTTTCGATCGCATCGACGCGTGCAGCCATCTTCGAGATGCGCCAGCGGAACAGCAGGATCGCGACGGTGCCGATGGCACCACAGGCGATCAGGCCAAGAATTGTCGCGCTCCACAGCTGGGCCCGGAGGTGCTGATCGATCCGGCGCAGCGGCGAACGTCTGCCGACCAGCAGCACGCGGTCGTCATAGAGCTCGAACACACGGCCTTCGAGCTCCAGGCCATCGGGTTGCGGCACGCTGAACCAGGGGTGCTCACGTTGAGGCACTCCGATGGGCCAGGACTTGAGGTTGCCCGCAAGCACCTTGCCGTCCGCATCGGTGAGGAGATAGACGGCATCCGGATCTGCCGGCGCGCGCACGCGCAGCTCGATCGTTTCGACGAGGGCTTCAACACCCTTTTCGTGGTAGTGCTCGTCGAGCCCCTGGATCTCTTCGGCAATCGCCTCGCGCACCTGCTTGTCGAGATCGTCGACGGATTCGCGGTACACCGGCCACAAAGCAAGTGCCAGCACCGCCGCCGCGGCCAACGGCAGACACCACGTGAGCAGATAAACCGGGCTTCTAATCCGACGCCAGGCCAAGTCGGTATCCCGAGCCGCGGATGGTATGCAGCAGTGGCTGCGTGACCCCGCGATCGATCTTGGCGCGCAGGTTCGAAATGTGCACATCGATCACGTTGGTGCGCGGATCGAAGTGATAGTCCCACACGCCCTCGAGCAGCATCGTGCGCGTGACCACCTGGTCCGCATGGCGCATCAGGAACTCGAGGAGCTGGAATTCCTTGGGTTGGAGATCCACCTTGGTGCCGGCGCGTTTCACGCTGCGCTTCAGCAGGTCCATCTCGAGATCCGCGACACGCAGTACGGTGATGGGACCCGCGATGTTCGCCGAGACCCGACGTTGCAGGACCTCGAGTCGCGCGATGAGCTCGCTCACCGCGAACGGCTTGACGAGATAATCGTCCCCGCCCGCGCGCAGGCCGGCGACCCGATCATCGACATCGCCGAGCGCGCTCAGGATCAGCACCGGGGTGTCGATGCTGGAGCCGCGCAGGGCTCGCAGGATTGCGAGGCCATCGACGTGCGGGAGCATGCGATCGAGGACTACTGCCTGGTAGGGCTCGCTCATGGCGAGAAATAGCCCATCGCGGCCGTCGTTCGCCAGATCCACGGTGTGGCCCGCTTCCTTCAGGCCCCGCTCGATGAAGCGCGCCACTTCGCGATCGTCTTCGACCACTAATATCCGCATGTGCAGAGTCTAGCTCGCAATGAGTGTCGGGGGAGACTCCCCAACGGTCATATCTGGGCCAGCAAGGTCGCCGCGAGTCGGGCGTAGTCACCTTCGAAATGGTGTCCGCCGGGGAGCTCGATCACTTTGAAGCGTTCACGGTCGAGCCGTGGACAGAACGTACTGGAATCATCGTGGGCGTAGACGCAGATGAAGGGGCTCTTGAGCCTTTCCACCTCGGGCACGATCGGCAAGCCGGCACGGTGCCGCCCCACCCAATCTGTAAGGTGAAATTCAAACTGCGCTTCGGTACCTGGTGCAAGAGCAGCAGCGAGCGCAACACGCCCGATCGTATCGGTGCTGAGTCGGTTGAGCGCGAACGGCAGGACGTCCGCACCCATCGAGTAGCCGATCACGAGGGCGCGCGTCTTGTGCCAGTGCTGCAGGTAGTAACGGATCACCCGGTCGAGATCCGCACCCGTCTCTTCCGGAGTGCGCGCTTTCCAGAAGTACTGCAGCGTGGAGAGCCCGACAACCGGGATGCCCCGCCCGGCAAGGTCCGAGGCGAGGCCGCGATCAAGCCCCGCCCACCCACCGTCACCAGTCAGGATCACTGCCATGTTGTTGCCAGCGGACTTGTCGGCGGCCGGCACTTCCACGAGCGGCAGATTGCCGAGCTCGGCGCTCGAAGCCACCTCACGCGGAGTGGCAGCCTCGATCAGCGAGTCGTAGGCGCCCAGGAACTGCGGCATCCAGTTCTTCGGTACCGAGTATCCATGGCCGACATTCGGCAGCATCACGAGCTGCGCGTTGCCGATCGGCGCCACGAAATCGTGGCTGCGTTGCGGATCGCACACCTGGTCTCGATCCCCCTGCAATACGATCCAGCGTGCCGGCGTACTCGCCACCGGCTGGATATCGAAGCCCGCAGGCGGTGAATGGCGAACCACGCTGCGCAGCAGGTTCTCCTCACACAACGGGGTCGGCGTCTCCAGGTCCGGCCCGAACCCGAGACTCAGCGCACCCGCGAAGGTTCCGACCGGCGCCTGCAACAGCAGCGCGTACGCGAGAGTGGCGCCGGAGCTGTAACCCACGAGTATCGGGTAGTGATACTGGGGCAGAGCGAAGCGCGCCTCCAGGGTGTGTGCGAGCTGCTCGAACTGCGTTGCCGGATAAGTGCAGCCCCGATCGCGCACGGGAGCGAGCTTCATCACCCGGCGAATGTCGACCCCGGCTACCAAAGCGCCGCGTCCGGCGAGCGCGCGCGCCATGTCGATGACGCCGCGATTCCAGCCGCCGTCACCCGAAATAAATAGCGCCACGCCCCGCGGCGTGCCGGTCGGCTGGTACACCGTGATCGGGCCGAGTTCCTCGAAGTCAAAGGTCGCAACGAGCGACGCGGCGGGTGCGACGGGCACCGGCGTGGCCGCGGGATGAGCGGCGCGCGCGGTGAGCATACAGAGCATGCTGAGAAGCAACAGGCCGCGTTTCATGAACTCACGCGGCTTCCAGGTGGTTCGCGTCTGCTCCTGCGGGGCGCGTAGCGGGCGAGCGCATTGCACTGCCGATCAGGCGCGTGACATCGAGCAGAACTCGCGGCAACGCGAGCCCTCCCGGCGCAGCGAGATAGCGCGGTCGCCAATACGGTCCGAATTTTGCCTTGTACCGACGCAGGCCTTCGAAGTTGTAGAAGCGTCGGCCACGCCGAGCGATGAAGTCGAGCAGCCGCTGCCAGCGCGAGGCAAGGCGATGGCGCGCCATTCCCGAAAGCGGCGCCATCCCGAGGTTGAAGGAGCGATAGCCTTGCGCCTTTCCCCACAGCATCGTTTCGATGAGCAGGAAATCCATCACCCCGGCAGGCGCGTCGCGCGTCTGTCTCATCAGGTCAACCGACAACTCGTGGCCCGCCGGTGCCAGCCAGAGATTCGCAAACGCCACCGGTTGCTTGCCCTGAAAAACCAGCGCACACGGAAATCGCCGCACGTATTCGGGCGCAAAGTATCCCAGGGAGAAACCCTTTTCCGCGCCGGCTTTGTCCTGCAGCCAGTCATCGGAAATGCGCCTGAGCTCATCGAGCCACCCCTCGAGTTCATCCGCTGGCACGACACAGAAGCGCAGGCTTTCGCGCAGCGCACGGTTACGCGCGCCCCGCAGGCTGGCGCGGGAGCTGCCTTCGAGAGTGAAGCTGTCCAGATCGACGATCGCCTCCTCGCCCAGCTTTACCAGCGAAAGCCCGAGATCCAGGTACCGCTCCAGGTCCTCGTTACCGATCTGGTAGAAAACGCAATTGAGCCCGCGCCGATCTGCCAGCTCGCGAAACGCCCAGCGCAACTCGTTGCGACTCGCGACGTCGCCGACCGGATCGCCCATTGCGATCAACGAATCACCGGCACTCTGGTACATGATGAATCCGCGTCGATCGGCGCTGTTGAGAATCGCCTTGTCGCCCAGGTAAGCGAGCAGTGGCTGGGTTTCGGTCACGCGCTCGAGAATCGGCTTGAGCGCATCCAGAACCGGCTCCTCCGGCGTGGGCTCAGTGCCGCGCGCCGGGCGCAGCAGCTCGCGCAAGGCCAGTGCCGAGAGCACCACGACGACCACGACGAGCGCACGCAGGGCACGCGGCGCATCGCCAGCCGCTTCGAATTGCCACAACAGCTCCTGCTGATAGGGCACGTGCCGGTATGCGAACAGCATGAGCCAGGCGGTGCCGAAGACGACGACGATGACGTTGCGCCACCAGATCCAGGAAAAGCGCGCCTCGAACAGGGCTGCCGGACGATAAAAGCGGCGTCTGCCGACCCACAGCGCAAGTGCCAGCACGATCATCATGACAATCAACAGCGGCGGATCGCTGCGCACGGTCGAGAGCAGCGCGGCCACTCCCAATGCGCCAAAAGTCAGCACCCAGGCGCCGTGGTTGCGCTGCTGGATACCACGCGCGAGCACGAGCAGCGCGACTCCGATCAGGCTCGCGGTGAGATGCGAAACCTCCAGTAGCGCCAACGGTGCAGCGCCGCGTGCCTCGCGCGGCAGCGGCAATGAGCCCGCGAGCAACAACCAGGCGCCCGCGCCGAACACAGCGACCGCGGCCAACGCGGGCGTCACATCGCCCAGCAATCGACGGATGGTGCGGCTGCGATTGCGGAACACGACAGCGGCTGGCGCGGCGATTCCGATGACGAGCGGCAGTACGTAGTACACAACGCGGTACACGAGGATCGATGCGAGGAGTTCACTGCTATTGACCTGCGGCATCAGGCGCAGCAGCACCCATTCGAACACCCCGAGCCCCGCTGGCACCGTGGACACGAGTCCCGCCAGGATCGCAACGAGATAAAGGCCGAGGAAGTTCGGGAAGCTGATGGCGGCTGTCGATGGCAAGAGGAAGTAGAGCGTCGCCGCGGCGCAGGCGAGCTCGGCGATGCTGACCACAAGCGCCAGGCAAGCATCGCGACGCGCCGGAAGCACCAGGCGAAACTTGCGGACCTGGATCGCTGTGGGCGCACTGCGCAGTGAGACCATGAGCGCGATCAGAGCGATGAGCGCGACGATTCCGACCGAGCGCCACAGCGCCGTCGCTCCCCAGAGCACCGCGGCCAGTTGCTCTGGCACCAGTACCGCGGTGATCGCCCCCAGAGCCCACGCGCCCAGCAGAAAGCCGGTCGTGGTGTGAAACACGATCTGCCCGACCTCAGCCGCGGTGCATCCGCTGTCGCCGTAGCCCTTCAGGCGGATGGCACCACCGGTCAGATATGCGAAGCCGAGCGAATGCCCGAGCGCATTGGCCATGAACGCGGTGCCGACCACGCGCATCCGTGAGACCTTGCGGCCGACTGCATGCAGTCCCTGCCAGTCAAAAATCGTCAGCAGCGCATAGCTCGCCAACATCGCTGCGACGCTTGCGGCCAGCGCGTCCCACGAGAGTGCGTGGATGTCCGCGCGCAGGTGCCCCCAAGTCAGGCCGCGAAAGGATTTTTCGAGCGCAATGGTGACGAGCATCAGCGCGCCGATGCTGAGCACCGCGCGAGCGGGGCCCGAGCTGAGCCTGCTCATTCGAAGGCTGTCTCCTTGCAGGGATTGCAACGCCGCGATCCGGAGTGGTGGACAGCCTGCACCACCCCGGCTTGAGGAGCGCTTCGCGGACTCTTAAGAGTCCTTAATCCGGCTGGATGTCAGGGCTCAGGGTCCGTTCCGTCCGGGATGCCCTCAAACAGGGCGGTGGTCAGATACCTCTCCGCCGTGTCAGGGAGCATGGCGAGAATCACGTCACCCTTCCTGGCCTTGCCAGCAACTTTGAGCGCCGCCGCGAACGTGGCGCCGGATGAAATGCCGCAAAAGATGCCTTCGCTCTTCGAGAGTGAGCGCGCAGTCTCGATCGCTTCCACATCGGTAACCGTAATGATTTCATCGGCAACTTCGCGATCCAGCACCGCCGGGATGAAATCCGGCGTCCAGCCCTGGATCTTGTGCGGCTTCCATTCACGTCCTGATAGCAACGCAGCGCCGTCCGGCTCGCTGACCGTGATGCGCACGTCGGGCCGCGCCAGCTTGATCATCTGGCCCGCTCCGGTGAGCGTGCCGCCGGTGCCCCAGCCGGTCACCCAGTGATCGAGTCGCTTGCCTGCGAAGTCGCTGAGGATTTCCGGGCCGGTGGTATTGCGGTGGTATTCCGGATTGGCCTGGTTTTCGAACTGCCGCGCGAGGAACCAGCCATGCTTTTTCGCGAGCTCTTCGGCCTTGCGCACCATGCCCGAGCCGCGTTCTGCGGCCGGGGTGAGAATCACCCGCGCGCCGAGCAGGCGCATGATCTTGCGTCGCTCGACGGAGAAACTCTCGGCCATGGTCGCGACGAAGGGATACCCCTTGGCCGCGCACACCATGGCGAGAGCGATCCCGGTATTCCCGGAGGTTGCTTCGACCACGGTCTGCCCGGGACGAATCGTCCCGCGCCGTTCCGCATCCTCGATGATGGCGATCGCGAGGCGATCCTTGACCGATGCCAGCGGATTGAAGAACTCGCATTTCACATACATCGTCACATGTGAAGGAGCGAGCCGGTTGATGTGCACAATCGGTGTCTTGCCGATGGTGCCGAGGATGTTGTCGTAGATCATTCATGGCTCCTAGCGGTCGGAACCCCCGGGCGGGAGGCTGGGCTGGCTATGGTCGTGGCTTCGCGGCGACTTCTCAAGTTCGGGCGCATCAATCAGGTACACTGCTTGCCCATGGGGTCGGAACGTACCATTAAGAAGTACGCGAATCGGCGGCTATACGATTCAACTGTGAGTCGGCACGTCACCCTCGATGACATCCGGGCCCTGATCGTCGACGGTGAGAAGATCCGCGTCATCGAGGACAAGACCGGCGCTGACATCACGCGTCTGATCCTGTTGCAGGTCATCGCCGAGCAGGAGCAGTTCGGCCAGCCGATCCTGTCCACGCAACTCCTCGAGTCGATCATCCGGGTTTACGGCAACGGGAAGCACGAAGCGATGACCTGCTGCCTGCAGGAAGGCGTCGCAAGTTTTCTGCGCGAGCAGGGTACGCAGTCGGCGCCTGCGGGCGACGGCGAGGTCCGCAAGCCCAACGGCAGCGGCGACTAGTCGACGTTGGCTTTCGCGGTCTGCTCGTCTTTCTGGTCGCGATCCTGCGGCAGCGCGCTCAACTTCTCGACGAACCAGTCCCGGATCAGGGTCAGCCGCGCGACTCGTTGACTCGGCCGGCCCTCGCGGCTCATCCCGTGCGAGGAGTCCGGGAACACAGCGAGCTTCGCCGGCTTCTTCAACATCTTGAGCGCGGTGTAGAACTGCAGGCCCTGATCGAGTGCCGTGCGGTAGTCCTGCTCGTTATGGATCACGAGAACCGGAGTGGTCACCTGGTCGACGTGTGACAGTGGTGAACGCTCCAGGTAGTCGGCGTTGTCACGCCACGGAAAATCGTGGAACCAGTGCGTGACGAAGTAGTAATTGAGATCGGAGGTGCCGACAAAACTGAACCAGTTGGTCACCGCCCGCTCGACGACTGCAGCCCGGAAACGCCCGGTCTGCCCGACGGTCCAGCTGGTGAGCAGCCCTCCCCCACTGCCGCCCGCAACACCGAGGCGCTTCTCATCCACGTAGCCGCGCGCCAGCATCTGGTCGACTCCGGCCATCAAGTCGCGATAGTCATCGCCGGGATAGTGATACTGGATGATGTTGGCGAACTCCTCGCCGTAGCCGGTGCTGCCGCGCGGGTTGGTGATCAGGATCACGAAGCCCGATTGCGCGAGCACCTGGAACTCGTGGAAAAAGCTGGTTCCGTACATCGCATGCGGACCACCATGTATATAGAGAATCATCGGGTACTTGCGGCTCGAATCGAACTGCGGCGGCTTGATGATCCACCCCTGGATCGGCCGGCCGTCGAAAGACTTGTAAGTGATTTCTTCGTACTCCGAGAACCCACCCGCAGGGGCAAGTCCCGCGCTGTGCGATGAGACCTGTTTCCACGGCTTGTCGACAGCGGAGACGGCGAACTGGTAGATCTCGGTCGGCTGCACCGACGAATTGAACGCCGCGGCGACGATACCGTTGCGGCTCAGGCTGAAGTCGCGCACCTCGCCCTGCTTCAAATGGCTGAGCTCGGTGTATTTGCCGCTCGCCACATTGACGCTGAACAGGCGCCCCTGGCCGCGATCGGCCGCGCCCAACAGCAAGGTGCGTGAATCGGCAGACCACGCGATGCGCCGGCCATTGACGCCGGGCGCGGTGGAATCGTTGATTGTCGTCTCGCCGACACTGCGGTCCAGGTCGGCCGCAAGCTCGCGCACCTGCGAGCCATCGGTACGCATGACATAAAGATTGGTGACGGTGCTGCTGCGCGGCGGGTCTGCCTCGTCAAAGCCGGTGAATGCGATCCACTTGCCATCCGGCGAGGGCAACGGGTCCCCATCCGGGCCGCGTCGGTCGGTAAGGGCGCGCGGTGCCGCGCTGCCGTCACTCGCGACCGCAAAGATCTCGTTGTCGTCGGCGGCGTAGTCAGCATCCTGGCGACCATTGGCGCTAAAGAGGATCGAGCGCCCATCGACCGACCATGCGGGCTCACCAACATTGAATGTGGTCCGGGTGATGCGCTGTCCGGCCTGCTTCGGTCCCGTCAGCGTCGACACGACCCAGATCTGGGCGCGCTTGCTGGTGCGATAGCCGGGCACTCCGTCGTTGCGATAGATGAGGTCTTCGGTCACGAACGGTGGACGCGCCGGCGGATGTTCCTTGTCCTTCGGTGCTGGTTTCTCATCTTCATAACCCGGATCGCCGGCGAGCGCGGTTCGCGAGGTAAAGGCGATTCGTTTGCCGTCCGGCGACCAGGCATATGCACCCACGCCATCCGCGTCGCTCGTCAGCTGCCACGCTTCGCCTCCGGCGAGTTCCAGGATGAAGATCTGGCGCTTTTCGCTGCGCCCGGAAATAAAGGCGAGGCGACGTCCATCCGGCGACCAGCGAGGCGAGGCGTCGTTGTTGCCGGATGTGAGCACGTGTGGGGCGCTCGCGTCGGTCGCAATCCACAGCTCACGGCTATAGTCATCCCGATCCCGATTCACACTGGCGTGCACATAGACGATCTGATGCCCGTCGGGCGAAATCTGCGGATCGCCGACAAACTGCCAGTTGAACAACGAGTCCGGCCCGAAGGCATCGCTGGCAGAGCTCGCGACGTCGACAGAAAGTAAACAGGCCAAGAACAAAAGAGCGCGTGCAGTCACGTAGGCACCCGGGTTGCGACTGAAACAGGCGCAATGATCGGGCCAACGCGCGTTCACGACAACAGGGAATTCAGGTCCGCTATCATGCGTCGCATGGCGGATGTGATCTTCCTCGGCCCGCAGTTTCGCGAGCCCAACCTCGCTTTCGCGCTGCGCCAGCTGTCAATCGCCGGGCCGCTGGTGTCGATCTCGGCCGGCTGGCAGGAACGGGAAGGGGAAATCGACGAACTGCGTGCGCACGTGGCTGTGCCGGTCACGGACCTGGCGCTCTATGCGCGCGCCGAAGAGGTGCTGGGCGCCGATCCGGAGCTGCAAAGCGCATATCGTGCGCGCCAGTTTCGTCTGCGCGAGATGCAGGACCTGTATCGTCTGCGCCTCGCGCATGCGGTTGCCGCGATCCGCGAGCTGCTCGAGCGCGAGGAGGATCCACACCTGGTGCGGCGGGCGCGTCGTTCCGCTCTGCATGTGTTGCGTGCGCTCGATCGCGAACATCTCTGCAGCATCGAACGCGAACACGCCGCGTTTCGCCGCAAGCTGCGGGTGCAGCAGCGCGCACCGGTGGTGTCGCACATCGAGGCCTTGCGCCGCCAGATTCAGGGGGCGGCCGCGGTGCTGATTACCGGCGGCCATGTCGCGGTACTTGCGAATCGGCTGCGCCTCTTTGATCTGCAGCGGCTGCTCGCAGGAAAAACAATAATTGCCTGGTCGGCCGGCGCGATGGCGATGAGCGAGCGCATCGTCCTGTTTCACGATCACCCGCCGCAGGGCGCTGGCATAGCGGAGGTATTCGACGCGGGCCTTGGCCTGGCACGCGGGGTGGTGCCGCTTCCCTCGGCACAGACTCGCCTCGCGCTGCACGAGTACGAGAACCTGGCGCAGTTCGTGCGCCGCTTCGCGCCGGCGCGTTGCCTCACGCTCGACGAAGGCTCCTTCGTCCACTGGCGCGAAGGCCGCCTGGCCAGCACCTACGCGTCCTGGCAGCTGAGTCGCAGCGGCGCGCTCGCCGAGATTCGTACCGCATGATCCCGAGCCTGCGTGATCTGCTCAGCGGCGGGCAACCTGCCCCCGAGACCGTCGATGCGTTCATCGCGACGAATCGCTTTCCGCTCGTCGACCCGACCGGAGTGACCTTCGTGTATCGCGGCGTGGCAGACCGAGTGCTGCTGCGTTGCTGGATACACGGGTTGCCGACGGCGCAACCGCTCGAGCGCGTGCCGGACACAGACCTCTGGCTGCTGCGAATCGACCTGCCACCCAACTCACGCATCGAATACAAATTCGAGATCGTTCGCGGCCCCGACAGTGAATGGATCACCGATCCGCTCAATCCAGTGAAGGCAGCGGACCCGTTCGGTGCCAATTCAGTCTGTCAGGGCTATGGCTACGAGCGCCCGCGATGGACCTTCCCGGATCCGCAGGCCCGACTCGGAGCGCTGGAGGAGATGACCCTGAGCAGCGCAGCGCTCGGATCGAAACGTCAAATCCTCACCTACATTCCGGCACGCTTCCGGCGCAGCCGCCGCTATCCGCTCCTGATCGCGCATGACGGCGAAGACTATCTGCGCTTCGCGCACCTGAAGACGGTGCTCGACAACCTGATCCATCGCCTCGAGATCCCGCCGATGATCGTCTGCCTTACCCAGTCACCGGATCGACTGGCGGAGTACGCGGGCGATATCGAGCACGCGCGCTTTCTCGCCGAGGAAGTCCTGCCCCTGATGCGCTCGCGCTATCCGCTGCTCGATGAAGCCGCCGGCCGCGGCCTCATGGGGGCGAGCTTCGGCGCGGTGGCGTCGCTCCATGCCGCCTGGCGCTACCCCGCCTTGTTCGGGCGCCTGCTGTTGCAGTCGGGTTCGTTTGCCTTTGCCGACATCGGCCATCATCGCCGCGGGCCGGTCTTCGACCCCGTCGCACGCTTCGTCAACGAGTTTCGCGCCGCCCCGGGCAAGCCTGCGGACCGGATGTACCTGAGTTGCGGCATCTATGAATCGCTGATTTACGAGAACCGCTCGATCGTGCCGCTCCTCAACGGGCAGGGCATCGAGGTGCGCTACGAGGAGGTGCGCGATGGCCACAACTGGGAGAACTGGCGCGACCGGCTGCGCACCGGGCTCTCGTGGCTGTTTCCGGGTCCGTTGTGGATGGTGTATGAATAGCTGATGGCCCACCTCACCCGCCAAATCGGCCTGTCGCTCGGCGCCGATATCTGCTGGCCGATCTGCTTCGAAGAGATCATGCGCCGGCTCAAACTCAACATCTCCGTGGCAGGGCGACACGCTCGGCTTCGAAGTGAGCCGCGTCACGATCGAGCCTTTCAACCTGCGCCAGCCGTGTCGCTACGACGTCGTGATCGACCGCCTCACGCACTGGTATCACGTCAGCCGCGAGTGGATCAAAAAGGCGGTGCGTGCTGGACGACCTTTACGTCTTCAACAACCCGTGGTCGATCCAGGCCAACGAAAAGCACACGACCTACTGCGCGATGATGCGTCTCGGCCTGCCGATTCCCGAAACCTGGATGATTCCGCCCAAGGCCTATGACAAGAGTGCCGATCTCGAGGCGACGCTGCAGCGCTACGCGCGGCTCTTCGATATCGGCGCGATCGGCAAGCAGGTCGGCTACCCGCTGTTCATGAAGCCCTACGACGGCGGCGGCTGGGTCGGGGTCACCAAGATCGACGACGAAGTGGCGCTGCGCGCGGCGTACGAGGCGAGCGGCACCAAGATCATGCATCTGCAGGCGGGCATCATCCCGTACGACCGATTCGTACGCTGTGTTGGGCTCGGTCCGCAGACGCGAGTCGTGAATTACGACCCGTCGGCACCGCTCCACGACCGCTACCGGATGGATCGTGACTTCATCTCCGCCGATGAGCAGCGCAAGCTCCAGGACATCACGCTCACCATCAACGCGTTCTTCGGCTGGGATTTCAATTCCTGCGAAGCGCTGCTGAAGGGCGGTGAGTGGTATCCGATCGATTTCGCGAACGCCTGTCCCGACTCACAGGTGACCTCGCTTCACTACCACTTCCCCTGGCTCATCAAGGCGAACCTGCGCTGGTCGATCTTCTGCGCGACGACCAAACGCCGGATGCGCCGGAATCTCGACTGGGAGCCGTACTTCAAGATCGCGGCCAAGGATCTCTCCCCGCACGAAAAGCTGCGCGGTTACGCACTCCTCGCCCGCGAGCATTTCGCCACGGATTCGTTCCGTGAGTTCTGCGCCAAACACCTCTCGCATCTCGACGACGTCGCCTATGAATTCTTCGGCAGCGCCGAAGCGCGTGATGCAGTCCGCAAGAAGGTGACGGCCCTTTACCCGGCGCACGAGATCGAGCAGTTTACGGAGCTGTTCTTCAATCGCATGCAGGAATGGCGGAAGATCGAGGGCAGGAACTCCGCCATCTGACTATCGCGCCCCGAGTCGCACACCAGCGGGAACAAAGTGGATAAAGAAGAACTGGAGCTGGAATACGCAACGCCTGCCCGAACCGGCGCGCGTCGTGCGCTGGGGTCACTTCGGCACGCCTGTGCTGCTGTTTTCGACCGCCGGAGGAGACTACGAGGAAGTCGAGCGCTTCCACCTCGTGCGCGTGCTCGGCGATCTGATCGATGCGGGGCGCATCAAGGTCTACTCGGTAGACAGCATCGCGGGGAAAACCTGGCTGCAGGGCACCCATTCGGCCGAATACTGCTCGCGCGTGCAGAACCTGTTCGATGCCTACATCTACAACGAGGTGGTCGCGCTCATCCGTGAGGACTGCTCCAGCAAGGAGATCGAAGTCGTGGCCGCGGGCGCTTCCATCGGCGCGTTCAACGCCGTTGCCAGCATCTGCCGGCATCCGGACGTCTTCAAGCTCGCCGTGGCGATGAGTGGAACCTTCGACCTGTCGAAGTACCTCGACGGCAAGATCAACCAGGACTTCTACTTCTCATCGCCGCTTCACTACCTGCCAGGACTCGAGGACGGACCCCAACTACAGCAGCTGCGGCAACGGTTCATCGTCATTCCGACGGGTGAAGGCGACTGGGAGGATCCCAGTGAGTCATGGAGGATCGCTCACGTCCTCGGCGCCAAGGGCGTGCCGAACCGGGTGGACCTGTGGGGCCGGGATCGCCACCACAACTGGGTCACATGGCGCGAGATGCTGCCGAAGTACCTCGGCGAGCTGGTGTGATGCGTGGCAGACCTGCTCAATAATCCCTGGATCAGCAGCTTCTTCTCCGAGCTGGGCGTGGCGCTGCTGGTGTTCGCGGGCGGCTTCCTGATCGGCAGGTATCGCGAGCGGGGGCGCCAGCGGGGCCGCAGTCTCGATGACTATGATTTCTACCCCTACGAGCCGACGCCCGAGAACTTCGCCGAGTTCAACCTGCGCGACTTCCGCCTCGGCATTCACTATTTCCTGCGCAACACGGATGTGCGCGCCGCGCGCCAGTTGATCTTCATCGGTGAACAGAACAACGTGCGCGACCTCCTGGACGCCCAGGAGCGGCCGGCGTACGAGAAACTCTTCGCGAAATACCACGGCGCTGCTGTCGTGGACGACACGCGAGAGTTCCTGGAGAACTTCCGCAATCTCGCGCGCCTGATCGGGCGGACGTTCCCCAACATGGGAATTGAGGTGCTGCTGCACGATCTCTCCAACCCGAGCCGCTCGATTACCGCCATAGAAGGGGGCGAAGTGACCGGACGCGCGCTCGAAATGGGCACGACGACCCTGCTCATCGATCTCAAGAAGCGGCGGGCACTCAACCAGGACAAGCTCAACTACGAGCTCAACATCGGCGCACGCCGCTTCAAGTGCACCACGATTCCCATCGTGCGCAAGGACTATGGCGTGGTCGGCGCTGTGTGCATCAACATCGACATCAATTACATTCGCGATGACGTCACGCAGTCAGCGGAACGTATCGCGGAGTTCTTCCGCTGCTACGCGCGCACCGACATGCAGCTCGAGGAGAATATCCTGAGCAAGGACGAGTACCAGAAGGCGTTGCGCGGCAAGAAGCACTACCGCGACGCCAGTTACTAGCTGGGTTTCGGGGTCGCTTTGTCCCAGTCTTTCTTCCCTTCGTCCTTGCCGGCGACCGAGTAGAGCACTTTGGCGTTGCGCGTCTTCTGGAAGTCCTCGAGCGATTGGCCGCGCATTGCCGCGTAGATGTGCAGGTTCGTGGTGCCAATCACGGCGCCGAGTTTCTCGAGCATGAAGAAAATCACGCCGTAGTGAATCATCGCGCGCCAGTCGCGCCGCCGGACCATGTCGCGTTCTTCTTCGGTGAGCCCGGCCGCCTCGAACAGCGGCTCCGGATTGGCGAGGAACTGCTTGCGATACTCGGGCTCGACGAGCCGGTGCAGGAATTCATTGAGCCGGAACCCCTTTACGCTGCGCTCGAGGGTGAACGGATACGTGCCTTCGAGTTTTTCGATGCCCGCGAGCTCTTTGCCGATGCGCTCGCGATACGCAGGCAAGGACTCACCCTGCCCATCCGGACCATCGTCCTCCAGGATCAGCGTGGCGATCGGCGTCATCGACGGCAGGTAGTACGCCTGGTGGAGCTTCTTCACCTTGGGCGCCAGCGCGCCGCGCATGATCAGCCACATGACCACTTCGGAGCCCTCGAGACCGCCGCGCGTGGCGTAGTCCGCGATCGTGATGTGGGTGAGCTTCTCCGGATCTGTCACGAGCGTGTCCATGAACTCCATGTCCCACGGCGTGTTGTTGAAGCCTGCGCGCTCGCCGTGCACCTGGTGCGACAGTCCGCCGGTGCCGACGATCGCGACCTTGATGTCCTCGGGATAGCTCTGGATCGCCTTGCGCAGCGAGCGGCCAAGCTTGAAGCAGCGCCGCGCGGTCGGCGTCGGGAACTCGAGCACGCCGACCTGCAGCGGCACGATCGCGCCGGGCCAGGTGGGGTCGTGCGGCCAGAGGAGCGAGAGCGGCGAGAACGCGCCGTGGTCGAGCCCTTTGCCCTGGAAATACGACAGGTCGAACTCGTCCGCCACCAGGCCGGCGGCGATGTGCTGCGCGAGCCTGGGATGCCCCTGGATCGGCGGCAGCGCGCGCGGTCCGCCACCTTCGTCCGCGACCGGGTACTCGGTGCCGATGCCGAGCGCGAAGTGCGAGTAGTGATCGAAGGAGAACGAGGTCACGTGATCGTTGTAGATCAAAAACAGCACGTCGGGTTTCTGGGCCGCAAGCCACTGCTGTACGGGCTTGTAGCCTTCAAAGATCGGCGCCCACACAGGGTCGTGCTGTTTGCCGGTATCGAGCGCGAATCCGATCGTCGGCGTGTGCGACGTGGCGATTCCGCCCACTATCTTGGCCATGACTGCTGCTCCTTCACGGAAACTTTGAATTGTATACGGCGCCGCGTTGCGGCTCACTTCGCCGTCGGCGCTGCGCTCCGCACCTCGTCCTCGGTAAACACCGCAAAGACGAACGGCTGCGATTCGAGAAAACGAGCGAGATCGTGCAGCGTTAATCCGAGCTGGGTGAGACGGTCGGCGTCGACAAAAATCTGGCTGTTCTCGGGCTCGTAGAGAGTCACGAGATGCCTGCCTTCCCGGTCGAACCTCTCGTGGAGCAGGTCGACGAGCGATGGCGCGAAATGCCGGCGATCGGGTGAGGACGGCTCGGAAGGCATTCCATGGTCGGCGGTCACGGCGAGCAGGTAGTCCTTCCCGACCTTGTCCTCGAGTGCGCGCAACATCCGCGAGATTTCGTGGTCCATTTCGCCGAGCGTCGCGCGCAGCTCGTTCGAATCCGGGCCGTACTTGTGGCCGACAAAGTCCGCGCCTTTGAAGTTCATCAGGATGAGATCCGCAACATCGTCCTTTCCCAGCGGCTCATGTCCGATCATCGCGGTCATCGCATCAGCTTCGAACCGTGGAAAGAGCGCGGAATATCGCACCGCCGCCGTCGAATCGATCTTGTGTCCCAGCCATTGCCCGCTCTTCGGCCAAATCGTTCTGGCGTTTTGGTCCTTGAGGTAGACCGGTAACCGGAAGCATGCGGCGTTCGCATTCCAGTCGCCGCTCTGCGGGCTGTAGCTTGCGAGAATGACGGGTGACCCATTCAGCTGGCAGCTCCCATGCCCCGCGAGCGGTGTCGCCGCGCGCTCGACACTGCCCTGCGCAATGATGATGGCGCGCCCGGCCGTCTCGAGTTGCCACACATCCGCAAGGGTCATCGCCACCAGGTCTCCGGGGGTTCCGCCCTCGAACATGTCGTGGCGGCGCTGCTGTACGCGGTCATAAATATTGTTGCCGGTAATGCCATGCACACGAGGATCCGCTCCAGTGGCGAGCGTCGCATGCCCTACCGAAGTGTTGGTGGGGAAGAAATTCACGCTGGACTGGCTGAACCAGGCAGCGCGCTCACGCAGCGCAGTGAGCGTCGGCATGGACGCAGCATAGCGATCGAAGTAGTCACGGCGCATCCCGTCGAGGACCAGCAGCATGACTACTCTCGGTGGCACGAAGTCTGACTGCAGGATCGGCAGCACGCGACCCGTCGCGGTCGGCGGCATGCGCGTGCCGAGCGCAGCCGCCAGCGTGGGCGCTACATCCTGCTGCGCAGCCGGCATCGAGTACTCGCCCGTTTTCACTGCTGGGCCCACGAACATGAGCGGAATGGAGGCGTCGTACGGCCAGGGCGAGCCATGCATGAAAGGCACGTCGGGATCGGGCCGTGTGATGAAGTCGCCCTCGCGCGGCACGATGACGAGCTGTCCGGTACGGCCCGGGAAATAGGTCCGGGCGAACATCTCGAGAAAGCGTTGTCGCGTCTCGCGCCGCGCATCGCTCGGCTCGACCGCTGCGCTTCGCGGTTGCTCCATTGCAGTTGGCGGCGGAGCTGGTACGCATGAAACGATCGAGAGAGCCACCAGCAGTGGCAAGCCGCAGAGGACGGTGCGGCAGAGAGAGATCCTCGATATCAGAGCGAACATTGCGCGAACCCGCACCGCTATTGCACGTACCGCCTCGCGAACAGCGCATCCCACGCAGCGAGCGCCGGCTTGGCTTGAAAGTCGCTGTCCGTAAGGCCGATGCTGATGAACAGCGGCAGATTCGGCGGCACCGGAGGCGGAACTGTTGCGAGGTCGATGTCTCGGCTGGGTCATTTCGCCGTCGGTCGATTCGCCTCACCGCTACCCCGGCATACTGTAGCACTGCAACAGCAAGAGGCGACCCATGCCCGCACCACCACCGCCGGTCGAGTCCGATTTCTCGCTGCGGAAGATGAAGATCGCCGGCGCGATCCTGCTCGGGCAGATGTTCGCAAGCAGTCTGCTGCCGATGATGGCGCTGACGCTGGTGTTCGTGCCTATCACCACCGAGTTCAAATGGACTCCGACGCAATTCGGCTATGCAACCACGGCGCTCATGTGGTGCGGCGGCCTGGTGGGACCGTTGCTGGGTTACCTGGTCGATCGCACCGGCGTGCGGCTCATGATCATCAGCGGCACGGTGATGGTCGGTCTGATTACGATCGCCATCTCGTTCACGCAGGAGCTGTGGCATTTCTACCTGGGCTTCGGGCTCCTCGGCTTCTTCGGCACGACTGCGATTGGCTACGCCAAGGTGCTCACGGCGCTGTTCACCCAGCACCGCGGCAAGGCGCTCGCGCTCTTCGGTCTCGAGTCGAGTCTCGCCGCCGCCTTCCTGCCACAGCTCATCCAATCGCTGGTCGAGCGTTACGGCTGGAGAGGCCTGTTCGTCATCATGGGTCTAACGATCCTCGCGATCGTGCCGCTGCTCTATTTCACGCTGGAGGAGCCAGGCGCCGTCGGTGGTTCGAGGCGACTGTTCGCGCGCCGCGAGCGAACAGCTCAACCGGCGATCCCCGAGCTCGAAGGACTCACGGCGCGTGAGGTGTTCCGCACGAGCACCTACTGGCTGATCATCGCCGCCATCTTGTTTGCGGCGGTGCCAGGCAACGGACTCATGACGTTTCTCGTTCCGGTGCTCGGCGAGCGCGGGTTCTCGCCTGCGAATGCGGCGACATACCTCTCGGTGTTCACCATTGCCGGCGCCATCGGCACGATCGTGGGCGGGTTCATCCTCGACCGGATCGATACCGTCAGAGTCTCGATTCCATTCACCCTCTGCTCGGTAGCGTCCTTTGTCATCCTGGCACGCATTTCCGCCGACCACGGCGGCCTCACGCTGCTCTACATGGCCGCGGCGCTCTTCGGCTTCTCTTTCGGCGCGCATCGCCCGATGGGGCAGTTCTTCCACACCCGCTATTTCGGCTTGCGCTCATTCACGACCGTGTTCGCAGTGCAGATGGCGCTGATGGCGCTGCTGTTCGGTTTCGCGGCGCCCGTCACCGGCCGCATTCGCGAGGCGACGGGTTCCTATGACGTCGTGATCTGGGCGACGGTCGTCGGCCTGGCCATTGCCGCCCTGATTTACCTGCTGCTCGGCCCGTACCGGTTTGCGAAGCACATCGGAGCGGTCCCGCAACCTGAGACTCGGCCCGAGCACGGTAAGCCGATCGACCTCGCTGCCGGGCGTAGTGCCACGTGAGCGAGATGCCCGTCACCGCGATCAAACGGCGGAGCTAGCCCGCATAGAGTTGCAGATCTGTCCCGACGGCATCGGCCATCTCGAGCGTCGCGCCGAGATCGGAGTGGCGCAGCATGATGAAGCCATCGGAGACCAGCGTTTGGCGCCAGTTGCGGCGTGTGGCACCGATCGGCAACAACGTGTTCCAGACGACCGCTGAGCCGAATCGGCGCTGAAGCGCCTCCAGGCCTTCGATCGCACGAATGCGCCCGGTACCCTGTGCGCGCTTGTAGATCGTTGCAACGTTGTAGCGACGCTCGATCTGCGTGTCGAAGCGCCCACGCGCGACCGCGTTCGCCCATTCGCGAAACACATCGAAGTCGCAGGCGAAGTTCATCTGGTCCACCTGGTGCGCACCCGGCGGACGCGCGCCGATTTCACCGAACACCACTTCACCGTCGGACTTGCGATACCACTCCATGTGAGTGAACCCGGTCTGAAAGCCGAGCGCGCGGATGACATCGTGTCCCATGCGCACCCCACCTGCGAGATCCTGCTGCTCGACGTTGCGTAACGCGATGACCTGCGGGCTGATCCATTCGTTGGAGCGCGCGATCAGGGGACGCGGCCGGTACCAAGCGATGTTGTAGTAGGCGATGCGCCCATCGATCGTCACGGTATCGAATGTGAATTCCTCACCATCGACGAACTCCTCCACGCTCACGAGGGGGATGTGCCGCAAACGCGAGAGCGCGTCGCGCAACTCGTCGGCATCGTTGACGCGATAGGTATCAGCGGAACCAGCGCCGGCAATCGGCTTGAGGATCAGCGGAAACCCGATGCCCTCCGCTGCCTCCCAGCACTCGGCCGCGCTGTTCGCGGCGACATGGCGTGGCGTGCGGATGCCGGCCGCATCGAGCACCTGCTTCATGCGCTCCTTGTCGCGAAAGGGCAGCGTCTGCTGGACGTCGAGCCCGGGGATGCCAAGTGCTTCGCGCAGTTGCGCAGCCAGCACCATGCCCGGTTCCCACAGGCACTCGATGCGATCGAGCGGGCGGCCGCGCAGCCAATTGCGCAGTTCTTCGGCGACCGCGGCTTCATCCCACAGGGAGCGCACGTGCAGGTACCCGGCGAGCGACTTGCGTACCAGATCTGGCAGTGCGCCCGGCGCCTGGTCGCCGACACCCAGCACCGTCGCGCCGACCTCGGCGAGGCCGCGCGTGAACTGAGGCATGTCGGCCGGGTAACCCGGAGAAATGAGCAGGATGACCACGCTGTCGCTCTCTGGTTTTCGGGCCGGCGACCTGGCGGCCGCGGCATTGCCCTTTTGCAGCAGTTTAGGCTTGTTACACTGATCGCGCATGCCTGCGCCAATGCGAATCTGTTTCGTAGCCTCGGAAGTCGCACCCCTGGCGAAGACCGGCGGGCTTGCCGACGTCTCGAGCGCTCTGCCGCGCTACCTGCATGAAGCGGGGCACGACGTGCGCTTGTTCCTGCCTTTTTACTCGAGCATCGACACCAGCGCGCTCGACCTGGTACCACTCGAGGGTCTGAAGGACGTGCCAGTTGCTCTCGGCACTCACCGCTACACCTTTTCAATTCTCACCGCGCGGCTGCCAGGCTCTTCACTCTCCGTCAATCTCGTGCACTGCCCCGCTCTATACAGCCGCCCCGGAATCTATAGCGCGGGAGCCGATGAGCACCTGCGGTTTCTGCTGCTGACCCGCGCTGCGATCGAAACCTGCCAGCGTGGCGGATTCGCACCGCAGATCTTCCACTGCAACGACTGGCACACCGCCTTCGCGCCACTGTATCTGCGCTCCGTCTACGCCTGGGACCGGCTGTTTGCTGAGACTCGCACCGTCCTGACGATTCACAACATCGGCTACCAGGGAATCTTCCCGGCGGCGTCAGCAGGCGATCTCGGTCTCGGTGACGCACGAAACCTCCTGCACCAGGATGAACTGCGCACCGGACGCATCAACTCACTGCGGCACGGCATCCTCTATGCGGATGTCATCACGACCGTGAGTCCGACCTATGCGCGCGAGATCTGCACGGACGAATACGGCATGGGTCTGCAGGGCGCGCTGCGCGCGCGGGGCGCGGCCGTCATCGGCATTCTCAACGGCGTGGACTACACGGTGTGGAATCCGGCAACCGATCCTCACCTGCCGCACCATTACAGCGCCGAGGATCTCGCGGGCAAGACGCGGATCAAGCAGTTCCTGATGCGGACGTTGAAGCTCGAGCTCGGGCGGCGCGTGCCCCTCCTTGGGATGGTTACCCGCATGACGGTGCAAAAGGGGATCGACATCCTGTTCGACGCGCTCCCCCGGGTACTCGCCAATCGCAATCTGCGCGCCGTGGTTCTCGGGAGCGGGGAGTCGCGCTACGAGGAATTCTTCACCAATCTGCAGCGCGCCTACCGCGGCAGGCTCGTCTTCCATCGCGGCTACAGCGAAAAGCTCGCGCACCTGATCGAAGCTGCGAGTGATGTGTTCCTGATGCCATCGCTCTATGAGCCCTGCGGGCTCAACCAGATGTACAGTCTCAAGTACGGCACGGTGCCAATCGTGCGCCGTACCGGTGGCCTTGCCGATTCCGTTCAGCTGTACGATCCCGATACGGGAACCGGCACCGGCATCATGTTCAACGACTACAATCCGCAAGCCGCCGCTTGGGCGATCAACGCAGCGGTCGACCTGTATCAGAATCGCGCCGCCTGGACGCGCCTCATGCTCAATGGAATGGCGCAGGATTTCTCATGGGAGAAACAGGGAGCGCAGTACGTTGATCTCTACTCGCGGTTGGTGAGCGCATGAACGTCATCTTCGTCGAGCCGGCATTTCCTCAGAATCAGCGCGAGTTCGTGCGCGGGCTGCACTCGGTGGGTGCGCGCGTCGTTGGCATCGGTGAGCGGCCAATCGGCTATCTCGATGGCGAGCTGCGGCATTGGCTGGCGGACTACGAGCAGGTCCAATCCGTCGTGCACGAGCCTTCGCTGCTCGAGGCCGTGCGCCGCATTCAAAAGCGCGTGTGGGTCGATCGGCTTGAAGCAACGGTCGAGGCGCACATCATGCCAGCCGCCAAGGTTCGCGAAGCGTGCGGAATCCCCGGCACCAGCGTCCAGACCGCGTGGCTGTGCCGCGATAAACCATCGATGAAAGAGGCGCTGCGCGCGGCGGGAGTGCCGTGCGCGCAATCGAGCAGCGTCGAATCACCGCAGGGCGCGCGCGAGTTCGCTGCCCGCGTCGGCTATCCGCTCATCTTCAAGCCGCGCGCAGGTGCCGGCGCTGCCGGGACCACCAAGGTTTCAAACGATGGAGAACTGGAACACGCGATCCGCGAATTCGCAATCGATCGTGGCCAGTCGGTCGCGGTAGAAGAATTCATCGAAGGGCACGAGGGCTTTCTCGACACGCTCACGATTCGTGGCGAGGTCGTGCACGAATTCATCAGCCACTACTACCCGAATGTGCTCGAAGCGATGCGCGAACGCTGGATATCGCCGCAGATCGTTTCGACCAACCGCGTCGATGCGTCCGGCTACAACGAGGTGAAGCAACTCGCGCGCAAGGTCATCAAGGCGCTCGGCATCGGAAGTTCCGCCACCCACATGGAATGGTTCTTTGGGCCCAAGGGTCTGAAGTTCTCGGAGATCGGTTGCCGCCCGCCGGGCGTCGGTCAATGGGACGTGTACAACGCGGGCAATGATTTCGATATCTATCGCGAGTGGGCCATGGCGCTGATCCACGGTCGCATCGGCCAGCGACCCTCACGCCGCTATGCGTGCGGCATGATCGCGTTGCGACCGGATCGGGACGGGCGTATCGCCGGCTACGAAGGTATGGATCGTATCGGACGCGAGTTCGGCGAATGCATCGTCGCGGCGCATTTGCCGGCCGCAGGCACGCCGACGCAACCTGTCGAAGCCGGATACATGGCGAACGCGTGGATGCGAGTCCGCCATCCCGACTACGACCAGCTGCGCTACATCATGAATACGATCGGCGAAACCGTGCGGGTGCGCGCTGCGTAGCGCCCGGTGTGATCTGGCTGACGGCCTTTCCCTGAGCCCGTTCGGATTTGATTAGGCTGACGACACGCAGTCGTATAGCGCGAAAGCTGATCTCTGTGATCGCAGAATTGTTGCGTTCGTGTCGGGCTGAGGGAAAGGCCGTCAGCCAGATCACACCGCGCGACGAAAACAGACTGCTCTTACTGCGGCGGCGCGGCCTCGGGCACCTTGAACGTGCCCTTCTCGTCGAACGGGATCGACCGTATCATTCCCGAGGACAAGCTCACCTTGCCCGTCAATCGATAGTCGAGCCCCTGCATCATCTGGTCCGACTTCCCTTTACCAAGGATGCGGATCAGGGCACTTGCCATGCTCGCATCGACCATCAGGTCAAACTCACCCTTCGCCGAACGCCGGCACCGTGAAGGGCTCCGCAGACACACCAGTGGCGAATTTTTCGCCTTGCAAATACAGCGTCGCATTCACTCCCTTGATCGGGAGCTCAGTGTCATTCGGATTTTGCACGTGCACACGCACTTTCACGCGTTGCGTAAAGAAACTGCTGCTTTCCAGCATCTCCATATTCACAACGTGAAGGTTCGGAGCCTCGAGTTTGGTCGCTGCACACGCGGCGACAAGCGCGGCCATCAAGATGACACTCCATCGCATCTCCCTCTCCTTTTCGCTTCGACCTGCCGGCACGGCGCCGGAACAGTCTACGCCCGGCCGTACATGACGTTTAGATGCCGCCACTCGGTGATGAACTGAGGTGGAACCTGGTCCCAGGAGAACGACCACGACCAATTGCCTGTGATGGTCGCTGGGGTATTCATGCGCGCACGCGAATCAAGGCCCAGCAGGTCCTGAAGCGGCAAGATGGCGAGCCTTGCCACGGAGGCAAGCGCACTGCGCACCAGCGCTGGCGATACCTGGTCTGCAGCAGTGCCGTAGTAGTCCGCGACTCGCCGGCGCGTGCTCTCATCGAGCGAATCGCTCCAGCCACGCGTCGTGTCGTTGTCGTGCGTGCCCGTGTACACGACGCAGTTGCGGCTGTGATTGTGCGGCAGGTACGGGTTGCCGGGTGTGCCATCGAATGCGAATTGCAGGATGCGCATTCCGGGCAGATGGAATGCATCGCGCAGTCGCTCGACTGCCGGCGTGATGACGCCCAGGTCTTCAGCGATGACTGGCAGACGTCCAAGGCCGCCCTGCAGGGCGCGCAGGAGTTTTTCGCCCGGCGCAGACCGCCACTCCCCATCGCGCCCGGTCGTCGCGCCGGACGGAATGGCCCAATAGGATTCCAGCCCGCGGAAATGATCGATGCGCAGCAGGTCGAACCGCTCGAGCTGCGTCGCAAAGCGCGCGATCCACCATTTGAACCCGTCGCGCTCCTGCGCAGACCAGTCGTAGAGTGGATTTCCCCACACCTGGCCATCCGCCGAAAAGTAGTCTGGCGGCACGCCGGAAATCCCGAGCGGCTGACCGGTCGCATCGAGCTGAAAACTATCGCGATGCGCCCAGACCTCAACGCTATCGTGAGCGACGTAGATCGGGATGTCGCCAAACAACAGGACGCCACGTGCGCGGGCCTGCGCTCGCAGCGCCTGCCACTGACAATGAAAAAGATACTGTTCAAAGGCGAATTGCTCGATGGCCGCTGCGTGGCGTCGCTGCGCGTCGGCGATCGCTGCGGGCGTACGGTCGCGAAGTTCCATCTGCCACTGCCACCACGGCCGGCCCTGATGCTGGGCCTTGAGCGCAAGAAACAGACCATCATCGATCAGCCAGTGCCGGTGCGCAGCGAGAAACGACGCGAAGTCCTGGCGCGTGTCACGATCGGCGTGGTTCTCGAAGCCGATCAGTGCTTCAAGGAGCTTGCGCGTGCGGAAGTGCGCTGCTGCTTCGCCCGCGTGTGGTGAGGCCTCGGCGCGGATCCAGCCACGCGTCGCGAGATCGTCCAGATCGATCAGATCGACGTTGCCGGCGTGGACGGAGCGTGAAAAATAGGGTGACCGATCAGCATCGACTGGCCCGACCGGCAGCATCTGCCAGACGCTGAATCCACTGTCAGCAATAAGATCGACAAAGCGCCTGGCGCTGGCGCCGAGGGCGCCGCCCGCCTGCGCTCCTGGCAACGAGGTCGGATGCAGCAGCACGCCGGCACGGCGCCGATCGAGTGAGCTCATGCACTGCGCTTCATGACGCCACCCGCTTCCGGCGTCCCGTGGCCGTACGCAATGGGTTCACCAAGTGCCGCGGGCGCTTCCTCCTGCAGGATCCGGTACAGGTTCGCGAGGTGGCGCCGATACAGGATGTCGAAGGCGCGCACCGATTCCGCTGGATTCTCGTCGCCGAACCACCAACACCAGTCTGAGCCCTCGCAAACACCCAACTGGCGTTCGGCCGCGTTCTGCTCCGCTTCGGAAAGGGAGCCTTCCACGACTACCCGATCGAAGGCACGCTTCGCTTCGCACAGCATTTCCCACGCACGGTTCTTGCCCGGATTGCCGATCCAGGTCGAGAAATTCCCGTAGACCCAGCTGCCGGCGATCAGTCTTTGCAATTCACCCACGTTCATCCCATCGCTGAGACAGCGCGAGAATGTCGTGAGGCGGATTTGCGGATGCTCTGCGAGCTTCTCGTACAGCGCCTTGAGAAAGTAGTAACCGTTGAATGGGTAGTACTCCCAGGCGTTCTCGCCATCGAGCACGATCGCGACTACGTGTTCTTGCTCGGGAGGCAGCACCTTGTGCAGATCCTCGAGGTGTTCGACGAGATTGGCGGCAGCGTCATCGCCGTGCCATTTTGAGTAAGTGAAACCGACGAGATCGGACAATGCGTCGTGCCGAAAAAAACAGCGAACGCGTCCGTCCGCCAGATGATACGGGCGGTGCAGCCGCGCGACGCTGCGTTCGGCCTCGGATGCGCCCTGTGCTGACAGACTGTTGCGCAGCACTGCCCCACCGGTCGCGATCCAATCGAAACCGAACTCATCGAACAATGCGAGCGTACGCTCGCTGACGCCTCCCTCAGCCGGCCAGCACCCCTTGGGACGTACGCCAAACGTCTCCACGAACGATTGGATGGCACGCGCGATGTGCCAACGAGCCCGATCGTCACCACCCGGATACTCGCGTTCGGCAGGCAGGTCGAGCGCCGGTAGTGATTCGCGCGCGCTCCTGAAATCGAGCATCAATGGCAGGATCGGATGCCCCCAGGGCGTTACGGACAGCTCGACCTGTCCGCTGCCGAGCAGACGCCGATAGCGCGGCAAGAGGCCCGACAGAATGTCACCGATGATCTCGATCAGCAGCCGGCAATCCGCCGCATCGAAATCGCGCTCCTTGGCGATGAGCTCTTGCGCGCGCGGATCGCCGAGTCGGACGGTCTCGCCAAGCCATGCGAGGTGATACCAGACCGCAAGGTCCAGCACGAACTGGTGCGACGCATAGGCTGAAGCATCCTCGGCGAGAAAGGCGTCCGCCAGGCTTGCGAGTGCCTTGTAAGGCGCGAAGCGCTCGATGAGGCGCTCGCGGTTGGCCTTGAGGCAGGCGCGCATCGCCTCTGCACGCAGATTCGCGTCCTGCGGTATCCCGTCGGGGGTGAGGAGCGCGAGCACCGGGTCACGAATTGGCGCACCGGTTCGCTGCCACGCCGAGATCTGTGCACTGTAGGTGCGGATCTGTTCGATCAGGATCGGAGAGAAGTTGACGACCGCCGCGGCACGCGGCTGCGCTTCCAGGTGCACCGCCATATCGACGTAATCCTTGATGGCGTGCAGGTAAGTCCACGGCAACACATGCTCGTCCGTGATCAGGTCCTGGTACTGCGGCTGGTGCATGTGCCAGCACAGCACCACGCGCAACGGTTCGGCCGGGCTCACCCTTCGAGATCTCTCAACATGTCGGGCGTGACGAGTACTACGCCCTGCTCGGTGATGTGGAATCGGCGCGCGTCTGCCTCCGCGTCGAACCCGATGCGCATGCCGTCTGGAATCTCGCATCCTTCATCAAGGATCGCGTGACGAATCATGCAGCGTTGCCCGATGTCGACGTCCGGCAGCACGACTGACGTCTCGATCTGGCTGCGCTCCTGGACGTGCACACCCGAAAACAGCAACGACTGGTTTACCGAGGCACCGGAAATGATCGCGCCGCTCGAGATCATCGAGTTCACCGCCATGCCCCGCCGGCCGTCCTCGTCGAGCACGAACTTCGCGGGCGGCTGTTGCAGCTGGTAAGTCCAGATCGGCCACTGCTGATCGTAGACGTTGAGCTCCGGATCGACATGGACCAGCTCCATGTTGGCTTCGTAGAAGGCATCGACATCCCCGACATCGCGCCAGTAGCTCTGCGCGCGCGTGCGTACGTCCTGGAACGGATACGCGAACACCTGCAGGCGCTCGATGGCGTCCGGGATGATGTTGCGACCGAAATCGTGGGCGGATTCGCGATTTTCCGTGTCGGCAGTGAGGAGTTTCTCCAGCAGCCGCGTGTTGAACACGTAGATGCCCATCGAAGCGAGCGCGACGTCATCTCGGCCGGGGATCGGGTCCGGATTCGCCGGCTTCTCCGCGAACTTGATGATCCGGTTCCACTCCGTCGTGGTCATCACGCCGAACCCGCGCGCTTGCTGGCGCGGCACCTGCACTACGCCGACGGTGATGTCGGCGCCCTTCTCGACGTGGTAGGCAATCATCGGACCGTAGTCCATCTTGTAGATGTGATCGCCCGCGAGCACCAGCACGTGCGTGGGCCGGTGTGAACGGATCAGGTCCATGTTCTGGTACACGGAGTCGGCCGTGCCGCGATACCAATGTACGCCGATCTGCTGCTGCGCCGGGATGATCTCGACGAACTCGCCAAACTCACCGCGCAAGTACCCCCAACCGCGGTGCACGTGCTGAATGAGCGATTGCGCCTTGTACTGCGTGAGCAGGCAGATCTGGCGGATGCCGGAGTTCACGCAGTTCGACAGGACGAAGTCGATGATGCGGAACTTGCCGCCGAACGGCGTCGCCGGCTTGCAGCGATGGTCAGTGAGCGCCTTCAGCCGCTCGCCGCGTCCGCCCGCCATGATGACGGCCAGCGTGCCGCTGGTCAGTCGGCTGACGTAGCGACCCGAAGAGGCGCGGGCGGGTTGCTTCGGCATGAGGCGAGTTGCGCTCCGGCGAGATGGCGGGGCTATGTTACCTTTGAAGTCGATGACTGCAACACGCCAGCGCGAGATGCGTGAGCTGCTCGCGAGCCTGGAGCGCGACTTCGAGCGCATCCGCGACGCCCGGCACCACGATCCTCACTCCATCCTGGGACGACACCAGTGGGCCGGCCAGGAAGTGCTGGTCGTCTATCTGCCGGCGACAAAACAGGTGCGCGCCAACCGCAGTCACGAGTTGCAGCGACACGGCTCGAGCGACTTCTTCTACTGGCACGGCACGCCTGGAACGTTACCGCCCCATTACACCATCTCGTGGCAGGACGACACGGGTGGCGTATTCGAGGTAGCCGATCCTTACGCCTTCGCGCCACTCATCGACACCGGCACCTTGAATGCGTTCAACAACGGCGTGCATCGGCGCGCGCATCAGTTCCTCGGCGCTCACGCCCGCGATGTCGAGGGCATCGGCGGCGTGCAATTCGCCGTCTGGGCCCCCAACGCAGAACGCGTCAGCGTCGTCGGCCCGTTCAATCTCTGGGACGGTCGCCGTCATCCGATGCGGGTGCGCGGGTCGAGCGGCGTCTGGGAGCTCTTCATTCCCGGGGTCGGCCCTGGAACACTTTACAAATTCGAGATCCGCAATCGCGACAACGGCACCATTCACCTCAAGACCGACCCCTACGGGCGGCAATTCGAGCGACGGCCTGCCACCGCGGCGATTGTTGCGACTCCGCCGGCACACACGTGGCAGGACCATGCATGGATGGCGAGGCGTTCCGCCGGCGACTGGCTGTATGCACCGATGTCGATTTACGAGGTGCACCTGGGTTCGTGGCAGCGAAGAGATGACGGGGAGTTCCTGAGCTACGTGGAGATTGCCGAGCGCCTGATTCCACATGTGCAAGGTCTCGGCTTTACCCACGTCGAGTTGTTGCCGATCAGCGAGCATCCTCTCGATGATTCCTGGGGATATCAGGCGACCGGCTACTTCGCGCCCACCAGCCGGCATGGCGATCCCGACGGCCTGAGACAGCTCGTCGATCGCTGCCACCAGGCGGGGATCGGTGTGATCCTCGATTGGGTACCGGCCCATTTCCCGCGCGACGCGCACGCCCTCGCCCGCTTCGATGGAAGCCCCTTGTACGAGTACGCGGATCCGCGCAAGGCGGAACATCGCGACTGGGGCACGCTGGTGTTCAACTACGACCGCCACGAGGTGCGCACCTTCCTGATTTCGAGCGCCTGTTCCTGGCTCGAGGACTTTCATATCGACGGCCTCAGGGTCGATGCGGTCGCCTCGATGCTGTACCTCGACTACAGCCGCAAGGGCGAGGACTGGGTGCCGAATCGCGAGGGCGGCAATCAGAATCTGGAAGCGATCGAGTTCATACGCGAGCTCAACAGCGTGACGCACCTCGAGTTCCCGGGCACCGTCACACTCGCAGAGGAATCCACCGACTGGCCAATGGTGAGCCGCCCGGCATCGAGCGGTGGGCTCGGCTTCAGCATGAAATGGAACATGGGCTGGATGCACGACACGCTCGAATACATGTCGCACGATCCGGTACACCGCTCGCACCATCACCAACAGCTCACCTTCGGCATGATGTATGCGTACAGCGAAAACTTCGTGCTGCCCTTCTCGCACGACGAGGTCGTGCATCTCAAGCATTCGCTGCTCGGCCGCATGCCGGGCGATGAATGGCAGCGCTTCGCGAACCTGCGACTCCTCTATGCGTACCAATGGACCTATCCCGGGAAGAAGCTGCTCTTCATGGGCGGAGAATTTGCCCAACCGACGGAGTGGAACTTTCGCGTGGCCCTGCCCTGGTATCTGGCCGGGGACCCGGCTCGCGCTGGCATGTGTCGCCTGGTCGGCGATCTTAATCGGCTGTATCGGCAGCACCCGGCGCTGTCACATTTTGAATTCGAGCCGCGCGGCTTCCGCTGGATCGATTGCGAGGATCGAGCTCACTCCCTGCTGAGCTATTTGCGGTTATCGGACGAGGAAACGATCGTGGTGGTGCTCAACTTCACGCCGGTGCCGCGGCCAAAGCACCGCATTGGCGTTCCTGACATGGGCACCTATCGGGAAATCTTCAACTCCGACTCGCAGTACTACGGCGGCAGTAATCTCGGTAACCCGTTGCCGCTCGAGGCGCAGCAACTGCCACTGCATCAGCTCCCCTGCTCCCTGGAGCTCACGCTGCCACCACTCGCGGGCGTGATTCTCAGGCTCGACAGGCGCTAGTCACATCCACTTCATCAGGCCCAGTTCATACGGGTGCGACAACAGATCGTGATGCGGAACGATGCGCACTTGCGCGCTCATGCGTCCGCACCAGGGCGGCGCACAGTCCACGCGGAACACGTGGGAACCGTCGCTGTCGCGCTCGCCTGCGGAAGTGAAAGGCTCGCGAACGATGCCGGGGATGGCGCCGGCCTCGCCATTGGTAAATGAGGTATAGCGCGGCGGCTCACCGCGCCCGTCCGGCAGCTCACGCTGCAATACCAATTCCACGCGCACGTCACCCGGATCGAGCCCATTGAGAAATGCGGCGACGCGCGTCTGCAGGCGACCGCCGTAGTCAAGTTGACGGGGCACCGAGTCGAGATGCCGCAATCCGACGCGGCCCCACGCGCGCTGTACCTTCTCCTTCCATGCCGCCAACCCCTGTGCACCCCGGAATCCATCCCTCGCCAGGGCTTGCGCACACTGTGCTGCAGGTCGGTACAGCCCCGCGACGTAGTTCTCGAGCACCGGGCGCATGTTGAAGTGCGGAATGATGGTGGCCATCGAGCGCTTGGATTTCGCGACCCACCCCGGCGAGAACCCCTGCTCGTTGCGCGAGTAGTAGAGCGGGATCACCTCATCTTCGAGCAACTCATAGAGCGTTTGCGCATCTTCGCGATCGCGCTCCTGCTCGTTGCCGTTGTCCGCTGCAACGACCGCCCAGCCGTTCTCGCCGTCGAATCCTTCCGCCCACCAACCGTCGAGCACACTTAGATTGAGCGTGCCGTTGATTGCCGCCTTGATTCCGGAAGTGCCACTCGCCTCGAGTGGCGATATCGGGTTGTTGAGCCATACATCGACACCCGCGACCAGCAGGCGCGCGAGTGCCATGTCGTAGTCTTCGACGAAGATCACGCGCCCGAAGAAATCGGCGCTCATGCTGATGGAGTTGACCTCACGCAGGAGCTTGCGCGCCGGTTCATCGGCCGGATGCGATTTGCCGGCGAAGACGAAGATCACCGGCCGATCCGGGTTGCCGACGATGGCCGCGAGGCGCGCGAGATCGTTGAACAGGAGCGTCGCCCGCTTGTAGGTTGCGAAGCGTCGCGCGAAGCCAATCGTCAGGACGTTTGGGTTGGCCGGATTGAGAAAGCGAGTCAGGCGCTGGTAGTGCGCATCGCTGATGCTGTTATGCGCGCACTGCACCTGTAAGCGCGCACGTAATCCCTGCAGTACTTCCACTTTGGTGGCCTGCCGGACTTCCCAGAACGACTCGTCCGCAGTCTCGTACAGCCTCTGCCAGAACGCCTCCTCGTTCAGTTGCGCGCGCCAGCTCTGCCCCAGGGACCGGTCGAAGAATTCGGCCCATGGCTGAAACAGGAACGTCGGCAAGTGCACGCCGTTGGTGATGTAGCCGATCGGATTGTCTTCCGGGGGCACTTCAGGCCAATTGTCCGCAACAATGCGCGCGGACACACCGCCGTGAATCCGGCTGACGCCGTTGTGATGGCGCGACCCGTTGAGCGCGAGGCGCGTCATGTTGAAGTGATTGCCGCCCTGTGGCGGGCGCCCCAGACGCAGGAACGTCTCGGAGTCGATCTTCAGTTCCTCAACCAGCTCTCCCAAGTGGCCGAGCACCAGCTCCGGGCTGAACACGTCGTGGCCGGCAGCGACGGGTGTGTGCGTAGTGAACACGCACCCGGCAGCTACAGCCTCGCGTGCCGCGGCGAAATCAAGTCCACGTACAACCTTTTCGCGAATCAGCTCGACGATCAGGAATGCCGCGTGTCCTTCGTTGATATGCCAGACCGATGGCTCGAGCCCGAGAGCCCGCAAGGCTCTCCCGCCACCGATGCCGAGCACGATCTCCTGCTGGATGCGTACGTTCTCATCACCCCCGTAAAGCTTGTGGGTGATCTCCCGATCCGAAGGCGCGTTCTCAGCGAGATTGGTGTCGAGCAGATAGACGGAGACGCGGCCGACTTTCGCCAGCCAGACGCGCACGTGTACGTCCCG
This sequence comes from uncultured Gammaproteobacteria bacterium, assembly GCA_963724625.1. Taxonomy (GTDB): domain Bacteria; phylum Pseudomonadota; class Gammaproteobacteria; order Steroidobacterales; family Steroidobacteraceae; genus DATBVX01. The sequence goes on along the minus strand of CAVRVO010000003.1, from coordinate 174,189 downwards.
GCGCGCCAGACGACAGAGGATCCGCACTTCCTTGCCAGTGCGATCGAGCGCCGGCTCTACCGGCAGATCGGCGCGATCGTGCTCGCGGTAGTGAGCAACCTGGTTGCCTTCCTTGTCGATCGTCTGTGTGAAGTAGCCTTCGGTGTAGAGCAGGCCAACAGCGACGAATGGCAGCGCAAGATCACTCGCCGTCTTGCAATGATCTCCGGCGAGCACGCCGAGGCCGCCCGAGTAGATCTGAAAACTTTCATGAAAGCCGTACTCCGCACAGAAGTACGCCACTAGTCCGGTGCCCTCACTCGCCTGGCTCTCGTGCGGCGGAATCTCGTTGAGGTAAGTGTCAAAACCCGCCAGCACCTTTCCGTAGCGCTCCAGATAGGCAGCGTCCGTGGCTGCGCGATCAAGCACTGCCTGATCGACACAACGCAGGAACACGCGCGGGTTGCCGCCGACCTCACGCCACAATTCGCGGTCGAGCGAGGAAAACAGTGCCCGGGTTGGCCGGTGCCACGAGAACCGCAGGTTGCTGGCGAGCTCGGCGAGACGAGCAAGGGCAGGGGGAAGAGCGGGGTTGACCTCGACAACGAAACGGGTGGAGTTCATTCAGCTATGGACTGGAGTGGGGGAAAGCAGCGGAGTCTAGCATCGGTTCTGAGGTGTTCTGAAAAGCGGTCCTGGCTTAACGCCTTGAGTAGCTAAATTTTTCTTGACTAGTACTTACTGACTAGTATTAACTACCGCGCACTGTAGTTAATCAGATGATCGTGGGCTTCCCGTGGCGTTAGAAGAACAAGCAACTGGCTCTGATGCTGGCCTCGAATCCGTCGAGAAGAAGTTTCAGCGCGAGCTGAATGCCGGGCTGATTGCTCTCGTCTTGCTTTCGGTCCTCGATCGGGCCGACGAAGACCTGTACGGCTACCAGATCGCCAAACAGCTCCAGGCCGTTGCGCCCGCGCTCAACGTCGTCAAGCAAGGCGCGCTCTATCCGGTCCTGCGCAACATGAGCGCGAGCGGACTGCTCGCAAGCCGCGTCGTTCCGTCCTACGCCGGCCCGCCTCGCCGCTACTACCGCATCACCGAGCAAGGTCGCGCGGTCCTTCAGCAATGGCTGGGGATCTGGCAGCAGACGCGCGACTTCGTCGACCTCGTTACCCGGCCCTCGCCCAGCAGTGGCCGCACCGACTGATCAGGAGATCTTCAAGATGTCCCGCTCCGCACCGCGCTCCGTCGAGCAGTACCTCGAGCAACTGAAGGCCGCTCTCGCTGGCGAGGATCCGGCCCTGCAACAGGATGCCCTCTACGATGCCGAGGAATACTTACGCGCAGAGATTGCGCAGCATCCCGGGAAATCCGAAGCGGACGTTCTCGAGCTGATTGCCAGCACCTATGGCGCGCCCGAGGAAGTCGCCGATGCCTATCGAACCACCGAAGCGACCGTCCGCGCGGCGCTCGCCACCCCGCCCCGCCGTCCGTCGCGAGGCGCATTGGGCAAATTCTTCAGCGTGTACACGGATTGGCGCGCGTACACATCGCTGTTCTTCATGTTGTTGTCGCTGGTGACGGGCATTGCCTACTTCACGGTGGCGGTAACTGGGCTCGCCATTTCCGCCGGCACGATGATCCTGATCATCGGCTTCCCATTCTTTCTGTTGTTCCTGGGGCTGGTACGGGCGCTCGCGATGGCCGAGGGTCGCATGGTGGAAGGACTGACCGGTACGCGCATGCCGCGACGCCCGGCGCACGCCTCGACCACGGCACCGTGGTACGAGCGCGTGGTGGGCATATTGAAGGATCGTCACACCTGGACGGCGCTCCTTTACATGATTCTGAAGCTCCCCCTGGGCATCGCTTATTTCACGATCGCCACTGCGGGACTTGCGATCGGCCTGGGCATGATCGTCGGCCCGATTTTCTGGGCCTTGCACCTGGCTGGCTTCATTCATGTCTCGGGTGACCTCGACATCAACGGAATGGAGCCATGGGCGATTCCCTTCGCGGTCGCATTTGGTGTTCTCGTACTCACGCTGATGCTGCACCTGGCCAAGGGGATTGGCAGCCTGCACGGACACCTTGCCAAGGCATTGCTGGTGCGTCCGGTAAGCTAGCGTCCTCGTCAGCGCAGCTACGGAACGTGGATTGAAACGCACGCTCGCGATCGTCGGCACGCTTCTCGCGGTCATTGGGCTCGCAGTGCTTGTCGCACGACAGCGGCCCGCGCCCAAACCGCTGCTTCAAGACGCACCCGCCGCCAAGATTGCAAGCGGTGGATGCCTGGCTTCGGGTGATGGCTTTCTGCGCGCACGACTTGACGGTGCGCTCGAGCTGAAAATCGACTGGGACAATTCCGAAACGCAGTGCGAGGGCATGCCTCGCCCGAACGGGAACGGGGTGCGTCTCAGCTTCAGCCACGCACTCGAGGGCGGCGAGCAGCGGCTCGTGATCGTGCTCGGTGTTGCGGGACTGAGTGAGAGCAGCTCGGGTCGCGTGCTGCCGGCGAATGTCACGATCATCGAGGAAGGTCGTGCGCGCATTTACGGCACGCTGGGCGACGACAAGTGCACGATCGACGACCTCAGGCAGCAGTTGATCACGCCCTGGCGCAAGGAATCACGCACCTACCGGGTCACCGGCCGCGGTTTCTGCATCCAGCCCGCTCACGCGGTCGGCGGAGATGCCAGCGTGCTGATGAGCACTTTTGACTTTGCGGGCCAGGTCATCTACACGGGTGTCGACCCTTCCAACTCCGAAGCCCATACCTCATGAGCATCACTCGGCTGGTCGCGCGCGTTGTGGCCTGGATTGCAGTACTCGCGTGCGCCGCGGGAATCGCCGCGGCGCAGGAAGCCGACCACGAGCCGTTGAGCTCGTTTCCCCGCTCGCAGCTCGAGATCCAAAGTGGTCAGAAGCTCCACGAACTCACGGTGTGGGTTGCCGATACGCCGTCGCGTCGCCAGCAGGGACTGATGTTCGTGACCGAGTTGCACCCAATGACCGGAATGCTGTTCGTGTTTCCACAGCCACAGACCGTCAGCATGTGGATGAAAAACACTCGCATTTCGCTCGACATGCTGTTCGTCGCCGCCGATGGACGGGTCATACGTATCGCCCCCAAGGCAAAACCCGAATCCCTGGCAACGATCAGTTCCATGGGTGTAGTCACCGGGGTCATCGAAATCGCCGGCGGAGAAGCCGAGCGGCTCGGTATCCACAGCGGCGACCGCGTGATCCACCCCGCCTTCGGCCCTGCCTAGCGCCCCGCCCTTCGGACCACCCGGTCCGGCATCTCTTAAGCTAAGATTCCGGCCCGACCGCAGGCGCGACAACGCTTCAACAAGAGCCTGCGCCCAAGGTTCGAACAGGGAGAGTGCGATGAACGCCAAGTACACAGCGACGCTCGTTGTGACAGGTCTCGCGCTGGTCGCGTCCAGCGGCGTGCGCGCCGGCCAGCCTGAGGGTAGCTGGTACGTTGGCGCCGGGCGTGCACGCGATGTGGATGGACGACAATCGCAGCGTCGATGACGACTGGGGCGCCAACCTCGCCTTCGGCAAGGCTGTCAACAAGTACTGGAACATCGAGGCCGACGCGTGGCTTGGCAAGTTTGACGGCGCCGGCGGTAATGACCTCGAGATCACATCGTTCGGTGTCAACGCTCTCGCAGTGTTCTATCGCGAAGCCCGGATCTCCCCTTTCATCCTCATCGGCGGTGGCGGTCAGGAGGACAACCCGGATCTGACCAGCAACTCGACCAATCCTTATGTCGATCTTGGCGCCGGCGTGCTCTTGACGCTTTCGCACTCCAAGGACTGTAGTCGCGGACTGATCCTGCGCGGCGAGGTGCGCGGCAGAAATGACTTCGTCGGTGGACAGCAGGATCGCCTGGTCGACTACATGGCGGGTCTGAAGCTGCAGTTCTACTGGGGCGGAAATACGTGCCTTACTGAAGAAGCGCCACCCTTGCCCCCACCCCCGCCACCCGCACCCGCACCCGCACCCGCCGACAGCGATGGCGATGGCGTTACCGACAATCTCGACCGCTGTCCCGGCACGCCTGCTGGCGCAGCCGTCGACACAGTGGGTTGCGAGCTGGATGGCGACGGTGATGGCGTGAGCGACAGTCGCGACAAGTGCCCCGCTACGCCGCGCGGCGACAAGGTAGACACGGTGGGCTGCAGCCTGACGCGTAAGCTTGAAGTGTTCTTCGATAACAACTCGAGCAAGCTCAAGCCCGAATCGTTCAAGGACCTCGATCTCGCGGTGGGATTCCTGAAGGCGGTGCCAACAGCAACCGGCGTCATCGAGGGACATACCGACGCGAACGGCTCCGACGCCTACAACCAGCGCCTATCGGAGGAAAGAGCCAAAGCCGTGCGCGATTACATCATCAGCATGGGCATCGATCCGTCACGTCTCGAGGCGCGAGGCCTCGGTGAGTCGCAACCGGTCGCAGACAACTCGACGCCGGAAGGCCGCGCGCAGAATCGTCGGGTCGTCCTGCGGCGGACGGACTCGGGCTGAGACAGGAGCATCCTTGAAACACCGTTGGACCCTGTTGTGCGAAAGGTTCTCGATCGATCAGCGATCGAGCAACGTCACGCTGTTCGGCATCATTGATGAGCTGCATCTACCAAAGAACGCAGTGAGCGACGCGCTCGCTGCCGGCAAGCCGGCGGCAGCGCAGATTCAGTCGGTGCTGGTGGTGCAGACCGAACGCTCGGACTTCGCGGTACCCGAAAAAGGCGTCATCGAATGCCGGCTTTTCGATGCTCAGGGCGCAGAAATCGGCTCATCCCGGGCGGAGGTCAGCCTGGAACGCGGCAGGCGTTCGCGCTCCGCGTTCAATATCAATGTCTTACCGATCACGAACGAAGGCACCTACCTCTATCGAATCTTTCACGTGACCGACGGCGAGTCCCGCCAGGTGGACGAACTGCCGCTCCAGGTCATGTTCGACGCGCCGGCTGTGGCAACGTGAGCTACAGCCCCGGCCGCGCTGCGCTGCGGGTTGTTGCACATTTGAAACAAATACAGCGCTGAAACTTTCCTTGCGGTCCGCTGATCAGGCTCTGCGGTTCTATTTCCCTGCAGAAATACTCACTTCGACTGGCGATTGTGGCCGTTCGTCCCTTCGTTAGTCCCATGCGCTGTATCCGAAAGATTTCGTAATTTCATGTTGTTTTTACGCTAAGACGCTTCCCTCAAAACTTCCCTTGTTGCTATGATCCCCGCCCACGTGTGACGACGCCGCAACGAGTGCGGCGACTCGGCATGCAAGAAAACGAGAGGCAGCCTGGGGATTCGTAGATGGTTACCTCTCATCACATCCGGTCTTTTGGAGGAGGGCTCCCTCACATGAGTACTCAAAGCATTCTTCGGAGGGCAGTGCACGTCGTTCTGGCAGCCGCAGCAGCTGCGCCAATCAGCGATAGCGCATTCGCCCAGGATCAGCAGGAGAGCGCAGCCAACGAAATCGGCACAGTCGTCGTCACCGGGTCGCGCATTCGTCGCGTCGATCTCGAGACAGCGAGCCCGGTGTACACGTTGGATCGCAGCTCCATCGATGCGTCAGGCGTGCAATCGCTCGGCGAATTGATGCAACAGGTGCCGGCGGTCGCTGGCGCGGCGACTAACCCACAGGTCAACAATGGCGGCGGTGATGGGGCGGCGAATATCGAACTGCGCGGCCTCGGAGCACAGCGCACGCTGGTACTGATGAACGGACGTCGTGTCGGCGCGCTCGGCTACACCAGCAGCGCCGTGGACATCAACTCGATCCCGATCAACCTGATCGAGCGTGTTGAAGTCCTGAAGGAGGGCGCGGGCGCCATTTACGGTTCAGATGCCATCGCAGGCGTCGTGAACTTCATTACCCGCAAAGACTATGACGGCGCCGATGTCAGCGTCGAATACGGTCAGACCAGCCGCAGCGACGGTCAGCGCGAGTCGGCCAGCCTTTCCTGGGGAGCGAGCACCGACAAGGCGAGCATCATGCTCGGCGCGAATTGGAACCATCAGGACGCCGTGTCGGCGGGCGATCGCGACTTCTCTCGTAACGCACTCTACCTCTACGGCGGCTCAGTCATCCAGGGCGGATCGAGCCGCGTACCCACCGGCCGTGTATTCGTGCCAGGCGCGGGAGGCTGCGGCTCACAGACACGCATCGAAGGCAGCTCGGGCGCCAGCCTCGGCGACTATCGGTGCTTCAGCACTGCGAACGATCTGTATAACTACCAGCCGCTCAACCGCATCCTCACTCCGCAGGAGCGCGGCAGTTTCTTCACCCTCGCGAACTACCAGATCGCGGACTGGGCCGAGGCTTATGCGGAGTTCATGTACAACCGAACGAGCTCTGGCTTTGAGATCGCCGAACTGCCGTTCGATTCGCGTGCGGACAACGTCGTCATCTCCGCGCAGAACATCTACAACCCGTTCGGCGTCGACCTGGGCGGCGCGCCGTTCCCGGATCCGAGCGATCCAACTTCACAGATCCAGAACCCGAACGCCACGTGGCGTATGACGCCGCTCGGCACGCGCCACAGCTCCGTGACCTCGGACGGCATCCAGATCAACACGGGTCTGCGCGGCACGATCATGGACTCGAGCTGGACCTGGGATCTCAGTGCGGGCTATGGACGCGTCGACCAGAACACGAACACCGACGGATATCTGTTCCAGACGGCGCTCAAGGACGCAGTAGGTCCGTCCTTCATCGACGGGACCGGCACGCCGACCTGCGGCACGCCGGCAGCACCGATTGCGGGCTGCATCCCGGTGAACATCTTCAACCTGGGTGCCCCGGACCAGATAGCGGCGCTGGAGAACATCTCGTCCGATTACAACCAGACGTACGTGTACACGACGAAGATGGCCAACCTGAACTTCTCCGGCGACCTGGTGGCGATGCCAGCCGGCGCGTTGCAGCTGGCGGTCGGCGCCGAGTACCGCAAACAGCAAGGCGAGTTCAACACCGACTTCCTGACGCAGGCGACCGAGCAGTCGTTCTTCCTGAACTGCCTGCTGGCGAGCGAGACCTGCAGCGGCGACTCCAAGGGCGATTTCGACGTCAAGGAAGTCTATGCAGAACTCTTCATCCCGATCATCGCAGACAAGACCGCGGTGAAAGCGCTCAACCTCACGCTCGGCGCGCGCTATTCGGACTACTCGACGTTCGGCAACACGACCAACGGCGTCGTCGAAGCTGGAATATCGTCCGGTCAGCGACCTGCTGATCCGTGGATCATGGGCGGAGATCTTCCGCGCACCGACCGTCTATGACCTGTTCCACTCTCCGACCGTAGATGCGCCAACGTATACGGATCCATGCGAAGGCCTCACAGCGGCCGCAGTCGCTGCACAGCCAAATCTCGCTCTGGCCTGCCAGAACGTGCCTCTGGACGGCACGTTCGCCGAGCCCAACGGGCAGGTGACCGGCTCCATTCTCAGCAACGACCAACTGGACGCGGAGACCGGCGAGGTCTACACGTTCGGCTTCGTCTACGACGCGAGCTGGCTGCCGGGCTTCTCGATGACGGTGGACTTCTGGAACTACAAGATCGATACCCCGATCACCCCGCTCGACGTGAACTTCTCGTCCGATCAGTGCGTCGCGAATGGCGATCCGGGCTTCTGCGGTCTGATTCACCGTAACCCGGACGGCACGGTGCTCGTGTTCGAGGAGCCGACAGTTAATCTCGGCACGCTGGAAACGAGTGGCGTGGACGTCGGGTTCAAGTACCGGCTGCGCACCGACGCTGCCGGCGACTTCCAGTTCTCACTCGATAGTACGTACATCGACAAGTACGACAGCGATTCGGGAACCGGAGCACCGATCGATCACGTGGCCGGTTTCTATGACCGTCAGTTCGGCAACATTTCGCAATTGCGCATGCTTGGAGGGTTCGGCTGGGCTTTCAAGGGCTTCGACGCCCTTGCGACCGTCCGTTATATCGACGGTATCGAGCTCACGGATCCGGATGGCGCACCTGGTGTGCAGCCGAATCTGTCGCGCCCGTCCTACACCTATGTTGACCTGGTGCTCGGCTATACGCTGCCGACCAACACCAGCTTCAAGATTGGTGTGGATAACCTGACGGACAAGGCACCGCCGATCCTGTACCAGAACAATGTGATCAACGCCAACACGGACGTCAGCACGTACGACACGATCGGACGCGCTTACTGGGCATCGATCGTCCAGAAGTTCTGATCCTCGATTGACGACCTATCGGGCCGCGCGGGCAACCGCGCGGCCCTTTTCTTTTTATGGGAGACTGACTTCCGCCGATGCCGAGCCCCGCCGACAGCCCTGAAGTGCAGATTCGCCAGGCGTTGCAGCTGCTGCAGCAGGGCTATCCCGCTCCGGCCGAGAGCCTCTGTCGACAGGCACTCGCCGCACAACCGGACAGCATTGGTGCCCTCAGCATTCTGGGGCTCGCTGTGAACGCACAGCACCGCTACCGGGAAGCGTCGCAGGTATTCGCAGAGCTGACCCGACGCGATCCCGCCGAGCGCTCGCATTGGGTCAATCTGGGGACGGCCCTGCGTGCCGATCTTCGCTTCGACGAGGCGCTGTCCGCCTACGCGCGCGCGGCACAACTCGGCGAGATTTCGCCGGATTTTTTCTACAACGTCGGGCTCCTGCATCTCGACCGTGGAGACTTCGTCTCCGCGCGCGACGTGCTGGGTCGGGCGCACGCTCTGGCGCCGGACGATGCCGAGATTGCTTTCTACGCTGCACAATGTTCGTACGAGTGCCTGCGAACCGATGAAGCCGTCGAACGGCTCAGTGGCTGGGATCGTTTTCACAACCTCAGCAGCGAGCTGGCCGCAAAGATCGCCCTCCTTCTCATGAATCTGCGCGAGCCGAAGCTCGCCGACGCCCTCCTCTCGCGCGCTACCGCTGATCCATCCCCGCAGCCCTCGACACTCCTCAACATCGTGCAGATCCAGGAGCGCACCAACCGCCTGCCTGAGGCCAGAGTCGGGCTCGAAAAACTGAAGGCAAACACCCACGTGTCGAGTCTGCGTGAGGAGTTGACGGCGGCCGACGCACAGCTGGCTCAACGCGAGGGTCGGCACGAGGAAGCCTCTCGCCTGTTCTCACAGGCACTCGACTCCTGTGCTGAACTCCATCGGCGTCACCACCAGCTATTTCCGCTGGCTAAGTCGCTCGATGCTCTGAAGCGTTACGACGAGGCGTACGAAGTACTCGTGCAGGCACATGCCTCGCAGCTCGAAATGCTGAAGCTCACCGCGCCGGAGGCCGCGCTACGAAAGGCCCCCACGCTTCTAATCACGGAATATTCCTGTGATCCAGCCGACGTACTGACCTGGAATGACGCGGATGCACCGCCTGCAGAGGCGAGCCCGGTCTTCATCGTCGCCTTTCCGCGCTCGGGCACGACGCTGCTCGAGCAGACGCTCGACGCGCATCCCCTGTTGCAATCGATGGACGAGCAACCCTACCTGCAACACGCGATCGATTACCTCATGAACCAGGGAATCGATTATCCGGCCGGACTCGGGCGTGCGAGCGCTGTCCTAATCGAGGAAACACGCGCGCGTTACTGGGCGGAGAGCCGCAAGAGGGTAGACCTCTCCCCGGCCCAGCGTCTCGTGGACAAGAATCCACTCAATCTGCTGCGTCTACCGGTGATCCGGCGCCTTTTCCCCAACGCTCGAATTCTCGTGGCGATCCGCCACCCCTGCGATGTGATCATGAGCTGCTTCATGCAGCACTTCCGCGCCATGGAATTCGTGATCATGTGCAAGGACCTGCAGACACTCGCGGGTGGCTACCATCGCTCGTTCGATTTCTGGTACCAACAGGCGCAACTGCTGAACCCCAACGTGCATGAGATCCGCTACGAGTCTTTCGTCACGCACTTCGAGTCGCAAGTCCGGGCTGTCAGCACATTTCTGCAGTTGCCCTGGGACGAACGAATGCTGGCGCCGGGCAAGCACGCGAGTGACAAGGGGTTCATCAGCACGCCGAGCTATGCTCAGGTCGTGCAGCCTGTGAACAGCAGCTCGATCGGTCGCTGGCGGCCGTACGCGCGCCACTTCACGGAAGTGATTCCGCTGGTGAGACCGCTCCTCGAGCGCTGGGGGTACGAAGCCTGAGTCTTTAGAACAGCAGGTAGGTTGAGAGAATGAACTTCTCTCCGGAGAGCGGCGGCAGCCCCTGGTGCTGGTACATCCAGTACGGCGGAAACATCAACAGTCGTCCCACGGCTGGCGTCACGGACAGGCCAAGTCTTGGGAAGCGCGTCTCGCCGCCCTCGGCTACCTCGTTGAGGTACCACAGGAATACGAGGTAACGGTTGGCGAGATCGTGAACCGAATCGAAGTGCAGCTGGAACCGTTCGTCCCTGCCGGGTCGATAGCGCTTCAGGATGAGATCGGCGGACTTCGGCGAGTTCGGTATACCGATGTCGAGGCCGATGTCGCTGTTATAGGTTTCGAGTGCACGATCGAGCTGCCGGCGAAAAAAAGCCTGGAAGCCGGGATCGGACGTGCGAGTGACGTTGAGCTCGGTCCACGCGGAACCCGCAAGGCCCAGGCGCACTTCGCGTCCGTTCTGTTGGTGAAAGCGCTCGAGGTTATTGAACGACTCGATCATCTGCCGGCAAAGCTTCGCCTCGAGGTTGCCGTCATAGACGCGTACATAATGAGAGAGATCTGTCACCGCCATTTCCGCAACCTTCGTAATGAGCCTGCGCCTGAACAACACCGGAAATTGGAGCTACTCAGAACAGCACTGCACCAGTATCATCGCTCTCTACTCTCCCGCCGGAATCCAAGGTATTTCCCGATGCGCCTGATTGCTGTCCTGTTCGCCTCGCTTTACATCACTTCAGGCGCCTGGGCGGACATCCCGGTGCAGGCTCCGTCAGAAACCGAGGTTACCAAGTCTACGACGCCTGCGGCTTCCGCTGCCGAGGCGCCAGTCCCGGCGACACAGATTCCAGCCTCCGTCACCGACACGCAATCGCCGGTCACGGCACCTGCAGCTTCGCCGGCCAAGCAGGATGAGCCATCCGCTCCGAAGACGGAGGCACCAACCTCCATCGAAGCCGCGAAATCAGAGCCGACCGTGGCAGCTCAAGCGCCATCGGAAGCCAAGCCGGAGAAAGCTCCCGTTGATCCAATTGCATTGAAGAAGGCGGGCTACAAGCTCGTGAACGAGAAGGGACAACAACTCTACTGTCGCGAGGAACTGAGCACCGGTTCGCACCTGAAGAAGACCAAGACCTGCCTTACGGAGCGGGAACTCGATCAGCTCATGACCAACACGCGCCGCGAGATCGAGTACATGCGCATGCGCATTCCTCCGCCCCAGGGCAAATAGCTGCCTTAGATTGCGGACGATGAGTCCCGTCAGTGACGCGCGGGAATTGCTCCGAACCGGCCGGATTGCCGAAGCCGAGCGCGTGTATGAGCAGGTTCTCGACCAATCGCCGGACGACATCGAAGCACTGAATGTAGTCGCGATGGCCGCGTTGCGCGGTGGGCAAGCGGCGCGTGCATTGCAACTGCTGGAACACGCAGCGCAGGTCGATCCCGCTCATGCGGTAACTCGGAATCATCTTGGCAGCGCGCGCGAAGCCGCGGGCGATCTGAAGGGCGCTTGTGCAGCTTACGCCGACGCCGTCCGATTGCGGCCACAGCTTCATCTGGCGCGATTACATCTCGCGTCTGCACTCGAACGGTTGGGTGAATCACGGCGTGCCGCCTGGCAGTACGCGCGCGCCATCAAGGATGCGCAGCAGGAAGGCCGCTGGTTGAACGCGGCCTCCACGCCGCCGGGACTACGTCCGCTGGTCGAGCGCGCAGTCCACAATGTGCGCATCGAGCGGCGCAATCTCCTGTTCAATCTCGTCGAGCCGCTGGCGCAACGTTTTGGCCGCGACGCTCTCGGCCGGGTCGAACAGTGCCTGCGCATCTATTTGAAGGAAGAGCTGCCGGTCTATCCGGATCCCCGGCAGCAGCCGACATTCCTCTACTTCCCGGATTTGCCGCCCGCAGCTTACGTCGATCTATCGTTGTTCCCATGGATCAATGATGTTGAATCACGCACGACTGAAATCTGTAACGAGCTCCAGAGCCTGTTGCCATCTGCACAAGGGCGCGAAAGAGTCTTCACGACCGAGGAGCTCGAGCGAGAGAATCTGCGGGGCCTGGACGTAGCGCCAAGCTGGAATGGATACTACTTCTACCGGCACGGTGAGCGGCGCGAAGAGAACTGCACCCGCTGTCCGCAAACCATCGCGGCGCTCGATGCCCTGCCGCTGGCGCGCGTCCGCGAGCACGCGCCGGAAGTTCTGTACTCCGTATTTACACCCGGCACACATCTCACGGCACACCGCGGAGTCACGAACACGCGCCTGGTGGCGCACCTGCCATTGATGGTGCCGGAAGACTGCGCTCTCAGCGTGGGTGGCGAAATCCATCATTGGCAGGAGGGGCGTGTCGTCGTGTTCGACGACACGTACGAGCACGAGGCGTGGAATCGCAGCTCTCGAACACGTGTCGTGCTGATCTTCGACCTCTGGCATCCGCTGCTCACGGACGTCGAAAGGACGGCAGTCGCTTCTCTGGTCGAAACGATCGGCGAATACGACAGGGCAATCCAGAAGGCCTAGAACATGCGCCTCGCAAAGCCCTTTTACCGCCTGCCGGTGCGCTTCGATGCCGAAAGGCTACGCGCCGAGGTAGCAGCGTTGCCGCCGACGGCCTGGGCGGACCATCCAAACGAGATCGAGGGGAACAGCTCGGTACGCCTGATCAGCGCCAATGGCGGCGAAAACGATGACGTCAATGGCGTCATGTTGCCGACGCCGCATCTGCAACAGTGCCCGTACATGCTTCAGGTGCTCGCGAGCTTCGGTGTCGTGTGGAGCCGTTCGCGCCTCATGCGTCTGCAGCCGCATGCGATCGTGCCTGAGCATGCGGACATCAACTATCACTGGTTCAACCGGGTGCGCCTGCACATTCCAGTGCTCACACGGCCCGAGGTGCAATTCCATTGCGGTGATCAGGTCGTCCATATGGCCGCCGGCGAGGCGTGGGTGTTCGACAACTGGCGACGTCATCGAGTGGACAACCCCACTGACGACATCCGTATCCACCTCGTGGCCGACACCTCGGGAACCTCATCCTTCTGGCAGTTTGTCGCGCAGAGCGATCAACCAGGCGTCCAACAGCGACAGTTCAACTACGATGCTGCGCGCACGGTTTCCTTGCTGACGGAGCGCGCTGGTGCGCGGCCTGTGATGTTGCCGGCCGAAGTCGACCTGTTGAGTCTCGACCTGCGCAATGAGCTCGCTGCGAGCGCCGATACGCCGCAAACGCGCGCGCAGCTCGGGCGCTATCACGCATTGCTGGATGGCTTCTGCAGAGACTGGCGCCAGCTCTACCTGCTGTACGGCGAGTCCGAGGCTGGCACGGGTGAATATGAGCGCCTGCGTGAGGCGCTGCGCAACGCTTCGCGCACGCACGGTGAGGGTCTGAGCATGCGCACGAATAGCGTCGCAGTACATGCGGTACTCGAAGGCCGACTCTTGCGGCATTTGCTCAATTTCCCGTCGCAACCACCGTCAGTGCCGCCGCCCGTTCGAGCTGCGCCCCGCCCGACCGCGAGCTATTCGGACCTGGCAACCACGCAGCGGCCACGCCGGATTGCGCGCGCACAGCTCCAGCAGCCGCTGTTCATCGTGGCGGCACCGCGCTCCGGCAGCACGTTGCTGTTCGAAACCCTTGCCGTGACACCGCAGCTTCACACCTTGGGGGGCGAGGCGCACTGGCTGGTCGAACTCATTCCTCAGCTGAAGCCGGGGGCACCCGGTGTCGATTCCAATCGACTGTCCGCCGAGCATTGCACGCCGGAAGTCGAACGGCTGATCGTCGATGGAATTCTCGACAACCTGCGCGATACGCGAGGACGTCCGCTGCAAGCCAATGACGGCGTGCTCAGGCTGCTCGAGAAGACTCCGAAGAACTCGCTCGCGGATCCCGTTTTTTGCGCGGATCTTTCCGGATGCCCGCTTCATCTTCCTGTGGCGCGAGCCGCAAGGGAACCTGGGCAGCATCATCGACGCTTGGCGTTCCGGCAACTGGATGACCTATCGCGAGCTCGAGGGATGGGATGGCTCATGGTCTTTACTCTTGCCGCCCGGATGGCAGGCACTGCGCGGCCGCCCCCTCGAGGAAATCGCGGCGTATCAGTGGGATCGCACCAACCGCATCGTTCTCGAAGACTTGCAGGCCCTGCCGCGGGAACGCTGGATACCGGTGCGTTATGAGCAGCTGCTCGCTGACCCCGTGAAAACCACGCGCCGATTGTGTGAATTTGCGGGAATCCAGTTCGATACTGCATTGTCAGAGCGTGTGGCTGGCGCGTTGCCCCTTGCGCGTTACACGCACACTCCGCCGGACCCGGACAAGTGGCGGCGTCATGAGGCTGCCATCACGAGAGTTCTGCCATTGGTCGATGAGACCCGGCAGAGGCTGCTGGACCTCTGAAGAGGCACCTGCGGGATGGCTCACGGCTCCAAACTGTGCGCGCTGGCAACGTGCCTGGTGCTGCTCTGTTCGACCTACGCGTGGTCGACCACTCCCGATGCGCTCGAGAGCGACCGGGTCCAGGCCTACAAGACTTTTCGCGCTGAGTTCGATAGTCGCAATTACGAAAAGGCGCTGCCGGCAGCCCAAAGGGTCGTCGCGCTCACGGAGCAGGAGCTCGGCAGCAATCATCCGGACCTTGTCAACGCACTCTCGAATCTCGGCACCACGCAGCTGCGGCTCAAGGACTACGATTCGGCGGAAGTCAGCTATCAGCGTGCAATGCGGCTGGCCGAAACCTTCGACGGCGGAATGTCACACGCACTGATTCAGCCGTTGTTGGGCCTCGGGATTACCCATCAGGCCTCCGGTGATCACCAGAAAGCCGAGAGCGTGCTTCGCCGCGCAATCGAGCTGAGCCGCAAGCTCGATGGTCTCTACAACCCGGTGCAGCTTCCGTTGTCGTTGGCGCTGATCGACAGCTTGATCGCGCTTTACGAGCTCCCGGACGCCGAGCGCGAGCAAAACTACGTCATACAGGTGAACGAACAGGCGTTCGGCAAGAACGATCTGCGGTTGCTTCCGGCGCTGGATCGCATGGCGCGCTGGTACGAGATGACCGGCCGCTACAGGGCGGCTCTCGACACTCATCAACGTGCGCTCGATCTCGTGCATGAGCAGGCGGGCAAGTCCGATCTTCGCGCCGTTGGCCCACTACGCGGGATCGGACGGGCGCAGATGCTGGAGTTTGTGCATGGGGCGGAAACCCTGGACCGAGTCGGCGCACCGGAACGCCCGTTGCGCCTTATCGGTGACACCTATACCCCGCCGCCTACCTTCCCTGGCGGCGGGGGTCCCGCGTACATCCGTCCTCGTCCTCGCGGCGAGGAGGCGCTACTCGAAGCACTCCGAGTCCTGAACGACAACACCGATGCCAGGAACGCGGCGCTCAAGGCAGCGACCCTCATTGATCTTGGTGACTATTACGTCGTCGGCGATCAATTCGACAAAGCTCTGCCGAGGTACCAGGAAGCCTGGCGACAGCTGACGGAATCCGGCAGCAGTACTGCCGCGCTGAGCGATCCTGTGAGACTCCTGTTTCGGGCGCCTGCCGATTCGTGGGGTCGGCGCCCGGAGGCGAGCGATGTGACGCCAGCGACCGAACACCATGTCGAGCTCGAATATACGGTCACCGCAGATGGTCGCGCCGAAAACGTGCGCGCGACAAAGTCCGACGTCATTGGCGCAACCGAGCGCTCGGTCATCGCCGTCCAGCGCAAGGCTCGCTTCCGCCCGCGCTTCGTGGAGGGCAAGCCAGTGAGTGCGGCCGGAGTTCACGTGCGTCAGCTCGTGTACGCGCGCGATCCGGGCGAGTATCGATCGCCGACGGTGAGTGATTCCCCGCCGCCCAAGCAGACACGCCTCAGGGTTTCGCCGCCGCCTGACGCGTAGCAGCCATCTCCTGGAAATGACGTTCGACTTCGGGACTGGCGCGGCCGAGATCACGCTCGCCGCGTGACAGCAGGTCGAGCAGCGCCGGGCTCGGCAGGAAATCGCAGATCATGTGAGTGCGCGCCAATACGGCGTGTGCATTCCAGACCGCATGTATGGCCACATTATTAAGTGCCCACACTTCTCCAGGTCTCATCTGATAGCTCGCGCCGGCGCAGTACATCCACACCTGGTCGTGCGTCTGAACCGGGACATGCACACGCAATGACTTGAAGAAGTACGGCGCACGATCATCGATGTGCGGAGCGATCGAGCTCCCGGGCGGCATGCGCGCGAGCAGGCAACGCAGCGCTGGTGCCTTGATGAGTTCGTTGATGATGATGCGAACATAGGGCAGCTCATCGAGTGCCGGCCGATCTTCGATGGGCCGATCTCCTTCGGCCGGCGCGTAACCGCGCAGAAACACAGCTTCAGCCGCGTTCTGCAGTCCGATCCGGCCGCCGGTCGTCCCCCACCACGATGGTGAAAGCGCTGTTACCTCCTGCAGCAACCGTTGCGCGTCAACCTCCAGAGGTAGCCGAACGCAGCCGCCGATGAGACGATTCTTGTCGATGACGGGTTGGCCGGGGAGGTCGAGCACGACAGTACTGTGCCTCAAGGTCCTGAGCGATGAAAGTACGCGGCTCAGAACTCGTAGTTGAACCGTTCGATCACGTCGCGATCGCGGTCAGCGATGAGGCGGCGCAACGGTTCGTCATAGTAGTGGCGATAGGCCTCATGGCGACTCGTGTTTACAGGCGCAGCCTGCAGCACGAAGTCTCGCATCGCCTCAGTCGGTGTGATTCCGACGGAATCGAGAAACGCCAGCAGATCCGTCCGCAGTGATTCCATCCGTCCGAACGTCACGCCCTCCCCGTCGCCGAACATGCGCCGATACAAGAACGAGTAGAAACCCAGGCCTGACCCGTACAGGGACGAGAAGCACTCGCGTGTCAGATTGATGCCGCGATTGACGAAATCGATCGGGAAGCGTGGCCTCGATGGCACTGAACGTGCTCTCGGTTGCTCGAGAGATCGACGACGATTTGTGACCGTGCCGGAAAAGTCGAGTCGTCGATCGTTGCTGGTCACGCGAAAAAACGCATTCGGTTGCGCCTTCTCAGCCTGGAAGCTGTACCAGGAGACGTAGTAGTCCCACGGATTTCGGACCAAGCCGAAGATCGGCAATCCGCGAGCCGCACTCCGGCAGATATGCGCGCGGCAGGT
The DNA here is from genome assembly GCA_963724625.1 of uncultured Gammaproteobacteria bacterium. Lineage (GTDB taxonomy): Bacteria > Pseudomonadota > Gammaproteobacteria > Steroidobacterales > Steroidobacteraceae > DATBVX01. Next base: position 156,911 of record CAVRVO010000003.1, on the reverse strand, counting down.
GATAACCAATCTGACGTGCGTCCGGGAAGAAGCGCAGGAGGAAGTCGTTGACGAACGTCCCGCCGGATTTGTGCAAATGCAAAAAAACCAGCCGATCTGTAACGATCACAAGGCGGGCCGCGCTGAAATAGAGGTCTCGATCGAGTCGCGAGGCAACTTACAGGGTTCGCACGGTGTCGAAGGACCCTCAGGACTGCTGAAGCCTATTCAATACCAAGGTGGCGCGTGCCCGATGAGCGCACTAGCAGCGATCCTCGTCCTAAGCCGCCGTCGATCAGCGACAGCAGTGTGTTCCGTGTCAACTCGTCAATCAGCGTCAAAATCTGTTGCGTCGTCACTACAGTGCTCTACAACTCCGATGCATTCGGGCAACGGTTTCACACGCCCTTGACGTTCAGCCCTGCGACTGCGGCGCTTGTCCCACGCTCGACACGGTTTGCACCACCTCTGCAGTCCGAAATCATTCGTAAATCGCTGTTGTTTTCCTGCTAATCCGCTTCCCTACAAAGTTCGCTTGTTGCTAATATCCCGGCCACAGTTCCGACCGGGGACGATGTAGGACTCGACGGAGCAGCTACCCAGGGGTATTCGGCGGCAACACATTCGGCCGCCGTAGTTTTAAGAAGTATTCAAGTCTCTCTTGCAGGAGGACCTATCAATGGCGAGTAACAGTACGATCCGCCGTGCGGTTCGTCTGGCGCTGGCAAGTAGTGCAGCGACGACGGCGATGGTTGGAGTCGCCGCAGTTGCACAGGAAGCGCAAGACGCGTCGACGGAAGTAGGAACAATCGTAGTAACGGGCACGCGTATTCAACGCGCTGACTACGAAGCAACCAGTCCCGTTGTCACAGTCAGCTCAGAATTGTTGCAGCAGTCGGGCACAGTGCAGCTCGACACGTTCCTCAATCAGCTGCCGCAGTTGGTGCCCGCGCTGTCGACGACTTCGAACAACCCGTCGGCAAACGGCGGAGCAGGACAGGCGCTCATCAGTCTCCGTGGCTTGGGCGTTTCGCGCACGTTGGTGCTGCTCGACGGCACGCGATTGATGCCGACGTTCACTACCGGTCAGATTGACCTCAACCAGATCCCCGCCGCGCTGATCGACAACATCGAGATTCTCACCGGCGGTGCATCTTCGGTCTACGGCTCTGATGCAATCGCGGGTGTGGTCAACGTCAAGCTCAAGAAACAATTTGAAGGCGTCGAGTTCTCTGCCGACTACGGTCAGACTTCGGAAAGCGATGGCGAAACCTCTGCCTTCAACCTCACGATGGGCGGCAACTTCGCCGATGGGCGCGGCAATGCGGTCATGGCCTTCACCTATGACGATCGCAAGGCTGTGTTCCAGGGCGATCGACCCTTCTCACAGCTTCAGTACGGCCCTGACCTGCTGCCGCTGGGCTCGGGAACAGTTCCCGATGGAAAATACACCAACACGGCCGCGAACCCGCCTTCGCAGGCGGCCATCGATGCGGTGTTTGCCGGCTACGGTGTAGCGGCAGGCTCAGTGCTGCCCTCGAACAGTTTGGGGTTCAACTCCGATGGCACCCTCTTCGACTTCTCGGGCACCGAGAATTACAAGGGAGAGCAGTTCGTTGGCTTCAATCCGGCGGCCTACAGCTACAACTTTGCGCCGGTGAACTACCTGCAGTTGCCCTTGACCCGACGTCAGATCGCGGGATTCGGCACCTACAACATCGCCGATATGGACACCGCGTCGGTCGAAGCGTACGCGCGCATGATCTACACGACCTACGAGTCGGCCAATCAGCTCGCCGCGACGCCGGTCACCGGTCTGACGATCCCGACGACCAACCCCAATATTCCGGCGGACATGTCGTCGATATTGGCTTCGCGGGCCATCCCGGGCAATCCCTTTGTTTTCAGCATTCGTACCCTGGCAGTGGGCAACCGCGTTGCTGAGGACAACTACGACGTGCTGCAGGGCCTCGTCGGGTTCCGCGGTGATTTCCAGGTCGGCGAGCATCGCTACAACTGGGATGTGAACGGCAGCTGGGGCCAGACGAACACCACTGAGCAGCAGGCTGGAAATATTTCCCGCTCGCGGCTCCAGGGCCTCCTGGATGGCGAAGACCTCGACACTTGCGCAGCAGCGTCCTTCAATCCGTTCGGCTTGGGCAATATCAGCCAGGTGTGCGCGGATGCGATCGCGATCCGCACGACCAACGTCATCAAGATCCAGCAGCAGACTGCGAGCGCATCGCTGACAGGCGATCTGTTCGATATGCCTGCTGGTCCGTTCCAGTTCGCGGTCGGTGGCGAGTACATGAAACAGGACGCGAACTATCGTCCGGACGAGTTCCTGGCAAGTGGCGACGTGGTGGGATTCAACGCGCAGCCGCCGCAGGATGGAGAGATCAGCATCAAGGAGGCCTACGTCGAATTGGCGGTCCCGCTGCTGAAGGATCTCCCGGCGGTTCATAAGCTCGGCCTGGAGCTGGGTTATCGATACTCCGACCACAACCTGGCCGGAACCTACGACACCTACAAGGCCGCGCTGAACTGGGATCCGCTTGAGACCGTCAGGCTGCGTGGATCGTACAACCGGGCAGTTCGTGCCCCGTCGATCTACGAACTGTTCCTGCCGCCACAGGAGAATTTCCCGGGCGCCAACGATCCGTGCAATGCCACTTCAGCTCCCTCACCTGAGCAGCAGCAACTCTGCATCGCACAGGGCATTCCGGCATCGTCGTTGCCTACGTTCCATCAGACCAACCCGCAGGTGCGCGCGATTGAGGGTGGTAACCAGAACCTCGATCCGGAGTCCGCGGACACGTACACGTACGGTATCGTGTGGCAACCGACGTTCGCCAATTCGGCGTTCCGGACGTCACTCGATTACTGGCAGTACGAGATCGAGGACACGATCGGAACCGTGGCGTCAGACTCATCGATCGGCCGCTGCTTCAACGATATTGGCGCCAACCCGACGTTCGACCCGAACAATCAGTGGTGCCAGCTGTTCACTCGCGATTCGACGGCCCAGATCACTGATGTGCAGGAAAACTTCCAGAACCTGGGCAAGCTCAAGGCCAAGGGCGTGGATCTGCAGCTCGACTACGGCCAGCCGCTGGGTGATCGTTGGGGCCGGCTGGGTGTCAACCTGCTCCTCACGAAGCTCATCGACTGGGATTCCCAGGAGGACTCCGTTTCTCCGTTCGGCCACTTCGCCGGGAAGGTCACCCGCGAACCGGGTGAGAGCTACCCCGAATGGAAGGGTGTTCTCAATCTGAGCTGGGACCTCCAGCAGTTCGGCTTTGCGTACCAGCTCCGCTACGTCAGTGGTCTGACCGTCGTGAACAACGACGCCATTGGCTCACCGGTGACGGATGGAATCAAACCCACCACTCCATCAACCACCTACAGCCGGATCACGGCTCGTTGGTCGCCGACGGAGTCGATGGACTTCATGCTTGGTGTCGACAACCTGTTCGACGAAGAACCGCCGATCTTCACTGACGATGTGCAGGCGGGACAGCAGGCGAACACCGATCCGACGCTATATGACATTCTCGGACGTCGTTACTACGCGAACGCAACGTTCAAGTTCTAAACGACTGAACCGAGGTTGATCGTTACGGGCCGCTACCTTTCACGAGGTAGCGGCCCTTTCTTTTGCTCATTCCGCTCGCGCCCGGTGCACTCCCTGCATGCGTCCATGCGAAAATTACCGGTATGCAGTCCTCTCAAAAGGGTGGGTCCGGACCTGCAGGTGCAGCTTCCACCGAATCAGATCTGAACCTGGCCTCGGCCTACGACGCGCTTCGCAAGGGCAACCTGGCCCAGGCGGAAGCAGCGTGCCGTGCGGTCCTGAGCCGGATGCCTCGCAATGCCGCTGCGCTCCACCTCCTGGGTCTGCTCCGCAAGGAAGCCGGGAACGTTCAGGAGGCGGAATTGCTGATGCGGGAGAGCATCGCGCTCGAGCCTGGCCGCGCAGAATTTCATGTCAATCTGGGTAACCTGCTCCGGCGAAGCGGGCGTCTGACGGATGCCGAGCAGGGCTATCGAGACGCGCTCAAATGCGACCGGGAACACGGTGCCGCCCGCCTGGGGCTGGTTCGCACACTGAACGACCTTGGTCGCCATTCCGCCGCGGAAGCCGAAAGCCGCGTGCTCGTGGCGCTGCGTGGAGATGATCCGCAAGCCTGGTCGGCGCTCGCGATGACTTTGCGCGATCAGAACCGTCTCGCAGAGGCGGAATCGGCCTACCGCCGCGCGCTTGCAATCGCTCCCCAGTACGGCCCCGCGCACCACAATCTCGGCGTGCTGCTCAATCGAAGGGACCGGCCGGAAGAAGCGCTCGAAGAATTGGAGCGTGCGCAAGCCGCCGGCGTGCGGGGCGCACCCCTGGCATTCACTCGAGGCACCGCGCTCCTGCAGCTCTACCGCCTGGAAGAGGCCGAGCAGGCTTTTGCCGAAGCAGTCGCTCACGCTCCGGCGAATCAGAATGCCCAACTCAGCCTGGCACGACTGCGCTACATGAATGGGGACCCGAGGTTCGCGCGCGACCTTGCGGCCGCAGCTGCCTCGGATCGCGGCAACGCGGCACTGCAGATGCTGTTCGCCGACGTGCTTCGCAAGACCGGCGACCTCGCCGGCTCGGAAGTGCTGGTTCGCGATCTTCTTCAGCGCACGGGTGCGGTTCCGGAAATCCGTTCGGCACTGGCGACCATCCTCCAGGAATCCGGGCGCCTCAAGGAAGCAGAGACTGAAGCCCTGGAGGCGGCGACTGATCGACCGCAGGATGCGGAGATCGTGGAGAACCTGGTGGCGATACTGCTGGCTCGCGGGAGCGCCGACTTCGCATTGAAGTTCATTACTCCCCAGCGGCAGCGTGTGCCGAATGAACAACGCTGGATCGCTTACGAGGCCACCGCCGCGCGCCTGGCCGGAATGTCGCTGTATCGCGAGCTCTACGACTACGACCGCTATGCGCGCAGCTATTTGCTCGAGGCGCCCTCCGGCTGGTCCTCGATGGCGGAACTCAATGAAGCGCTCGCAATCGCACTTGCCTCGCGCCACCGCTTCGCAGCGCATCCCTTCGATCAGAGCCTGCGCCACGGAAGCCAGACCGCGCACAACCTGCTGGCGGACGCAGATCCTGCGGTCCAGGCACTGGTGACAGGCTTTCGAAGGGCCGCTCGAGGACTATTGCCGCGCCATCGGCGTCGACCCGAACCACCCGTTGTCGAAACGCAATCGTGGGCGCGCCTCGATCTCGGGGGCCTGGTCGGTGCGCCTGCAACGCGGTGGGTTTCACGTCAATCACGTGCACCCGGAAGGCTGGATCAGCTCCGCCTACTATGTCTCCGTGCCAGATGAAGTCCGGGACGCGAACAACAGGTCTGGATGGCTCAAGTTCGGTGAAACTCGTTTCCCGGTTCCGGGAGCGCAGCCGGAACACTTTGTGCAGCCACGGGCTGGGCTATTGGTCCTGTTTCCCTCCTACATGTGGCATGGCACCAACCCGATCCTGGGCACAGAGCCGCGCATGACAGTCGCGTTCGATGCGGTCCCTGTTGATGGTTCGGGAGGACCTCTCTGACGGCCTGACTCATCGTCAGAGTTCTAATGGATTCACCGCAACCATCCATACGGCTTCACGAGAGCCTGGACCGAAAGCTGATCGCGTCCATTTATGCGCGCGCCGGTCGGATTCACCTCAGGCCGATATTCTCGACTGAGAGCGCCCAGGCGATTCACCGCAGCCTGGCGACGCAGATCCCGTGGCAACTCCATCTCAACGAGGGACACCGACCCATCAATCTCGTCGGCGACAAATTCGAAGAGCTGCCGGATGCGGATCGCGCGCGTTTCATGCAGGGCGTGTACGCGAACGCCGCCAAGGGTTTTCAGTACCTGTTCAACAGTTTTCCGATTTCCGACGTCTATCAGCGTGGGGAGCATCTGTCGCTGTATGTGATGCGTCTTTATGAGTACCTCAATTCACCCGAGTTTCTCGGCTTTGCACGTGAGATCACCGGTGCCCCGTCGATCGCGCTCGCGGATGCGCAGGCGACCCTGTATCGCCCGGGTCACTTCCTCTCCCATCACGACGACCTGATCCCGGACAAGAAGCGCGTTGCCGCCTATGTGCTGAACTTCACACCGCACTGGGTTACGGACTGGGGTGGAATTCTGCAATTCATTGCGCCGGACGGTCACATCGCGGAAGGCTATGCGCCGACATTCAACGCACTGAACATTTTTCGGGTGCCGCAATCACACGCTGTTTCCTACGTCGCGCCGTTCGCGCAGGCGGGTCGACTCAGCATCACTGGCTGGCTGCGTGAAGCAGGCGCACCGCCCTAGCAGCAGACTCGGACGCGCTGGTTTTTGGTTTAAGGTAGAACCATGAGAGTCACAGTCGCGATTCTTGCCATTCTGATCACCAGCGCTCATGCCGAAAAAGCGTCCACGAGCGGGCCAGCACAGCAATCCGCCGTAAGCACAACAGAGAACAAAAAGGCCGAATTCCTCAGCCATCTGCGGGTCGGGCGATTCCGGATGAACATCCGGACAAACAATCCAGCAGCCGATCTCCCGGATAGCGTTTACGTCGCCGTGCGCGATGGGCGTTACAGAGAAGCGGGAAAGATACTGCTCGAGTCTGGGCGTGGGGGGAATCTCGATGCGTACGAGGCACTCCACATCCTTCTCATACCGTGCTGGAGCCCAGATCTTTCCAAGCACCTGGCGACCAGGCGCGAGCGCGACCGGCCCGCAGCACTCGAGCGTGCCAAGACGCTGCAAGCGACGCCAGCTGCGCTCGAACAACTCGATTGGGCATTCGAAGCCGATGCGGCTGATCACGCGGCCGTGCGATCTGAACTATGTCCGAATAGCGGTGAAGATCTGGCGACTCGATGGGAGGAAGAATCCCGCAAAGCGACGGATGGTCAGGAGTCCAAGCCATCACCCAACACGCAACAACAAGTGCACGCGCCCGACGAAACGCGCGTGGCGCACATGGCCGCGGACGATTCACAGGCGGCAGCTATTGCGACAGCTCGCGAAGGCAATATCGACGCGCTGACGCTTCTTGCGGGCATCCAATATGGCGCCTCGCCACCGCGCTCGATCGGCCTGTCGCCCAGTGAGCGCTACGCCTGGGCGACGGTAACCGACGAGCTAATCACCAACGGCTGTTTTGGAACCAATTATTTCATCGCGTGGATGACCACGACGCCCACGAGGCTCGGACTGAATTTGATGGAGATGTCGCCCGCCGATGCGGAGCGAGCCAAAACGCGCGCGCGTGAAATGGCGGCCAGCGAAACGCCACGCATTCGCGCGGCCACAACCTGTGAACGGCCGGGTCAGGTGGAAGCCACGATCGACACTTCGCCCCGATAGAAATCGCGGATGCCCTGCACCGCCGTGCGCACCAGGTCGCACTCGGCCGGCGTCATCAGGTGATTCCAGATATCGAATATCAGTATGGCGCGCGGCACGTCGCTGTCGTTCCACGCCTCGTGCTGCATCGTGTCGTCGAATACCCACGCGCGTCCTGCCTGCCATTCGCGCGTCTGTGAGCCCACGCGGAAGCGACAGCCGCCGGGAATCACCAACGGCAGATGTACGACGAGCCGGGTATTCGTAACACCGGTGTGAGCTGGGATGTGGGTCTTTGCATCGAGGATCGAGAAGAAGGCGGTGGGTGCATAGCCGGGTACATCTGCAAGCGGCGCCCTGCTGAGTAATTCGGCAGTCTTTGGGCATCGCGCCAGGTGCGCATCGACCCGCGCGCCATCGCGCCACAGGTAGTAAGCGCTCCACTGGCGGGAATGGTTCAGCGCGGCCCATTGATCGATCGGCACACCCTCGGGATAGGCGATATAGGGCTCGAGCTGTCCGGCGTCTTCGACGAACACCCGCTCGAATTCGGATCGGATATCGGCGGTTGCCGCTTCGATCTCATCCAGCCAGGGGAAATCTTCACGCCGATAGAACTCCCACGCGGGCAGTTTCGGAAACTGCAGGAACGTCGGCTCGGGGTGATAAATCCCGCGCTTGCCGAGGAACGCGTCGATGCAGTGATCGAAACGCTCCTGCAGCTCCGTCGCGTGCTGGGCGCGAACGTCGCGCAGCCGGTCGGCGAGAAACGCATCCAGTGCCGCATGATTCGCGCGCACCGCGCTGAGCGCGCGATCGATCGCCGGTCGCAAGCCTTCGGGCAGCCGCGTGCCGCGGGGTATGGTCAGCAACGCGTTCTGAAATACGCTGGCCGCCGCTTTCGGCTGGCCCTTGAGCTCGAGCAGCGAGCCCTTTTGCAGCAGGGCCAGAAGGTGGCGCGGCTCGACGGCAAGCAATCGCTCGAGCGCCTTCATTTCATCGTCCGGCAGGTTGAGCTTACGAAACGCCGTGGCGAGGTTGAGCCAGAGCGTGGGATTCTTGCCGTCCCTTTCGATCGCGCGCTCGAGAAACGGGCGCGCACCCGAGGCATCACCCGCATGCAACTTGTCGACGCCGGCTTCATTCAGAACCAGCGGATGCTCCGGCGCCATGGCCTGCGCCTGGGCGAGAAGGCGCATCGCCTCGTCGCGACGTCCCGCGAGGCGAGCTTGCTCGGCTGCGCTGACTACTCTGCGGATTTCAGATTCGTTCGCCGCCATCTATAACCTGTCTGGTTTCCCGCCCGCCATTCGGGTGCGACAGTTTACCGGCGCCTAGGAGGTCGGAACAGCGTCGAAGGCGATCGTGGTGCGAGGCTCAGCCCCATGAATCGGGTTGGTCCCATGCCACATATATGAGGGGAATAATACGAGACGCCCCGGCCGCGGTTTGATGAACGTTTCGGCGTGTACGCCCGGCACCGGGTAGCGTGTTTCGCCGAACTTGATCCACCCGGACATGGTATTCACGTCGCTCACCTCCTCCGGGACCGAGACGTAGTACGCGGAGCTGATCCACCCTTGGGGGTGGAAGTGGTTGACGTGAAACCCTTCGCGCCGCAATTGCACCGACCATGCACCGCTGAACTGTGTCGCGCCACGGTTGCGCGACGTGAGCGGATGGCCCGGCTGTGCGCCGATCGAGCGGCGGTAGTCCTCGATCGGCCCCTCAAAGGCTTGCAGAATCGCGCGGATTGCCGGATCCGGATCAGTGAGGAGGCTGCGCGCACTCTGGCTGCCATTGCGCAAGCTCTGATCAAGCGGGTGCGTCGCGAACGGATGCCTTGCGGTCAGGCCGCCCAGCAAAGCTGCATTCAACTCCGCCATCGAGCGCCAGCCCACCGGGGCCTCAAGATCATAGGTACGCACGAAGCGCGCGTAATCGTACAACTCACGATACAACGGCCGATCCATCAGGCGCGCCGCAGTTGCTTCATAGGCAATCCAACCCTGATCATCCGGCGTACGCGACCTTTGCCTCTCAATGAACGGAACGGCTTCATCCGGGCGACCGCGTGCCAGCAGAACACTGACCAGGGTCTCGATCACTCTTGCATCCTGCGGCTTGGCGATCGCGGCCTCGGCCGCTTCGACTTCGGCTTCCTTGAGCCGACCCGTCTCGTGCAAGACCTGTGCGAGCGCGGTGCGCACATCCGCATCCGGACCACGACGCGCAAGCAGGTCCCGGTAGTGGCGCTCCGCAGCCTCGTAGTCGCCCGCCCGCCAGAGCACCGTTCCCAGCAACGTCTGCAACGCAGCGTCGTCGGCATGTGCGGCAGCCGCGGCTGCGATGTCGCGCGCAAACTGCGGGTCTTCGCGCATGAACCGTAACCGCGCCAGGTTGAGTTGCGCCTCTACATAGCGCGGATTCAATGCGACTGCATGGGCGAAAGCGCGCTCTGCCTCTTCCATGCGGTAGAGCTGGGTCAGGACACGGCCGGTGTTGAATGAGATCTCGAACCCCTCTACCCCGAGCGCCCTGGCTCGCTCGAGCGCAGCAAGCGCTTCCTCGGCACGCTCCATGCCGACCAGCAGCGAACCAAGATTGTGATGCGCGGCTGCGTGGTCCGGGCTGATCGCGAGAGCCCGCCGGTAAGCGGCCTCGGCCTCTGCGAGCCGGCCTTGTTCGCGCAACGTCATCGCCAGGGTGGTCCAGGCTCGAGGGTCCGAACCGTGCCCCGCGACGAGGATGCGGCACTCGGCTTCCGCCGCACCGTGCTGGTCAAGATCATTCAACGCGCGAATCAGGCCGAAGCGCGCAGCGGAGTGTCGTCGATCGACACTCAACGCTTCGCGATAGTGGCGTTCGGCTTCGGTGCTGCGGCCCAGTCGTCGCAGGAGACTAGCGAGATTGGAATGATAGTCCGCAATGCGCGGATCAATCTCGATGCTCTGGCGCATCAGCTGCTCGCTGCCAGCGAGGTCACCCGTATCCTTACGGACCAGCGCAAGCAGGTGGATCGACGGGGCATGGCGCGGCGCTCGCGTCAGAATCGCACGGCAGGCCGCTTCAGCGTCGGCCAGCTTGCCTCCCTGCAGCAGTGCGAGTATGCGGCCGAGCTCGGCCTGATCGTTCATCCGACCATTTTACACACCGCAACCGCGCTCACTCGGCGCGCAGGCTGCTCAGAATCGGTCGCGTTCAGGCGACGTTGAGTCTTGACCGCAAGCTCATTTCATCGCGCTGCGACGAAGCCGCCGGCGCGTGGCTGCGAACGGCGTGACTGGCGAACCGCAACGCTTCGTTCCGGATCGCCGCCGCGCTGCCCTCGCTACCCGGCGCATGCACGCGGGACAGCACGGCAAGCAGCAGGTCGCTGGCAACGGCGGGATCGCCGGTCGCAACGGACCCATCGTTGAGTCCACGCGCCAGCAGACGTGCCACACGACCGCGCACCATCAGGTAGCGCTCGCGGGCGCGCCTTGCGAAGACGTCCTTGAGTCCCCACGCGAGCATCGGTGTCAGTGCTCCCGCGAAGGGGTTGTCAGCGTCGAGAACCGCGCTCATGAAAATGCTCAGTCGGTCCAGCGTGGTGCCCGCCGAGGTCTCGGCGCGCATCAGGGCTTCATCGAGCTCGTCCGCTGCGCGGCGCAGGCATTCCCAGATCAGCTCGTCGCGATTCGCGAAGTAGTAGTACACAACGCCGTTCGACATTCCGAGCTCACGAGCGATGCCCGACACCGAAACGGCGTCCACGCCGCTGCACATCATTGTGCGGGCAGCCGCATCGAGGATTGCGGTGCGCTTCAGCTGCATGCCGGCTGCACGGGTGTGCTTCCAAGTGGCCTTCACCGGTCGAGCGCGGTTTGCTGGCGGAGGGTTGTTCAAGGACTTGTTCCTTCGATAGCTGGGGTTGGATCTGGCAATGCAGTCCGCGTGCCAGCTGTTTGTGTTCGACGAATCAATGGATTGGCCGCGCCTCCCAGGCGTGGTGCTGCCGAACGGTGCGGCCCGCCGGCGCCGGCGCACAGGATCAGTGCCCAGGCAAATTCCGGTGCTCCGGTACATGCGCTTGCGTCGATGCGGTGGTTCGCGTTGCGCGACATGTCGGATCGGGATTGCGCGAGTGGTGTAGATCCTGTCGGCAAAGGCACGAATGACGTTCCCCTAAGTAAAGGAATGGAGTCGTATGATCTCGATCGACAAGCAACGATCACGACATCGCCGAAGATTCGATTCGAGGTTGAAATCATGCGTATTGCAGCACTACTACTAGCAATCACCGCCTGGACTACGGTACTGGCTGCGGCTGCGGAAAATCCCACGCTCCCCGAGGGGGCCGTCGTTCGGATCCAGAGTCCGCAGATCGAGGCTGGCTGGCATGCCGGCAGGGTGCGCACCGCCCCAACTGGTTGCCACATGATCGAACTCGGAACCCCTACGGCTGCAGGCTATGGAAGTGTGGCGCTGGTCGCGCTCGAGCGGCTGCAGCGCGTCGAACCGGTGCGCTGGACAGAGGTCTCGCTGACCGAACTGATCGAGCGCGAGCCCCAGCAATGCCGCGAGGCGACGGCGTTCTGAAAGCTCCCCACGTCAGTCGCGAGCTCATGAGGGAGCTGCAACGGAGACTCGACTCGCCGTAGACTCCACGCACCAACCGGAGCTGCAGACCGTCCAATGCCGTTCGTCGACGTCGATCAGGCCCGATTGCACTACGACGTCGAGGGATCCGGCGAAACCCCGCTGTTACTCATGCACTCCCTGGGCTGCGCGCTCCAAATGTGGGATCCGCAGCTCGAGGCTTTTGCCGCCCGGTTCCGGGTGATCCGCTACGACACGCGCGGCCACGGACAGTCCGGTCTGGGCGCAGCGCGTGAGCTCTCAATCGAGCAATTGGGGCACGATGCGATCGCCATTCTCGATGCTCTGGGCGTCGAAAAGGCCCATTGGTGTGGGCTGTCCCTGGGCGGCATGACCTCGATGTGGGCCGCCGTAAAGCACCCACAGCGTGTTGCCTCTTTGGTTCTCAGCAACACCTCTGCGTACCTGCCGCCCCGCGAGAACTGGGACTCACGTATCGAGACGGCACTGCGGGAGGGCATGGGCGCTCTCGTCGATACGATACTCGGCCGCTGGTTCACTGCGGATTTCCTGCGTCAGCACCCGGAGTCGGTCAAACCGATCCGCGCCATGTTGCTCGCCACGGATCCGGCCGGTTACGCCGCCTGCTGTGCCGCCATTCGCGACATGGATCAGCGCGATTCGATCGGCGCAATCCGGGCCCCGGCGCTCGTGATTGCCGGCGCACGCGATCCAGCCACGCCGCCGGAGCACGCGGAGCTGATCCGCGAACGCATCCCAGGCGCGCGACTGACGGTGCTCGATGCGGCGCATCTGTCGAACGTCGAATGCGCACCGGCTTACACGGCCGCCGTCCTGGGATTTCTCAGTGGGTCGGAACCCTTGCCCGCGTGAGGCGACTGCTCCCGTTCAGCGACTGATCGCCAATACCAGGGCGAGTAGTGCAACCCCCGCGGCGATGCATTGGCCGACGATCAGCCATTGCATCTGCCGGTGAAGCGCCGTCACCGCAGCGGTCAGTTGCGCCGTCTGTTCGGCCATACGGCTCACGAGTTCCGCTTGCCGCCGTTCGTTTTCTTCGAGGGCTGCGAGGCGTGCCGCGGGGTCAGCGGGGGCGCCTCCAGGGGCGGACGGCACGCGCCGCGACCGATTGAGCAGTTCCTTGGAAAGCTCGAGGATCGACGGCACCCATTGAACGATCTGAATCCATGGAACTGGCATCTCGGCTCTCCAGCAGTTCAGGGCCGCGCGGTGACGGGCTCACTGTTTACATCATAAGACCGGAGCGGCAGTCTGCATCCATGGCAACACGTAGGACTGCGAAGAAGCCAGGATCCGCGCGGGCAGGCGCAAGAAAGACCACCCGCGGTCGCCTGGCCCCCGGCAAGCAGGCTCGCGGAGTCACGGCGGAAGAGACGGCACTCGATCTGACCCAGCCCGATCTCGCCCCACTCGTAGCACAGGTAAAGGAAGCAGGCGGCGCCGCGATTGGCGCGTATCGGGAACCCCTGAGTGGGCGCCCGCTCCTCGTCGCATCACTGCCGCTCGCGGCCGTCCAGCCGACGCCCTTCCAACGCGATCTGTCGCCTACCCACGCCAAGCGTCTCGCCCAGCGCATCGACGAAACGGGAGTGTTTCTCGATCCGCTGATCGTGGTGCGAGGCGAGGACGGTCACCTGTGGACTCCGAACGGACGTCACAGGCTTGCTGCGGCGAAGTTTCTCGGTTTGAGACTGATCACCGCGCTGATCTCCCCAGAGGAGTCACTCGCCTACCGGATCCTCGCGCTCAACACGGAGAAGGCCCACAACCTCAAGGATCGCAGTCTCGAGGTGATCCGCATGGCGCGCAGCCTCGCGCGGCGCGATCGCGAGGCGCTCGAGTCGAAGTTCGCAGCCGAGTTCGAGGCCGCGGAGCTGCTGACTCTCGGGATGATCTACGAGAAGAACTCGCGCTTCGCGGGCGGGGCCTACAGCTCGTTCCTGAAAAAAGTCGATCGTTTCAGCGACCGTCCGCTCGAGGCGAGCTTGCGAGAACGCGAAGGCCACGCCGCGCGGCTGGAGGAGATCGACGGCACCGTCAAGCGCATCATCAGCGCTCTGCAGGCGCGCGGTTTCAAGTCACCGTACCTGCGCAGCTACGTCGTTGCCCGCATCAACCCGGTGCGTTTTCACAAGATGAAGAAGGGTGACACGAAGCCACCCATGCCGATCGCCGCTGCCTTGACGCGAATGACCGCGGCCGCAAAAAAGTTCAACCCAAAAACCGTTTCGATGGGCGACGTCGCCCTCGTGGCTGCTGGCGCCGAGTCTCAAGAGTAAAGCGGGACGAGCCAGGTCGCTGCGGGCCTGGCTGATGGATCTTTCCCTGGCCCGTTCTTGCTTGATTACGCCGAAGATACGTTGCCGTGCAGCGCGAAAGCTGAGGCGTACATTGGCAGCATGTTTCGTTCGTGTCGGCCGAGGGAAAGATCCACCAGCCAGGCCTGCAGCGGCCCAAATGGCCGGCTCGGACTGTCTTCTTACGAAGGGGGCATCTCGGCGAACTGCGGGATGTCGTCGGTGATCTCGAACCAGTTCGCCTTCGAGCCGACGAAAAGATGTCTCTGCGGACGCATCTGCGGATCGGAATCGAGAGCGCCTACCGGAACTACCACGATCCCGCGCTCGCGTGAGGGGCGCGCCACGCCGCCACCACAGCGCCGGCAGAACGCGGTACCGAAATAGCGTGCGTCGGCGTGCTGATAGTCCACAACGCCCTCCTCGCCTCGCACCCAGCGAAACTGCGCCAAAGGATAGAACGCATTCGTTGCGTGCGCAGCACTCCGTCCCCGACGGCAGCGCGAGCAGTGGCAATTCTGCACGCGCACCGGCAGTCCCTCCATCTCATACGCGACGTCGCCGCACAGGCAGCTTCCCTGCACGACGCCCTCCTTCGGCTCGATGATTGGTCGCTGGATCTGCGGCGCATCGAACCCCGGCGGGTATTCGTCGTACTGTGGCAGCCTGTCGGTAATCTCGTGCCACGGTGCTTTTGATTTGACGAAGATGTGATTCTCCGGCCTCGCATCGAGGTCCCCTTGCAGGTTCCCTGCGGGCAGGAAAACGATATCGAGTTGCGGCAACTGCAATGGAGTGACAGAGCCGCACACTCGACAGAATGAGCGCGAGCCTCCAGGTGAGGATTCGTAGCTCCCGACGCCCTTCTCGCCAGCCTGCCAGCGAAAATTGGCACCGGTACGGCGACGAAGGTCGCGAACATCGCGCCGTGGTGCTTGCGGCAGATGGAGCAATGGCAGTGACCCATCATGCTGAACGGGCCCGACACCTCGTATCGAACCTCTCCGCACAGGCAGCTTCCCGGGATCATGGCTCATTGTAGTGCGCGGAACGCGATTCGCTTAGCATCACGCGTCGACCCTTGGGTCATCGGGACGGGATGGAGTATGCGTCGCCTCCACGGTCTGGCCATGGCGGGTCTTCTGGCGAGTGCCTCGGCCCTGCTCGCCGCGCCAGAAAAACCCAGGACTATGGCGGATGTGCTCGCGGCGTCGACGCCGTCGGACTGGCGACCGCTCGATCCTGAAAACACGCTTTACCTCGAGCTCGCCATGGGCCGGATCGTCATCGAGCTCGCACCGCTCTTCGCGCCCCAGCATGCCGCCAATATCAAGGCGCTGGTACGGGAGCACTACTTCGACGGACTCGCAATCGTCCGCGTCCAGGACAACTACGTCGTGCAATGGGCGGACCCGGATGCGAATCGCCCGATTCGCACGGCGAAACGAACGCTGCCGGCGGAGTTCACCATTCCGTTGCGTTCCGATATTCACTTCACCCGACTGCCGGATGCCGATGGCTACGCGCCTCAAGTCGGTTTTTCGGGCGGCTTCTATTCCGCGCGCGATCCCAAGGCCGGGACCGCATGGCTCGCCCACTGCTACGGCATGGTGGGTGCGGGGCGTGACAACGACATCGACAGCGGCGGCGGCACCGAACTCTATGTAGTCATCGGCAATGCGCCGCGGCACCTGGATCGCAACATCACGCTCGTGGGACGTGTCGTGCAGGGCATCGAGCTGCTCTCGAGCCTGCCTCGTGGCACGGCGCAACTGGGCTACTACGAGAAGCCCGAGCAACGCGTACCCATCAAGTCGATGCAGGTGGCCGCGGATGTGCCGGAGCCGCAACGGTCAGCGCTCGAAGTCATTCGCACCGACACGCAGACCTTCAAGGATCTGGTTGAAGCCCGTCGCAACCGTCGCGATGACTGGTACAAGATTCCGGCGGGTTATGTCGAGCTGTGCAACGTTCCCATTGTCGTGCGGCCCCGGCCGGCACACTGAATCGGAGTTCACTCATGCCCCTGACAAAGATGGAGCACTACCTCGTACTGACTGAAGACATCGATGTGACACGCGACTTTTACTGTAACGCGCTGGGGATGCGTGTCGGGCCTCGTCCCCCGCTCGCATTTCCTGGCTACTGGCTGTACGTCGGCGATACGCCTTGCATCCACATCGGCGAGTGGAAGACCTACACCGAGCATTCGCGATCACAGCGAATCCCCGTCACGACCCCGGCATCAGGTACCGGTGCGGTGGACCACATCGCGTTCAACGGCGAGGACTTCGATGCGATTCTCGCGCGTCTGCAGCAGCACGGGGTCAGCGCACATATCAACCATGTTCCCGGCGGCACTCTGAGGCAGTTGTTCCTTCTGGACCCGAACGGGGTCAAGATTGAAATCAACGTCCCATCAAAGCCGTCGGTTTCTCAACCCACTCGGTGAGTCATCCCATGAGTCGTTTGATCTTCGCCAGCGTGCTCGCCGGCATTGCAGTTTTTCTGTGGGGATTCATTTCGCATGCGGTCTCGCCGCTAGGCGAAGCGGGATTGCGTTCCCTGCCCGATGAAGCCCGACTACTCGACGCGATGCGCGCCACCATTCCGGACAAGGGCCTGTATTTTTTCCCCGGTGTTGCAGACCTCGGCAATCTATCGGAGGACCAACAACGCGCGTGGGCCGACAAGATCAAGGCCGGGCCGAACGGTCTGCTGTTGTTCGATCCAGCGGGGCATGAACCGCTGTCGATACGGCAGGTGATGACGGAGCTCGTCAACGATTTCCTGGCCGCGCTCGTGCTCAGCATATTGCTTGGTTACACGTCCTTGAGCTTGTGGGGTCGGGTGGCTTTTGGCGCGGCCGTCGGCCTGATGGGCTGGCTCGCGATCAGCGTCGCGTACTGGAACTGGTATCAGTTCCCGTCCGCTTTCATCCTTGCCGAAGGTTTCAACCAGGTGAGCGCCTGGGCGTTGGCGGCGCTCGTGCTCTCGACGGTCCTCCGCCGGGGTCTGCAGAGCACGCCGAAGCACCTGATCAGATGTTGCGTGCGCTCATCTCGCGGCGGATGTATTCGGACTGACGGAGCACCAGCGCGACGATCGTCAACGTGGGGTTCGCCGATCCCGGCGTGCTGAGCAGGCTCCCGTCGGAAACGAACAGGTTCTTGATGTCGTGCGTCTGGCCCCACGCGTTGGTCACGCCGTCGCCGGGTTTTGCACACATGCGCGCCGTTCCCATGTTGTGAGTCGCCGGCGGATGGTTGCCTTTGATGGTGCGCGTGGCCCCAATCGCTTCGTAGAGTTTCGCGCCCTGCTCCGTCGCATGCGCACGTAACGCGATGTCGTTGGGATGCTCGTCGACGTGCACATGCGCAACCGGCAGACCATGAGCGTCCTTGAGCTTTGGATCGAGCGTGATGCGATTGTCGGCGCGCGGCATGTCTTCGCCATTCACGAGCAGGCCGGCGATATTGACGAAGTTGTCGATCACTGACGCGAAGTCGCGTCCCCAGCCGTAGGGTATGCCGACCAGCGGGAAGGTGGGCAGATCGAGCGAACACAGCTCGAAGTGGTAGCCGCCGACGAAACCGCGCTTCGGATCGTTGATGGTGGGATCCTCGACGAGACCCGCGAGCGTCGTTCCGCGCCACGCACGCACCGGCTTGTCGAACACTCCCCAGACGAAATTGATGACGTGGTGCGTGTAATTGCGCCCCACCTGGTCGGATGAATTCGCCAGACCGCGCGGATACTTTGCAGATTCGGAAAGCAGGAGCAGGCGCGGGGTTTCGAGGGCATTGCCCGCGACGCACACGATGCGCGCTTTCTGCCGCTGTTCCTTGCCTTGCGCATCGCGATAGACGACACCAGTCACGCGCCCATCAGCACCGTGCTCTATCCGCGTCGCCATGCACTGGATGCGCAGGTCGAGTTTCCCGGTGGCTTCAGCGCGCGGGATTTCGGTGTACAGCGTGCTCCATTTCGCGCCGGTCTTGCAGCCTTGCGCGCAGAAGCCCTGCTGGATGCAGAGCCCGCGGCCATCCGAGGGCCGTGGATTGATCGCCATATACCCGGTATGCACGCGCTGGTAGCCAAGCTTCTTTGCGCCGGCGTAGAGCACCTTGAAGTTGTTCGAGGCCGGCAGCCCAGGAACGCCATTGCGCCGTGTGACCCCCAGTCGTCGCTCGG
This sequence comes from uncultured Gammaproteobacteria bacterium, assembly GCA_963724625.1. Classification (GTDB taxonomy): domain Bacteria; phylum Pseudomonadota; class Gammaproteobacteria; order Steroidobacterales; family Steroidobacteraceae; genus DATBVX01. The sequence continues at coordinate 138,441 of CAVRVO010000003.1, read as the reverse complement.
CAAGCTGGTAGTAGTTCTTGAGCTCGTCGTACTTGATCGGCCAGTCGATGAGCGAGGTGCCGGGGATATCGCCATAGGTCGTTCGCGTGGCGACTTCCCACTCGCGATTGCGCGGCGTTGCGCCGGTCCAATGCACGGTCGTGCCACCGACGGTCTTCGCGATCCACGCTGGCAGCGTCGGGAAGTCGCGCGGCACGCTCCAGCTGCCGGACTGCGCACGCGGATCGAGCCAGGTGAGCTGACCGAAAGCCACGCCCGGATCCTGCGAAAAAGTTGCGATGGACTCGCGCTTGCCGGCTTCGAGCAGCACGACCTTGATGCCGTTGCGCGTGAGCTCATGCGCGAGCGTACCGCCGCCGGCGCCGGAGCCGATGATGACCACTACACCGTCATCGCCCTGTTCGAAGGTTGCCATGCGCGTACCTCAGGCTACCGGCCCGGCGTCCGCTTCCGGAACGTCCGGCAGCCAGCGCAGATCGTTGAAGCCGCGATAGAGATATCCGCCCTTCGAAAACGCCTCGCCCTCGTACCCGAAGCAGGCATAGGCGAGCGGCGAGGCATAGAGCAACTGCAGGGTCTTGACGCGCACGGTCTGGAAGAACCCGGAGGGTTCGATCTTCTTCAGGGCTGCGACACGTGCCTTTTCCGGCGCGCGCGCGAAGTCGGGCCCGAGACCTTGCACTCCTTCTTTCAGGAGCTTGGCAAGGGCAGGATCCTTGGCTGCCTCGCCGTCAACGCCCTGGATCACGAGCGCATAGGCGGCGTCCTCGAGCTTGTCGTGAGGCGCGATGGTCCGCGCCATGGCCATCAACGTGGCACCTTCAGCGCTCGTCAATGTCTTGAGGTCCACGGCCCAGGTGCGGGTCGGTGCCAGCAGCGAAAGCGGACTGCCGGCAGCCAGGAGTCCCGTGAGGACGCCAGTTGATGTTTTGAGAAACTCACGCCGATGCAGGAGAGGAACAGGGTTCACTTCTTGTTCTCCAGACGCCAGGACCGAATCTGTTCGTGACAGTACCAGAGCATCACCCTGCTCGACCACGTGCCGCGAAGGGAATGTCCGGCCACTACCCCTGTGCGCCGCGGAACGTTAGGCTGCACGGCCTGCCCAATCGACTCTGGCCGATCCCACGACACGCGGGCTCGGCCTAAAGCTACGGGGAGTTCGCGGATGACCTCAGATTCCAGGCCGGCACCAGTGAGATTCCCGCCTGACCCCTTCGGCGCTCCGTTTCGCACTGAATGCGATATCCGGGACTGCGAAGTCGAAGGCGAGATTCCTCTCGATCTGAATGGCGCCTTCTATCGCGTGGGCCCCGACTTTCAATATCCGCCTCGCGTGCCGAACATTCCGTTCGATGGCGAAGGCCATGTCGCGATGTTCCGAATCTCGAACGGCCACGTCGATTTTCGCAGCCGCTACGTGCGCACTCAGCGCTTCAAAGCGCAACGCGAGGCGCGCCAGTCACTCTTCGGCACCTATCGCAACCCGCACACGGACGATCCACGAGTAAAGAAGGTCAGCCGTGGAACCGCGAACACCAACATCATCTTCCACGCCGGCAAGCTCCTCGCCCTCAAGGAAGACAGCCCGCCAGTCGTCATGGATCCGCTCACCCTCGATACGCTCGATGACTACCACACTTTTGGCGGCACGCTCGAGAGCCTCACCTTCACCGCGCATCCCAAGATCGATTCGAGCAGCGGCGAGATGATCGGCTTCGGCTACGAAGCCAAGGGCGAGGCGACGGACGACGTGGTGGTCTTCTCCGTCGACCGCAACGGCAGGCTCAACTGGAGCGCCTGGATCAAGGTGCCTTACGTCGGAATGCTGCACGATTTCGCAGTTACCGATTCACACATCGCGTTCCTGGTGATCCCGATGGCGACCAACGTCGAGGAAATGAAGAAAGGCAAAGTGCACTTCGCCTGGGACTCCTCGCTCCCCACCTGGTTCGGCGTGATGCGCCGGGGTGGTGACGGCAAGGACTTGCGCTGGTTCAAAGGGCCGGAGCGCTGCGCGACGCACGTGATGGGAGCATTCTCGGACGGCAACACGATTCACGTCGACGTCGACATGGCGCTCAAGAACCAGTTTCCCTTCTTTCCAAACCTGCACGGCGAGCCCTTCGACCCGATGGGCGCACAAGGTCGCCTCACGCGGCTCTCGGTCGATGTTTCCGGGCCCGCCAAACTCTACGACATGAAAGTCCTGTTTCCGCAGGTCGGGATGCTGCCGCGCCAGGACGATCGCTATCACACTCAGCCGTATCGCTTTGGCTTCATGCCTACGCTCGACCCCGAACGCCCGTTGCATGAGCGTCTCGCCGGCAGCCCGATGCGCCCGCTGAACTGCTACACGCGCTTTGATCAGCTCAAGCAGGAAGCAAACTCGTTCTTCGTCGGGAGCGATTCGGGCCTCGGTGAATGCTGTTTCGCCCCGCGCCGTCAGAGTGCAGCTGAAGGCGACGGTTACCTCATGGGCACTACCAACCGGCTGCTCGAAGGTCGTACCGATTTTCTCATCGTGGATACCCAGGACATGCAAGCCGGGCCCGTCGCCACTGTGAGGCTGCCGTTTCGACTCAACGTGGGCATTCATCACCTGTGGGTGCCGGACGCAACAACATGATTCGACCCTGGGTGGGCTGCGTTCTCACGCTCCTCGCCACTTACAAGATCGCCCACTCGGCAGAGCCAGACATGCTGCAAACAATTTCCGAACAATCAGGATTTCAGAAGACGGGTCGCTACGAGGAAGTCGAGAGACTGTGCGCAGCTTTCGCGAAGGCCTATCCCGAGGCTGTGCGCTGCCAGGAATTCGGGCGTACGCCTGAAGGCAGGCCGATGCTCGCCCTGATCGCATCGCGCAGCGGCGCCCTGACGCCGGAGCTCGCGCGCGAGCGCCGACTTCCCGTGGTGCTGGCACAGGGTGGAATTCACGCCGGCGAGATCGAGGGTAAGGACGCGGGATTTCTCGCCTTGCGCGAATTGCTCGATGAGAAAGCTGCTCCCGGGACGCTGAAGTCTTTCGTGCTGGTATTCGTGCCGGTCCTGAACGTCGATGGGCATGAGCGCTTCGGACGCTGGAACCGCCCGAACCAGAACGGACCGGAGGAGATGGGTTGGCGCACCACCGGCCAAAACCTCAATCTCAATCGCGACTACACCAAGCTGGATGCACCGGAGACGCGGGCGATTCTGCGACTGCTCGACGCCTGGGACCCGATCCTGTACGTCGATCTGCACACCACCGATGGTGCGCAGTTCGAACCCGATGTCTCCAACAACATTCAACCACGCTATATCGGCGCGCCGGAGCTTCAGCCAACGGGGCGCGAGATGCTGCAAGAGCTCAACGACAGCCTCGCAAAGCAGGGTTCGCTGCCACTCGATTTTTACCCGTCACTCAATGATGCAGACGATCCCGCCTCCGGGTTCACAATCAGTCCGTACCCGCCGCGTTTCTCGACCGGCTACTGGCCGTTGCGTAATCGCTTTGCGTTATTGGTCGAGACGCACTCATGGAAGGACTACCCCACGCGCGTTCGCATCATGCGCAACATCCTCGTGATACTCGCCGGGATGACGCAACGGGAGGGCGCGGCATGGATCGCACAGGCTCGTGCCGAAGATGAGCGCGCACAGGCACTCGGTGGACAAGAAGTGACGATGGAGTGGGATGTGGGGCCGCACGCCACCATGATCGACTTTCGCGGTTACGCATACACACGTTCACCGTCGGAGATTTCCGGTGGCACGGTGACGCGCTACGACCCGCGCAAGCCGCAGATCTGGCACGTACCGTTGCAGGACCAGGTCGTCGCCAAGAGGAGCACGCTCGCGCCCCGTGGCGGATACATCGTGCCCGCTGCAGAAGCAGCCTGGTTGTCCGAACGCCTGAGCTTGCACGGCATTCGGTTCGAGCGGCTGGCGACGTCTCACGCGCAGGCAAGTGTCGAGACCTTCCGCGCCACGAAGGCGACGTTTTCGCCCTCGCCTTCAGAGGGCCGTACTACGGTCGAGATCGATGGCAGCTGGGGCAGCGAGCACCGCGATGTGCCCGCCGGCTCGCTGTATGTTCCGATCGCTCAGCCTGGCTCACGACTCATCCTCGCGCTGCTCGAGCCCCAGTCATCAGACTCCTTTGCAGCCTGGGGCTTCTTCAACGTGGCGTTCGAGGTGCGCGAATACATGGAGGCGTACGTGAACGAGCAGGTGGCCGAGCAGATGCTGGCCAAAGATCCGCAGCTCGCCGCCGAATTCAAACGCCGTCTCGCCAACGATCCGAAGTTCGCCGCCGACCCCGCGGCGCGACTCGAATTCTTCTATCGCCATCATCCGTCGTGGGACGATCGGTACCGCCTGTATCCGATCTTTCGGGTGGACGCGAGGCCCTGACCTCGACGTCGTACCGGCGCGCTCCTCATGTCCACATTCGATATCGTCATTGTTGGCGCCGGTGCGGCGGGGATTGCCGCCGCACGCTGGCTGCGAGCCAACGGATCGGATGCACTTCTACTCGAAGCGCGCGAGCGCATCGGCGGGCGTGCTCACACCGACAGCTCGACCCTCGGCATGCCGCTCGATCACGGCTGCGCCTGGTTGCACAGCGCCGCCGAAAACCCGTGGGCCGCCGTGGCGCGTGAGTCAGGATTTTCCATCATCGAACAGCCGCCGGACTGGCGCCGGCGTGTCGGCGCGAAGATCCGCAGTGCCGAAGAGCTGGCCACCGTCGGTCACGATCTCGAGCAGAATTTCTCTCTCGCGAGCCGCGCCGCCGCTGAAGGTCGCGATGTGGCGATGAGTGAGTTGATTCCTGACAACGCCGTCCGTGCTCAGTTCGAAGCCATCATGACCTGGTACATCGGCATCGAGAGTGATTCGGTATCGAGCCTCGACGTGGCGCGGTTCGAGGACACGGAGATCAACTGGGCCGTTCGCGAGGGTCTTGGAAGCGTCGTGGCGCGTGCGGCGAACGACCTCGAGGTACGCCTTGCGACGCCGGTACAGAGGATCGACTGGCACGGTCAGGGTGTCACTCTACGGACACCAGTGGGTTCGCTCGACGCGCGTGCCGTCATCGTCACGGCCCCGACTTCGGTTCTTGCACAGGACGGCATCCGGTTCGAGCCTGCATTGCCAGCGGCCATCCAGCAGGCCTTGCACGATGTGCCGCTCGGCATCGCCAACAAGGTGTTCTTCAGGATGGAGCCGGGTGCGCTTCCCTACGAAGGCACCACTCACTTTATCGGTACCGACCAGCAAGCCCGCACCTGCAGTTATCAGGTTCGTCCCGCGGGACAGGAAGCGCTGCTCGCGTACTTTGGCGGACGCTTCGCGCGAGATCTCGAAAGGCGCGGTGAGCTGGAGCAGTTCGCGCGCGAGGAGCTCAGCGGAATCTTTGGCAGCGAATTCGTGCGCAGAATCACGGCCAGCCTGACCGTTGGCTGGAGTGAGGATCCCTGGTCACGCGGGTCCTATTCCGCTGCGCGGCCGGGTCGGGCACACATGCGCGAGGTTCTCAATCAACCGGTCGGCGAGCGGATGTTCTTCGCGGGCGAAGCCTGTTCAGTCGAGCATTTCGGCACGATCCACGGCGCTTGGGAAAGCGGCGTGCGCGCTGCCGCGCTGGCCTTGCGCGTCGTGCACGCTGGCAGCTAGCCGGCGGGAATCGCTCAGGGTCTCAGCTCGACGATTTCGGCATTCGTGTCGAGCACTCTCAGCAGATCGCCCGGCTCGTGACCCATAAGCGTGGCTCCGAGGGGTGAGACCCAGCTTATGAGCCCGCGGGCCGGGTCCGCCTCGTCTTCACCGACGAGACGGAACGTGCGCTCGCTGCCATCTTGCAGACGCAGCCTTACTTCCACGCCGAATCGAACTGTATCCGGTTGAGCCGCAGGTTCGATCATTCGAGCGGTTGCACGCCGCTGCGACCAGTAGCGCAGGTCCCGTGCGACTCGGGCGAGTCGCGAAGTATCAGCATCGGAGCGCGCCGCCTGGCGTTCGGCTTCGAGGCTGCGCATCTGCTCGTCGATCTGCTTCAGCCCCCGGAGCGTGACGAAATTCGGGTGCGGGCTGACGATGCGCTCCGGCAGAGTTTCTGCCGCCGCATCCTGATCCGACTCACGAACGAAAGCTCGGCTCATGAACTCTTGATCTCCACGAGCATCGTGGTCCCGCTCGAGATGCGCGGCAAGCGTTTTCTGGGCAGCACTAAGTTAAACTGGCGCGCCGCCAGGCTCTGACGGCGCTCGTTAAGGCAGAACAATGAAGGACTTGACTCAAGGGTCGATCGGCGGCCATCTCGTGCAGATGTCGACCTTCATCGGCGTCGGCATGCTGGTGCAGACGCTGTACTACCTGGTGGACCTGTACTTCGTCGCAGGCCTCGGGCAGCAGGCGCTCGCCGGCGTGAGCGCTGCCGGAAATGTGATGTTCGTCGTCATGGCCTTGACACAAGTGCTTTCAGTCGGGACCGTCACGCTGATCTCGCATGCGGTGGGTCGCAAGGATCCGGCCGATGCCAACCTGGTCTTCAATCAGGCGCTGCTGATTTCATCCGTATGCTCTGTGCTGATGCTCATCGCCGGCTACACCATCGCCGGGGCGTATGTGCGCGCAATAGCTGCGGACGCGGGAGCAGCTGAGGCGGGGCAGACTTATTTGTTCTGGTTCGTTCCGGGCCTTGCGCTGCAGTTTGCGCTCGTTGGCATGGGTGCGGCGTTGCGCGGCACCGGTATCGTCAAGCCGACGATGATCGTGCAGTCGATGACGCTCATTCTCAATACGATCCTCGCGCCGGTGCTGATCGCCGGGTGGGGTACCGGGCATCCGCTCGGCGTCAAGGGCGCCGCGCTCGCGAGCTCGATATCGATCAGTGTTGGCGTGATCATGCTGCTCATCTACTTCGCGCGACTCGAGAAGTACGTGTATGTGGACAGCTCGCTATGGAAGCCCAACTTCTCCACCTGGAAGCGCATGCTCAATCTCGGGCTGCCCGCGGGTGGCGAATTCATGATGATGTTTCTCGTTGTCGGCATCATCTACTGGTGCATCCGCGAATTCGGTGCCGCGGCCCAGGCCGGGTTCGGTATCGGCTCGCGGGTGATGCAGTCGATCTTCCTGCCCGCGATGGCAGTCGCGTTTGCCGCTTCACCGATCGCCGGTCAGAACTTCGGTGCCCGCCAGGCGCAGCGCGTGCGTGAGACGTTTCGCACCGCCACGCTTGCAGGCATCGTCATCATGTCGGTCATGACGCTGCTCTGCCAGTGGAAGGCCCCGCTCCTGGTCAGAGCTTTCACCAACGATCCGCACGTGATCCAGGTGGGCGTGCAGTACCTGAGAATCATCTCCTGGAACTTTGTCGCCACCGGAATCATCTTCACCTGCTCGGGCCTCTTCCAGGCGATCGGCAACACGTGGCCAGCGCTCCTCAGCAGTGCCACGCGCATCCTGCCGTTCTGTGTGGCGGCGATTTGGCTGTCGCTGCAGCCTTGGGTACAGCTCGAGCACTTCTGGTACCTGTCGGTGGCGACGGTTACGTTGCAGGCGGTGTTCAGTCTCTGGCTGTTGCTGGGCGAATTCCGCAAACGCCTGGCCTTCGCAGCTTGAAGAGTCGTCTGTTCCGGCCGGCTGTGGGCCTGGCGGGTTGATCTTTCCCCTGGCCGACACGAACGTGACATGATTGCTGCTCCAAGGTCCCGGCTTTCGCGCCGCACGGCAACGCATCATCTGACGCAATCAAGGAAGAACGGGCCAGGGAAAGATCAACCCGCCAGGCCCACAGCGGCCAGATCGTCTCCGCAGCTGGCCAGTTCGAACTGCCCTTCTAGGGACCCGCGGCGGGCTTCTTGCTGACGATGGTGTTCCGGAATTCGGTGAGCTTCGCCTTGACCGCCGCTGCATTCTCGGTGCCCATGCGCAGCAGCAGCTTCTGGCCCGATGACCTGGCCTCGAGCGCCGGGTCGGCAAACTCATAGAACACCCGCGGCTGCACCAGCTTGATCGGCCCGTTGACCTGCGGCGTCGCGAGCAGGTCGTCGATCACTTCCACCAGTCGATCGTTGAAATAGGCGTTCGGATAACCGAGATCTTCATAGGCGCGCTGGAAGAGCGGGTAGTAGCGAAAATAGAGCGCCGTCAGCTGCTTCGGGTCAGCGGCCTCGACCAGGCGAACCAGCGGTGCGTAGCGCGCGTAGTTGTTGGGATTGAGGGTCAGAGTCTCCTCACTTCCCGAGGTGGCGAACGTACCCCCTGTCGGCAGAATCGGGCGCCGTTCCACAGCGACCTTCTTGCGGGGCAGATTATCGACCGTGACCACGATGCGACGTATGACGTCGTTCGGCGCGACAAACTGGCTGACTGCGTCGCGACCGACAATGCCAGACAGTGAATCGCGGAACGGCCTGTCACTCTCGTTGATGGCCGGAAGCGGCGTCTCGGCGGGAACCTCGGGAACAGGGTTACGAATTGCAGGTTCGGGAGCCGGCTTGGAGGGGGCTGGAGGAGCCAGCGCCTCCGCGGGCACCTGCGATTTGCGGTATTGGTAATAGACAATACCCGCGATGGCGACCAGCGCCACGGCGGCGATCACTGCCAGCAGTTTCTGTCGGTCCATCAGTCCTCGCTTGTGGATTGAGCGCTGATCACTGGCCGCACGGCATGAGCGCAAAGAATCACGCCGCGAGAATAACGCAGGGCCGCTCGACTGTCAGGATTTGCACTTCCTGACACGAACCGCGACCCGAATGCAGGAACCTGCGCTGGTCGAGTGCTGTCCTGTACGTACCCCTGCGAATTGCCGCGGTGTTCGGGTCGCGCTGAGGACAAGGATCATGAATCAAGCCATGGATACTGTGCAGTCATCACCCGCGGAAGTTTCGAGTCCTCAACGCGTGCCAAGCCCGCGCACGTCCGGCCCGCGCAACAGGATGGAGCATCGATGGGGCGAGCGCGTGCCGGTGCGCGCCAGCGTCCGTGTGCATTGCGCGAAATGGGATGCAGCGGGACAGATCAGAGACGCGAGCCTGAGCGGGGCTTTCGTGCACACGCGCCTGCAGGTTACTCCATGGACGCACGTTGAGCTCGAGTTGTCCGGCGCGAGGATCGCAGCATTCGTGGTGCGCGTCGCGGCCGATGGCCTGGGAGTCGAGTGGAGCGAGTTCGCACCCCGCCCGGTCCGGGACCTGCTCGGGCTCTGAATCAGCGACCGGTCGAACGTCTTGCCCGCTCAGCGCCTGCGGGAGGCTGGATCGCCAGGGTTTCCTTGACGGCGGGGCGGTTCATCATGCGTCCGTACCATTCGATGACGCGCGGACTGTCCCGGTCGTTGACGATCTCCGCGTAGTACTGAGGCATCCGGATCAGCATCGAGAACAGGCTCACGTCGGCGAGCGTGAACTGCTCGCCGAGCATCCATGGCCCCCGCAGCCCCTCCTCCATCCTCGCGATCGAGGTGCGCACGCGGCGGCGCCAATCCTCGAGTTGCTCGTCGGTCCAGACCTGGGCGGCTGACTCTCGCCACTTGTCACGCTGTTCCTTGAGCGGAATGCGGGCGATCCGGGCCTCGAAGTCTTCTGGCGTCAGATGCTTCACCGCGGTACGGATCATGGCATGCCAGCCCAGAAAGCTGAGTGCAGGGCAGAAGTACTCGTCCACGAACTTGGTCCAGATGCGCATCTGTGCGCGCCCGTAGGCGTCCGCCGGTCGCAGTGGCACACCGGCGAAGCTCTCATCGACGTACTCATTGATTACGGTCGACTCAGTGATGCTCCTGCCGTCATGGACCAGCACCGGCACCTGGCCGTTCGGATTGATCTTCACGAACCACGGTTCGTGCTGCTCGAACTCGAGCAGGTTCATGTAATGGCTGACGTACTCCACCCCCTTTTCCTTGAGTGGGAGGAGCGCCTTCAGAGAATTGGCCGCAGGCGAGCCGTGGTACAACTCGAGCATCTGAAGCTCCATCGCAGCTCGCACTGAGCCAAACTCGACTATCACAGCGTTGGGCGCACCGATTCTCGACCCATCGGGAAACAGGTATGGTTCGCGGGTGAAGCGGATTCCAGCCCTGCCAGTCAGTCGGAGCCCACAACAATGAACGACCAGCCCGCGACTAATCCCGTTGACCAGCGAGCGCAAGCGAGCGGCGACGCCTGGCCGCGTCCAGCGGTCGCCTGGTACGGCGTCGTGTTCTTCGGACTCACGCTGCTCGTGCTGTTCATGAACGCGAGCATCTCGGGCCTGCTGATCCAGCCCATCAAGCGCGATCTCGGGCTCACGGACGTGCAGGCGGCCTTAGCGATCGGCACCGCAGCCGCGGCCCTCAACGCACTCTTCATGCTGCCGGTCTCGAGGCTGGTCGACATCATCAGCCGTCGGCTGATCATCGGGGTCGGGCTGATTCTGGCCGGCATCTCGGCCGCGCTGGCCGGCCTTTCCAGCACATTCTCGCAATTGTTCATCGTCCGCATGATCGGCGGCATCGGCGGCTCCGGTAACGCGCCGGCCACCTTCTCGATCCTCGCCGACTACTTCCCGGCAGCGAAGCTCCCGAAAGCGCTCGCCGTGATGAACATCGGCTTTTACTACGGCGCGGCGCTCGCGCTGTTGCTCGGAGGCACGCTGATCGGGATCGCTTCGACAATGCACGTCGTCGTCCCGATGGTCGGCGAACTGCGTCCGTGGCAGATCATTCTGCTCGATGATGGCGATACCGGATGTGCTGCTCGGCATCCTGGCCCTCACGACCTTGCACGAACCCAGGCGCCGGGGGGCGCGCAGTACAACCTATAAAGCGGATGCCAGCGGCAAGGTCAAGGTCGTGCCCGTGCGCGAGGTGTTCAAGTTCCTCTATGACGGCCGCGCCACATTCGGGCCCATGTTCCTCGGCTGGGCCGCCAATGCACTCGCGGCTGGCGCATTTTTCTGGAATGCGCCCTTCTTTGCGCGCACCTATGGCTGGGATCCGGCGCGATACGGAATTATCCAGGGCTCGATCCTGCTGATCCTGGCGCCGATCGGGTCGCTCGCAGGCGGGTTCCTGGCCGAGTGGTTCGCGAAGCAGGGCCGCGACGATGCCAACCTGCGTGTCGTGTTCATCGCGACCGCATTGCACGTGCCATTTGCCATCGCCTATGCGTTCATGCCGAATCCCTATCTCGCCATCGTGTTCTACGCGATCAACTACACCATCATCTCGATGGGAGCAGGGCCGCAGAATGCGGCGCTGCAAGTGATCGTTCCCAATGAGATGCGAGGCCAGATCACCGCGGCGTTCCTGTTCTCCTTCTCGATGATCGGCATCGCGCTCGCACCGCTCCTGGTTGCGGCGCTCACCCAGTACGTCTTTGGCGCCGAAGAGAAGTTGCGCTACTCGATCGCGACCATCCATATCGTGCTGGCACCGCTCGGGACGATCTTCTTCTGGATCGGCATGAAGCCCTACGGCAAGGCATTCGCGGCCGCGCGCGCCTGGCATTGAGGTGCCTGACCGCTCAGGCCGCGTGTCGCTCGTGCGTCCATGAGATCGACCCACTTGCCAAAGGCAACCAGGAGCGAGCGCAAGGATCCCTGCGTCGCCGGATCGATGAGCCGCCCATCGGCGTCAAACAGCCGTTCCGCTTCGCGCACATAGAGCGCCGGGTTCGCCATCACCAGTGATTCGGTGGCATTGAGAACCTGGCGCAGAGCGCTTTGCGCGAGACGCGTACCCCATCGGCCGGCTGAGGCACCGATGACCGCGACCGGCTTGGCGATCAGCACCTCCTCGGGAGCGGGTCGTGACAGCCAGTCGATGGCGTTCTTAAGAACACCCGGAATCGACTGGTTGTACTCGGGCGTCGCGATGAGCAGTCCGTTCGCATCAGCCACCTGTCGTCTGAGCTGCACGACGCTCTCGGGAGTGTCGCCCTCCAGTTCCTCGTTGAAGAGTGGAACTGACGCGAGTTCGTCGTAGAGGACAATCTCCATCCCCATCGGCGCGCAGCCGACCGTCGCCTCCAGCAGGCGCCGATTGTAGGAGCTTCGCCGCAGGCTGCCCGGCAGTGCGAGCACCTTCATGGCGTAAACCATAAGAGGAGTGCCGAAACGACCAGCAAGGCTCCCATCGCTCGCTGGAACCGCGTTCCCGCACGCGTGTGCGCCAGCCGCCGCGTCATGAGAGACCCGAGCCATGCCCACAACGCCAGGCACACGGCGGGAATCAGCACGATGAGCGCCACCAAAAGCCCGATACGCGTCGCACCGATGCCGCTGTGCACCCCCGATGTCACCGTGAGCACCATCGCCCACGCCTTCGGGTTCAGGAACTGGAAGAAAAACAGACCGGCGGCATGACTCGGAAGGCGCGTTTCACGCGGCGAGGTGGCCATAGCCTTCGCATCGCCTGCAGTGAATAGACGCAGACCCAACCATGCGAGATAGAGACATCCCGCAGCCGTGATCGCTGTCCTGAGACGGGGCTCCGCCGCGAATGCAGCGCCCACGCCGAGCACGACGACAGCGCTCATCGCGAGCGTGCCGAGGATGATGCCGACAAGCGCTGGAAGCGCACCGCCAATGCCGCCGCGTGCACCTGCCGTCATCACGACGAGATTGTTAGGCCCGGGCGTGATGGCGCCGACCAGCAGAATTCCCGCGGCCGCGATCAGCGCGTCCATCGTCTCTCCGTGCTGTATGGTCTCAACTGAAGACCATCGGTCCGATCCGCATTCATCAGCATGCCTCCTGGTTATCTCGGCATATTTTCGCCAGCGGCGTGTTCTTATGGATGCGACTTATGGTCTATTATTTAGACCATGCAGGACTTGCCTCTCCATGCGTTGCGGGCGTTCGCAGCGGTCTATTCACACGGTGGAGTGCGCGCGGCGGCACGTGAACTCGGCATCGCGCATTCCTCCATCAGCCGTCACATTGCCGAGCTCAACGCCTGGCTGGGCGTTCCAGTTGCTCGTGCGGGCGGGGGCAAGCGGGGGCTCGCGTTGACGCCGCAAGGCGAAGTTCTCGGTAAGGCAACTCTGGCGGGCCTGCAGGAGATTGCGCGCGTAGCTGGCGCCCTGCGCGAGGCGAGATCGGGCCGATCGGTGACGATTGCAGCCGCGCCCTCCTTCGCGGCCCGGTGGCTCTTGCCCCGGCTGCCGGAGCTGGAGAAAGCGCTGCCACGAATCGAGGTCTCGGTGGTCGTCGATCAGCGGCTTACGGACCTGCGCGCAGAGGAAGTCGACTTTGCGATTCGCATCGGGGATGGCAAGTGGCGCGACGTCCACTGCGAGCCGCTCATGGAGGATTCGCTCTATCCCGTGATGAGCCCGTCCTATTGGCAGCGCTCGGGCCGACCCGACACTCCTGCACGCCTCGCTCGCTTGCGACTGTTGCACGATCGCGATCCGCAGGCGTCCTGGGAACTGTGGCGTGGCGAGCACGGCCCGCAGTCTCTCGACGTACGGAGCGGTCCCAGATTCGCTTCATCTGATCTCGTGTTGCGCGCAGCCATCCAGGGCCAGGGCGTAGCACTGGCCCGGCACCAGCTGGCCCATGACGATGTAGCATCCGGCGCCCTGGTCAGGCCTTTCGGCAAGTTGAACGTGCAGCTCGGGTCGGCATACTGGATCGTCCTCCCCGAGCGCTTACGCAATCGCGATGCCACGCTCGCGGTCATCGAGTGGCTCAAGAACCAGGCAACGTGACCTTTCATGACTCGCATGGTGAAATCGCCCACCCATTCGCCCTGGAGAACACATGACGACCCGACGCGAAGTGCTTGGATGGACGGCAGCTGGCCTGGGAATGCTGGCGAGTGGCGTGACACGCGCTGCCGTTGAAGCCGCTTCGAAACCTCTCGACATCCTGTTCCTCGGCGGCACCGGATTCATCGGGCCCTTCCAGGTCGAACATGCGCTCGCTCGAGGCCACAAAGTCACCCTGTTCAACAGGGGCCGCAGCGCTGCGACGCCGTTCGACGGCAAGGTCGAGATCCTGATCGGCAATCGCGATCCCAAGGTTGACCAGGGCCTGAGCGCTATCGCGGGCGATCGCAAGTGGGACATCGTCATCGATAACTCCGGATATGTGCCCCGCCATGTGCGCGAATCGGTAAACCTGCTCAAGGGACGGGTTGGGCGATACATCTATATCTCGTCGGTCGCGGTCTACGAACCGGGAGTAAAGAATACCGTCGAGTCTTCGCCACTTCGGGCACTACCCGATCCGCAGAACGAACAGATGAGCTGGGATCGCTACGGGCCGCTCAAGGCCGAGTGTGATCGGATCGTGCAGAAAGGGCTCGGAAAGTCGGCCACAATCGTGCGCCCGACCTACATCGTCGGTCCGAATGATGAGACCGATCGATTCACTTACTGGGTGGACCGAGTGGCGCGTGGCGGCGACCTGCTGGGTCCGCCGGAGCCCCACAATGAGCTGCAATGGGTGGACGTGCGCGACCTCGGCCCGTGGGTCGTCGGGCTCGGTGAGGGTAATGTGTCTGGCATCTTCAATGTTGCCGGACCGACGCAAGCGGTGAACTGGGAGGAGACCCTGGTCGGTCTCAGTTGGCTCTCGAAGGACATGGTGAGGTTTCACTGGCCGACCGAAGACCTGCTGAAGGAATTCGGTATCAATTTGCCGCTGGTAACGCCTGGCCGTGAGTCACGCCATTTCGACAACGCAGCTTCGCTGGGTGCGGGAATGAACTACCGACCGCTCGCGGACACGTCGGCAGCGACGCTCCAATGGTGGCAGGCGCAGCCCGATGAGCGTCGCGCACAAGCGCAGGATTGGCCGGCGGCGGAAAAAGAACGCGCAGCGATCGAAAAGTTGAAGGCTGCGCGCGGTTAAACCTCAGTGACGACTATTGCGCCTGCCCCATCGTCGGGAATCGCCATGATGGCGAGCCGGCGTCGAGGCGGTCCTCGAGGGTGAATGCGTGAGACGCCGGTCAGCCGCCGGTGCTGTGACCTGCTGTCGGACTTCGTAGGCGGGTAGCGCCACGACCGGAAGACTTCGTTTCAGCAGCCTTTCGATATCTCGCAGGAGCGACGTTTCATCCGGCGAAACCAGTGATACGGCACGACCGGTGGCGCCGGCTCGCGCCGTGCGACCGATGCGGTGTACGTAGTCCTCGGGCACGTTGGGCAGTTCGTAGTTGACGACCTGCGGCAGCTCCTTGATATCGAGGCCTCGTGAGGCGACCTCGGTCGCCACCAGCGCGGTAACCTTGTTGGCCTTGAAATCGGAAAGCGCACGTATGCGTGCGGCCTGGCTCTTGTTGCCGTGTATCGCCGCCGTCCGGATGCCACTGGACTCGAGTTGTTGCGCCAGGCGATTCGCGCCGTGCTTGGTACGCGTGAATACGAGCACCTGGTGCCAGCCGCCGTCATCGATGAGATGTGCGAGCAGGTGGCGCTTGTGATCCTTCTGCACTCGATACACGTGCTGCTCCACGCCGTCGGCGGGTGCGTTGCGCGGCGCGACTTCGATCGTCTGCGGATCGCGCAGAATTCGCGCCGCCAGCGCGCGGATGTCTTCCGTGTACGTGGCCGAGAACATCAGGTTCTGGCGCTTCGCCGGCAGAAGCTTGATCACGCGCTTGATGTCGGGAATGAAGCCCATGTCGAGCATGCGATCGGCCTCGTCGAGGACGAAGCACTGCACGCTACCGAGCTGCACTGCGCCCTGTTCCGCGAGATCGAGCAGCCGGCCGGGAGTGGCCACGAGCAAATCGCATCCGGAGCGCAATGCTGAAATCTGCGGGTTGATGCTGACGCCGCCGAAGACCACGAGCGTGCGCAGTCCGACGTACTTGCCGTAAGTACGTGCGCTCTCGGCCACCTGCGCGGCGAGCTCACGGGTGGGTGTAAGAACCAGGGCGCGTGGCGCGCGCCCGGACGCAGCACCGAGATGCTGCAGCATTGGCAGAACGAATCCAGCGGTCTTGCCGGTGCCGGTCTGCGCCTGCGCGAGCACATCGCGCTGGGCCAGCACTGCGGGAATGGCCTTGGATTGAATGAGAGTGGGTGTGTCGTAGCCCTTTTCGGTTACGGCACGCAATAACTCGGGCTTGAGCCCGAGATCGGCAAATGACATATGTAAGAAATCCTAAGTTGACTCGCACGGCTGCGCATAAGCGCAGCAGCGGTCAAAAGCGAGGGGTGGAAAAAATCGAAGTAAGTCGGGAGAGACAGACTGCGAGTGAAGGGGGCGTTGACCGCGCGACCCTGATTCAGCGCCGCGCACTCTACAGGCTTTACACACTCACGTCCAATTCATTGGTATTTCAGGCCGTTGAGCTCAGGAGCTGCGACTCCTCTTATCTATCACCCGCTTTGCCTTGCCCATAGAGCGCTCGATCGTCCCGGGCGCGTTCACGACCACTCTTGCGGTAATGCCGATGTAAGCCTTCACGTGCCGCGCAAAAGTGCGCGAGAGCTCTTCACACTCCGGGGCGCTGGCGCCACTCCCCGATTGCAGCTCGATGTTGATGGTTAGTAGGTCCAGGTGCGTTTCGCGCGTCAGTTCCAGGTAGTAATGAGGTGCAAGGCGCTTCTCGGCGAGAATCAGCTCCTCGATCTGCGTCGGAAATACGTTAACGCCGCGAATGATCAGCATGTCGTCGGTGCGGCCGGTGATGCGATCGATACGGCGCATCGACCGTGCCGTCGGCGGGAGCAATCGTGTTCGGTCGCGCGTGCGATAGCGGATCACAGGCAACGCCTGCTTCGTGAGCGAGGTAAGCACGAGCTCGCCCATCTCTCCATCCGGCAACACCGCTCCGGTCTCGGGATCGATCACTTCAGGATAGAAATGATCCTCCCACAGCACCGGGCCATCCTTCGTCTCGATGCACTCGCTCGCGACCCCGGGACCCATTACTTCGGAGAGCCCGTAGATGTCGACCGCATCGAGGCCCATGCGCTGCTCGATCTCCGCGCGCATGCCTTCGGTCCACGGTTCGGCGCCGAAGATGCCGACCTTGAGCGAGCAGGCGCGCGCATCGATGCCTTGTCGGTGAAACTCCTCGGAAATCGCGAGCATGTAAGAGGGCGTGACCATGATGATGTCAGGGCAAAAGTCCTGGATGAGCTGCACCTGCCTTTCCGTCTGCCCACCCGACATCGGGATCACCGTGCAGCCGAGTTTTTCGGCGCCGTAGTGCGCACCCAGCCCACCGGTGAAAAGACCATAGCCATAGGCGACGTGGACGATGTCACCGGGACGGCCGCCCGCGGCGCGGATCGATCGCGCCACGAGCATCGACCAGGTATCGATGTCCTTCGCGGTATAGCCGACAACCGTTGGCTTGCCCGTGGTGCCGCTCGAGGCATGAATGCGCACTACTCGCTCGCGCGGCACCGCGAACATGCCAAATGGATAGTTGTCGCGCAGATCGAGTTTGGTGAGCAGCGGGAACTTGTGCAGATCTTCGAGATTACGCAGGTTCCCCGGGTGCACGCCCGCGGCATCGAAGCAGCGCCGGTAGTGAGCTACATTTTCATAGGCATGAGTGAGCGACCACTGCAGGCGTGCGAGTTGCAGACCGCGCAACTCATCGACGCTCGCGCGTTCGATCGGCTCGAGATCCGCAGGGCCTGGCGTCCGGGCGGGCATGGCGCCGCGAAGGGTAGCACCACGCCCGCCCCCAACAGAAACAAAACGCGCTGGCCTTAGCCGGCCCTGGCGATCGCATCCTTGCGCACCAGCGCGTAACCGACGGTATTGAAATTCCAGTTCGCCACTTCCTTGAAGATCTTGCGCGCCTCCGCACCCTGGTTAGCGGCTTCCAGTGCCTGGGCGAGGTGGTACTTGTTGTACATGTTGGTGAGATCCGCCTGGCGGTATTCCGCCACCGCCTGCGGATATTTCTTCTGCAAGAAACTGATCAGGCCCATCAGATCGTGATAGTTCTCCATCTTGCGTGGATTCTTCTGCGGCGCGACCAGGTCGCTGTACTTCTTCGCAAGCTTCGAGGCTTGCGCGTAGTCGCCGCGACGGGCCGCGAGCTGGCCCTCGAAGTAGGCAATTTGCGCTTCCTGGATGTTCGCGAACTCCTCGGTTCCAACCGCCTTGGCGTTGGCACGCAACACCGCGGCGAGCTCGCCGATCACACGCGCAGCCTCGTCGTTCATTCCCGTGTGCAGGGCCACCGTCGCAGCGTTCGTGAGTGCGAACACCTTGGCTCCCGTCTGTTGATCGTCGGGTAGTCCCATCGAGTCTGTCTCGCCGGCAAGCTTCTCGAGCTCCCGCACTGCCGTAGCAGAATCGCCAGCGTGCACCCAGGTGAACAACTTGTAGTTGGCGTAGAACGGCTTGTTGACCGGCTCAGCAGTCGCGATCCCGCGATCGTAGTCCGCTCGCGCCTCGTCGTAGTGGCCCAGGAAGGAATCCACGTGGCCAAGCTTCAGTTGCGCGATGCCATCGTTCGGATCCAGGAGTGTGGCGCGCTTGTAGTAGTCGCGTGCCTCCTCGAGGCGATTGGTCGCCCGATACACATCACCGAGCGACCACCAGTAGTTGCTCTCTCCGGGGTTGAGCGAAATTGTTTGACGGAAGAACTTCTCGGCTTGCGCGAAATCACGCGGCTCGTTGAACAGATACGAATTGCCCATCGCCAGCGGCGCCGCCGCGAGCGTGGGATCGAGCTCGATCGCCTTGGCGATCGATTGGCGCTGCTCGGCGAACTTGTTGAGCCCGAACTGCACACCGGCCAGTGCCAGCCATGCTCGCGGACTGCTCGGGTACTCCCGCACCAGGCGGTTGGCGAGTGACAGTTGTGACTCGAAGTCCCCATCCAGGAAACGCTGGTTGATCTGCACCAGCAATTGCTCGCCTGAGCTTGCCTTGCCCGCGCTTGCCTGCGCCTTCTTCAGGCTGGCGGAAAACTCCTCGGTAGAAAAAGAGGCCAACGCGAGATTGAACCAGCCGTAGGTGAAATCAGGGTCGGCTGCGACTGCTGCCCTGAACAGTGAGTTGGCCTGCGAAGCATCGCCGCGGTCGAGTGCTGCCTGGCCGGCGATGAAATCCATCCGTGCCGACTGCGAGTTGGTGGTTACGGGTATCTCACCGGTGGCTGCGATCGCGGTCACCGTGAGCGCCGACAATCCAAGCAGCGCGATTGCCGCAGTCGCGCGCCCCGATACGAACCTGTTCATTGCTGTCCCCCTTGGCCTGGGCACCGTTGATGGGCGCCGGATGCGCACGATTATCAGCAGCCGCGCTAGCCCACGTGGGGACGATGTGACGAAGGAAGGGGGCGGGCGTGCCGGGCGCCGCCGTGCAGGGACCAATGTACCGGCGCTGCAAAACCGGCGCGGCGGCTGCCTGCCGCGCCGGCTCGCCGTTCAGTTCATTCGGGCGACAATGTCACGGGTACCTCGGTCACACGGTCGACCGGGAGGTTGTTGAGCTCAGCCGCCTTCCTGATCGCGTTCTCGCTTGGCCCTTCATAGACACAATACGTCTTGGTCTTCTCCGCGTTGGCATAGGACAGGAGCCATTGCACCCCGACCGAGGCATTGTTGGCGTTGACCTTCGCCTTGGTCGCAGCATCGAGGTTGTCGAGCGCACCTGCAGGAAAAGTCCGCTCGACGACGTAGCGATGAATTTCTCCGTTGCCAGCCGCAGTGCTCGTGGGCTGAGCGGGGGCCTCATCCGCGAACGTAGGCGCGAGCAGCAGCAAGCCCAGTAGTGAAATCAGAATTCTCATCGAGGTCTCCTTTGAAAGGTAAGTGCGAGATCTTGTTCAAGCCCGTGCCGGCCATAGTCGGATCGACCCGGGCGAAGTCATCCTGCTCCGCGTGATGCACGGACGAATCGGCAGACCTACCCAAGTTGCGCCGAAGACCCCCCTAGATTTGGACAACGCCGGGAACCGTGATCGGCTACGGCCCAGCAAGCAATCCGGCGCGGCAGTCGCCCGCCGCGCCGGTTCTTGAAATCCTCGGGCCGCCGGTGAAGCGGACAGCGAGGATCGCCGAAACTACTTCGGCATCAGGACGCGATCGATGGAGTGAATCACGCCATTCGATTGCATGACGTCATAGACAGTGATGTCCGCCACAGCACCGGTCTCGTCCTTGACAGTGATGTTGTGGCTGCCGTTCTTCATCGCCCAGAGCTTGCCGCCGCTCGCGGTCGTGAGGGTCGCGGCGCCTTTGCCCTGGCTGATCAGTCGGTCCAGATCAGAGTAGGTGTAGCGACCCGGCACGACGTGATAGGTCAGCACCTTCGTCAATGTCGCTTTGTTCTCGGGTTGCAGAAGCGTGTCGACGGTCCCGGCGGGCAGTGCGCCGAAGGCCGCATTGACGGGCGCGAACACCGTGAACGGGCCCTTGCTCTCGAGGGTATCGACCAGGCCCGCCGCCTTGACTGCCGCAACGAGCGTCGTGTGATCCTGCGAATTGACTGCGTTCTCGACGATGTTCCGCTGCGGCAACATGGCGCTGCCGCCGACCATGACATCGGCGGAAGCCACCGTGATCGCAAGTCCCAGCGCGGCCGCCACCGCGGCACCCAACAGTTTGCTCTTCATAGCTCTCGTCTCCTCGAGATGGTGATGAACCTTGGTGTTCGGCCGGGTTGCTGAAGAGCCGCGCCGGCGCGCTCATACAGTTTCCCCATGCGCCTGCCTATTCGGCGGGTCGAGGAAATCGGATTCGCCCGTTACAGACCTTCGGGCGTATAGGCGCGTCAGTGATAACGGAACGAGACGGCATCGACCAGGATCACCTCACACGCGCCTGCTCCGGTATCGTCCCGACGCAGTGAAGTCCGCATCACGCCCAGGTCCGGGCGCTCAACGTCGACAAGTTCACCTTGCAGCTTGACGATATCGCCGACGCGAATACCGCGAAGACTCTTCCAGACGCTCGCTGATCCGGGCACGAGATGCCAGTTGGCTGAATGCGTTTCGATGACGTTGCGAGCAATCGGCGGCTCCTCGTCGTAGTGCCAGAAATAAAAACGGTTGGCCTGTGTGACTTCAATATCGGCGAGCACCGCCGAATCGGACATCGGCCCCCAGCCGACGGCGATGTCGAGCGGGCTCGCCTCGGCAAGTGCGCCAGTTCGATAACGCGATCGACTCAGGACTCGGGCTTCAGCGACAAACCTTGCACGTGGGATGAGCCTGAAGCTGCCGTGTTCGACGGGCGCAGCGTCTACCAGATCGACCTGCCCGGGTTCGGCGGCGACCAGAATGCCCGGACGCCAGCCGATGGGACGGGACGTCAAGTAGTCGTATGCACCGAACAGCGCAAGGACGAGGAGTGCAAATCCGAAATAGCGCATGTTGGAATTGTTGCACCAGTCTCATCCGCCGGGTGTGACGTGCGCCGCTCGGCGCGATTCGGGCGCGATTCGCGATCGCGACACGGCCAAGTCACGGCGGCGACGAGCCTGTACACTTCCAGCACTGTAGGCGCAGGCTGGCCCGGAAAGCTAAAGAACGAATGAGAACCACCGAGCGCGAGCCAGCATTACGCGCGGCGTCCGAAAGCCTCGAGCGCGTAACACTCGGGAAGGTGACGCGGCGACTCCTCCCCTTCCTGCTCCTTCTTTATATCGTCGCCTGGCTCGACCGCGTGAACGTGGGCTTTGCGGCCCTGCAGATGAACCAGGACCTGGGCTTCAGCGACACGGTCTACGGTTTTGGCGCCGGCATCTTTTATTTCGGGTACGCGCTGTTCGAGGTCCCGAGCAATCTCATCCTGGCCCGCGTGGGCGCGCGTCTCTGGATAGCACGCATCATGATCACGTGGGGGCTGGTCTCGATCGCGATGATGTTCGTGCACAACACGACCACCTTCTATGCCTTGCGGTTCATGCTGGGCGTGGCCGAGGCGGGATTCCTGCCCGGGATCATTTACTACATGACCTACTGGTTTCCGCGCGAACAGCGCGCGAATGCCGTCTCGTGGTTCATGGCGGCGATACCACTCTCCGTCGTAATCGGTGGCCCACTGGCAGGAGGCCTGCTCGAAATGGACGGTCTGCGCGGGCTCGCCGGCTGGCAGTGGCTGTTTCTGGTGGAGGGCGCTCCGGCTGTCATTCTCGGCGTCGTGGTTCTGTTCTATCTCACCGACAAGCCTGAGCAGGCGCGGTGGCTCGAGCCCGGCGAGCGAGTGTGGCTCAGCGAGCGCATCGAGGCCGAGCATGCGCGCGCCAGATCACAGCACGGTGTTGGCCTGGGCCGTGCGTTCCTTCATCCCACGGTGTGGGCGCTCACCTTCGTCATGTTCGCGTGCCAGTGCGGCAGCTACGGCCTGACCTATTGGATGCCGCAGATCGTCAAGAGCGTTTCGGGCCTCAGCAACTTCCTCGTGAGCATGATCACCGCCATTCCGTATCTGGCCGCGACCGCCGGCATGGTATTCATCGGTTGGAACTCCGATCGCACTGGCGAGCGCTTTGCGCACGTCGCGGTGCCCTGCGTGATCGCGGCGCTCGGGTTCATCGCGAGCGTCTACGCGGTCTCGCCCGTCCCGGCGATAATTGCGCTCACCGTGGCAGCAGTGGGTGATCTGGGCAGCCGCGGACCGTTCTGGGCATTGCCGGGCCGGTTTCTGACCGGTAACGCTTCGGCCGGTGGTATCGCGCTGATCAACACCGTTGCATCCCTCGGTGGCTTCGTCGGTCCCTCCGTCGTCGGTCTGGCCAAGACAGCCACCGGAGAATTCAGCGCCGGACTCGTGCTGCTCGCACCCCTGATGCTGGCGGGCGCGTTTGTAGCCTGGCGGCTGCGTCGCTCACCGGCACTCAACCTGGAGAGTGGTTCGGCGCCCGCCAATCACTGACGTCGCCACACCAGCATGCGATTGTTCGCTGGCATCGCGCAGTCCTCCACCAGCGTCATGCCAATGTGCTGCGCGAGCTCATCGACGGCTTCGAAGTCACGGATGCCCATCGTAGACGCGCGTAGCTTCAGGCTCTCATCGAACCACGCATTGCTCTGGCTGGTGAAGCGACCGAGATAATTGAAGGGACCGTAGATTGCGAGTACCGCATCAGCTTCGAGCGCATGATCGAGTGCCGCGAACAGTCTCTCTACTTCGGACCAGCTCATGATGTGGAGCGTATTTGCGGAGAAGGCCGCGTCGTATCGCACCTGTGGCCATGCAGCGCTGACATCGAGATGGAGCGGTGCCGGCAGATTCGGCAAGCGCGCTTCATTCAGCCACAGCTTGATGCCTGGCAGATTCTCCTCGACGTCCGAGGTTTGCCAGATCAAGTGCGGCAGCGCCCCGGCAAAGTAGACCGCGTGTTGTCCGGTACCGCTGCCGATCTCGAGCACGAGGCGGCGATCGTGAAAGTATCGGCATAGTACAGCGAGGATCGGATCGCGGTTGCGAGCGCACGACGGTGCATGCGGCTTGCTCGGGCCCAGCCATCCTCATCCCTCACCGAGCGCGGCTCGCATTCTCTGCAGCGCAAAGTGGCGATAGCTTTCAAGCGCCAATGCACGCACTTCGTTCCAGTCGCAATCGAGCGTGACATCGAGCGCAATCCAGCCGTTGTGACCCATGTAGAGCGGAATCTCGTAGCGCACATCGGCAGTGAGGAGACCCTGGCGGTCCACGCCGACCCAGAACGCGAGCTTGAGCCCGTCGCGCTGGTAGTAGACGCTCGCGAAAGTTTTCCTGCCTGCGCGCCACACGGGAGAGCCGAATTGCAGCGCTTCCGAAGTCTCCGGTAGCGCGAGGCAGATCTTGCGCAGGGACCTGAGAACTGTCCGCGCACGCTTTGAGCTCAACGGGTCGATTTGCGTCGGAGCGAGCCGGGCGGTGGGCGGATCGATATCGATCGTCTTTCCGATCTGGCCGTGCAATGCGGGCGGGGCGACCTTTTCGTAGGCTTCCCGAGCCAGTGCCGCGATGCGTTTCCACGAGAGGCCCTTATCGAGCTGAACGCCGAGCCAGCCGCGCGGACCGACATAGGGCGGCACAAAGAAGTACTTCGGTGCAGTGCGCGTGTGTTGCTCCTGCGCCCCAGCGGGCGCGTTCAACCACAGCGCAATTCGGCCGTCACCATGATGATTGACGACGTACGTCGCGAACGTCTTGCCGCGCACCCGAAAGTTCGGTGAGCCATGGGAAAGGAATTCCTCGGCTTGCGGAAACGACAAGCAGATTTCACGCACGGCTTGGTTGAGGTCTTTGGCCATCTGCGGCAACTTCTCCGACGTCGAGCGGCTGAGCGCTGCCGAACGCGAAATAAAACAGCGCGCCCACGATACACACGCCGGCCGTCACCAGGAAAGCGCTCGCGTACGTGCCCGTCGTATCGATGAGCCAGCCGGTAATGGCAACTCCAGCGATCCCGGGAATGGTGGCGATCGTGTTACTGATGCCGACGAGTACTGCCGAGTCGCGCGGCGCGATGTCGAGACAGTTGGGAAGGAATCCTGCCATCCCGATGCCGAGGCACCCGGTCGCAGCGCACATCAAGGCCAGGGCAGTTGTTGGGGTGCTCACATCACGCGCGAGCATGAGGAAGACCGCCATGCCGACAAGTGAGATACCGACGGTGAGTCGCCGCACCAGGATCATGGAGACTCCCTTCGAAATCGCACGGTCGGCGAGCATCCCCGAGAGATTCGCCGTAACGAAGGTCGCGAGCCAGGGCGCGGCCGCGAACAGCCCGGCGTTCGTGATGCTGAGCCCGAGCTGTTCACGAAAGTAGCTGGGCAACCAGGAGATAAGGAGGTAAAGCGCCCAGTTGTTGCAGAAGTGCGTAGCAAAAATCGCCCACACTGCCGGGACCGTCAGAAACTTGCGCCAGGGCACAGGTGAGTTTTCGATGAGCGCGCGATCCGCGCTCAAAAGCGTCAGCTCCTCGGATGTCGTGCGCGGGTCCGCTCGGGGATTGTCCGCTACCTTGGACATCCAGACCGCGACCCAGATGAGGCCGATCGCGCCGAACACATAAAAAGCCATCGGCCATCCCGCATGCGCGATGATCCACCCGGTACCCGCGAAGCCGACAACCTGGCCGCACGGAATCGCGCTCAGAAATCCAGAGACAGCACGCGTGCGCTCGGACTGTGGCACCCAACGCCCGTAGAGCTCGAAGGTCGCTGGCGCCACGGCGGCTTCGCCGATGCCGAGACCAATCCTTACGGCGACCAGGACAGCGATGGAATGGATAGCGGCCCAGGGGGTCAGCAATGTGAACGCGGACCAGATCACGACCGCCGCCGCCAACACCCGCTTGCCACCATAGCGGCTCGCGAGCCAGCCGCTCGCAATCATGAACAGCATGTAACCGATGAAGAACGCCGATAGCACTAAACCTTTGGTGGTCTGCGTCCAGCCGAGCTGTTCGCGCATCGCGACCGCGGCGACCGAAATATTGACGCGGTCCGTGTAGGCGATGAACAGAGCCAGAAAGCACAGGAGCATGACGGTGTGCCGTCGGCCCCAACCTCCCCCAGCCCGTCCACTCATGCAGAGTTCCTCGCCTTTCCGGGTGTGAGCCAAGCTTGTCGGTCTAGTTCCTCATGAATGCCGGCAGCACGATGTTGGGAATGAAGTCGACCAGGAAGTGCGTGATGATGTTGACCCAGAGATTGCGCGTGCGCAGATATACCGCAGTCATCACCGCACCCGTCAGCAGCGCGATGAGTACTCCACCCGCGCCCTGCCGATAGTGAAAGATCGCGAAGATGACGAGTGGCACCGCGATGGCGATCCAGCGGCTCCCGGTAAGCGACTGCAGGCGCTCGATGGCGTAGCCACGATAGAACACCTCTTCTGCCAGCCCGGCGCGCACGATGACGAGTGCCATGACCCAGACCGGTAGGGCATCAAAACTCTTTGCGTCCGCGCTGCCGAACTGCAAGCCCAGCAGCTGGATGATCGCGAACGAAATCCCGATTGCGACGGCAGCGCCAAGCATGGCTATCAGCACCCAGAGCGCGGTACTGCCGAGCTTCGGGCGACCCAGCCCCACGGAATCCCAGCCGAGCTTTTCTTTGCGACGGACGATCCAAAGGAGAACTGCGACGAGCGCCAGGATGATGAGCTCGCGTGCCACCGTGTTCTGGGCGGTGCGCGGGCCAACGACGTGCCGAAAGAACTCAACGACCAGCGGCAAGCCGAGTAAGGCTATTCCGAGACCGAGCAGTGTCCAGGTTCGCGCTGATTGTTGTTGTTGATCGGCCATCCCAGCCTCCATGGAAGTCGCGACCCGGCGGATTGTGGCACATCCGCCTGATTTGAATGACTTCGACGGAGGCTAGCGGGCCTGGGGGGAGCGGGTTTCGGGTGCCGGGCAGCCGCGCAACAATGACCGTGCGGCTGGCGCCAATCGGTGCACTTCGGGCAGGTAATGCAGACGCACGGCGAGCTGCGTCGAGAGTTCACGCCACGCCGGAGACTCTGACAGTGTCGTGAGGTGATGCTGATAGGCATCGAGATCCGCAAAACAGGTAAACCATACGAAAGCGTTCTCGCCCTCGCGCACCGGGAGCCGCGGAAAATTGTTCGGGCTCGACTCGGTGATGAAAGAAGCCAGCGTGGTGGCGCCCGCAGCCTGAACCTGCGGTTGCAGTACGTGCTCGAACCAATCGACAAAACCATCGTTCGGCGGCGCGCGCAGATAATAGATGGTCGCCACTATCAGCGCCGCAGGAGCCGTCGTGCCCTGCTGCGGACGTCCCGACGCCGGCAATTGAAAGGCAGAGTTCGAACGTGCCGGGCGCAGCAGCAACACGTTGTCCGAGTCCGCCATCGTCGCATTCGCGGCGTCGCGATGCGCCTTCCATATCGGCCCACCGTAAAATTCCGTCAGCGCCTGCGCGCGCGCAGGCATGTCCGCGAAACCCCGCAACCAGAAGAACAGGTCTGGATTGTCGAGGTCGCGGAATTCGCCGATGACGCTCGCGCCGAGTACTTCCTGGCTTTCGATAAACTCGCGCTCGAACAACTCGATCAGCACGTCGCGCTGACCCGGATGCGTTGTGTACTGGCGCAGTTCCACGATCGGTGACAGCAGTTCAGTCCCGCCGGCGTTAGAAACGTGCGCTGGGGAACTCATCGATTCATGCCTCGCTTCAGCGGCCTCTGCCAACGCCAGTGATGAGATTACGGAGAGCATTGCCAGCACTCGTACGGCTATCGCAGGCCACCGGGCTTGCTTCATGAGGCCGGACGTTACATGGCAAACAGGTCGAATGCCGCCCTATTAGACTCCGTTACGCATGGAAGAAGCAGTTTCCCCAGCGGGGAGTCAATCTCGTGCCAATGGGTGGTGATCGAGTTCAGTCGGGACGCCTCGCTCGCTGGTCGGCGGCCGCAGCCCATAGATGCAACACGGCGTAACCGCGCCACGGTCGCCATTTTTCGGCACGAGCTTCGAGTGCTCGCGCGGTCAGCGGTTCATCGGCGGTGGCCGCCATTCGCCGCAATACGATGTCCGCCGCGGGAAACGCATCGGGTTCGGCGAGCGCTCGAAGGGCAATATATTGCGCAGTCCAATGACCGAGGCCCGGGAGCGCCGCAAGCGCCGCGGTGACCTCCTCCACCGGTTCAGTGAAATCGATGGTGCCATCGACCACGGCCCGCGATAGCGCGCGGAGGGCGCGGACACGCGCTCCGGTAATGCCAATGCCACTCAAGTCAGCATCTGCGAGCGCAGTGGGCGATGGGAACAAGTGCGTCAGGCCATCCACTCCGCCTTCGATCTGCTGTCCTGCCCGTGCCACCAGGCGCGCGGCGAACGTTCGTGCAGCGGCAACCGACACCTGTTGGCCGAGGACGGCGCGCACGGCACACTCGAACGCATCCCATGCACCCGGAATGCGCAACCCCGGCCGGCGCTTCAGCAGCGGGGCGAGGAGCCGATCAGATCTGAACGCCAGTGCGACCGCCGCTGGGTCCGCGGACAGATCGAACGCACGTCGCGCAGCGGAGGACAGCTGAAATAGCGCTGCGGGCGCAGCTCCACGGACCCGCAGTTCGAGAGCATCTTCACCTTCGAGCGCTCGCACAGTAACGACAGCGTAGCCCCTATCCGAGCGCACGGTTCGCGCATAGCCGCGTTCATCGATGCGTTCCACGCCGGGTAGCGCCCGGACGGCGAGAAAGTTGCGGACGTGTATCCAGTCGTAGGGCGGCCGGAATGCGAGCCTGAGTACCACTTCATCGCCACGCGCAGCGGCTGCATCGCTCCGCCGCTTACGCAACTCGCGCGGTGAACGTCGATAACTCAATTGAAACGCGTCGTTGAAGCGCCTGAGGCTGCCGAAGCCCGCGGCCAGTGCGATTTGTGTGATTGGCAGGTCCGTCTCATCCAGCAGTCGTTTGGCGAAGTGCAGCCGGCGCGTCTGCGCCACTGCGATCGGCGAGACTCCAACGTGTTGTACGAACAGGCGATGCAAATGCCGGGCTCCGATACCGATGCGCGTGGCCAATGCGTCGACTGAAGTGTCATCGAGCGCTCCTTCGTGAATGAGTCGTAACGCCCGCCTGACCACTGCTGAGGTGCCGAGCCATGCCGGCGTTCCCGGCGCTGCCTCAGGGCGACAGCGTAGGCAGGGGCGAAAACCGGCTTCCGCTGCGGCAGCGGCGGTTGCGTAGTAGCGCACATTGCAACTCTTCGACACGCGGGCCGGACACACCGGGCGGCAATAGATCCCGGTCGAAGTCACCGCGATGAAGAACTTCCCGTCGAAGCGTCGATCGCGACTGATGCGCGCCCGTTCGAGTGCACGGCGATCGAGACCCAGAATCTGGTCCATGTGAGCGACCATACCCGGCGGCAGGCTCATGGACTAGCTGTTTTCGGACATGGTTGGGCGCCGGCTGTGCTCACTCTCAGAGGGGTCTTCGACAGACAGTTCTTTTGGAGTAACGTCGGCGATCGTGAGGCAACCGACCGCGCACGTACCACGCAGATCCTGGAAGGGTCGAGGTCTGCTGACTGCGCTTCTCGCGCTGAACGCAGCCAGCTCGATCGCGAACGTCGTCCCGTGGACCCCCGTAGGCATCTCCAGCGCCCAGTTCGAATCGCACGCCGCGTTCGACCCGTTGAATGGTGACTTCTACTTCGTTCGCAGCTCACCGAAGTTCGAAGGCTGGCGAATCCTGGTGAGTCACTGCGCAGCGCAAGGATGGTCGGAGCCGATGCCGCCCGCGTTTTCCGGCGACGGAGTCGAGGCAGATCCCTGGTTCACGCCTGACGGTAAGACTCTCTATTTCATTTCCACGCGCTCGACCGACGGCGTGAAGGGTCGGGGCCTGGATATCTGGCGCATCGCTCGTACCGATGCCGGCGTTTGGGGAACGCCCATGCGCCTTCCTGAGCCCGTCAATTCGGGCGCTCAGGAATGGTTTCCGAGACTCGCGCCGGACGGCTGGCTCTACTTCGGGTCCGGCCGGGCCGGCGGCCTCGGCAAGACCGACATCTGGCGGGCGCGGGTTGATGCGCAGGGCCGCTGGACCGTTGCCAATCTCGGCCCGGCGATCAACACGTCAGGCGATGAATACGAACCGTTGGTCTCGCCCGACGGGGGCACGATGATCGTCATGGCGGACGGTGGCCTCTACATGTCAGTCCGCAAAGGCGCTGGCTGGACGCCCCGCACCAAGCTTTCGGCGGAGATCAACGTCAACGGTTCGGAGATTGGCGCTGCCTTTTCACCCAGCGGCAAGACGCTACTTTTTGCGCGCGATACTGGAAAAGCGCTGTCCGGGGAATTCTTTGTCTGGCATATTGATGCTAACGAGGCATGGCCCGCGCCATGCCCAATTCAGACTTCAAGCGCGCCATAGCCCTCGCAACTTGTGGTTTCGGGCTGGGTCGAAGCCCTCCAAGTGCTCACGGCGCCAGGAGGTTGAGAATGCTAAAGCCAGCCCTGATCGGAGCCTTTCTGGCAGTGACGGCCGCGGGTTGCGCCGCTACCCCTGAATATCGGCTTGCCGAGGCTTCAGTGGTCAGCCACTGCCTGGCGACTGGTACACACATCGTGTCCAAGGACCGCAACTGCCCAATGCCGGCCGGTCGCTCCTACTCGAAGGAGGACATTGCCAACTCGGGCGCTGGCTCGACCGCACAAGCGCTGTGGAAGTTGGATCCTGCGATCAGCCTCGGCGGGCATCATCGATAGTCGCAGCCTGCTCGCTGCCACAGCATGAGTTCTCCACCGGGACGTAGCGCCCGGTCGCGTCGACATGACCGCCCTCACCGTACCGGTCATGGTGACGTACCCAGTCAGTCAGATTGAAGCCGGGACCCGTTTCGTTGCGCCCCTTGGGCGTGAGGTCGAGGAAGTTATAGGCGCCGGCCAGTAGCTCGCCGCCACGCGCGTAGGTCGAGTACGTGTGGAAGACGTCGCCCTTCTCGTCCTTGTAGAACACGCTGAGGCCCGGCAGCTCGTCGCTGTCGATCTCAGTCAGCGCGTAGTTGTAGTACACCTTGTCGCCCGCAATTTCGTCCTTGTGGAACGACACGTGATAGTCGTAGTTGAAATCGCTGCCATTCGAGGACACCCATCGGAAGCGCCATCCCATGCGCTTTCTGAATGCTTCGATCTCGGCGAGCGGGGCGCGCGAAACCGAGGCAAACGACACGTCATGATTGCGCAGGTGAATGAGAGCGGCATCGACGTGATCGGCGCCGAATGAGCAACCGACGCAACCTTCCTGCCAGCCGGGTCCGAACATGAAGTGCTGGACGATGAGTTGACTGCGCCCCTCGAAGAGGTCCGCGAGCGTCAGCTCGCCCTCCAGTGCATGGAAGCGGTACGGTTTTACGACCCTGGTCCATGGCAGGTTGCGGCGCTCCTCGCGCAACTGGTCCAGTTGCCGGGTCAACTCCTTCTCCTTGCCGAGGTGCTGCTTGCGCGCCTCGAGCCACTCTTCCTCAGTGACGATTCGATTCTGATTCATGACATCTCCGATTGCAGGCGACCTCAGGGACTGTTCCGAGGACGAACTGAGCTGACAGGATCCTACAAGGGGAAGTGACGCAACCCTCACGCCGGGGCACTTGCTCCATCGCGCAGGTGGCTGTCTTCGATGAGCCGATCGATGTGTTGGCGGATGTGAGCGGCCTCCGCCGGCGTCTTGGCGAGCGCTATCGCACGCTCAAAGGCGACACGCGCTTCCGAAGCACGGTCAAGTTGCGTGAGCAACGCACCCTTCACGCCGTAGAAATGAAAGTACCCCCCGAGTGGCTCGGCGAGCGGCTCGATAAGCGCCAGGGCGGCCGCCGGGCCGTGCACCTTGGCGACCGCGACGCCGCGATTGAGCGTCACGATCGGTGAGGGTTGCAAGGTCTCGAGCGCCGACATACAAACGCTCGATTTCCTCCCAGTCCGTCTCCTCGAATCGCGTCGCGCGCACGTGCATGGCCGCGATCGCCGCCTGCAACTGATACGGTCCGGGCCGCTTCAGTCGCAGCGCCTTCTCCACCAGCGCCAGTCCCTCGGCAATGAGGTCACGATTCCAGAGCCTGCGGTCCTGGTCCTCCAGCAGCACAACGGCGTTGTTTGCGTCCAGTCTCGCGGGTGCGCGCGCATGTTGGATCAGGAGCAACGCCGTGAGACCGATGATTTCGGGTTCACCCTGAAAGAGCCGCAGCAGTAATCGCGACAGCCGGATCGCCTCTTCACACAGAGGCACACGCACGTGGGCGGCACCGCCGGACGCCGAATAGCCCTCATTGAAGAGCAGGTACACCATCGCGGCAACCGCGGCGAGTCGTTCGGCGCGCTCAACGGCACCCGGAGTCTCGAACGGAACATCGGCCGCAGCGATGCGACTCTTGGCCCTCGTGATGCGCTGTTCCATGGCGCTCTCGCTCACCAGGAAAGCGCGTGCGATCTCCTGCACGGAAAGCCCGCAGACGATCCGTAGCGCCAGCGCGATCTGCTGAGTCGAGGGCAGCAGGGGATGGCAGCAGATGAACAACAGTCGCAGCACATCGTCTCGATAGTGCGAGTCATCGAGCCGCTCGGCGAGATCGGCCCCACCGTCCTCGAGACTCGAGAGCAACTCATCCGACGACGCTACTTCGTGCTTGCTTCGCCGCCGCACGTGGTCGAGTGCAAAATTGCGGCCGACCAGGATGAGCCACCCAACGGGATCCCGCGGTGGGCCGTTCAACGGCCAGTTCTTCAGAGCGCGCAGACACGCTTCCTGGAACGCCTCTTCGGCCGTGTCGAGATCGCGGAAGTAGCGCAACAACGCGCCGATCGCCTGGGGGCGCGCGGAATCCAACGCCGCGCCGATCCAGGCGAGATCAGTCATTGCTAGTCGCTCCCCGACGCGTACCAGCGGACCGGACGCACTTCCAACGCCAGCGAGCCACAGGCTGTGCCAATGAGGCGCGCAGCCGCGATCGCTTCATCCAGCGTTGGGCAATCGACCACATAGAAGCCCAGCAGTTGTTCCTTGGTCTCCGCGTAGGGCCCGTCCAGGACCAGAACTTCGCGGCCCTGACGCACGGTGACTGCCGCAGTGGTCGGCATCAGGCGCGCGACGGGGCCAAGCTTGCCCTCCGCCTTGAGCTTTTCCTGCACCTTGATGTGCCTGGCGACGAGCGCATCGTCGTCTTCCTTGCTGCGGGACGTCACCACCGCCTCAGAGTCATAGATCAGCACGGAATAAAGCATCGAGATGTGCCCCTCGTGATGATGAGCCGAATGGCTGTTGATTGAAGAACGAACGAGGCGGTCGGGTTCCGACACGCCTCGTCGGACATGATCTCTAAGACTTCTTGACGGCTTCCACCTGGATGCGGAGTTTGACCTTTCCACTGGCCCACTCGACGCCCTTGGTCATGCCAAAGTCAGCGCGATCGATCTCAGCCTCGGCATCCGCACCGCAGACCTCTTTCTTGTAGAACGGGTGCTGAATGCACTTGAACTCTTCAATGTCGAGTTTTACCGGCTTGGTGACGCCCAGCAGCGTCAACTGGCCATCGACCTCATCGGGCTCGTTGCCTTCGAACTTGATCGTCCCCTTGTAGGTCGCCGTCGGAAACTTCGCGACATTGAAGTAATCCGCCTTGCTCAGCTCCTGGTTCAGCTTGTCGTGACCGAAATCGATGCTCGTGGTGTCGATCGTGATCTCGACCGTGCCGGTCTTGGCGGCGCGATCGAGAGTAATCGTGCCTGAAGTCTTGTTGAACTTGCCGCGGAACACCGAGATGCCCATGTGGCTCGTCTCGACACTTGGATACGTGTGATTCGTTTCGACGTCGTACACGTCGGCCGCCAGCGCCGACGTGCCGGCAAAAGCGCCAATGAGCAGTGGGGCGAGCCACGCACGGCGACGGTTGGTAAGACCCATTTGATTCTCCTTACTGAGTGCAACTTCAAGTGTGATCGAACGCCTTGATCGCAGGTCCATCATCCTGCGCCGGAGCCGGCGGGCTGGCGCGCATCACGACGACGCTCAATACGGCTGCCGCCAGCGCAAACGCAGCGCCAATGCCGAAGGCGACCCCGTAGCCCTTTGCGAGCGCGGCCACTGAGTCCGCACCGACGCCGACCAGCTCCCCGGTATGAGCGGCGGCGACACTCGCGAGAACAGCGAGGCCAAGCGCGCCGCCCATCATGAACGAGGTATTGACGACTCCGGAGGCGAGACCCGATTCGTTCGCGCTGACGTCGTTCATCGCCGCCAGCAGAACCGGGTTGAGAGCCATGCCGGCGCCCAGACCGAGCATGAGCATACCCGGCAGCACGTCGCGGGTGAAATCGGCGTCCAGAGGCGCACGCGCGAACAACACCAGGCCGACTCCAACCAGCAGCATGCCGATCGCGATCGGCCCCCTGATACCGAACCGCATGACCAGTCGGGCCGACAGGCCGAGCGAGAATGCAGCCATGATCAGGTTGGCGGGCAGGAAGGCGAGTCCGATCTGCAGCGGGGTGTAGCCGAGCACGAGCTGCATGTAGAGCGCGGAGATGAAGAACCACGCGAACATGGCCGCAGCCCAAAGGATACCGACGACATTGGCCGTGGCGAGATTGCGCAGGCGGAAAAGGCGCAAAGGCACGAGTGGTGCGCGCACGCGCGCCTCGATTGCGAGGAACACGACCAGCAGCAGGGCTGCAATCCCAATGAGCACGAGCGTCTGAGTTGAAGTCCAGCCAGCCTGGTTGCCGTTCACGATGGCGTAGATCGCGAGCATCAAGGCCGTGGTGATGGTTAGCGCGCCAGCGACATCCAGGCGCCCTCTTTCCACCAGCGCCGTGCCCCGCGGCAGGAGTCGCAGACAAAGAGCGTAGACGACGAATCCGAGCGGCAGGTTGACCAGAAAGATCCAGTGCCAATTGAACGCCGTCGTAAGGACCCCGCCGAGCAGCGTACCGATGCTCCCTCCGGCTGCGCACACGAAACCGTAGATTCCCATCGCCTTGGCGCGGTCCGCTGGCTCGGTGAACAGATCCATGATCAGCGAGAGCGCAACCGCGTCGACGACGGCGCCCCCCAATCCTTGCACGGCCCGGGCTGCGATCAGCACACTCTTCGAACTCGCGAGGCCGCACGCGAGCGAGGCCACCGTGAACAGCGTGAGGCCGATCAGGAACAGCTTGCGATGGCCGAACAGATCGCCGAGCCGCCCGCCGAGCAGCAGGAAGCCACCGAACGTGAGCATGTAGGCATTCACGACCCACACCAGCGAGGTCTCGGCAAAGCCGAGGTCCTCCTTTATCGAGGGCAGCGCGACATTCACGATCGTGGTGTCGAGCACGATCATCAGCACCCCGAAGCAGAGGACATAGAGGGCCAGCCAGCGCTTGTTGCCGTCCATGGTCATCGCGCGCTGCCCTCCTGGAAAAATTCGACCGCACGCACTTCGACGCCCCAGCCGACGTTCTCACCGAGATGCGCCGCGGGATGCTTCGATGCGATTTCGACGGCTTCTTTCTGGTCTTCGGCCTCGATGATGAAGAAGGCGCCGATGACTTCTTTCGCTTCGGTGAACGGACCATCGGTCAAGACAGGCTTCCCCTGCCGCGGCCGCACCGATGTGGCGCGCTGCGGTGGGGCAAGGGCACCGACCGCCAACAGGCGCCCGCTCTGGTGCAACGCTTCATCGTGCGTGCGGCACTTGTTGACCAGTGCAGTCACCTCAGCTTTCGGCAAGGCGTCGAATGCCTTCTGATCGTAGTAGCCGAAACAAAGATACTTCATGGAACTCTCCACTCAGGTGTCATGCATACGACGATTGGAGCGGCCCGAAATCGACAAGACGGGCCCTGGATCGCCGCCATGGATGAAGTCGGACGGGGATAGACAACTGACCCACGGGATGAATTCCCCGAGATCGGCCCGGCTGCTATCAAGCGCCAGGAATGGCTCTTCGATCCGCGACGTGATTGTCGCAGCTTTCTCCTTGAGGCATAAAGTCCCGCCAAAGTCCGCGAAGCGAATCAAGGGAGAGTACGCCATGCAACTGATCTGGCTTGCCATCGCGATTGTCGCCACGGTCGCATACCACCTGACTCTCAAGGTGACGCCTGCGGCAGCTAGCCCGTTTCTTTCGCTTGCCGTCACCTATGCGCTCGGCGCGAGTGCGTTTGTCGCCATCTATGTCGTGACGCCGGGGTCTCCCACGCTGCGCGAATCGCTTGGCGAGCTCAACTGGACCGCAGCTGCCCTGGCCGCGGCCGTCGTGTTTCTCGATCTCGGATTCCTGATGCTGTATCGCTCGGGTTTCAACGTCAGCTTCGGACAGCTCGTGACTCAATCGTCTGCGGCATTGCTGCTCATGCTGGTCGGCGTCGCCTTTTTCCGCGAGAAACTGTCGGTTGCAAACATGGCCGGCATCGTGTTGTGCGTTGCCGGCTTGTGGCTCATCCATCGTCGCTAAACCCGCACGCTGCACAGCCATCTACGTACTCATCAATCACGTGTTGCAAACGCAAACACTCCGTCGCGCATTAGCGACGCGTGAATCTGAACCACGTTGAGACGTTCAGTGAAAAAACGTTAAGAGAGTTCACATATGCACACAAAAATGTGACCCCCATCGCGCAACCGATCGGGCCCCTCCCGCGTTCTAATAGGCTGTGTATTCAGAAGTGAGCACCCACTGTAATGTCGCTGCGCTTATCACTGGTTTCGGCCTTACTCGTGACTCTGACCGGTTGCGTTAGCGTGGGCAGCACTGATGTGCTTTTCACCCCGATCGGCGTGGTCGGGCTGCATTCCTTCAAGCTCCCGGAGCCGCAGCGCGAGACCGTAGCGGCCGCCACAACTCGTACGCCCATCGTCCCTGCCGCCGATAGCCCTGCCGCCTATAGCAAATAACCGCCGACGCGCCACAAAAACCAGCCGCGGTCAGCAGTAGCAGCGGCGGCGCATCCCTCAACCTGGGCTCTCCAGCGCGAAGGCCGTTGCGACGTACACCCGTTGGCGAGATGCTTACGCGACGAGAAGATCGCGGAGGCGGCGATGCAATACGTCCGATTTCGTGTCGATCTGGGTCCAGGTTGCTCGATCGGCCCGGGCAAGATCGAATTGCTCGAGGCAATCGCGCGTACGGGTTCGATCCGGCAGGCAGCTCGCGCAATGCGTATGAGCTACCGCCGCGCGTGGCTCCTGGTCGACAGCCTGAACCAATCGTTTCGAGAGCGCTCGACGAGCGCAAGTGTCGGCGGTGTGGGCGGCGGCGGTGTCGAGCTCACGTCATTCGGCGAGGACCTGGTTCGCCGCTATCGCAAGGCCGCCAAGCGCATCGATATGCTCGCGATGTCGGAGTTTGCAACCATCGCGCGCAAGGTCACGACGGACCGGACGCCGGCCGCGACGCCTGCCGGCCACAAACGGCTATCCAAAACTGCGGTCAGCAAACGAGCGGTTTGAGCGGCGTAAAAGCTGGACGGCGACCCCGGCGCTGGACTTCAAAGAGTCCATGCGCCGGGTGTTCGCTACTCTCTACGGTGTCTCGGCCGATGCACCCTGCTGGAATTTCCCAGCCTCATCCGAGAACACAATCTCCACGCGTCGATTCTGCTGCCGTCCAGCGGACGTGGAATTGTCCGCGACCGGATAGCCCTCGCCGCGACCAATCACCTCCAGCCGACTCGATGCAACACCTCGCCTGACGAGATCATCGGCTACTGCCTGGGCGCGCCGCCTCGACAGCTCCTCGTTGTAGGCGTCCGGTCCTTGACTGTCCGTGTGGCCCTCGATGATGACGCGCGTATCGGCATTCTGATCGAGAAACTTCGAAAGCCGGTCGATCGTGAGCGCGGCGCCCGGTTTCAGGGTAGCTGCATTCGTGTCGAACAACACATCGCCCAAAGTCATGACCATCCCGCGGCATCGCGAGTCTTCGGCATGCCGATCGCGAGCTTCGCCGCCGGTTCGCTCTTGAGCTCCGCCGTCGCTTGTGCCGCTGCGGCCTGTTGCTTCGCTGCATCGACTTCTTGGGTCCGGGCCTCGAGCAAGACGCGATTGCGCTCGGCTTCGCCCTTTTTCACTGCATCGCGTGATTTGACCTCCGTCGATGCGGGCCTCGCCGATCTCGGCGTTGCGGCCGGCGAGGTAGGCGAAGTGAGCCACCTGTGTCTCAGGCTCACCCTTCTTGAGCGCCGCTTCCGCCTGCTCCAGATTGGCGCGCGCTGCGGCCAGCTCACGGCTCGCCGCCTGCTGAGCGAGCGGATCCTGGGACAATGCTTCTACTTTGACGCGTGCCTCATCCAATTGAGCGACGCGCTTCGGCGCCGATGCACACGCCGCCACGAATGCGAACGTGGCGATTGCAACTAGTGTTGTAGCTTTCATGGGCTATCTCCTCAGCGCTGATCCGGGAGGCGGTCCGACTCGGCCTCGGACTTGCGTTCAGCCTCACCCCGTAGGGTGTTCGTGCTCTCGCTCACCTCTTCTTCTGCCTTCCGGGCCTGCGCAGCGGATGCGCGCGCAGACGCCAGTTCGGCGTCGACGGCAGCCTGGGTCGCGTATTGATTTGCTATCGCTTCCTTGCCTTTTTCCGCCGCATCATTCGCGGCGCGAGCGATGCGCAAGTCCGCGCTGCGTACGCCTTTCACGGGCTATCAGAGTCGCGTCACTGCGCGTGGGTTGCTGGGGGTGCGCTCGGCACAGCCTGCCGCGGCAAGCGCAAGCAATACCGTTGAAATGAATCCGTTACGTGCTGACATAGTGATGCTCCCTAAGGACACCCGAGCATTTCATCCTTCCAGCTACAACAATGGCGTAGGCGCATTGCCGTTGCGCTCGATGGAAGCGGCTGTTACCCAGTAGGAAGCAGCTGACGGCGATGTTAACGCCTGGTGGCACTCCAGCCCGGAGTGTTTGAATTCTCCCGTGTGAACATCATGATGGGTCTTCAGTACTACTGGGTACCGCAAACGTGACCTTGCTCGCCGGCCTCGTGAACGCCTCACAGCGAGTGGGCGCTACCTCCGCGCGCCTGGCGAAGGTTCGCGAGCTCGCGCGTGCCTGCGTGAGCTCGAGCCCGGCGAGATCGAGATCGGCGTTCAGTATCTTTCCGGCGAAACGCCCCAGGGACGCTTCGGCATTGGTTACGCGCTGCTGCGGGACGCAAGCGCGGGTGTCTCCGCTCGCGAGGCCACACTGTCGATCGGTGAAGTCGACCGGCGCCTCGGCGAGATCGCCGGCATTCGCGGTTCAGGCGCAGCGACTCGCCGTCTCGCGGCACTTCGTGAGGTCTTCGCGCTCGCGACTGAGCCTGAGCAGGAATTCCTCATACGTCTCCTGGTCGGTGAGCTGCGTCAGGGCGCGCTTGCAGGCGTGATGATCGATGCGATTGCGGCAGCGGCTGACCTGCCGGTTGCGCAAGTGCGACGGGCCGCCATGTATTCGAAGAGCATCGGCGCCGTCGCAAGCGCCGCATTGCTCGACGGTACCGCGGGCCTGGCCAGGTTCCAGCTCGAGATTCTCTCTCCCATCGCGCCCATGCTGGCGCAGACCGCAGCCGATCCTCGCGAAGCACTGCAACAGCTCGGCGGCGAGGTGGCATTCGAGTGGAAAATGGACGGCGCACGCATCCAGGTGCACAAGGCCGGCGACACCGTACGGATCTACACGCGCAGCCTCAACGATGTCACCGCCGCGGTGCCCGAGATCAGTGAAGTCACACAACGATTGCCGGTGCGGGACGTGATTCTTGACGGCGAGGCGATTGCGTTCACCAGCTCGGGCCGACCTCATCCGTTCCAGATCACGATGCGCCGCTTCGGCCGCAAGCTCGATGTCGAGAAGCTGCGCGCGGAGTTACCGATACAGGCGTTCTTTTTCGACTGCCTGCAACTCGACGGTGAAACGCTGGCGGACCGCCCCACACGCGAGCGCTTCAACGCGCTGGCAAAGGCGGTACCGGATGCATTACAGATTCCGCGACTCATTACTTCTTCAGAACCGCAAGCCCGGGCGTTCTACGACGCCGCCCTCGCGGCCGGACACGAAGGCGTGATGGCAAAGTCGCTCGATGCGCCGTACGAGGCCGGCAGCCGCGGCGCGAGTTGGCTCAAGATCAAGCGCGCGCACACGCTCGATCTCGTGGTGCTCGCGGCCGAATGGGGTCACGGCCGGCGTACGGGCAAGTTGTCGAACCTGCATCTCGGGGCACTCGATCCGGCGAGCGGCGAGTACGTAATGCTCGGCAAGACCTTCAAGGGACTGACGGATGCGATGCTCGAGTGGCAGACGAAGGAATTGCTCGCTCGCGAGACACGTCGCGACGAATGGACAGTGTACGTACGCCCCGAAATCGTCGCCGAGGTCGCTTTCAGCGATCTGCAGGCGAGCTCGCGCTATCCCGGCGGCCTCGCCCTGCGCCTGGCGCGGGTCAAACGCTATCGCGACGACAAGCGCGTCGAGGAAGCGGACACGATGGAATCAGTCAGGAGGATCTTCGAATCCCAGCACTAGGGGAATTGGGGGCACCGAGCTCACCACCCGCTACCAGCTCGCCAGCGGCGGCAAGCTCATGAGGTACGCCTCCGGGTTTGCGTCCGTCATGAATCCGAAACGCGTGCCGCGATCGTAGACGAGGTTGAACTCGACGTAGCGTCCGCGTTTCGTGAGCTGTCGGGCGCGATCCGCCGCATCGAAGGGCGTGTCCATCCGGCGCTGCACGATGTCGGGATACACACCAAGGAATGCATTGCCCACGCCTTGCACAAACGCAATATCGTGTGACCAGTCAGTTCCGCGCAGGTTGTCGAAGAAGATGCCGCCCACGCCGCGCCGTTCGTTCCGGTGTGGCAGGAAGAAATACCGGTCGCACCAGTCCCGATACTCTTCATAAGCATCCGGGCGATAGCCGTCGCAAGCGCGCCGTAACGCGTCATGGAACTCGGTCGTGTCCTGTGCGTACTCAATCGCAGGCGTGAGATCCGAGCCGCCACCGATCCAGTCGAAGCTGGTCGCGAGGTAGCGAAGGTTCATGTGTGCGGTCGGCGCGTGTGGATTGGCGGGGTGTGCGACGACGGAAATGCCGCAGGCTGTAAATTCGCCCGCGGCTTCTTTCGCGCCCGGAAGCTGCGCGATGCCCGCTTCCGACAGCGTACCCCAGACGTGGCTGACGTTGACGCCGACCTTTTCAAATACGGCGCCGCGCATGAGTCGCATGTGCCCGCCGCCCTTCAGGCGGTGTTCTTCGGGCTTGTTCCAGCGCGTCGACTCGAATCGCGCCTGTGAGTCGCGCCCCTCGATAGCTTCCATACGCGCGCAGAGGCGCGATTGCAGGTCCTCGAACAGGCGCAGCGCCTGGAGAGAACGTTCGCTGCTCTGCGCGGCGATCATTTGGGAGTGTAGATCGTCTCGCGATACTTCACG
The DNA here is from genome assembly GCA_963724625.1 of uncultured Gammaproteobacteria bacterium. Taxonomy (GTDB): domain Bacteria; phylum Pseudomonadota; class Gammaproteobacteria; order Steroidobacterales; family Steroidobacteraceae; genus DATBVX01. The sequence continues at coordinate 97,672 of CAVRVO010000003.1, read as the reverse complement.
CCGGTGGTCTCGACGGCCGTCCCTGCGACGAACCGAGGCCGATAACGGGCGCCCTTGACTGCCCGCACGAGCAGTCTGCCCGTTTTCTCCGGTACCTCGCTTGTTGCAAGCGTCGCCGCGCGGACGTGACCGTCGGCCGCGACGGTGAACTCGACCTCTGCAGAGCGTTCGGCGAATCTGTCGGGCGCCACTGTTGGCCGGCGAGTACCACTTGGTGGTCTGTAGTAGATCTGAACCGGCGCATCGAAGGCGGCGGTGCCGCCGGCACCCGGAGCACTCAAGGCCGCCCAGGCCTCGCGGTAAGCTTCCAACGCCTGGTCGGTGTGGCCGGCGAACATGCGCCAGTCGCCCAGGTCGAGCTGCGCGCGCCCCCGCTCCGCGGCGTCGCATTCTGGCTGCGCATCGAGGATCTCGACCGCGAGTTTCAGCGCGGCCTCACCCTCGCGGCTGGGGTGCGAATAGCTGCTCGAGCCGTTGGCCCCGACCACGGGAGTCTCCGGCCCATGGAGAAATTCGAGTCGATGAGCACGTGCGACGCCGCGCAGCGGCTCGATCATCATCAGGGTCTTCTCCTTGCCGAGATTGCTGGCCATCAATAACGCGCGCGCGTGCATTTCACGCGCGGTGCTGTAGCGTCCCAACGATTCGAACCAGCCCGCGTTGCATTCCAGCGCCTCGACCAGGCGCGGTGTGTCCTTGGCATAAGCCGACTCGGCAATTCGCAGGGCGAGCTGCTGCTCACGCACCACGCCCTCGTAGTCACCGAGCGCCAGGCGGGTTTCGATCAGCGACTTCATCATGTCGAGTTGCTGGGGGTTGAGCACCCCATACACCTTGCGGCTGATATCGATTGCCCGCTCCAGCATCTGTGCCGCCGACTCGTGGTCGCCGTTTTCCGAATAGATCGTAGCGATACCGGACAGCGCCGCGATCAGCTCATGCGAGTCAGCGACTGGCTGCGTTTCGACGATGGCCGCGGCCCGGAGGTAGTTCTTCTTCGCCCCGTAGTAATCGCGCAATCCTCGTTGCGTCGCCGCGAGCTTGAGGAGCGGATTGACGAGCTGCAACGCCGTTGGCCCGTATTGTTCTTCGGCCAGGGCGACCTCTTTGTGCGCAGCCACGAGAATTGCTGGATCGGGTTGTGGCGCCGGGCGTCCGCGGCTCGCTGGTAGGCTCGACAGGGGCGATTCCTGTGCGGCCACGGCAGCCGCAGCACTCAGCGCCTGCGCGACCGCCAGGACCGTGAGCAACATACTTCGAATCAATCGCACCACTCGCGCGAGCCTTGGCATTCGCGCCCCCCTGCAAACTGAGTATACCCATGCGCAGCGATGAGGCGCTCACCGATCGGTCAGTTGAGTCCTGACCCCACCGAAGCCTGGGAACCCGAGGGCATACCAATGGTCGAGTAACGATGCCAACTCACGGAAGGGCGGAGAAATGAGCGCGTTGTCGGAACTTGCCAGATATGGTCAGAGTTATTGGCTCGATGATCTGAGCCGCAGAATGATCGAAAACGGCGACCTGGAGCGTCGCGTCACGGAAGAAGGGCTCACGGGGGTTACGAACAATCCTGCGATCTTCAACACTGCGCTTACGAGCAGCGAGGACTACGACGACCTGATCCGCCAGTGGGCGGGGCAGCACGCGAGTCATATCTACGAAACACTCATCGTCGCAGACGTGCGCGATGCGTGCGACATCCTGCGCCCGGTCTATGACCGGGCTGAGGGGCGAGACGGATTCGTCAGCCTCGAAGTCTCGCCCCAACTCGCCCGTGACACACAGGGTTCGATCGTAGAAGCGCGCCGCCTGTGGAAAGCGGTGAATCGGCCCAATCTCTTCATCAAGATCCCCGGCACGCCAGAGGGCGTACCCGCCATCGAGACCCTGCTCATCGAAGGCATCAATATCAATGTGACGCTGCTCTTTTCCATTGAACGCTACGAAGCGGTCGCTCACGCCTACGTGCGCGCGCTCGAGCGCCGCAAGGTGCAGCACGAACCGATCGATCGGCTGGCGTCGGTTGCGAGCTTCTTCCTGAGCCGCATCGACACGCTCGTCGACGAGAAGCTGCAGGCGCGGGCCAAGCTGGGAGACGCGATCGCGAAAAACCTGCTTGGCAAGTGCGCCGTCGCCAACGCAAAGCTTGCCTACCAGCGTTTCAAGGAGACGGCGGCATCGACGCGCTGGAAAGAGCTCGAGCGCGCCGGCGCGTCGCCGCAGCGACTTCTGTGGGCGAGTACCAGCACCAAGAATCCGGCGTACCATGACCTCATGTACGTCCAGCCGTTGATCGGACCGCAAACCGTGACGACCCTGCCGGGCCAGACCATCGAAGCCTTTGCGGATCATGGCAAGGCCGCGGCGACGCTCGAGCAGGACATCAAGGAGGCGTGGCAGGTTACTGTCGATCTGAAGAAAACTGGCATCGATCTCACTCACGTGGCAAGCCAGTTGCTCGAGGAAGGGATCGACAAGTTCAAGAAGGCTTATGCCGAGACGTTGCAGGCGATAACCAACAAGGCGCCACTCGCGAGCGTGCGCTGAAGGGCTGAAACCGAACGCATGCAAGAATCCCAGGCGGATGCGCTGGTGATCTTCGGCATCACCGGCGATCTCGCTTACAAAAAGATCATTCCGGCGGTCGAAAACCTGGTCCGGCGCGGGCGACACATAGGCCCGGTGCTCGGTGTCGCCCGTGAATCGTGGACCAAAGAGCGGCTGGAGGAGCGCCTGGCCGCGAGTCTTCGCGAGCATGGCAGCGGCATCGATGAGCCCGCCTATGCATCACTCTGCAAACAGCTTAGCTATGTGACCGGCGACTATCGCGACGCCGACACCTTCCGCAGGCTCAAGGACGCCTTGGGCAACGCACGCGCCCCGCTCCACTATCTTGCGATTCCACCGAGCATGTTCGGAGACGTCGTGACGAAGCTCGGCGCCTCCGGTGCAGCGCGCGGTGCGCGCGTGGTGGTCGAGAAGCCTCTCGGCCGCGACCTCAAGTCGGCGCGGGCACTCAACGCCACGCTCGCGCAGGTATTCGCAGAGCCGCAGATCTATCGTATCGACCATTTTCTCGGCAAGGAGCCGGTGCAGAACCTGCTCTACTTCCGCTTCGCCAATGCCTTCCTCGAGCCCCTTTGGAATCGCGACCACATCGCCAGCGTGCAGATCACCATGGCGGAGTCCTTCGGCATCGAGGGTCGCGGCAAGTTGTATGAGGAACTGGGCGCAATTCGCGATGTGGTTCAGAACCATCTGCTGCAGGTGGTGAGCCTGCTGGCGATGGAGCCGCCGGCGAGCTACGCGAGCGCTGCTATACGCGATGAGAAGGTCAAGGTGCTCGAGGCCATGCTGCCGCTCGACTCGGGCGATGTCGTGCGCGGTCAGTACGCCGGCTATCGCGACGAGCCGGACGTGGCAAGAGACTCGCGAGTCGAAACCTACGCGGCGCTCAGGCTCGACATCGATTCACCGCGCTGGGCCGGAGTGCCGTTCCTGATCCGCGCTGGCAAGCGCATGGCGGTGACGGCGACCGAGGTCATGGTGCGCCTGCGCACCTCGATGCATCCGCTGTTCGATGCTGCACCCAACGAAGCCAACTACGTCCGCTTTCGCCTTGGACCCGATCGCGTGGTGATCGGTCTGGGCGTGCGCACCAAGGAGCCAGGCGAGGTGATGCACGGCCGCTCGGACGAACTGCTGATGTGCGACGCCGAAGCGGGCGCGCATTCGGCCTACGAACGTCTCATTGGCGATGCGCTCCGCGGGGATCCGACGCTATTCGCGCGCCAGGATTCGATCGAAGCGGCGTGGAAGATCGTTGACGATGTCATCGGTGAGGAGTCAGCACCGCTCGCGTACGACGCCGGGAGCTGGGGACCATCGGAAGCCGATGCGCTGGCCGAAGACACCGGCGGTTGGCATGCGCCCTTGGCGTCAGCTAATTGTCCCTGACCTCTGCACTACCCGACGGCGTTGATGCAGCGACACAATTGCCCAGGAGTTTGGCGGTCACGCGCTGGTAGAACGTAAAGTTCTTGCCGCCCAGCTTCACGCTGAGCGTGCCGGTAACCTGATGCTCGCCGATCCGCCACTGTGCGCCGCCGGTTGTTCCATGCCCGCCGTCACAGATGAGGACATATGAAACGCCGTCCTCCTGCCGACTTTCCTCGCCCAGCCTGCAGTCCTTGAGCGCCACATGACTCAGCACCGGGAATGCCGACGCCGACGACAAATCCGCCTGGCTGAGGCAGCGCTTCTCGTGCGTCGTGGCGTAGCGAAGATTTTCCTCGAGATGCGGCATTGCCGTGACGGTCGTCACCTCATAGAGCCGAGGCGGCATCAACTGCGAGGACCATGCGAGCGAACAAGCGAGGACGGCTGGAATTGGCATCAGTATCCACCTGTGATTCGAGCCCATGCAGAATACGCTCGCCCCGGGCCTGGAACTCTCCGATTCTTGCGCCTGAATCCAGATGTCCTGCTCAACGCCTCTCCACCACTGACGCCAGCCGCCGAACGCCACCAGCAGGAAAGATTCGCTTAACCCGAAATCAAGTATTGCGTTTGATGCTATTGCCCAAACAGCCGAAAGTGCACACACCCGGAAACGACCTGAGGCAGAGGATTTTCAACTCGGAGAGAGCCATGAACACGCTGCAGACCATCCGAAAGTTCGCATTCATCACACTCCTGACCGGGGCAGCGCCTGATTGCGCCGGCAGCCCAGGCGGTCGATGAATGCGCGCATGCGGCGACCGCAGTCGCGACACGCGACAGCGCTGTGGCGAGTCTCGGGCAGATGGTCGTGAGTGCTCCGCGCATCGTCAAAATGGGCGTTTTGGTCGTAACCGCCAAGCGCGAGACCAACGCAACAGTTGCGAATGTAGTTGCGAATCTGGGCACGATGACGGTGAGCGCCGGGCGTGATGTGCTGATTGCGGACCTTGGCAATATGACGGTAACCGCGCCTTCACAGGGAACGGTGATCGTCGCCGGACGCGCCACTTCCCGCTCCTGGGACTAGACTACTGCCTGGAGCCCGCCGGTTAGCGCCGGCGGGCTCATTTTTTCGGAAACTCTCATGGCCAATCGCGATCGTTTCGAGCTGCTCATCCTGGGCGTCATCTGGGGCGCCGCTTTTCTTTTCATGCGCGTCGCCGTACCGGAGTTCGGCGCCTTCGCGCTGGTCGAAGTTCGTATAGGCATCGCCGCCCTGTTTCTGATCGGCCTGCTGGCCTGGCGCGGTGGGCTCGGGCACCTGCGCGGCGCGGCAGTGCCAATGATGGTGGTCGGAATATTCAGCTCTGCCCTGCCCTTCGCGTTGTTCGCCTACGCGGTCACCTTTCTGACCTCCGGAATGGCTGCGGTAATCAATACCACTACACCGATGTTTGCGGCCCTGGTCGCGTACTTCTGGCTCAATGACCGACTGACTGTGACCCGCATCGTCGGGCTGGTGATCGGGTTCGGCGGCGTATTGCTATCGGCTTGGGACAAGATTTCCTTCAACGGTGGGAGCACGACCCTGGCCGTACTCGCGGCACTGGGCGCGAGCGCCTCCTACGGCCTCGGCATGAACTACACGAAGAAGAGATTAAGCAATGTCCCGCCGTTGGCCGCGGCCACCGGCAGCAGCATCGCCGCGACGCTCCTGATGATCCCGCTGGCGGTAGCAAACTGGCCGAAAGTCACGCCCTCTCTCAACACCTGGCTGTGCATGATCGCCCTCGGAGTGCTGTGCACGGGGGTTGCGTATGTGTTTTATTTCCGGCTGATCGCGCGCATCGGACCGTCGAAGGCGAGCACGTCGGTCTATCTGGTGCCGGTGTTCGGAATGCTTTGGGGCTTCATATTCCTCAACGAGACAGTCACCCCGCACATGCTTATCGCGTGCCCGATCATCGTGCTGGGCACCGCGCTCGCTTCCGGCAATGTGACGTTCCGAACCCGCCCCCGGGTGGCTGAAGGCGCGAGCCGCGCATGAGCGAGCCCGAACGCAACCCCAAATTCACCTGGCACGCGGGTGAAGTTGCGATTCAGCGTACCGTCGGCGTCGCCGAGAGAATGGCGCGCCATGCTTCCAGCATCGTTCGCGATCACCTGCCCGAGCAGCATCGAAATTTCTATCCTCAGCTTCCGTTCGTCTTGCTGGGCAGCGTCGATGCGAATGGCGATGCCTGGGCGACAATGCGCGCGGGCAACCCCGGGTTCGTACATTCTCCGGATCCGGCGCTGCTGCGTGTCGAGACACCGCGTGATCCGAGCGATCCAGCAGAGGAAGGCCTGGACGATGGCAACTCGATCGCCCTGCTCGGCATCGAGCTGAGCACGCGGCGGCGTAATCGCGCTAATGGTTCGATTCGCAGATCGAGCGCTGACCAGTTCGACATCCGCGTTGAGCAGGCTTTCGGCAACTGTCCGAAATACATCCAGGTGCGCGACTTCGAGTTTGTTCGCGATCCCCGCATCCCGCCGCAGCAGCCTGCGCAGCATCTGGCTCGCATCGATGAACGCGCCCATGCATTGATTACAGGTGCCGATACATTTTTTGTCGCCTCCTATGTCGACCTCGACCAAGGGCGCCAGGTGGACGTGTCCCATCGCGGCGGCAAGTCCGGTTTCGTTCGGCTGGATGATGCGGGCGTGCTCACCATTCCCGACTTCACCGGCAACCGCTTGTTCAATTCCCTCGGCAACATGCTCGCCAATCCACGGGCTGGCCTGGTGTTCGTGGACTTTGACACTGGCGATCAGCTGCAACTCACCGGAGATGCGCAAGTCATTCTCGACTCACCGGAGACTGCCACGTTCCTGGGCGCCGAGCGCTTCTGGCGATTCACGCCTCGCCGCGTTGTCTATCGTGCAAATGCACTTCCGCTGCGATGGAACCTGCTCGAGTGGTCGCCGAATTCGCTTGCGACCGGAGACTGGCCGGCAGCAGCTGCGGCGTCGCGCTAGGTCAGCTGCTCGGATCCAGATTGGCGGGGACGGGAGCTATGAGCCGATGGGAAGCGGCTTGTCCAGAAGCTCGTACGCCGAGCGTTCCCGGTAGCCGTGGCGGCGATAGAACGCGCGCGCTGCTTCGTTACCGGCGCCGAGCTGAAGCTGAATGCGAATGCACCCACTTCTCCCGAGGGCATCTTCCGCTGTCCGCAACAGGCTACCGCCGATCCCCGTCGCGCGATGACCAGGCAGCACAAACAGCTCATCAATTTCCGCCATCACCCCGCCGTGTTCGAGGCTGAACACGTGGACGGCGATGAGGTACCCGCAAGGCTGGTCATCGTGAAGTGCCACCCAAGCGGCGCCGAGATCAGGCGTAGCCACTAACTCCGCCAGACGCGCTTCGACGTCAACGCGGGAAAACCCGGCGATCTGCTCGAACTTCCAGTACTGCTCCACGAGTCGAGCTAGCTGCTGGGACATCGGCTACTGTTGCGGGCCTGATCACTCGAAGAATGCGAAGCTGCGACACTCGATGCTGTGCCGCGGCTTCGCGTTCGCAAAGGTCGGGTCGCGAAATGCGGTATGAGGCACGCGCATCGCGCGGGACCGGTCGCTGTCGTGAAACTTGAGCAGCACGACCTCGTCGCGCGTCATGTTGGAGAAGTACCACCAGCGATGCTTCGGGTTGTAGTGAAATATCGCGGCCGCGATCAGGGAATCCTCGTCGGGCATCTCGCGAAGCATGGTCTGCTCGTCGGGAATCTGATCCACGATATGCAGCGTGTTCCGGGTGCCCTCGTCGGCTCCGACGCTGCGGGCATCGCAGAGCGCCAGCGGCCAGTCCTGCGGCGGATCCGAAAATGTGCGCCAGAGGCTTGAAGCGATGAACCTGGAGTAACCCTTGCCGCCCGGGAATGACTCCTCATAGATCTTGCGCGCCATCCGTTCCGCGACGTGTGGCATGAAGTCGACGTGCGCCTCACCCGCCGGCGGTTGCACGCCGCCGCTGTGGGTATAGCCCACGGTTTGCTCGTATTTGGGCAGATCGCCTGAAGTGCGGATCATCCAGCCCCTGGACACAACACGAGTTGCACCGGTCAATGCCTTGATCGTTGCCTCGACTTCGCCGGCATAGACCCGGTCGACCTCGTCCTTGTCGAAGAAGTCCTTCACCGCGCTGGGGCGTTCCGCCACGACGAAGCCCTGAATATCCAGGCTGAAGTGATCCTTGATGGCGCGCCCATCACGGATTGCTACCGGGTGGGTTCGATACTGACCGGTGTTGCGCTCGGCGCCGGGTGCGACGAAGCGTCGATTGATCAGCGAGTCCCGCGTCACATAGCTGATCGCGGCCTCAACGGCCCTTGCATCACTTTCGTCTATCGAGTTCCCCATCAGCCTGTTCCTGATCCGAGACTCTACAAGACTGCAACCGGCGAGGACGGTTGTCCACCCGGACATCTTCAGACCGCTTGCCTTGCACGCCATTGTGCCTAACTATGGTCCGCCGCAATTCACCGCTTGTTCAACGCATAACAACCAAGCGAAAGCCTGCCCCTGGGGAGTCGTTTCGATGCCGTCACCAGACGAGATTGTTGCTGCCCGTCGCTGGATACTCTCGCGCCTTTGCACACTGCCGATACTCGCTGCCGTGCCGCGGCTCGCGTGGTCGCAGGCCCCGGCGCAGACCATGACGCTCGATCAGGTCCTCAACGTGATGGACTTCGAAGCGTTGGCGCGTGCCGTACTGCCGCCAGCGCATTTTGCGTTCATCGCCACGGGTGTGGACGATGATCGGACGGTGATCGCCAACCACGAGGCCTACGGGCTGGTCGAGATTCGCTCGCGCCGCTTCGTCGACGTCAGCAATGTCGACATGTCGGTGCGCATGTTCGGCGTGACGCACCCAGTGCCCTTCTACCTCTCTGCTGTTTCCGATCAGCGCGCATTTCATCCGGATGGTGAGCTCGCGACGGCGCGGGCGGCTGCGTCGCGTTCGACGCTGATGATGTTGTCGACCGCGGCCTCGACTTCGGTGGAGGACGTTACCCGCGCACGCGGCGGCACCGTGTGGCAGCAACTGTATGCGACCGATGACTGGAACGTGACCAAGGCAATCGTGCAGCGCGCTGAACGCGCGGGATGTCCTGCGATCGCGCTCACGGTCGACAACATGGATGGGCGCAACAACGAGACGCTGCAACGTGCAATGCGCAAAGACACTCGCGTGTGCACCACCTGCCACATCGACAATTCGCACGACTACGTCCACAAGGCGCCGATGTTTGCCGGGCTCGATGTTTCCCACGTCAAGGAACACACGCCATCGAACCTCACCTGGGATTATCTGAAGCGCCTGCGCGATCTCGTATCGGTGAAGCTGCTCGTTAAGGGCATCGTGACGGGCGAGGATGCGGCTCTTTGCGTTACGCACGGAGCCGATGGCGTGATCATCTCCAACCATGGTGGTCGCAACGAGGAAACTCTGCGCTCGACTATCGAATGCCTTCCTGAAGTGGTGGCGGCTGTAGCGGGCCGTGTTCCGGTGCTGATCGACGGAGGCATCCGCCGCGGTACCGATATTTTCAAGGCGCTGGCGCTCGGCGCCACTGCCGTCGGGATCGGACGCCCGCAGGCATGGGGTCTCGCGGCCTTTGGTCAGCAGGGCGTCGAAGCAGTAACCGACATCCTGAAGAAAGAAGTCCGACTGATCATGCGACAAGCGGGAACTGCGAGCATCGCCGCGATTACGCGCGAGCGGGTTGTCAGCAAGATCGCTTAGCCATCTGCCGTCTCAGCCGCTCGAGCTGGCTGGCGATCAGCTTGGACGATCGGGTGCGTCCAGCAGGATGGACATGCACGTCAACCCGCCCTCCGCGCGATGAAACTCACTGAGGTCGAGCAGGCGCGGCGTGAATCCGCGGGATTCGACCAGCTTCGCAGTGCGCGGATAGCTCGAGGACATGAGCAGGTGCTGTCCCACGTGCAGCGCGCTCGCGCCCTGCTCCTGCGGATCAACCTCCACCTGCGCATACGGCGCGAACAGGTCGCGCGGGATCCAATGTGGATTGATCAACACCGTCTCTTGCCCCAGAGACGTCACTCCCGACTTGAGATGCAGACACCCGGAGACTGCCACGGGCACAATTTCATAGTCGCGCGGACGCAGCAGTGTCGTCAGGTAATCGATCGCCGCCTCGTTGGTCCGCTTGCTGCGCCCGACGTAAATGCGATGGCCGATTGTCAGGATGTCACCGCCATCGAAATGAACCTGGGGCGGCGGATACGCCAGCTCGCAATAGTTGCTCAGGACTGCCGCGACTGCAGTCGCCTCGGGACGGCGTGATTCGGCGCCGGAGCGTGCAATGACTGCCAGCGACCCAAGTACCAGCGCAGTGTCCTCGATGAACACGGAGTCGGGCAGCTCGGGAGCCACCGGCACCTCGACAATTCTGGCTCCGGCATCCGTCAGCGCCTGTACGTAGCGAGCGTGCTGCTGCTGCGCCAGGGCGAAGTCGATCGGCTCCCGTTCGATGTGTGAGCGTTCGCCCTGCTGCAGGGCGGGACTCGGTGGGCGGACGAGTGCTACCAGGCTCATTTCTTGCAATCTACCTGCAGTCAGGCTTCATCGCGCGAGGGCGTATTGACGGGGATCGGCTGGCTGTTGTTCCGCGCGTCGCACCTGGACGCTATATAAGAGAGTGCTGGCGACCTCACGGCAGCGTAGCAATGTAGTCCTCAGGCAAACCGACCTTCCTGGCAACGGCACGCAGCTTCGTGGCGTATTCCGGATTGGCCTCGCCCGGCGCTGTTGATTCCACGAGGTTGTAGCAGAGCGCGGCCACCACGCTTCCGTCTGCGAGGTGAGCCAGCACAGCTTGCGGCTTGTAGGCCTCGAGTCCGGGCTGCGAGTAGAGGTGTTGCAACTCCGCGGCCGTCAGCGACATGACAAGTCCATGAACTCGACCCGACTGGATGGAAACGAGTGTCGCGCGCTTTCCAATGCGAAGCGCAACACCATCGACCCAGGCGAGCCTGAGGTCTTCAGGCGCAACGCCCTGTGCGCGGAGCACATCCTCGTCCATGAACAGCCCGTAGAAGAACACGTCGGCTCGTCGACTCGGCATCAGCGCTGCTTCGTAGTGTGTTCTGTGATGGTGCTAGCTCACTTGCACGACCAGCTCGATTTCCACGCACGCCCCGAGTGGAATCTGCGCCACGCCAAATGCGCTGCGGGCGTGCCGGCCGCGCTCGCCAAACACCGCGAGTAGCAGCTCCGAGCATCCGTTTGCGACCAGGTGCTGCTCCGTGAAAGTCGGTGTGGAGTTCACGAGGCACATGACCTTCAGAATGCGCGTCACGCGGTTGAGATCGCCGAGATGCTCATGAAGTGTCGCGAGCAGATCGATTGCAATGCTGCGCGCGGCAGCCTGGCCATCCTGCGTGGAAAACTCACGCCCGAGCTGACCGGAGAGCGGTTTGCCTTCCTTGCGCGCAATGTGGCCTGAGACAAACAAGACGTTGTCCGTCTGCGCCGCCATCACAAAGGCCGCCACCGGCTTGATGGCCGCGGGCAAAACGATGTTCAAGCGCTCGAGCGCTTCGTATGGACTCATGACCTGGTCTCCCGCCGCGCGATCACAGGGTCACCGCATCCGTGTTGCCGCCGCAAATCACAATGCCGACACGTTCATGACGTCCCGGACGATACGCCCCGCTCCGCAGTGCAGCCATTGCCGCAGCGCCGCCGGGCTCGGCAGCAACTCGCATCAGGCGCCACATTTCGTGCTGCGCTTCGCGGATAGCCTGGTCCTCGACCAGCACGATGTCGTCGACAAAACGTTCGGCGAGCGGAAACATGATCTCTCCCACGCGCTGCGGCGCCAGCGAGTCCGCGGCGATGCCTCCTGCCTCCGCATCGACCGGACGCCCCGCCTCGCGCGCCCGATACAACGTTGGAGCGGCTCGTGGCTCAACGGCGATGATCCGGATTCGCCCCGCGAACCACGCCGAGATCCCGCCGATGAGCCCTCCGCCGCCGACGGCGACCAGCAGCGTGTCGAGTTCCGGACACTGCTCATCCATTTCCAGCCCAACCGTTCCCTGGCCGAGAAGCGTTTCAACCTGATCGTAGGCGTGAATCTGCAGCGCCCCCGACTCTGCGGCGTGGCGCCGGCTCGCCGCGAGTGCATCGGCGTAGAGCTCGCCGGCCACGATGAGTTCCGCGCCGAGACTCCGGATCCGTTCCTGCTTGGTGAGCGCCGAGACGGATGGGAGGTAAATACTCGCCGGGATGTTGAGCCGGTTCGCAGCGAACGCTACCGCGAGCCCATGGTTGCCCCCGGAGGCTGCCACGACACCAGCCGGCGGGATCGGGCCGGAAAGCAGATTGGCGAATGCACCGCGCGACTTGAAAGAACCAGCGTGCTGCAGGAGCTCGAGCTTGCAGGCGATCGAGCCCGCCTCGAGCCCAAAGTCGGTGGGGTTCACCTCGATCACCGGCGTGCGCCGGACGTACGGACGGATCAGCGCGTACATGTCGGCAATCGGTCCGGGCCCGATGGGAGAAGAGGTATTCATGCGTGCGAGCCTGAGCGTAACATCGCGTGCCAGATTGACGGCGCAGAGCTTGCTGTGGCAGCGTGCGGTGACGATTATAATTAGGGAATTGGCTAAGTTCCAATATGGTTGAACAACCGGCGCTACGTGCCCTGGCCAACGAGAAGCGGCTGCAGATCCTGGAGTGGCTGAAAGACCCGCGCGCTCACTTTCCACCGCAGGTGGATGGAGACCTGGTGCGTGACGGCGTCTGCAGCGTGTTTATTGCTGACAAGTTGCGTGTCAGCCAACCGACCGCCAGCGAGCACCTCAAGCTCCTCACCCAGGCCGGGCTCGTAACCCCCAAGCGCATCAAGCAATGGACTTTCTACAAGCGCAACGAGCGCCGCATCCGCGAGATCAAGCGCGACCTGCGCCGCCTTTAGCAAAGGGTTGACGCGCGCGCTCGGACCATGCGTGAATGCCTGCACGCAATAAGAGCGGTGGGGGAACGCCGGCATGTCATTCTCGCGACTTTCATTCAGCCACTCGGCGTGGCTTCCCGCATTACTTATTGCAGCATCGGTTGCCCACGCAGCGCCGCCGCCGAAGTCCATCCTCGTAGGGACAGTCAAACTGAAGTTCTGTAACAAGGACTACCAGGGGTATTGCGGCTCGATCAAACGACCACTCGATCCGACTGGGGGCATCCAAGGCTCCATCAATGTTGGCTTCGAGTATTACCCCCGACACGACCAATCGCGTCCGACGCTCGGCACGATCCTGCCCCAGGAAGGCGGGCCCGGTTATTCCTCTACGGGTACGCGGGATGCGTACATCAACATCTTCGAGCCGTTGCGCGATCGTCGCGACGTCTTGATCGTCGACAAGCGCGGCACGGGCAACTCCAGCCCGCTTGACTGCCGCGAAATTCAGACCGGCGATCCCAACGATCCGGCCGGCCTCAAAGCCTGCGCCAAACAGCTCGGGCCCAAGGCCTGGCTCTACGGCACGACGCTGGCGGTCGGCGATATCGTCGCGGTGCTCGATGCGCTGCAGATCTCCGAGGTCGACTTACTACGGCGACAGCTACGGAACCTATGTCGGCCAGGTCTTCGCAGCCCGTTATCCCGAACGGCTGCGCAGCATCATCCTCGACAGTGCTTATCCGGTGCGCGCGCCAGACGTCTGGTTTCCGACCGATTGGGCCACTGCGCGCGATGGCCTCGACCTGGTGTGCGTGCGATCCCCCTCATGCCGTGTATTGGGAGGCAGGTCCACGGCGCGAATCGAAGCGTTGCTGAAACAGCTCAGGCGCAAGCCGATTACTGGCGTCGCACCCGATTCGGATGGGATTCCGACCGAGACCACAGTGGACGTGTCGATGTTGTTTCTTCTCATGACCAACCTGGGCGCATCGCCCCTCACGTATCGCGACCTCGACGCCGCAGCGCGCGCCTGGCTCGATTCGCGCGATGCCACTCCTCTGCTTCGCCTGGCGGCGGAATACAACACGCCATTCGTGTCCGACCCGGTCGATTTCAGCTATGCCCTGTATCAGGCCGTGGTCTGCGCTGAATACCCGTTGCACTACGACCTCAATGCTTCGCCGGCGCAGCGGCGCAAGCAATACGACCGCGCGATTGCCGATGCCCGTGCGAATCGGCCGGATCTGTTTGCGCCGTTCACGATCGACGAAGCGCTTGCGTCCAACGCCAACTTCACGCCGCTGGCGACCTGCCTCGACTGGCCGAAGCCCCTGCCAGCCTATCCGCAGGGTGATCCGCTGCCTGCGCATCCGGTGTTCCCGGGCGTGCCGACACTGGTGCTGTCTGGCGATCTGGATTCCGTCACCTCACCAGAAGATGCCACTCAGGCGGCGAGTCAGTTTCCGAATGTCGTGCACCTGTTCGTTCCGAACCTCACACACGTCACCGCCTGGACATTCAGCGACGTCGCGCTGCTGCCGCACGGCGGCGATCTCACTCATTGCGTGCAGCGCATCGTGCGACGGTTCGTGGTGCGCCTCTCTCCCGGTGATACGAGCTGCATTCCGAACGTGCGACCGATCCGCACGCCGCCGCAATTCGCCGAACGTGCCGATGAGCTGGCTCCCGCGGAGGCTCTGAACGGCAACGAAGCGCAGTCACCTGAGCTCAGGATTGTTTCGGCCGCTGTGGAAACCGTAGGCGATGTCTTTGCCCGCTTCCTGGTGACTTTCGGCATCGGCGGCGGGTTGCGCGGTGGCGAGTTCACCTACGAGATCACGCCGAACGGCTATGACTTCGTTCTGGACCACGTGCGCTGGACCGAGGACCTGGAGGTCTCCGGGACGATTACCTGGAACATGAATAACGACGCTGTTATTGCCGATGTTCGGCTATTCCAGGACGGGCGGCGCATCGGCCGTCTCGACATCCAATGGGATGACGGACAACGCCATGCAGTTGCCTCGATCTCGGGCAAGATCGGCGCTGCGGATGTCAACGCTCGACGCGTGGCTCCGTAGTACGCGCTCGCAACGGTAGCTCAGGTAATTTCGGCGCACGCTCCTGGCGAGAAATTTCAGGCGCGAGCGATGAAGTGCAAAGCGACTGAGTTCATGCAATAGCGCAGACCCGTCGGCTGCGGTCCATCGTCGAAGACGTGCCCGAGATGCGCATCGCAGCGCCGGCACGAGACTGCGGTGCGTTCCATCATCAGGCTCTGGTCCGCACTCTCGACGACGTTCAGGGGCGAAATCGGTTTCCAGAAACTCGGCCAGCCAGTGCCGGATTCAAACTTGGTGCGCGAATCGAACAGGGCCGTGTCGCAGCACACGCAGACATAGATCCCTGCGGCATGGTTGCTCTCATACTCTCCGGAGTAGGGTCGCTCGGTTCCCTCGTGGCGGGTCACCTGGTACGCGGCGGGTGACAGCTGCTTCTGCCACTCTGCATCGCTCTTCACGACTCGAGCCACGGTGACCTTCCCGCCGCTGACACCAGCGGGCGAGAACTTCTCAATCGTGACCGTGCCGCCCTGCTTGGGCGCAGCAGGAGTAGTGCCCCTCGCGCGAACGGCGAGAACACTTCCTGCACCTATTGTTATCCCGCAGATCAGGAATTGCCGGCGCGACCAGTGTGCGGGCGACGCAAGCTGCCCGAGTGATTTTCCATTTCTTCTCATCGCGTTCTAGCGTCCTTTGGTGGCAACCATCACGGCCTTTGGCTGATAGAGCGCGGGAAGGGTTCGCGCGAAATTCTCCACCTTGGGCAGATCGTTGAAGACGATGTAGGGGTTGTGAGGATTGTTGACGAGGTAATCCTGGTGGTAGTCCTCCGCCGCAAAGAACCCTTTCAAGGGATCAACGCGCGTCACGATCGGGCTTGCGAACACATGGGCCTTGTCGAGCTGCGCGATGTAGGCCTGCGCAACCTTCTTCTGCTCATCGTTTGCGTAGAAGATTGCAGAGCGATACTGCGTGCCTCGGTCAGGGCCCTGCCGATTCAACTGCGTCGGATCGTGCGCGACGGAAAAGAACACTTGCAGAATCTCCCCGTAGGAGACGAGCGCAGGGTCGTAAGTAATCTGCACCGACTCTGCGTGGCCGGTCGTTCCGCTGCTCACGGTTTCGTACTCAGCCGTGGCCTTATCACCGCCTGCATACCCTGACAACGCTTTGTGAACGCCCCGCAGATGCTGGAATACACCCTGCACACCCCAGAAACAGCCGCCGGCGAGCACTGCGGTCTGCATGGGGCCGGCTGCCTTCGGGCTATCGATCGCCGGCGCGGGGATGACGACGGCAGGCTCGGCACCGCCAGCAGTCATCTGTGTGAGCGCACCACACGCAATCAGCATCAGCCCAATCAGGGAACCCGTTCGACTGGATTTGCTGAACGGAGATAGCAATGCGGCTACGGGCGAGCGTGCAGGATTCATCTGGGTTGACCTCGTCGCGGACTGGGCGAAATGGGTGTACACCAAGTCGACCGGCAGTCAGTGCCGAATATTACGGACCGATATGGGTTCAGGCACAAGACGCACCAGGCCAGGATTATCCCGGCAGGCAAACCGCACTGGATCGCAAGCCGCCTGGCGACCCCCCTTATACTCGCGGGTGTCCCAATCAGCGCCAGTCCGGAGGCATTCATGAGCGCGGCGAAGGCCCAAAGCGGGTACCAGATCAAACACCCTCATTCTTTTTTCATAGGTGGCAAATGGGTCAAGCCAGCCACGGACAACAAGCTGTCGGTCATCTCGCCGGTGACGGAGGAAGTCATCGCGACATACGCCGAAGCCAGCCCCCAGGACGTAGACCGCGCGGTAGCGGCGGCGCGCGATGCGTTTGACACCGGGCCTTGGCCACGCCTGTCGCAGGCGGAACGCGGCAAGCACCTGATGAAGGTCGCCGAGATCATGAAAGGCCGCCATGCGGAAATCGCAGAGATCTGGACGGCGGAGGTTGGCGCTCCGATCTCCTTCACGCGCTACGCCTCCGGGCAGAGCGCGTCGCTGTTCGACTACTACGGCCAGCTCATCCAGACATACCAGCTCATCGACGAGCGGCGGCGTGACAACGGTGGCATCGTGCGCGTCGTGAAGGAGCCGGTTGGCGTCTGCGCGGCCATCACGCCTTGGAACGCCCCGCTCGTGCTGCTCTGCTACAAGGTCGCAGCTGCGCTCGCCGCAGGTTGTACGGTCGTGGCGAAGCCCGCACCGGAAACGCCCATGGACGCGTACCTGCTCGCGGAGTGCATCGAAACTGCTGGACTGCCGCCTGGCGTTTTCAATGTCGTGCCGGCAGGACGCGAAGTCGGCGACTATCTCGTGCGCCATCGCGGTATCGACAAGATCAGCTTCACTGGCAGCAGCATCGCGGGCAGCAAGATCGCCGCCGCGGTAGCCGAGCGCCTGGCACGCACAAGCCTGGAGCTGGGCGGCAAGTCCGCTGCGATCGTCATGGAGGATGCGGACCTCGGCAACGTGCTGCAGAGCCTGGTGCCGTTCTCGATGCCGATCACGGGCCAGGTGTGCTTCTCGCTCACGCGCGTGCTCGTGCCGCAGAAACGCAAACAGGAAGTACTCGACGCGTACGTGAGCGCAGTGCGCCAGGTGAAAGTCGGCGATCCGTCGCGCGAAGAGACGCAGATGGGTCCGCTCACCATGGAGCGCCAGTTGAAACGAGTCCAGGGATACATCGCCAAGGGTCGCGAAGAAGGCGCGAAGCTCGTGCTCGGTGGCGGCCGTCCCGCGGGCCTTGAGCGCGGCTACTTCATCGAGCCGACGGTGTTCAGCGACGTGCAGAGCAAGATGACGATCGCACAGGAGGAAATTTTTGGGCCGGTCGTCTCGTTCATCACCTACGACTCGCCGGAGGACGCGATCGCGAAAGCCAATGACACCATCTACGGCCTGCACGGCGCCGTGTACACGAAGGATCCGGAGCAGGGCTTTGAAATCGCGCGCCGCGTGCGTTCCGGCAGCGTTACGGTGAACGGCCTGATCGTCGATATCAAGATGCCGTTCGGCGGCTTCAAGCAGTCCGGCATGGGCCGCGAGGGTGGGATCGAAGGTCTCGATCCGTACTTCGAACTGAAGACCGTCTACTTCGCGTGAACGATTGACACTAGCGAGAGTTCAGGCCCAAGGGGGCGACTGCCCCGATCTCCATTTGATGCCGCAGCCTACGCTGGCGATCTGCGCTGCCGGAACTGGCTTTCCGGCCAGGACCGCGTCTACGGCTGCACGCAGATCAGCTCCTGTCACGGGAGTCTTGCCGCCGGGACGACTCCCGTCGAACTGACCGCGGTAGACGAGCTTGCGCTCGGAGTCGAACACGAAGAAGTCCGGCGTGCAGGCGGCCTCGTAGTCCCGCGCAACTGTCTGCGATTCATCGTAGAGATACGGAAAGTTGAATTGGCGCGAGCGCGCGAGACTGGCCATGTGCGCCGGTGCGTCTTGTGGATAGGTCTCGACATCGTTGGAGCTGATTGCGACGGTGGCCAGCCCCTTCGGGGCGTACTCGCGCGCGAAGCTGACGAAGCCGTCGAGCACGTGCTTGACGTAAGGACAGTGGTTGCAGAGAAACGCGACGAGGAGAGCACGCGCCGCGACGAAATCTTCCAGTGCTACGGTCTGTCCCGTCGTCGCATCCGGCAACCGGAACTCTGGTGCTTTCGTGCCCAGAGCCAGCATTCGGGATTGCTTCGCCATCGGCCAGGATCCGGCTTTGAACTCTTGGAGGCTAGCGCCCCGCCAGGAGTGCTACGAAATCCGCATTGCCGCGCAGGGGATCGAGATCCGGGTCGTGCTTCATCCAGCCGAAGTTTTCGTACCCGCCGGCGATCGCCTGTCGCAACGTATCCACGGCGCGAGGCGACTCGCCGAGCCTCGCATACAAACAGGCGCAGTTGTAGAGCATCATCGGATCGTCCGCGCTCAGCTCCAGCGCCTTCGTACCTTCGCGCAGCGCATCGTCCCTTTGACCATTGATCACCAGCGCGAGCGCGTAATACATTCGTGCGCGTGCATCATCCGGGTTCTGCAACAGGTAGTTGGGCAGCAGCTCCAGCACCTGGCGGCGCGCGACTTGCGCCTCTTCAATGCGTCCCAACCCTTCGCAAGTCTGTGCGAGGTCCGAGTACGCCGAAAAGAACCCGGGCTTGAGCTCGATGACCCTCTTGAACAGGGCGAGCGCCTTCTCAAAATCACCTGTCGAGAAATGAATCCGCCCGAGCGTCCAGTGCGCGATGAAATCGTCGGGGTCGAGCTCGATGGCCTTGCGGCTCGAGGCGCTGGCCTCCTCGAATTTGCCCCAGATGAAGTACGACAGTCCCATAGCCGTGTACGCCTCGGGCAAGTTGCCGTCGTACATCAGCGCCTTGAAGCTGAGCTCCTGCGCCTTGTCGCGGTATTTGTCCTGGCGCGCGAAGTACTGCCACATTTGCCCGTAGGCGCTGGAACATCCGGCATACGCGGCGGCGTAACGGGGATCCAGTTCGATCGCCTTCTCGAACAGCTGGATCGCGTACTCCACGCTGCGTCGCGTCAGGCGATACAGGTAATCCTGGCCGCGCAGGTAGAGATCGTAGGCCTGGACATTCACCGTCTGACGCTTGGTCAGCGAGACCTTCTCGGAAAAACTGAGCTTGAGTTTCAGCGCCTCGACGATCTGCTGTGCGACCTGCTCCTGGATGTCGAAGATATCGTCCAGCTTTCCCTTGTAGGTATTGCCCCAGATCTGCCGATTCGTTACGACATCGACCAGTTGCACCGTGATGCGCACCGACTCCTGGAACCTGCGCACACTCCCACCGACGATATAGCGCGCGCCCAGTTCGCTACCGATCTCGCGGATGTCATGCTTGCGATCCTTGAATTGCATTGACGCCCAACGCGAGATCAGGTCGATCTCGCTGACAAGCGATAACCGCGCGGTCAACTCCTCGGTCAGCCCATCGCTGAAGTAGTCGGTCTCCTTGTCAGGACTAATATTGTCAAACGCCAGCACGGCCAGCGCTCCGCGCTCAGCGGAACCGGCAGGGGCAGCCGGCGGTCGCGCACGCGCTCCCTCGTCCGCCGCAGTTCCCTTCACTTCCGGCGGCGGAGCAATGCTGACGCCGGTACGTTCCAGCGACCGCAGGATCGCCTTCAGGTTCTGCTCGGGATCGCCGTTGAAGTACTCGATGTGCTGGATGCCGGCCAAGGGGTACTTCAGGCTGGGCGGAATGGACGTCGGCTCGAGATGCACGGGCAGGATGTGTCCCTTGCGCTCGCTCACCAGGACGACTTCCTTGGCGACATTGTGCGAGTGGACGGCTGACTCGGTGACCATCAACAGGAGCACTTTGGCGCTTTCCAGTGCATTGACGATCTGTTCACCCCACAACGTGGCCCCGTCTATGCCACTCTGATCGATCCACAGTGACACTCCGGCCGCGCGGAGCTTCGCAGCCAGATCCAGGACCCGATCCCTGTCATCCCGGGAGTAGCTGATGAAGACGTCTGCCTGCGGAGCCACTGATTTCCTGATGGTTGTTGAGGGGTCGCGATGCCGGGGTGTGACCACCCTCTTCGGGAGAGGTTAGCACGAACCAGCCGTTCATGAGGCTTCGCGAGGTCAGCCGGCGGCCGGCGGCTCGTGCTCCCGATGGTAGCGGTGAATCGTCCACAGGTAGCTTTCCATCAGGGATTCCTTGCCGACCTCGACCAGGATCGAACTGTCGGGGTGGTGCGCGGTGCTACGGGTTAGCTGGACTTCGGCGCGGGAGAAGTGGCTGAGCTGATTGCGGTATTGCCACAACAGTTCGCGCGTAGCCTTCTTGTTCTGGTACAGCTCCCAGATCCCCAGCCATACCGGCAACAGACCCATCAGGAAAATGCACATTTCTGCGAGCGAGAGCGGACCAAGCCGATGAGACCGCAATGACTCGGGAGACATCACGAGAATCAGAGCAAGCAGCGCGATGGTGTAGATCAAGCAGCGCTTCATGACTTCCAGGCCTCGGTGCATGCGCTCCAGCCTTCTGACCCGGGTTCTGAAATAGGACTGTTGACCGCGGATCCACCGCTCGTGCACGAATGCCAGGCGCTTCACATCTGGCGTTCTGTCTGCGCCTCGTTGCGCGTCCAGGGGTTGTACATTCTTGAGGATTGCCCGGATCCAGCCGAAACCGGAAAACTTGTTGATGCCGGCCAGGTTCATCAGGTCAGCGGCGTCCACCATCCGGTCAGCGCCGGCTACCCGCAGAAAGAACTTGGTACGCATCGTCTCCGCCAGCACTCGATACATCAGGTGTTTGGCAAACCACTTACGCTCCCTGATCCAATAAAACATTCCCAAGCTGGCCAGCAGTATCGCGAGGTACAAGTAGAGCAGCGCGCCGCCATCGAGCACCTTGGCATAGAGCGACGCCATCACGAAAGCCATCCAGCTGAAGCACAGGAACAGCCGATCGGATAGCTTCTGATTGTAGATGGCGAGTGCATCCGCCTTGCCGTACTCGGTATCGATGAGCTTCAGGGTTGTGTCGTGAGTGAGCTCCGGGGCTTGCGGTAGCGCCGCCATCAATGAGTCGATGGGATCCATGGCTTTCCGGGCGCACAATCTCTCGAACTCAGCGTTGTATGCGTTCAGCTCGACAATCTGATGGTCGAGTTCGGGCGGGGCGTCTTTGTGAACGGCGAGCAGGTTCTCGCCGATGAAGGTCAGGTAGCTCGGTGGTTGCACCGTTGTGGGCGTATCGCTGACACGTTGCGTCGGAATCCAGTACACGAAGTGCTCACCCCATACAGGCTCGGACGCAGCCGGGACCATGACGATCTCGCGTTCGCTACTGCCATCGTGGGTGCGTGCGCTCAGATAGCGCAGCACAGTATCTGCGGTACCTCCCGGCAGGGGCGACGCCTGCCCATCCCACAACGCCAGCAGCAAGCTGCATTTGTCGATCAGCGTATCGGTGAGATTGGCATACAAGGCATCGCGAGCGGCCGCGGGTGTGGAATCGGGGGGCTGCAACTCAGCCGAATGCACTCTTGCATCGAGAATGAGTGCTCGGAGCGTGATTGCCGAGTCCGCATCGAAGTCGACCAGATATTCATCGAGTGGCATCGGCAGGATCGCATCGATCTGCAGGCCAGCTTGCAGCGCAAGCTCGGCGACCAGCAGGTCGGCTCCCTCGGCCATGCCGGTCATGATGCGAATTTCGGTTTGAGGCAGGCGACCTTTCAGGTACTCGAGAAAGGTACGCACCTGCTCCGCCAATCGCGGTTTGCAGCTCGGATCCAGATTGCGGTGGCCCGATACGCCGACGACCAGTGGTGAGCGCACCGCCCTGACTTGGTCCAGCAAGTCTTCAACCTCGTCTGTACAGCAGGATTGCCGCGGGACCCGCGAAGTCTGAAGGGATAGGCTTTCTACAACAAGCGGCAGGTGACCCCTAAATTGGCCATGGCCGCCGGCAAGACGCTTTGCGAGAATTCGTCAATGATCGTTCACCTCATCGACGGAACGTACGAGTTGTTCCGTCATTTCTACGGTCTGCGCCGCTTCAACAAGGGCGAGGATGCGCCCTTCGGCGCCGTGATCGGTGTGCTGAATACCGTGCTGCAAATGTTCGAGGAGGGCGCTACCCATCTCGGCGTGGCAACCGATCATGTCATCGAATCCTTTCGCAATGACCTCTGGCCGGACTACAAGACGGGCGACGGTATCGAGCCCGCTCTTCTCGCTCAATTTCATCCGCTCGAAGAAGCTCTTGCCTCCATGGGCGTCGCGGTGTGGCC
The DNA here is from genome assembly GCA_963724625.1 of uncultured Gammaproteobacteria bacterium. Taxonomy (GTDB): domain Bacteria; phylum Pseudomonadota; class Gammaproteobacteria; order Steroidobacterales; family Steroidobacteraceae; genus DATBVX01. The sequence goes on along the minus strand of CAVRVO010000003.1, from coordinate 74,911 downwards.
CATGGTCGAGCTCGAGGCGGACGATGCCCTGGCCACAGCCGCACACATCGCTGCGGCAGATGTTCGTGTGCAGAAGGTCTGTATCTGGACGCCGGACAAGGATCTGGCGCAATGCGTGCGCGGCGATCGCGTGGTGCAGGTCGACCGCAGGACGCAGGCGATTCGTAACGCCGATGGCGTGCGCGAAAAGTTTGGGGTCGAACCAGCCCTGATCCCTGACTTCCTCGCTCTCGTGGGCGACAGCGCGGACGGGTACCCAGGGCTTGAGGGGATCGGTCGGGCGACCGCGGCCCGTCTGATCACGCGCTACGGCATGATCGAGGATTTCCCGCCGACGGTTCTTGGCGAGCGTCGGGAGCTCGCGCTCTTGTTCAAGAACCTGGCAACACTCAGGACTGACGCCCGGCTTTTCAAAGACAGCGATGAATTGAGATGGCGCGGACCGACCGACACGTTCGCGGCACGCGCGAAAAAGATGGGAAGCGAACGATTGCTGAGTCGCGCCTTGAAAGTGGCGGGACGTAGCTGATCGCAACCGGCGTCCGACACCCGCCTGCGGCGGCGAAGCTCGATTTGTCGCCGTCAGTTCTGCGCCGACGGCGTGGCATGCGCCTGGTGTAGATCGACTTCGAGCGCGATGCCCAGGCCGAGCCTGCCGAGCGCGGTGAGGGATCGCGGCGATAGCTCCAGGCGAAAATTCTTGCGGGCGAACATGCTGATATACAGCTCAGCGACTCCTCCACTCTCACTCAGACGCGCCAGGAAATCCTGCGACCGGCGTAGCTGGGTCAGTGTTTGCCGCAACACACCCTCCACGGACACGAGCTCGGAGGAAAGCTGCGGTTCATCCATCAACCGCCCCATCCAGTAGCTCTCACGATAGGTGCCTTCGAGGGACTCGCCCGTCGACCCGAGCCGACTATCACCGGACTTCCACATGTGCTGCGGCTCGATACCGAGTGCGCTGGTGATTTCGGACGGCCCGATGCTGGGATGCCGGATGCGAAGTGAAATCATGAACTCGTAATCGCTCATCGCATCAGCGATCGCGCCTCGAGAGCTGGCGCTTGAGGGAGGCAACCTGGGTCCGCAGCTGGGAATTCTCGGCGCTCGTGTCGCTCCACCGCTTGGCGAGGTACAGGGCGATGGCGATCAAAGATGCAATGAGCACCGTCGTCATGACGATTACCTTCGCGGCTTGCCGAGCGATCGAGTGGGCCCGGTGAACGAGGGAGGATCCGGACAGTCGGGACTGGAGGCGAACGCCCGCAGGCATTCCCGCGAGCAAACAACGAGTGCCGGCTCCTGATCATCCATGGCGCCCGGGTTTGGATGGCGGCTCACGCGAAAATGCGCGAGCGGCCGGCGTCCATCTTCGTGACCGATGTCGCGTTCGCAGACATCGCACGTCAGGACGACGATTTCCACCGCCGCATGGAATGCGCCAGTCTTGCGCCAAGCCACGATTGCAACTATCCGATGCGGCAGCGCCAGCTGGGGCCGGCTGTTCCCAGCCGACCCCAGTGGCTGTCGATCGGAAGACTCAGTAGCGGCGTGCCCCGCCGGAGCGGTTTCCGCCGCCCGAGCGCTCACGCTCCTGTGCCTCGTTGACCTTGAGAGCGCGGCCACCGAAGTCCGTGCCGTTCAAAGCCTGCATGGCGCGCGCTGCATCCGCATTCGCCATTTCCACGAAGCCGAAGCCGCGCGGACGACCGGTGTCGCGATCATTGATCAGCGCCACCGATTCGACGGTTCCGTGTGCCGCGAACAGCGCACGCACGCTTTCGTCGGTTGCAGTGAAGGGAAGGTTTCCAACGTATAGTTTTGTCATTACAAATTTCTCACGAGAGGTGATTTAGAAACGTTGGCGGGATAGCCCCGCCGCCTGGTTCGCCAAGCTTTCCGAGGGTGGCAGACTTTGCCCGGAAAGCGCGCCGGAGGCGGCGTAAGGGGCCAAGGCAGACAAGCCGAAAGGTCACGAGCCGGCCGACAGCCTACAGGAATCCACCGTATCCCGTTGAAGTTTCGCGTTGAGTGCATTGCGGCAGCGTTGCGCCTTCCGGGCAGAACGCGCATTGTGGTTGTCGGCGCGCAAGAGCGCGGCTGTTGCGAGCGACGCGAGGACCACGAAATGCATGATACCAATCTCAGCCTGGCCGATGCCTTCGGCAAGTTCGGCGCCAAGCCGGCCACCCGGATGCGTGGACTGTCAGCCATCGCCGCCGACGGGGCCATGGTCCTCAATTGCTCACCGCCCTACTTCGGCCATCCTGCCAAGGGTGTGCTTCGGTATGAGGACCGGCTGTCCCGCGATTCGGAGGATACGAAAGACGCTGGGCTGCTCGGCCAGCATCTCGCGCTCGCCCGGGATGGCGAGTTACCGGTTCGCTTGATCGTCAAGACACCGATGGACGCCGGGAGCAACAAGCTCGGACGGAGCTTCCATGTGCGCCGGGACCTGATCGGCAGGCTGGTCAAGTTCGACGGCGATCACTTCATCGTCGATTTCACCCGAGTGCCGCAGGTTGTGAATCGCGGCAAGTAACGCCGCTCACGGGGTTTTCTTTTCATCTACCGGAGCCGGCTCAGGCGTGTTGGTGCGATTCGTCCGGCGCTGTTCTTTCGCCTGTTGGCGCGTCTTTCTGGCAAGTTCCTTCTGTCGCCTGACCTGATGATAGTTCGGGGGCTTCGCCACTCATTATCTCCAAGAGTTATAGAGAGTCTTTGACCACGGGCAGAGGCGTTGCGAGCACCGTCCCGCGTCAGTCAGTCATGCATGCCTCGCCCTGCTTGCGGAACCCGTCCGTGCAACGCCACTCATTGCCAGAATAGTCTAAGTACGCGTTCGTTGGCACTGTCAGTGCCACGCAGGTCGAGGTCTCCCTCTTGAATCCACGCTCACATTTCCAGTCCTTGCCCGCCGAGTCCAGGTAGCCGTTCACGGGCACCCTGACCGGCGTACATGCATCGACGCCCTTCATGAAGCCGCGCTCGCATTCCCAGTCATCGCCTGCGCGCAGCAGGTATCCGTTTGCTGGCACTTTCACGGCGATGCAGCTCTCCGCTTCGAGGCGATAGCCACGGTCGCACTCCCAACCGCGACCATAGGACGAATCCGCGGCATAGGCGTTCGCTGGAATGATGACCTGCGTGCAGCTGCCATTACTCTCGCCGGAACCACTGCCATTATTCTCGCGGTAACCACGATTGCATCGCCAACCTGGTTGGATATGCGAATCGTCGGCGTAGGCATTGGCAGGTATCTTGACAACGACGCACGCCTGCCCGGCTTTCAGGTAGCCGCGATCGCAGCCCCAGTCGTTACCTGAGGAATTGAGATAGGCGTGGCTTGGAACGTTGAGGGCCAGGCACCCGTCTCCCTCACGTCGAAAGCCGCGCACGCATTTCCAGCCGCCATAGCGGTCGGCCTGGGCATTGCTCGGCAGCGCACTGGAGGCCGTGTCGGACACGGCTGGTGCAGACGCACTCATTACGCACGTCGCGAGAAACAGGCACGTCATCGAAACGTGCCGCCGTCCGGGCTCGGTATTCAAGGTCGACTCCTCTTGTTCAAGCATGGTCACGGGACGCAGGCCGCCTGCTTCGTCCAGGCTCCGTACTGTGCTGAGACGCTAGCGTTAGGGTGCGTCCAGCACTTCCTGCAACGCCGCCACAGATATCGGCTTCACGAGATAGCGCTCGAATCCGGAGGTCCGCGCGTGCTCCCGACCCGGGTGCTCGCCGCTGTCCGTCAACGCGATCAGTCGCATCTGCTGCAACCGCGGATGCTGGTGCAGAAACAGGGCAACGTCGTACCCGCTCATGTCCGGCAATTCGATGTCCACGAAGATGATGCCGGGGCAGTATTGGACCGCGGCCTGCAGCGCGGTGACGGCGGAGTGTGCCACCCGCGTCTCGTCATGGCCTGACTCGTGGAGCATCCGTGACAGTAACTGCGCCGACTCAGCATCGTCATCGACGATCAAAATCCGCGTCATTTCGCCCGCCCGCCGGCTGTCGGATACTCAAATTCTCCTGCTCGAGTTGCAGTCGTTCCTGACCGGCCACTCGCCTGTAGGCTACGCGGCTCGTGGGAGTGGGTCTGTACGCCGGCGTACACAGGCCGGCAAAAAGAGCCCGCACAACTTGCGCTGTGCGGGCTGGAAAGCTGTGTCTGCCGGGTGGTTATCTCGTCGCGACCGGCGACGGCGAGTTATCGATGATGACTTCGACACGGCGGTTCTGCTGCCGACCCGTTGCGGAGTCGTTGCTCGCGACCGGCTGGCTTTCGCCCTTTCCCGAGGCGGCAAGCCGCATCGAGCCGATGCCGTGCCCCATCAAATAGGACTTCACTGCATCGGCGCGGCGCTGTGACAGGCCGAGGTTGTAGTCCTCGCTGCCGACGCTGTCCGTATAGCCCTCGATCACTGCGTTTCTTTCCGGATAGTGAGTGAGAAACGCGGTCAGTTTGTCGAGGCTGCTGGCTGCACCCGCATTAAGGTCTGACATTCCGGTCGTGAACAGCACATCTCCGAGCGTGAGCACCAAGCCGCGATCCGTTGGCTTGGCCTGCAGCTCGTCGATCTGCCGCAGCAACTCTTCGGTCTGTTGTGCTGCTGCAGAACGCGCCGCGTCCGTCTCCGCTCGAGCCGTCGCGACCTGGTTCTTGGCGGTGTCCGCCTCGCGCGTGCGAGCGTCCAAACGATCGCTGTCGCGCTGTTGAGCCAGCTTCGCACGCTGCTCCTCGGCGAGACTCACTTCGGCCCGGGCCCTGGCGGTATCCACTTTGCGATCGGCAAGATAGGCGAGGTGGGCCGCTTGCTCCTGATCGCCCTGCGACACCACCTCTGCTGCCGTTACTGCCGCCACGGCCTCACTCATCTGAACCGGCGCGCGGCTGGCCAGATTCGGGTCCGATTGCAGAACCGTGAGCTTGGCGCGTGCGTCGGCAGCACCTGTCGACTTCACCGGCGCGGACGCACAGGCCGCGAGCACTAATGACACTGCGGCAGCGACGAGCAGCTTGGCGGGATAACCCATATTGGAGTTTGTCCTGTTCATCGCGACTCTCCTGAGTTGCGTTGCGTTTCCTCGACCAGCGCATCATTGCCGCGCTGCAACTCTTTGTTGATCGCTGCGGCCTTCGCCGCTTCCGACCTGGCAGAGGCGAGTTCAGCCTCCGCGCGCGACTGTTGACCGAGCCGCTCGGCATTGATCATTTTCTCTTCCTTGACGGCGTCATTGGCGGACGCGAGCTTGGTGCGCGCCTCGCCCATCTCAGCTGCTGCGTAGCGGCCGGCGTCGGCCTGCTCAGCGTTTGAAATCGCCTGCTCTGCCGCCCGCAAAGTCGCAGTCGGAGCTGGTGGTGTCGACGCGCACGCTGCGACGAGCAACAGTGCGCCGGTCAGGGTAGCCGCGACGCGCGAGCGTGGCGGTCCTCGGGATGATTCAGTCATTTGGCTTCTCCACAGGGCATTAAGGGTCCTTCGGTGTGGAATCATGCTCGTCGCCGCGTAGGACGTCGGTACGGCGGCGTACATAGCGTCACTCTTTGTGGTCCCGAAGGTACGCTGACGCACAGACGTCCGCCCTGCCGCCGGGGAAAATTCAGATCCGCGCAGAGATGCGCTTCCCGCCCCGCTGCTAGCGGCTCAAGGTGATTTCGTCATGGACAAGAAGCTCATTGTAGGTTGTGTCGTGGGTGCGTTGGCGCTGACGGCAATCACTGCGGTGGCCGGATACCGGGTTTTCGGTGGGACGAGCTACGCGGACGTGATTGCCGTAAAGCCCCTCACGAAGACGGTGCGCGTTCCCCGAGAGGAATGTCGCGATGAACTCGTCACACACACGAAACCGACCAAGGATCCGAATCAGATTGCCGGAACTGTGGCGGGTGCGGTGATCGGTGGCGTTCTCGGCAACCAGATCGGCAACGGCAAGAAGTTGGCTACGGTCGGCGGTGCCGCTGCGGGTGGCTATGCCGGCAACAAGATCCAGGAAAACATGCAAGAAGGGAATACCTACCAGGAAAGCCAGCGGACCTGCGAGACCGTCACTGACCGCCGGCAGGAACAGGCCGGATACGAAGTGACCTATCGGCTCGATGGGCAGGATCACGTGGTCACCCTGGACCACGACCCCGGCAAACGAATTCCCATTGAGAACGGCGCGCCCCTGCTCTGAGATAGAATTCTGCTTAACCCCAGTGATCGACCCCAGCGGGCACGTCTCGCCGGGGTCGATTGCTTTTGGTCTTCCGGGCCGGATCATTAGGGCATACTTGCAAACGGATCGGTCGATCCGGCGCTGTCGGAGACATCCACCGACATCATTCCTGCGAGGTTTTATTGTCTCGTGCAAGGAGCGACGCTGCTCAGATCGCGCGCACGCTCGGCTTTAAGCCGCGCGCGCCGGCGATTGTCACGCGTTTCGCCCTGGGACAATGACGAGCTGCTGCGCGAAGAGCTCTTCAGCATCGAGCGCCTCGAGCAGCATGCGGTCAGCCTCGCCCTCGCACAGCCGATCACGCCCCGCCCCATACGGCGTCCGCCACTCAGTGCGCGGCTGAGCGACAACGAATCCGTACTGCTCAGCGCATATCGCACTATTGCAAGGGCGGTGGGCGAAGGGCGTGCGATTACGCCGGCCGCGGAGTGGCTGCTCGACAACTATCACCTGGTTGAAGCGCAGATTCGCGAGATACGCCAGGATCTGCCGGCGGGCTTCTATCGGCAATTACCCAAGCTCGCGAGCGGACCCTTCGTGGGATACCCACGCGTATTCGGCATTGCCTGGGCGTTCGTTGCCCACACCGACAGCCACTTCGATCCGCACGCGCTGCGTCGGTTCGTGCGCGCCTACCAGAGCGTGCAAGCGCTCACCATCGGTGAGTTGTGGGCCGTGGCGATCACGCTGCGCATCGTGCTCGTGGAGAACCTGCGCCGCGCGGCCCATCGGATCGTGAGCAGTCGCGCTGAGCGCCAGGAAGCGGACGACCTCGCGGACCAGTTGCTGGGCGTGAGTGGCCACGCCGCAAGGCCCAATGCTCTCATCGAGCGCTACGACGAAAGTACTCCTCTCCCAAGAGCCTTCGTCGTCCAGCTCGTGCAGCGGCTGCGCGATCAGGACCCGAAAGTCACTCCCGCGCTTACGTGGCTGGAGGAGCGGATCGCCGCACAGGGAATGACAGCCGAGGCGATCGTGAGCGATGAGCACCAGCGGCAAGGAGGCTCAAACGTCACGGTGCGAAACATCATCACGAGCATGCGGCTGATCTCGGAGCTGGAATGGTCCGAGTTCTTTGAAAGCATCAGCCTGGTCGACGAAGTACTGCGCGCAGGGAGCACTTTCGCGCAAATGGACTTTGTGACACGCAATCTGTACCGCAGCGGCATCGAGGAGCTTGCTCGCGGCGCAAAGCTAACCGAGGTGCAGATTGCACGCGCCGCCGTTGCGGCCGCGAGCGACAGCACCGCGGTGACGGACGGCCAGCGCGATCCCGGCTACCACCTGATCGCCGCAGGGCGCCGTGCGTTCGAGACCGCGATCGGATATCGAGCGCCCCTCTCGCGCCTTCCCATCCGATGGATCAAGAGGCGCGGCGCCGGAACGTATATCAGCGCGATCCTGCTGTTTGCCGCAATTGGTCTCGCCCTGCCGCTCCTGGCGCTCGGCGCAGAGCAAGTGCAACTCTGGAAATTCGCGTGGCTCGCACTCCTCGGTGTCATTCCGGCGCTGGACGCCGCTGTGACTCTCGTAAATCGCGCCGTCACCAGCGGGATCGGTGCAACCGTTCTGCCGGGCTTGGCGCTGCGCGAAGGTGTGCCACCGCCTCTGCGAACGCTCGTAGCCGTTCCCACGCTCTTGACGACGCCCGAGGCGATCGAAGAAGGACTCGAACGGCTCGAGATTCACCATCTGGCCTCTCCCGAGGGCGAGCTGCACTTCGCGTTGTTGTCCGACTGGGTCGATGCGCCGACCGAACATACGGCGGCAGACGCGGCATTACTTCAGACGGCCGCTCGTGGTATCGCGCGGCTGAACCGAAGGTATGCGCCTGTGTCATCCGTCAACCGCTTCTTGCTAATGCACCGTCGGCGCGTCTGGAGCGAGGTGCAACAGCAATGGATCGGATGGGAACGTAAGCGCGGCAAGCTCCATGAGCTCAACCGGCTGCTTCGCGGCGCGACCGATACCACCTTCATGGATATCGACAGTCAGCCGCCGCGAGTTCCGCTCGATGTTCGCTACGTCATTACGCTCGACGCCGATACGCGGCTGCCGCGCGAAAGCCTGCGCCGGCTGATCGGCAAGCTGTCCCACCCGCTCAATCAGCCTCGCTTCGATCAAGGAACCGGACGCGTCGTCGAAGGCTATGCCGTACTGCAGCCTCGGGTCACGCCATCGCTGCCCATGGGGCGGGAGGGATCGCTCTATCAACGTATCGTGTCGAGCGCACCAGGTATCGACCCCTATGCGTCCGTCGTGTCGGACGTGTACCAGGATCTCTTCGGCGAGGGCTCCTATGCGGGCAAGGGAATCTACGACGTCGACGCGTTTGAGGCGGCTCTGGCCCACCGCGCTCCGGAGGGCACTCTCCTCAGCCATGACCTGTTCGAAGGAATCTTCGCGCGCGCGGGAGTCGTGAGCGACATTGAGGTCGTCGAAGAGTTCCCCGCGCGCTACGACGTCGCTGCCGCGCGCCAGCATCGCTGGGCACGTGGCGACTGGCAGTTGCTGCCATGGATTCTCGGTCGGCGCGATGCAACTGATGAGGATCGACGCCACACCGCTCTTCCGCTGCTTGGTCGCTGGAAGATGCTCGACAATCTGCGCCGCACGCTGTCCCCGCCGGCAAGCTTCGTCGCGCTGGTGTTGGGCTGGACATTGCCGTTACACGCCGCCCTCTGGACCGCCTTCATCCTGGCAACGATCGCCTTGCCGGCGCTGCTCCCGGTTGTGGCGGCGATCGTGCCCGCGCGTGCCGGTGTCACCCCGCGCAGCCATCTGCGCGCACTTGGCAGGGACTGGTTGTTGGCCGTGGATCGCGTCGTTTTGCAGATCGTCTTTCTTCCGCATCAGGCGTGGTTGATGGTCGACGCGATCAGTCGGACCCTGTACCGGTTGATCGTGAGCCACCGCAATCTCCTGCAGTGGGTCACCGCGGCACAGGCATCGCTCACAGCCACGCCAGGCTTCGTCGGCATCTATCGCAAGATGATCGGCGGCGTTGCCGGCACGCTCGTTGCTGCGCTCATTGTCTACTTCTTCGGGCGCGAAACATGGTGGATTGCGACGCCGTTCCTGATGCTGTGGATACTCTCACCGGCGATCGCGCTGCGCATCAGTCGCTCACCGCGTGTACCGAGTCACCTCACGGTATCGATTGCGGATGCGGGCGCACTTCGCCTGGTCGCGCGCCGCACCTGGCGATTCTTCGAGACCTTTGTCACGGCAGAAGATCAAATGCTGCCGCCCGACAACTTTCAGGAAGATCCCAAGCCGGTTCTGGCGCATCGAACCTCGCCCACCAACATCGGCCTCTACCTGCTCTCCATTGTCAGCGCCCGGGACTTTGGCTGGATTGGAACCATCGAAGCGGTGGAGCGCTTGCAAGCAACGCTCCAGACCATGAGTCGCTTGCAGCGCTATCGCGGCCACTTCTACAACTGGTACGACACCCGCGATCTGCGTCCATTGGAGCCGCGCTATGTATCATCGGTGGACAGCGGCAACCTCGCCGCACACCTTATCACTGTAGCTAATGCGACCCGCGAGTGGCGCGACTCTGCTGCGGTGTCGAGTCCTTGCGCTGCCGGTGTTTGCGACGCCATGGATATGGCGCGCGAGGCGCTGCGAGCGCTCCCTGCTGAATTGCGTACGCCGTCCAACCTATGGGGGCAACTGGAAGAACAGCTCGAGAATATTGCCTCGGCGTTGTTCGATGTCGAGACCTGCCGCGGTGATATCACAGTTCCACTCCAGAACGTTGCGCTGCACGCCTACACGCTCGTGGATATCGCGCGGACGCTGGCCAGTGACGGGGGCGATGAAGCTCACGGAGACATCCTCTTCTGGTCGGATGCTATCCATCGCTGCGTCGAGAGCTGGCGGGTCGACCTCAAGCAAGCAGACGACACCACGCTGAAGGAGCGGCTGCTTACGCTGGAGACAACCGCAGGATCGATGGCCGAAGCGATGGAATTCGGCTTCCTGCTCGATCCGCAACGCCGACTTCTTTCCATCGGTTACCGCGCCGCCGACGGCACTCTGGACCCGAGCTGCTACGACCTGCTCGCATCCGAGGCCCGTCTTGCAAGCTTCGTCGCGATCGCAAAGGGCGACGTCGCGACGCGCCACTGGTTCCGCCTGGGTCGACCGGTTACGGCTGTCGAGTACGGCGCGGCTCTCATCTCCTGGTCCGGGTCGATGTTCGAGTACCTGATGCCGTCGTTAGTGATGCGTGCACCCGCGGGCAGCCTTCTTGAACAGACGAGCCGCCTGATCGTACGGCGGCAGGTGAGCTATGGCGCCACGCTCGATCTGCCGTGGGGCATTTCGGAATCGGCCTACTACGCGCGCGATCTGGAGCTCACGTATCAGTACTCGAACTTCGGCGTGCCGGGTTTGGGTCTCAAACGGGGCCTGAGTGAGAACGCCGTAGTAGCGCCGTACGCCACTGCCCTTGCCGCCATGGTCGAACCGGAACTTGCCACGCGCAATCTGGCGCGACTCGCTTCCCTGGAGGCACTCGGTCGCTACGGCTTCTACGAGGCACTCGATTACACACCCAGCCGACTGCCCGAGGGCATGCAGTTCGCGATCGTTCGCGCCTTCATGGCCCACCACCAGGGCATGACGATCGTGGCAATCGCCAACGTTCTGCTGCACGGGATCATGCGCAGGCGCTTCCATGCAGAGCCACAGGTCCAGGCTGCGGAGTTGCTTCTTCAGGAACGAACTCCGCGCGACATCTCGGTAGCTCATCCGAGAGCTGAGGAAGTGCGTGCGGCGCCGCGCATCGATGAGCTGTCGCCGCCGGACGTGCGTCGCCTGCATTCCGCTAACGATGTGACGCCACAAGTGCATCTGCTCTCCAATAGCCGCTATGCGGTGATGATCACTGCGGCGGGTTCCGGCTATAGCCGCTGGCGTGATCTCGGCATAACGCGCTGGCGCGAAGACGTGACGCGGGACGATACCGGCAGTTACATTTTCCTGCGTGACATGGAGAGCGGCCGCGTGTGGTCCGCTGGCTACCAGCCATGTGGGGTGGAACCCGACCACTACGAAGCCACATTTGCAGAGGACAGCGCGGAGCTGGTTCGGACCGACTCGGGAATCACGACGACGCTGAAAATCATCGTCTCACCCGAAGATGATGCCGAGGTACGACACCTCTCGATCACGAATACCAGCAGCCGCATGCAGGACATCGAAGTCACATCGTATTGCGAGCTCGTGTTAGCGCCACCCGCTGCGGATACCGCGCACCCCGCTTTCTCGAAACTATTCGTGCAGACGGAGTATGTAGCCCGCCTCGGCGCCCTTCTGGCCACGCGTCGCAAGCGCTCGCCCGGCGAACCCGAGATCTGGGTGGCGCATCAGGCCGTTGTCGAGGGCGAGGAACTGGGAGCGCTGGAAATCGAGACCGACCGCGCGCGATTCCTGGGCCGCGGCAATGAAGTGCGAACGCCGATTGCCGTAATGGACGGCCGGCGTCTGTCAAACACCGTCGGTGCCGTGCTCGACCCCATATTCGCCCTGCGGTATCGCGTGCGCGTAGCGTCTGGCGCGACGGCGCGCATTGCCTTCTGGACTTCCGTCGCAGACTCGCGCGAGCGCGTGCTCGATCTCGTCGACAAGCACGACAGCCCCAACGCCTTCGTGCGCGCCAGCACGCTCGCATGGACACAGGCGCAGGTGCAGCTGCGTCATCTGGGCATTACCGCGGCGGAAGCCAATTTGTTTCAACGACTGGCGGGGCATGTGCTGTTCGCGGACGCGTCACTGCGTCCATCGTCGGATGCCATCCGTCGTGGCAGCGGTGGGCCCGCGGCGCTCTGGAGCCAGGGCATTTCCGGCGATCTGCCGATCGTCTTGCTGAGGATTGCCGACGTAGAAGACATCGCCATCGCGCGTCAGTTGCTGCACGCCCACGAGTACTGGCGCATGAAGCAGCTCGCCGTCGACCTCGTGATCCTCAATGAGCGCGCCGCGTCCTATGTGCAGGACCTGCAGGTGGCACTGGCGACTCTGCATCGGACAAGCCTGGCGCGCGGACAGATCGCAGCGGACGGCGCGCGCGGCTCGGTCTTCATACTGCGCACGGATCTCATCCCTGAAACGACGCGCGCCATACTCCCCTCGGTGGCTCGCGTGGTGCTCGTGGGCCAGCGTGGGAGCCTCGAGGATCAGCTCGATCGTCCTCGCAAGCTGGTGGCGGCCGGCATGCGGCGCGTACCGCGTACAGAGTCTGGTGGCGATGGGGTTGCAATCGGTCCCGCGCCCGGGCAGCTGGAATTTTTCAACGGGCTCGGGGGATTCGCTGCGGACGGTAGCGAATACGTCACCCTGCTCGGACCGACGCAATCGACGCCGGCACCCTGGATCAACGTCATCGCCAATCCCGCTTTCGGATTCCAGGTTGCAGCTGAGGGGAGTGGCTTCACGTGGTCGCTGAACAGTCGCGAAAATCAACTCACACCATGGTCGAACGATCCGATCACCGATCGCCCGGGCGAAGCCATCTACTTGCGAGACGAAGAAACCGGCGAGCTGTGGGGACCGACCGCGGCGCCCATCCGCGATCCGCGCGCGTTCTACTCTGCACGCCACGGGCAAGGTTACAGCCGGTTCGAGCACGAATCGCACGGTGTGGCACATGACCTCCTGATGTACGTGCCACTCGCAGACCCGATCAAGATATCGCGCCTCAGGATCCGGAACACTTCCGCGCGAGCCCGCGAACTCTCGATCACAGCTTATTGCGAATGGGTACTCGGTCCATCACGCGCCACCTGCGCCCCTTTTATTTTTACCGAGATCGATGCGGCGACCGGCGCAATGTTTGCGCGCAACCCGTGGGCCACAGCGTCGGGCTCACGAGTCGCGTTCGCCGACTTGGCCGGCCGCCAAACAAACTGGACCGCTGACCGTCGGGAATTCCTCGGTCGGAACGGCACACTCGCAGAACCTGCGGCCTTGCTGGGAGCTGTCCCTTTCTCCAAGCGAATCGGGGCCGGCCTGGATCCGTGCAGCGCACTGCAGACGTCGGTCCATCTCGAGCCGGGCGATACCGCGGAAGTCGTTTTCTTCCTTGGCGAGGCTGCGGACGCGGAGAGTGCGCAGGCGCTCCTCGAGCGCTATCGCTCCGCGGACCTGGAGGCGGTCTTTCGAAGCGTGCTCGAGCGTTGGGACGAGGTCCTCGGCACTGTCCAGGTGAAAACGCCCGACCGCTCCATGGACATCATTCTCAATCGCTGGATGCTGTACCAGACTCTGGTATGCCGGATGTGGGCGCGGTCGGCGTTTTATCAGGCAAGCGGCGCATTTGGTTTCCGCGACCAGCTGCAGGACTCAATGGCACTTACGGTTTCGAGGCCGGCAGAGACGCGCGAGCACCTCCTTCGCGCAGCGGGTCGGCAATTCATCGAGGGCGACGTTCAACACTGGTGGATGCCGCGGACCGGCCAAGGGGTTCGCACACGCATTTCCGACGATCGAATCTGGCTTGCATTTGCAGCCGCGCACTACGTCGAGACGACAGGTGATGTCTCGGTGCTGGACGAAAGCGTGCCCTTCATTGAAGGCCAAGCGCTGCAGCCTGCTGATCACGATGCGTACTTCCTACCTTCGATCTCGGATGAACGGGCGTCGCTCTTCGAACACTGTGCGCGCGCGCTGGATGGGAGCCTCGCCGTCGGCGAGCACGGCTTGCCCCTGATCGGCACCGGCGACTGGAACGACGGCATGAATCGCGTGGGTGAACTGGGGCGCGGCGAGAGCGTCTGGCTCGGCTGGTTTCTGCACACGACAATCAAGGTCTTCGCGCCCGTGGCGCGGGCGCGTGGGGAAAAAGCGCGCGCTGCTCGGTGGCTGAAGCACGCCACCTCACTGCAGGCAGCGCTCGAACGCGAGGGTTGGGACGGTGACTGGTATCGCCGCGGCTATTTCGATGACGGAACGCCGCTCGGATCGGCAACGAACGACGAATGCCGCATCGACTCGATTGCGCAATCCTGGGGTGTGATATCCGGGGCGGCGGATGCGACACGCGCGACACAAGCGATGGCCGCCGTCGATGGCCAACTCATCCGGCGCGATGCCGGGCTGGCGTTGTTGTTCGCGCCGCCATTCGACCGGACGCCGCTCGATCCCGGTTACATCAAGGGCTACCCGCCCGGCATTCGCGAAAACGGCGGCCAGTACACGCACGCCGCGACCTGGTCGGTGATCGCATTCGCGCTACTCGGTCAGGGGGACAAGGCCGCGGAATTGTTCTCGCTGCTCAATCCGGTCAACCGCACGACCACGCGCGCCAACGTACATCGCTACAAGGTGGAGCCGTATGTGATCGCGGCCGACGTCTACTCAGTCGCTCCGCATGTCGGGCGCGGCGGCTGGACGTGGTACACCGGCTCGGCCGGCTGGATGTACCGAGCCGGACTCGAATGGATCCTTGGGTTTCATCTGGAGGGAAACCGCTTGAGGCTCGCGCCGTGCATTCCTTCGCACTGGCCCGGCTTCGAGATCGCCTTCAAGTATCGCACTTCACGCTACGAAATCCGGGTTGAGAACCCCGGCAGCGCCAGCGGCGGAATCGCGTACGCCGAACTGAACGGTCAGAGGCTGGCAAACGGCCCGACGGTTATTGCGCTAGTCAACGACGGACAGACTCACCGCGTGCGGATGATCCTGGGGGATCACCAGACCTGACCAGCTCGCACTACCGCGCCGAACCTCGCCGGACGAGGTTGACAATGGCCAGGAGAATGACCGCCCCCAGAAACGAGACGACCAGGCCAGACATGCTGAAGTTGTTCTGATTGATGGTCGATGCCCCGACCAGCGGGCTCAAGAACCATCCGCCGAGTGCCGCACCCACAATTCCGACCACGACGTTGAGAATAATTCCCTGCTGTCCGTCGGTGCGCATGACCATGCTCGCCACCCATCCGATCAATCCACCAACCACCAGCCAAATAATGATGTTCATGAATGTCCCCTCAGATTTTCGATTGCCGGGACAAGTTATGCGGCTTCTGCGGCCGCATCTGTACGTCAGCGTACAAAGGCGGTCGGCAATGAAGAGTTAGACTCGTGGCAGTTTCGGAGGGGGAATGCAGTCGCTCGATGAGATCGGTTCGAAATGCCGTCGATGCTCGTCGTTGGGGTTGCACTCGGATTGAACGGCATTGTCGGCGTTGTTGCCGCGCAATCAGCACCGCAGGAGACACCGCCGCCCGAGCACACTACTTCCAGGCTGTCATGGGCGGAACTCCTACCGTTGCCTATCGAGCCCCAGGGTCTTCCTGCTGACATTACAGAGCTCTGCGAGGGAGAGCTCAGCAGCGAGTCAGGGTGGATCGATCGCCTGCATCGGGGACTCTACCGGACGATCTGCCTTTCGGCGGCCGGGTTCGATGGCTTCTTCGGTAACGCCCGCTTCGACGATGAATATCAGGCCACGCATGGCAGTGTCGCGGTGGGTACCCTCTGGGACCAGCGCGATCATTGGGACCCGAGCATTCGGTTTCGGGTGCAGGTGCGTATGCCGCAGATAAGCGAGCGCTTCAGCGCATTTGTAGGCCGGGTCAACCCCGACGAATACGTGACCGACTTGCGCGACGATTTCGACACGCTGCCCCGGCAGTTTGCCGCGGAAGACGACGATGCAGTGCTGTTGGGCCTCGGGTACCGTCAGCCCGGCCGCGGCGGTGGGCAATTCGACGCAGGGGTGGGTGTCAAGCTTGACTGGCCCCTGGACCCCTACGCCAAAGGCACCTATCGCCTCGCGCTGCCATTCCTCAAGCGCAATATCCTTCGCCTGCAGGAGACGATCTTCTGGCAGGAGAGCGAAGGCCGCTTCGGGGCCACGACGCGTATCGACCTGGAGCGTTTGCTCGCGGAGGCCTTCCTCGTGCGCTGGACCGCCTCGGGCACCTTTACGCAGGAAACCGAAGGCGTACGCTGGTTCTCGAGCCTCACGCTCTATCAGAATCTAGGCAACGGGCGCGCCTTCGCTTATCAGGGTGCAATCTCGGGAGAGTCTGACCAAGAGGTGCCGATTGCTGACTACGGTCTGCGGGTGATCTACCGGCGCCGCATCCACCTCGAATGGTTGTTTCTCGAGCTGCGCTCGAGCATTACGTGGCCGCGTGAGACTCTGCTCGAGTCCCGGGAGGCCGATTGGGGCGCGGGGGTCGCACTTGAGATGCTGTTCGGCGAGCGCACGAGGAATTGAACAGCGAAAAACAGCCCCGCACAACTTGCGTCATGCGGACTTGAAGGGGGTCAGGTTAATGAGAGCTGACGGGAGAGTCAGCGCACGCCTTGGCGAGATACATGGCACTGTCGGCCTCTTTGATCAGCTCGCTGAGGTCTCGCCCGTCGGCGCGATAGATCGCGATGCCGATACTCGCCGTTAGCACAAAGGCCTGGTCGTCGAACACGTAAGGAAAGGCCAGACACTTGCGGATCTTGCGCGCGACGGCCTCCGCGCACGCGCGAGCGTCGATTTCCGGCAACATGATCACGAACTCGTCGCCGCCATAACGGCAGACCGTATCGCAACTGCGGATGCACGCCGACAACCGCTCGGCCACCTCCTGCAACACCTTGTCTCCGGCGGCATGTCCGAGCCTGTCGTTGACACGCTTGAATTGGTCCAGGTCTAGGAACAACAGCCCCACCTGCTTGTGCTGTCGTGCGGCCTGAGCCGTCGCCTGTGTGAGCCGGTCCATCAGCAAGCTGCGATTGGGCAGCCCGGTGAGCTCGTCATGATAGGCAAGGTGGCGTACCCGCGCAGCCTCTCGCCTCAGTCGACACACCTTCTTCGTGAGCCGCGCATTGCTCCGACTAAGCTTCTCGATTTGCTGCCGTGCCTCTTGATAATCCTCTCGAGGCCCGGTGAAGCCACCGCGATGCGGAAGCTTGTCCTGAAAGATAGGTCGAGCCGACAAGTGCTTCATGTCCCTCAGTTGCCTGCCATTGCGCTGCATTTTCTCCACATAGGCTACCAAGCAGGGCATTTTCGTCTGTACGGTGACGCACATAAATGCGCGGCCGCCGGCATTACGCGGCGTTCGTTCAGGTATTGCGGACGCGTGAAGTCGTCGCGCGACTTGCCCACACGTTCTGCGGAAACTGCGACCGCCCTGCCATTACGTGGTCCTTGATGTTGACCTGGGCAGCGCGGATGCCGGCGGCCTCACGAGTGTGACTGCACGCACTGGAGGCAGCGAATTCGCGGCACACGCAGTGCCATCCGCCGCCGGACTCGAAAACGACTCGATGCCGATCTATCCGATACTCGCTCCGCACGACGGAGCCGCCGCGTCCAGGATTTTCCACGATAGTTTCCTCAAGTAACGCTGCAACCATATAAATAGAGTGGGCGAACCCATGCGGGTGCGTCTGTACGTTGCCCCACGGACTCCTTGAACAGCAAAAAACCCCGCACAACCTGCGCCGTGCGGGGTCGAAAGGGTGCCGGGCGTGTCCCGTGAAACGAGTGCTCGGCGATCCTTCAGAGATCTACAGTACTAAAGCGTCGTAAGAGCCTTCGAATTGACGCTATTGACGCCCTTTACATTCTGCGCAAGCTCGATGGCCAGAGCACGCTCTGCTCCACTGTCCACCTTGCCGCTCAGCGTGACGATGCCCTTGTCGGTGCTCACCGCGATATCGGAACCGGCAACATTGCTGGACATCATGAACGTGGACTTCACCTTGGTCGTGATCCAACCGTCCGTCATGCCCTGTTCGGCAGTCCTTCGTTGAACCCTTGGCGGTATCGGCAACGCTCGACTTCGCACTGTTGACCACCAGCTGGTTGTCCACTGCGACGACGCCGCGCGTGTCCATGGCCAGTCGGCCAGCGAGATCCTTGGTCGCCTTGCTATCGGCAGTGCCCATCAGCGACACCTTGCCCCGTTTCGTATCGACGACTGTAGTCAAACCTTCGGTATTCTTGCTCCACACCAGCTTCGACTTCACCGCCGAGGTGATCGTCGCATCATCGATCACTTCGCCATAGCTGCGGTTTGCCGAGGTTGATGCCGGCGGAATGTAGTCAGCCTGAACCACGATCTGGTTGTCCACGTCCTTGATGCCATCAACGCCAAGAGCAATCTGCTTGGCGAGGTCCTTGTTGACGCTTTCGTCCACTTTGCCGGTCAGCGTGGCCTTGCCCTCGTGCACCGACACCTTGAGATCGTTTGAGCGCAGGTAAGGACTCAGGGCATAAGTCGTCCAGATCTGCGATTCCTGCCGTGCGTCAGTGACGTCCTGAGACGCGGTAGTTGCGGTCGCTGCGCCGCTGGTAGCGGCCATCGCCAGAGCGATGCCCGAGGTTAGAAGTAATTTGCGGGATTGTTTGTACATGCAATAGCTCCGTTACGAGAAGATCAAAATGATGCTGTGGATGGCGGTCAGATGACCGTCCCCGAAGAGAGTGGGAGGAGTCCGGAGCACCTGCCGCCCCGCTTCGTCGGAACAGCGCCTCTGGTGCCCTGAATCGGGCTGGGCCAGCTCAGAATCGTGGCCTTGTAGATTGGGCGAACAATAAGCGCGAACGATTCCTACGTCGGTGCGCCAGCGCGCTTATAGGATTCAGGCACTTGTCTGCGGTGGCATCGAGGAGCACTATGCTTTGTACGGTAGCGGACACAGCTCAGCACAGCTGAGCTAGACTTGAATGATGACCGTAGGTAGACACTCTCATTCCGTGCCCGAGGCTGCGCGGCCAGCGGAGAATCAGATTCTCTGCGCGCTCCTGACCGAAGAGCGCGAACGCATGTTCCCGCACCTGCAGCGCGTCGAGATGCCGCTCGGGGCGGTCTTGTACGAATCGGGCGATACGCTGCGCCACTTGTACTTTCCGACCGACTGCATCGTCTCGCTCCTGTACGTTCTGGAAAACGGCGCGTCGGCAGAGATCGCCGTCGTCGGCAAGGAGGGTGCGATCGGCGTTGCGCTGTTCATGGGCGGTGAGACCACGCCGAACCGTGCGATCGTGCAGAGCGCCGGCTTCGCTTATCGACTGACGGGACAACGAGTCAAGGAAGAATTCAATCGTCACGGACAGATGCTGCACTTGCTCCTGCGCTACACGCAGTCGCTGATCACGCAGATGGCCCAGACCGCGGTCTGCAACCGCCACCATTCAGTGCACCAGCAGCTCTGCCGCTGGCTGCTGCTCTCGCTCGACCGCCTGCCTTCGAGAACACTCACGATGACCCAGGAGCTGATCGCCAACATGCTCGGTGTTCGCCGCGAAGGCGTCACGGAGGCCGCCGGCCATTTGCAGGCCCTCGGCGTGATCCGCTACAGCCGCGGACAGATCGTGGTGCTCGATCGGAAAAAACTCGAGCAACTGTCCTGCGAATGCTACGCAGTGGTCAAGAAAGAAAGCGATCGGCTGCTCGCTCCCCGAGAAGGCGCAAGCCGCGCCAGGAAAACGGGTCGGCCTGGCACCCCATCGCGCGCGTAGGCTGCCCAACAAATCAGTCGCGAAAGCGGCCTGGCGAACAGACGAGCGCGCGGGTCTTCGCCACCGTGTAACGCATGATTTCCCCAATCTCGGCGTCGAAACGCGTTCCGGCGCAGAACCGGCTGCTCGCGGCGCTGCCGGTTGCCGTCCGGCGGCGCCTCCTTGCGGGCTGTGAGCCAGTCGAGCTTGCGATCGGCACCGTGCTTTGCGAGCCGGGCGAGTCCATTCAAGACGTTTTCTTCCCCATTGACAGCTTCATCTCTCTCATCTCTCCAAGAGTCGGTGATGCGGAGCTCGAGCTGGGCCTGGTCGGCGACGAAGGCATGCTGGGGATTTCCTTGATGCTCGGTGCGGACGTCGCACGACTCCAAGGACTGGTGCAGGGCGCGGGGCGCGCCTGGCGGGTGAAGGCCGCCCCATTCCTGCGCGAGCTCGAGCACGGTCCGGCGTTGCGCCGGGAGCTCAACCGATATGTGTACGTCACGCTGATCCAGCTCGCACAGACCGCCGTGTGTACGCGCTTCCACTTGATCGAGGCGCGGCTCGCCCGGTGGCTGTTGATGACCCGGGATCGGGCGCACGCCGACAATTTCCATATTACGCATGAGTTTCTGGCCTTCATGCTGGGCGTGCGGCGCGCCGGCATCACCCGAGCCGCGAGTTCATTGCAGCGGCGCAATCTGATTCGGTACAGCCGCGGCAACCTTCGTGTCCTGAATGTCCGCGGCCTGGAAGCGGCAGCGTGCGGTTGCTACGCGGCCGACAAGAAAACCTACACGCGCATCATGAATTAGTTGGCGGGATCAATGCGGCGCAGGCGTGCCGCCTTCATCTTCCCAGGCATCCAGTTGCGTCGCCAGAAGAGGCTCCGGTGCATCAGGAGGCGCACGCGGGCATTCAGCGAGGGTCGGCTCGTTCCGCGGGCGTTTCAACTCTCCCTCGAGCCGTATCGAGTTGCTTCCCGCCGCATGGTCATGCATGACTGGTCTCCGGACTACGTGCCGGCGGTTTCGTTGCCGCGCTGGAAAGAGTGAGGGAAGCCGACCATACGTCCAAGATCCTCATCCCAGAGCTTCATGCGCGCGCATGCAAAGCTGCTGCGCAAGGTCAACCTGGGCGCCCGCTGCAGCAACGGGCTGGATTCAAACGCCGCGCGCAAGCGATAGTTCGGAATGCGCGGCGCCAGGTGATGAATGTGATGGTAACCGATGTTACCCGTAAACCAGTGCAGCACTCGGGGCAGGTCGTAGTAAGAGCTGCCCACGATGGCCGCTTGATTGGGGTCCCAATCTTCCCGCCGTGACCAGTAGGCACGTTCGAAGCTGTGCTGTACGTAGAACAGCCACACACCCATTGCTCCAGCGACCAGAACCACGGGCACATGCACGAGCAGCAATGTGTGCCAGCCGATCGTCAGTGCGCACGACACAACGACGGCCAGGAGCGTGAAATTGTTGAGCAGCACGCTCGCCCACTCCTTCCTCCAGGACAACGGCAGGTCGAATGGAAACCGATGCTTGATCAGGAACTGATAGCGTCGGCCCCAGCCCCAGCAGCACGGGCATGCTGCGATAGAGGCGGTACCCGAAGCGGCCCCAGCGCGAGCGCATCCGATACTCCTTCACGGTCAGCGTTCGGACGTCGCCAAACTCGCGGCGATCGAGGTTCCCGGAGGTGCCGTGATGGATCGCGTGGGTCTTCTTCCAGTAGCTGAACGGAAACAGCGTGATCAATCCGAGACAGGCGCCCACCCAGTGATTGGCCCGCCTGCTGGCGAAATACGAGCCATGCCCGCAGTCGTGCTGGAAGATGAACAGACGTACGTAGAGTCCGGCCGTGGGTAGCACCAACAGCAAAGTCCAGCCGTAGCCCCAGCCCGAGTGCAGGCTCCACGCCATCAGGAGCCAAAGGAGCGCGAATGCCGGGAGGGTACTGGCCAGCTGCCAGAGCGCCCGTCCCAAGGACGGCCGCGCGAAAGGCGCGCACAGCTGTCGCTCGTTGCCCGTGAGATGCTCGCTCGTCGCCGCCGTGTTCATGTCGCTACTGTTCTACCCATAGACTCACCAGTATGTTCTTTAGACTGCGCTCGCAGACGCGTCTGTACGCTTGCGCACAGTGAGAACTCGCTAGCAATACGCGATGGTGTCGGCCTGTAACCCTGTAGGTACGGGCCGCGGATGCTAGTCTGCTTGCGGCGGAAAACCTCGAAGCGTTTCTCACTCTGAAGCATTGGTCGAGGGGATGCGTCTGCGCCGGCGCTACACTTCGCTGCGCCCCGATGCCTGTCCTCGATGGAGCCGCCTATGAAGTGCCCGCGCTGCAAGACACCGGATCTCAAGCCCACGATGATCGAGGAGTATCTGCCGGCGGCGGGCTGTCCCGACTGCCAGGGGACCCTCGTGTCGCTCGTGTACTACCGTCACTGGGCCGAGATTCAAAAAGCGCCGACCGAGGGCAGCGCGCCAGAGACGACTATCTCAATCGAGACCACGGACACCACGACCGCGCTCACGTGCCCGAAGTGCAGTCGCGTCATGATGAAGTACAAGTTGACCGGGACGGTTTCCAATCGCCTCGATGTCTGCTCACTGTGCGATGAGGCGTGGCTGGACCGGGGCGAATGGGAATTGCTCGAGGCGCTGCAGCTGAGTCAGATGATGCCTGCCATCTTCACCGACGAATGGCAGCGGCGCATTCGTCGCGACATTGTCGAAGGTACGCGCCGTTCGGTCCTGGCAGGTCTTAATCGGAGAGCCTGGCGCAGCCAAAGTGGAAGAATTCGGCGCATGGCTCCGGCAGAGCAAGCATAAGTTCCACATCCTTCAGTACCTCTACCGCGGCTGATTCCCGACCGGGAGAGACCCCAAAAGAGTTTGCGCGCGATCGCAAATCAGAAATCGCGCCCGCCGGCGGCCGATCCCTGGCCGCCAGCGAGTTGCGTTGAAGACGTCGGACTCTATTCCCTAGCGCCAGCCGTCGATCTCGAGAATGTACCCGTGAGCGTAGCCAGGGCCGTACACGCCCGTCGTGCCGACACCGATGGCGTGCTGAACACTGACGAAGAAGCGCTTGCCCGAGGCATCAAAAACGCCACCCGTCCACTCGGCTCCACCACCGCCGGCCAGCGAGCCGCTCTGATCGTTGATCGTGCCGATCTTGATACAGCCATCGCCGAGAATGTCCTTGTCACTGCCGTCATCCAGACAATCCCACAGGTCGTTGCCGCGAGCGGGAGTCGAAGCTGGGCCCTCGCCGTCTTCATGCAGGATCAAAGTTGCCGCGACCCGGTTGATAGGCGATGTTGTCCATCATCGCGAAGTCGAAGAAGCCGATGACGAGCGGCTGGTACTCCGGGGTCGAGTTCGCCAGCAACGTGTAGGTCACGCCGCCCGCGGTTTGAGTCGTAGTCGTCGTATCCGCCGCCTGCGCGAACGTGCCATCGGTGATGCAGTAGACCTCTCCCCAGTGATTGTCACCACCGCTGTTCACGGGCAGATCCTGCCCCGTGTTCGTGCCGCAGAATCGTACGTTGCCCGTGGCGATAGCCTGCCGGTCGAGGTCCATGTCTTCCGGGCGGTAGTACGCCGTCAGCTTGAGTGCAGCGGCCGCCGCGCGCAGATTGCTGCGAGTGATCGTGGTTGTACCGACGAGCTGGCCCTCGATGACTTCCACCCAGTTGCCGCGCCCGAACTCGTTGCCTTGTCCGACATCGGTGCTGTTGGAATTGCGGCCGATCCGCAGTCCGAACACGCGACCATCCGTGTAGGGCGACTGCGCGAGATCGACGATCGGTGGATTGCCGGGAGTCCAGAGCGCAGTGGGGATGAACTTGATCTGCGACCCGCCTGGGGCGCCGAGACCGCCCGTGCCCGGACGATTCTCGTCAGTGTAATAGGTCACCCCGTTCGGCAGTATCGCGAAACCCTCGAACGAGAAAGCCCCGAGAGCCGAACGCAGGGCGACGTGACCGGCGTCCGTGCCGCTTAGCGTGGTTCCAGAGAGAACGACGTTGGTCGTGTGCAGCGGATCGATGATCTCGACCACTCTGCTCGCGGCGCTGTTTTCCTCCGCTGCGACGATCGTTCCCCAGGGCGTCTTGCGCGTCGGATCACAGCGGTTCAGGCCGGTCAGGATCGTCTCTACGACTCCGTCCGAAAGACGAATGCGCTGGATACCGGGAGCGGCAGTACCTTCTTCGTTGCACGCGATCAGGTGGGTCGGATGCAGGTCATTGGGCCACAGCACCATCTGGTCGATGTTGCCGCCGAGTCCGTCTGCCTCGCTTACCACTCTTGCCGTCAGTCCGTGCGCCAGCGTCACCAGCTGCGTCGGATCTGCTTGCGCCGCCGCTCCGGTGACTTGTGTCGTGGATGACGCATTCAACGTACCAATCACGCCGAACAGCGCCGGCGCCTCGGCCTTGAGCAAGATTTCGACCTGGCGTCCAAAGTCGATGGCACCCGCCGTCGTTGCGACGGCGGCCGAACCAAGCAGGGACGCAAGCAATTTAGCCTTCATTTAAAGATTCCTCCAAGAGAGAGATTGGGACTGCCGGTGCCCCGGACAGCTCACGGCTCGGCCGCATCAAGACGTAGCTCATTCCATGAGGGCAGCCCGCGGATGTTGCGGAGGATTTATGTCGAGGGCGTTAAAGGTTGATGAAGGCGAAATGTCCGCCCACGACGATCACCCACTTGCTCCCCTTGGTCGAGTGGCCTAGGGACGGGGAGATCGACGACCTGTTCCCGGTGGCAGAAACGCTGCAGATGATGCGCTTCGGCGAGGTGGAAGTACGTCGCGCGCAAGATGCCGCTTCTTGATGAACTCGAGGGCTACATGACCGACGGGGCTGTTGAGCAGACGCTGCGTGCCATCGTCAGTTGGGGGTACATACGCGGAAGCGTCCGCGTACGATGATCAGAGCGCCATTCAGTCTCGAGAATCCCAGCTGATCCCCTGGCGCTAGCGTGCGGTGTGAGCACATGAGTGCACCTCGATCGTCACGTGCGACAGGCCGTGCAAATCGTGCAACCGCTCTTTATATCTGTCGGGCGATTGCGGTTGATCGGCCACGATCGCCGCGATGAGGGCTGCATGTCCCGGCCCAATGCGCCACAAGTGAAGATCGGCGATCCGGTCCGTGCCAACCTCGAGGCGGTTCCTGATCTTGGCTGCCAGCCGAGGATCGGTCACGGTGTCGAGCAGCACCGCTCCCGACGATCGCAACAGCCGGTACGCCCAGAGCCCAATGACCAGCGAGCCGACAATACCCATCACCGGGTCCATCCAATGCCAACCAAAGAAGCGCCCGGTGAGAAGCGCCACTATCGCGAGGATCGAAGTCAGGGCATCGGCGAGCACATGCGCGTAGGCGGCACGCAGGTTGTGGTCGCGGTGCCGATACTGGTGTTCGTGATCGTACTCGTGCCTGTGTTCGTCGCGTAACAGCCAGGCGCTGGCCAGGTTGATGCCGAGGCCGAGGACGGCGATGACGATCGCCTGATCGAAACTGATCCGCACCGGATTCAAGAGCCGACCGGCGGACTTGTACGCAATCAGCACCGCGATCATCGCGAGGATGAGCGCGCTCGTGTAGCCGGCCAATTCGCCGAGCTTGCCCGTGCCAAAAGAGAAGCGACTGTCCCGCACGTGCCGCCGGGCATAGCCGTAAGCGAGCGCCGCGATAGCTAGGGCGCCCGCATGGGTCGCCATGTGCCAACCATCCGCGATGAGGGCCATCGACCCGTAGATGGTGCCGCCGACGATCTCGCCGAACATCATGGCAGCCGTCAGGCCGACTACCAGCCAAATTCGGCGCTCGTTTTGCGTGTGCCCGTCGCCGAGGAACGCGTGATCGTGTGTCCAATGGGCGAGGGAATGCGTATGCATGGACGTGCGAGCCTCCGTGACAGACCGCTTTATAGTACGCGCAGCGCACAAGCAGATTGAGCGCCAGCCCCGGAATGTGGCGATGCCACACCACCGTCGAGCGGCAGGTGACGGATTCGTGACGGCGACCAGCAAATCCCATATTCGAATGGAACTTTCCCCACCGTTGGATGTAGAGTGTTTGTCGTGAGACGTTGCGAGAAACCAACTTCGCCATGAGTAAGCGTGGTTTTGCTGCTTCGCCAACACGGCTGGTGCTGCTGCTGTGTTGCCTGCTGACGTCAACGCTGCAGGTCTACGTCGCCCAGACCCACGTCCACATTCCGCCCTAGGTCGCTCACGCCATCGCCGGCCATCCGGGCATCGACGCGATAGCAGCGGCCACGGACGATCGCGATGGGCCGCTGAACCCGCTTCCCGGCACAGAACGCATACACCTTTGCCCGCTCTGCCAGGCCGCCGCCCATGGCAGTGCATTGCTGGTGCCGGGGCACACGGAAGTACCGACCTCGTGTGCTGCTGGTTCCGTCGTTCCGCTCGACATCATTCCTCTGGTTTCAATCGCCGCGGTCTCCTACAACTGGCAGGGCCGCGGTCCGCCGCTCGTCTGACTCCACATCCCAGCTCGTGATTGCAATTCGCGACTGAGCGTCGCGAGTTGCCTCATTCCATGCACCTCGGAGGTTCGTCCGGCGTGCCTGGTGTCATTGCATTCGTGGAGCAATTCTCATGACGCACAAAACTATTTTAGGCACAGCAATGATGCTGGCCTTGACTCTCGGTGCCCGTGGCGCGCTCGCAGACTCTGACTCAAAACCGGACTCTGGCTCGAAACCCATTGGGCAGGTGATCGTCACCGCCTCGCCGCTCGCGCGCGATGCGGATTCGTTCGCCACCATTGTCGACAGCGTCAACCGTGACCAGATTCTGCGGCAAGGAGGCGCGAACCTCGCGGACGCCCTGTCGAATGAACCCGGCGTCACCGGCACCACCTTCGCGGCCGGCGCCAGTCGGCCTGTGATCCGGGGCTTCGACGCCAACCGCGTGCGAATTCTCGAAGACGGCATCGGCAGCTTCGATGTCTCCGATGTCGGGCCCGATCACGGCGTACCCATCGATCCGCTCGCCGCACAAAAGATCGAGGTGGTGCGGGGCGCGGCGACCCTGCGCTACGGCAGCCAGGCCATCGGCGGCGTGGTGAACGCCATCAACAGTCGAGTACCGACGGAGCTGCCCGAAGAGGCGATAGCCGGCGATCTGTCCGCCAGCTATGCAGACAACGCCGACATGCGACAGGGTGCGGCACTGATCGATGCGCGCGCCGGCCAATTCGCCTTCCATGCCGACGGCTTCGATCGGCACGCGGACGACTACGACACGCCCGAGGGCCGCATGAGCAATTCATACTTTCGGGGCGATGGCTATGCGGGCGGTGGCTCCTACTTCTTCGGCGACAGCAGGATCGGGGCTGGCGCTATTCACTACGACGCCAAGTACGGCATCCCGGGCGAGGACACGTTCATCGACATGAAGCAGACCAAGGAACTGATGCGCTCCTCCTTCGCGATCGGAGCCGGTGCCTTCCAGACGCTCAACGTCGAAGGCGGTTACGCGGACTACGAGCACAGCGAACGGGATCCGGCGACCAATGAAGCGTTATCGACCTTCAAGGACCACGAGTGGGATGGACGTGCCGAGGGCCTGTTCGGAGAGATGGGACCTTTCTCGGGTGCCGCTTTCGGCGTACAGGTGCAGAACCGCAACTTCTCCGCGCTCGGCGAAGGAGCCGACTACCTGTTGCCGACATCGACCGGACCTACGCCGGATTCGTGTTTGCCGATGCGCCGCTGGGCAATGCAGTGGATCTGCAGGCGGGCGCGCGCGTCGAACAAGTGAAGATCGACGGCACGCCGGTCTCGGACGTCCCGACCTCGCGCGATTTCACGCCGGTCAGCGGCTCCATCGGCCTGCTGTTCAGCGCGTCAAACACTGTCTCACTGGGCGTGACGCTGTCGAGCGCAGCCCGGGCACCCGGCACAGACGGAGCTGTTCGCTCGCGGCCCGCATGACGGCCCGGCTACGTTCGAGACCGGTGACCCAACGCTCGACATCGAGCGCGCGAACTCGCTGGAAGGCTCGATGCGCCTGCGCACCGATGGCGTGCGACTCGATGTCTCGGTGTGGGGCGCGCGTTTCAGCAACTACATCTTTGGCAATCTCACCGGTCGCACCTGCGACGACGAAGGCAACTGCGTCGACGGCGACTCGCAGGATCTCAAGGAGCTCTTCTACGAGCAGGTCGATGCCAAATTCTGGGGCGCGGAAGCGAAGTCAACGTTTGGGATCTACTCGGGATCGAGTGGCAAGTTCCAGGCGCTGCTGCTGGCAGATTACGTGCGCGCCACGCTCGACAGTGGCGGCAACGTGCCGCGTATCCCGCCGTATCACGTGGGCGGGGGCCTTTCCTGGGACAGCCCGAAGTTCGATGCCAGTGTGCTGGTCAAGTATTCCGGGTCTCAGAACGACGTGGCCAGCGCCGAGACACCGACGGGCAGCTTTACGTCCGTGGATGCACAGCTCGGCTGGCGCCCGCTCGAGTCCTCACCGGGCGTCGAGATCGCGCTGATCGGTCACAACCTGACTGATTCCGTGCAGCGCAACGCCGTCGCCCTCAACAAGGATGAGGTGATCCTGCCGGGAAGAGACGTCAGCCTCATGGTGCGCGCGACGTTCTAGCATGTCGTGGCAGGTGGTGCGCAGGCACCATCTGCCTGCGGCTCGGGGGGCTAAGCACTTGCCTCGGTCGTCCTTGCTCGACGCAGGGCGCCGCCGCTCGGTAGCGCATACGTTCGCGCTGCGACGTGTGGCGTGGGTGCTGGCTGCGCTGTTCCTTGGCACGGAACTCCTTCTCGCACTCATCGATCCTGTCGAGGGCAGCCTCTGTGCAGGTAACCGTTTACGGTCGCGGGTACAGTGGGAACTCGCTCGCCAACCCGATCTCTCGCTCGATGTGCTCGCCGAGGAAATCCACGGTTCGAAGGCAATGGTGCTGGATGCAATGCCGAGTGACAGGCGGGTCGGTGTTTCCGGTAAGGAGCTGCCGGCCGTGTGGCCGTGGGTGAGCCGATGGCCCGACCCGGTCATCATTCTCTGGGGTCGCGGCCATTCTTTCGAAATTCACGGGCCGCTCACTGCTGTCACGATTGGCGAACGGCACGCCGACTGGTCGTTCGTGGCAGCAGCAGGAGCCGTGCTGGGCAAGTTGCAGCCGTCGGAAGTGGGAGCGATCTATGCGTACTACGCCCGAACCAGGGGTCGCGATGTTCCGGAAATGCTATTCCTCGATCGCAGCGGCGAACTGATCTTCGAAATCGTTCCCGGAGACGCGCTGCACCAGTCGCTGCGCACAGCACCGATCGAAGTCACCAACTCATTCCGGCAGATGAAGCTGCTGGAGCAGATTTGTGAAAAGCCTGGATAGCCCACCGCTACGGCCTGGCGTCGAAGGCGTAGGTCGCGGTCAGCCGCACGGTTCGCGGCTCGACCGGGTGGAAATGAATGTCTGCGACCGGCTGTGATTCGTTCGCGAGCTGCGATTCGTAGTAATAGGTGATGTCGTTGTCCTTGCTGTCGAAGACGTTGTAGAGCGCGGCGCTGAGTTTCCACTGGCGGTTGAATCGATAGCCTGCCTGGACGTTGACCAGCGTCGTCGGCTGCGAGCGCACACTGTTGTCCTCGATGAGCGGCGCGGGCCCGAAATGACGAAACCGCGCTCCGCCGAACCAGCCGCTCGGATGATCGATCGCGACGCCGACCGAGGCCACGTTCTCGACCGCGCCGGGAATACGGTTGCCGGCAGGATCATCATCTTCAAACCGCGCGTGCGACCAGGCGAGATCCGCATCCACTATCAACCACTGCAACGGATTCCAGATCGCAGACACTTCGACGCCGCGCGCCGGCTCGCCGGCTCGCCTCGGTCGTGCCGGCATCGCCGACGAATAGCAACTCCGAATCGAGCTTCAGCTCCCACAACGACAGGCTCAGTTGCGCATTCGGAACGATCGCCGTGCGTACGCCGAGATCGGTGCCAAGCGCACTGACCAGCGGATCGACACGGTCGACCGGTGTCGTGCCGTCGCTCGGATCGACACTTATCGTGGTGCCGCGCGCGTCGTTGCTGTGAAACCCGCGCCCGATGTCGACAAAGAAGTCCGTCTGCGCCCATGGCCCGAGGACGAGTGCAAACTTCGGGCTCGCGATGGAATCACTCGCGCTGCCTGAATTGGCGGCGAGACTCGCATCGACATCGAAGTCGAAGTAGTCAGCACGCACGCCGATCGTGGTTCGCGCCCAATCGGTCCAGGTCGTGTCGAGGCTTGCAAAGCCCGAGTAGCTTCCCTGGGTCACTGCGTCTTCACGCACCGTGCTCAGGCGCTCGCGCGCTTGCGTGTGGTAGAGACCCACCTTGCCGATGTCGTCGTAGCGAACCTGGACGCCGGCGGTGAGGTCATTGCGCAGCGAGCCGAGCGCCAGCGGCTGCTGCCATTGCCAGTTCGCGCCGTAGATGTGCCGATCGTCGAACTGCTCGAACTGATCGCCACTGGTCCGATCGATGGCGTAGGTAAAGTTGGAGATCAGGTCCAGTCGATAGTCGATCGCGTACGCCTGTGCCGACATGGCGCCACTCCCCATCGCTGCCAACCAATCAGCCGACAGGCTGTAGCGATGAGATTTGCCGCCGTCAGTCGGATCGACGTTGCCAAAGCGACCGATCGCGCCGGAATCGACCGCCCGCTGCGGAATCTGATCTGTCGATCGCCACTCGCCGTCGTAGCCCTGTGTCGTGATCGACAGACGTTGCCTGTCATTGCCCGCGCTGTAGCGAGCCAGCATGTTCAGCTTGTGGAAGTTCTCTTCCAGTTCCCACGGACCGTCGATGTGTGCGTAATCGACGGCCGCTAGCAGGGTTCCACCTGCCACCTTCGGCGAGGCCGCGATCAAACCGCGTGCGTAATTGTCCTGGCCTGCCTCGATTACCGCGATTGGAGAATCCAACCTGGATCGATAGCGCAGGTTGACCGCGCCGGCCGCGGAGAAATTGCCCGTGTCGGCGTAGTAAGTACCCTTGCGGTAATCAATCGACTGCACCAGCTCGGGGATGACGAAGTTGATGTCTGTGTAGCCCTGACCGTGCGCATGCGTAACCATGTTGACCGGCACGCCATCGACGCTGGTCGCAAGATCGGTTCCATGGTCGAGGTTGAACCCACGCAGGAAGTACTGGTTCGCTTTGCCGTCACCGCTGTGCTGAGTGACGATGAGTCCCGGAACGACCTCGAGCAACTCACCGGTCCGCAGCACCGGGACGCAGGTCCAGCTGTTCATCGGTCACTACGCCCTGACTCGCCGAGGTCGGGCGCCCCTGCAGTCGATCGAGCCGGCCGGTGACAGTCACTTCCTCGAGCACAGAAGTAGGAAGGCCTCCCGCGGGGCAGATGCCTGGCGTCAGCGCGGCAACGGCCGTGACCGAAATCGCGAGGTGTCTGATCGCCACCGTTCCCTCTGCTATCATGCCTGCAAGCGTGATTCGGATGGAGCGCCGCAGTCCGGTATGCGACTGCACGTCAGCCGCCCCGGATTACAGTTCGTCGCCTCGGAGTCAGCGGATTCAGGTCCTTGCGGCTGTTCTACACGGCTCGGCAGTGCATGGCTACTGCACCAACGGGCCATTTACTCCGCGCAGTCGATCGCAGTTCCTGATGCGCACCGCTATTGGCCCAAAGACCAATGGCGTGCGGCGAATGCCGGGGCCATAGTGTCCGTAAGGCAAATCAGCAACGGATAGCTGATTGCCCGCGCTTGCTTAGCGCGTGAACACGGGGTGCCGCCAGGGAAGGGGCGCCCCGGTTCTCTAAAGTCTCCCTGACCCGCTTGCAGTGGATCTACTGATTCGGCCGTGCAGGCCGGGCAAGCCGCCATACCCCGTACGTCAGGAGCGGTAGCACATAGATCGCAAGGATGATGTAGGCCAATGCGCGGTAACCACGCGCGATCAGCATGACGAGGCCGAAGCGATCGGCGAGAAAGATTGCGACCAGCAGCAGGCCCCCGGCGAGCGCGAGGCGCGCGCGTTCTGACAGGTCGCGTTGGTAGCGAGATCGATATGCGTGAGCGATTCGCTCGTTGACCGCGTGCACGCCGCCGGTGCCACTCTCGAGGAGCGCCGCGAAGATCATCAGCTGGAACGTCACGTGAAAGACCGGGGCATTCATACGCTGTAACAGGAAGTCCGAGGGTAATGCCTGCTGGCCGATTTCGGGATAGAAGGCCACCATGCAGATAAAGAAGAGAAAAGCCGGAATCATCGCGAGTGGACCTGCGAGCGCGCCGGCAACTACGGCATCGCGATTGCTGGTGAGGTGACGCAGCACCGGGAGGATGACCACCGCGCCGACGATGTTGTACCCGGCATACGTCAATCCGCCGAGCGCCCAGCCTTCACTCGATCCAGCCGTAGCGAAATTGGCAGCCACGCGGTCTCCGAAAGTGCTGAGCGCCAGCACTACGAACACGGCGTAGACACCATATAAGAAGAACGAGACCCACTTGAACAGGCGCTCAACCGAGGTATTGCCATAGGTCGCGAATGCCGCGATGCCGCCGATCAGGCACAACGTGCCCGCAAGTGGCGGCCAGCCAAAGAGCGCTTGTCCGATCGCGCCCGCTGCCGCGCCGAACACGGCGAGTATCAGAATGACGAACAGGAAGTACGCGGCTTCGAAAACGACCCACGCGGGTCCCAGGAGATTGCGAAAGAAGGTGCGGTAGTCGCGGCTCGCGGTGGCGCGCGCGAACAAGAACGTCACGACGCACACGACACTCCACACCACCATCGCCAGCAGCATCGCGAGCATCCCGCCCCACGGACCGCTTGGCAGGAAGAACTCCGCGAGCTCACGCCCCGTCGCGTAGCCGCCGCCGATGACGACGGCCTTGAAGGCGAAACCGGGTAGCAGATAGCGCTGGAACCAGGAGGAGCGAGGCGTCACGGCCTCAGGTGCTTTCCTGCAGGCAGGCGTCGGCCAGCCGCTCGAATTCGGGGCCACCACGCATTGGATCGGCGACCGGCAATCGCAGGCGGGCACCTTCCTCACTTATCAGTTGGCGCGCTTCGCGCTCCGACAAGCTCGATGTGTTGAAGCTGATACCCGCACAACGGATTGCGGGATTGGTCCGTCGGCCGAGCCTCAGATTGAGATCGATCGTCTCCTCGAGCGTCGGAAGCTCGAACGCCTCCAGCCCAAGGATGTGGCGCCTGCCCGGCTCATGGCACACCACGATCACATCGGGCTGGCTGCCGTGGAGCAGGCCGAGTGATACCGCCGCGTAGGAGGGATGAAACAGCGACCCCTGCCCTTCGATCACGTCCCAGTGATCCGCGGCCGCATCCGGACTCAACCGCTCCGCGGCGCCAGCTTCGAAATCGGCCACGACAGCGTCCATCGGCATGCCGCTACCCGCGATCATGATTCCCGTCTGCCCGGTGGCGCGGAAATCGGCATCGAGGCCGCGGGCGCGAAAAGTCCGCGTCAGCGCGAGTGCTGTGTATTTCTTGCCGAGTGCACAGTCCGTGCCCACGGTGAGCAAGCGCTTGCCCATACGCCGCGCTCCGGTTCCGACCATCAGGTCGCGCGGCGGCGTGCGCACGTTGATGAGACGCCGGTGATGGCGCTCGGCCGCGGCCTTGAGTCCCGGCGTATCCTCGAGCCGCGCATGCATCCCGCTCACGATATCGAGACCTGCCTCCAACGCGCTGACGAGCGTCGGGATCCAGCTGTCCATGATTCGACCGCCCTCGTTGGCAATGCCAATTAGGAGCGCACGCGCGCCTTGAGCGCGTGCTTCACTCGGCGTGAGACGCGGCAGTCCCGTCGTGACCGTGCCCCCAGTGCAGGACAGCTCGCCGATGCAACGCTCGCGAGCCCAGTCACGCAGGCCGAACGCGGTCTTGGCGTACGTCGGGTCGGTGACATCGCCCAGGAAGAGCAGATAGGGCGACGGCAGCCGGGTCACGAGTGAGTCCGACGCGTCGCCTCTCGCGGCCGCGTTGTGTACTGCCGACACTTTTCTACCGGTGCCGCGCCGTCAGAAATGCACGCCCAACGACAAGCCGATCGTTCGCGGGCGGATGGTGCTGATCGCAACGGCGCCATTCGGGAAATTCCCGGGCGCCTCGATGTCGGTGATGCCCTCTTCGTCTGTCACGTTCTTGCCGTAGAGCTCGATCGACCAACGGTCCCAGATGATCCCGGTCCGCAGATCGCCGGCCGTGTACGAATCGGCTTCGCGGATGTCGCCGGCGGCGTTGCGATTGTCGAATGTCGCGGTACGGTCGCCGATGTACGCGATCTGGCCGCCGACGTAGGCCCTCGCGTTGCTAAAGACGGGCCATTCGTAATCGCCGCCGAGAGTCAAGGCCCACTCCGGCACGAAGGGCAACGGGTCACCGTCCAGGCCGCCCACGAGCGGGTCGGTGTCCTGGGTGAGTTTGGCATCGGTGTAAGCGCCACTGAGCGTGAGCGTCAGGCCCGAGAGCGGGATGGCTGTCGCCGTGAACTCGACGCCCTGGCTCTCCGCGGTACCGCCGTTGGCATTGATGCCGACGCCATTAACCTGGGCAAACAGCTGAATGTCTTTCCAGTCGAGGAAGAAAGCTGCGACGTCGAGAGAGTAGGTGCCAGCTGCATTGCCAGTCTTGAGGCCGAGCTCGTAGTTCGTGAGCTCGTCAGAGTCATAGGTCGTCGGCGTGCCGGCCGGTGTACCGGGCGCCAGGACGTTCGGGCCGCCCGGCCGAAAGCCGGTCGCGACGCGCACGTACATCGAAGTCGTGTCCGTGAACTCGTAGCGCGGCGACACCGACCAGGTGAACGGGCTCTCGGACGAACTCGCTTTGTCGAAGACGACAGGTGCTGGAAACACGAACGCGTCGAGTACCTGGGAAGCATCCTGATCGTTGTCGCTCCAGCGTGCGCCGAAGGACAGATCGAACTTCGGGCTGATATGCCAGGTTGCGTTCGCAAACAGCGCAAATTCCTTGTAGTTGGACAAGACGCTGACATCGGCCAGTTGCGGTATGCCGGGGGCAATCTCTTCGGTGCCGGGCAAGACCGCAAACAAAGCCTGCGGATCGATGGCGGAATCTTCGTCCGTGTAGTAGGCGCCGATCAGCCACTCGAACGCATCGTTCTCGGGCGACAAGAGGCGCAGCTCCTGGGTGAACTTATCGGTACTGGTGACCTGATGCACGATCCCGGACAACAACGTGTCAGTGGTGCCCGGGGTGCTGAACACCAGAGTTGCCAGCTGCGCAGTCGGTGCTCCAAGAGCGGGCACGACGGCAATATCGCGCTGGAAGTTTTCCTCGAACTCGCCGTAACTGGTCACCGACTGCAGAGTGACAGGTCCGATACCCCAGTTGATCGTTGCGCTGTAGACGCGATACTCGATGTCCGTCCACTCCGGGTGGTAGCGGGAAACCACGGAGCCGCCATACAGGGGCTCGAGCGTCTCCGGGTCGGCCTCGAACCGGTCCGCGTTGTCGCTGTTGATGTCCTGGAACAGGGCCGTCAGATTGAGCGAGAAATGGTCCGAGGGTTCGAACAGCGCCGAGATCCGCCCACCGTAGTTCTCGAGCCCGTTGAGGTCCTTCTCGACCCGTGTGCTCTCGATGTTGACCGTCGGATCCTGCAGAGTCGGAATCGGATTGTTGCCGATCGAATTGATGTAGCCGTCATCGGAACGATAGAAGCCGCTGGCGCGGACCGCGAAAGTATCGCTCAACGGGATGTTCAGCACGCCGGTCAAGGCATAGCCCATCCCGCCGCCTTCGACGCTTTCCGTGGTCCCTAGCAGGCGGCCTTCAAAGTCTTTCGTCGACGGATCGTTGGCGACGTACTTGATTACGCCGCCGAGTGAGCTCGCGCCGTACAGGGTCCCCTGCGGACCGCGCAGGACCTCGATCCGCTCCATGTCGAAGGTGTCGAAGTCGCCGGACAGAATCGCACCATTGGCCAGTCCGCTGCTCGATCCAAACGGTACGTCATTGACGTAGACGCCGACCGTCGACGCGACACCCCCGGTATTGATACCCCGCAGCGTGATGCGCGAGACGCCGGGCGTGTTGGTATTGATGCTCAAGCCCGGCACCAGAGCGACGAGATCCTTGAAATTGTCCGCCTGCCCCCGTTCGAGCGTTTCGCCGCTAATGACGGAGACCGACATCGGGATCTCCAACAGCGTTTCGGAGCGTTTCTGCGCGGTGACCACCACCTCGCCAAGGTTCGACGCTTCCTGTGCCGCGACGACACCTGCGCCTGCCAGCAGAGTCCCAATTGTCAGCGCGCTGCGGCGTGCCAGTTGCTTGATGCTCATTTGCAGTCCCCCCAAAAAAAACAATTGCTGCGGCTTACGCCCATGTGGCGCCCAACAGGCGCCGGAAATTGCCGCCGAGTACGGCTGAAATGTTGTCGTCGGAATAGCCGCGACGGATCAGCGCCTCGGTCAGGTCGAAAGTTTTGCGTGGATGGTCGTAACCATCGGTGTCGATCTTGTCGCGGAAGGCGTAGCTCGCCTTGTAGGAAGCGCGCAGCTCCTTGAGCTGGTCCGCGGGCATGTCGTCGTAGCCGTTGAGATCGGAATCGGACCCGATGCCGACATGCTCGATCCCGACCAGCTGCACGACGTGATCGATGTGATCGACGATATGCTCGACCGTCGTCGGCTCGCGATCGCGCACGAACATGCGCACGCCGGTGATGCCCATCACTCCACCCTTCGCTGCCAGCTTCTGGATCGCTTCGTCGGTCTTGAGGCGCGGATGGTTGTTGAGAGCACGGCAGTTCGAATGCGTGATGGCGATCGGCTTGGGCGAGAGCTCGATGGCATCCAGCGTGGTCCGGTCGCCGCAGTGAGAAACGTCGACCAGCATCCCCACTTCGTTCATCGCCTTGATGATCTCGGCGCCAAAGTCGCTGACGCCGCCATCGACCCGATCTGTGCTGCCCGAGCCAAGAGCGTTCTGCGAGTTGTAGGTGAGCTGCGCGCAGCGCAGCCCGAGCTGGTAAAACGCCTTGACGTCTTTCGGGTCGCGGAACTGGTCAGCGTTCTGCAGCCCCATGATCACCGCGACCTTGCGCTCCGCCTTGGCGTGGTCGAGGTCCGACGCGCGACCCGCCAACGAAAAGACATCCGCATTGCGGCCTGCGTAGCCCTGCCAGGCGGCGAGGAAGGTCAGTGCATCGTCGTATGCCGACGGCCCGCCGATGCCGATGGAATTGTGAAACCCGGTGATGCCACTGCCGCGGAACATCGCGGCTTCCTGTTCAGTAGTCGGCACCGCGAAGGCTTCCGGCGTGAAATCGAGTTTCAGCACGCCGAGCATGTCGATCACGAGCGCACGCTCGACGATCTTGACCGCCCGCGCGGAATACTTGTGCGGACTGTCGGCGAAGACCTGGAAACGGCCGATGTTCAACATCGACGGCCCGGCGACAAGCAGCGCTGCCGCGCTGCCCTGGAGAAAGCGCCGCCGCGCGATTCCTGCCTGCTTGACCGTCATAGACTCGATTCGGCTCTTTAATCCCAATACGGACATCATGATCCCAACCGGAGAATTGTCAATCGAACGAGCCCCGCAGATGTGAAAGCCCGGTCAACCCCAGAGTTGCTCCGGGCACCACACCGTGCCGCGGTCGAAGACCACACCAGGAGTGCGATCGACCGTGAGGAAGGTTGGCCCGTCGAGATCGATGAAGTCGCAGAGCTGGCCGGCGACGAACGCCGGCGCCATCGCAAGGCTGGTGCCGACCATGTTGCCCACCATCACTTTCAACCCGAGCCGACGCGACTTGTGGATCATGAGGAGTGCCTCAGTCAGCCCACCGCACTTGTCGAGCTTGATGTTCACGACATCGAACAGGCCGAGCAGACCTTCGATGTCGGCGAGCCCTTGACAGCTTTCATCGGCGGCGATCGGAATCGGGCAATCGACAAGGTCGAGATTCGCTTCGCAGCCGCGCGCCAGTGGCTGCTCGAGCAGGAGTACACGCGCTTGCATGAGCACGGGCACGAGGCGTTCGAGTGAATCGAGTGTGTAGCCTTGGTTCGCGTCGACTCCCAGCCAGACGTCCGGCCGCGCAGCGCGGACCGCCCGGACCCGCTCGATGTCCAGTTCAAGCTCGCCGCTCAACTTGAGTTTGAGCGCCGTTGCGTCCGCGCGTGCCGTCGCAGCCGTTGCAATCGTCGCAGGATGGTCTGCGCCGAGCGTGAACATCGTCGCCAGCGGCACCGCCTGCTCGATTCCCGCCAGCTTCCAGACCGGCTGTCCCGCCCTTTTCGCCTCCAGCTCCCAGAGTGCGCAATCCAGCGCATTCCTCGCGCCGCCGATCGGCAACAGCTGGCGAAGCTCGTCACGGGTGATACCCGCCTCGATCTCGGCACGGCGCGATTCGATATCGACGGCCATGCGCGCGGGCGTGTCGTCGAAGTAGTAGACGCCCTCAGCCTCGCCACGGCCAATACGTTCCGCGTCCCAAAGCTGGGCGACCAATGCGGGGATCTGCGTGAAGGTGTACCCCGAGATCCGGAAGGGCACCTTCAACGGCAGCTCTTCGACCGCGAGCTGCAGCCTTAGCCGTGGGGGCATCGTGCTGATTGGCACGCCTTCAGTAGCGCACGCCGAACTTCATCAGGTGGTAGTTCAACGCGACCCACAGGACGGCCAGGAACGAGAGTGCCAGCACCACCGCCCAGACCTTGGCGTACCATTTGCGCCCGCTGCGCACGACGATCCAGGCATTCCAAACGCCCACGATCGCCGCGCCAAAGAACACGATCGGCGAAAGGAATTGCAGCAGGCGCAGCCAAAGATCCGTCTTGCTGCTGAGGTACGCGAGGTTCTTCAGCATGATCGACAGCAGCAGAGCCCAGCCACCAAACACAACCAGCGCCGCCACGGATGCAAGTCGCACGTGACGATGGGCCTTCGCATCCGGTCCGGCGAGCGCGTAGCGCACGCCGTAGTGCCGGCGGATCAGGGCGGAAATAGGCCATGCCAGTGCCGTGAGAAGCAGAGCGACAAGGCCTCCGCAAAGTGCCGGCACCAACCAACTGCCGGACTTGTAGGCGTGAACCGGTTCGAAAGTCATGAACG
Organism: uncultured Gammaproteobacteria bacterium; assembly: GCA_963724625.1. Lineage (GTDB taxonomy): Bacteria > Pseudomonadota > Gammaproteobacteria > Steroidobacterales > Steroidobacteraceae > DATBVX01. The sequence goes on along the minus strand of CAVRVO010000003.1, from coordinate 36,095 downwards.
GAGTCACCGGATCGACGCTGAAGCGCGTGATGCGGCCGTTCTCGACTCTTGCGGCCATGAGCTCCTTGCCATCGACGTCCTCCCAGATGAAAGGCTCGATCTCACGCCACTTGATCGGGGCGCCGGACGCAGTCGTCAGCAATGGCACCGTAAGGGTGCCGTCGTCGTTCACGGTGACCTTGAGCTCGCCGAGGAGATTCAGGAGGCTGATGAAAGTCGAATCGGCACGCCGCGAGTTGTCGTAGCGACCGGCAATCAGTTTGGCGTGCTCTGCCGCGGTCTTCGCGTCCACTTCGCCGGTCAGCCCTTCGCCCGGGAAGTAGCGGTCGGTGAACTGCTCGAACAGCGCCTCGCGCAGCGGCTGGGCAGCGCCGTCCTTCCCCGGACAGTTCATCGAGAGGAACAGGCCCACGCCGTCGTCGATGAACAGGTGCAGATCGCTGTGAAACCACTGTGTGTCGCCGCCGTGAGAAATGACGCGATGACCGTTGCGGTTGGTCTCGTAGAACCCGAGCAGCATGCGATTCACGCGCGGCAGCGTCGTCAGCGCCGTCGTGTGCATCATCTCCGCAGTTTCAGGTTTCAGGATCTGGTTCGATCCGAAGGTGCCCTTCTGCAGGTGCGCGATCATGAAGTGCCCCATATCGGCGCCAGGCGCCGAAAGGCTTCCAGCGGGCGCGGGGCCTACGATCTCGAACTCCTTCTCGGGCTTGGGCTGAGAGGCCTGCGGATAACCCCTCGACATGTCCCCTTTCAGCTGCTCGGGAAGCGGCTGACGGAAGGTCGAGTGCTGCATATCGAGCGGCTGAAAGATGTTCTTGTCGAGGTAGTCATCGAAAGGCATGCCTGAAACCCGCTCGACGATATAGCCGGCGAGCGCAGTGGCCCAGTTCGAATACGCGGGTGTCTCACCGGGCGCAAAGATCCGAGTCGGCGTCCATTCCTTGAGATAGGCGCCAAGTTCGGGCACGCCATCCTGCTCACGCGCGATCAGTCCTTTCTCCTGCTCCTCGAAGCCCGAGGTGTGCGTCATGATGTTGCGCAACGTGATGGGCTTGCCGTCGCGGTCCGGAATCTTGAAGTCGAGGTACTTGTTGATATCCGCGTCGAGATCGAGCTTGCCCTGCTCGACGAGCTGCATCACCGAAGTCCACGTAAAGAGCTTCGACACCGATCCCGGCCTGAACAGCGTGCGTTCTGGATCGACGGGCGTGTGCTTTTCGACGTCGGCGTAGCCGTAACCTTTCTGCACCAGAATCGCGCCGTCCTTGACCACGACGACGACAGCACCAGCGATATCGCCGGTCTTGAGGCTCATCGGCATGAAGCCGTCGAGCCAGGCTTCGGCATCAGCGCGGGTCAGTTGGGGTAAGCCGTTCGCGCTAGGTTCCGCAGCGGGTGCCGGCTCCGCCGCAGCAGTCGGCGCAGCGTTTTTTGCGGGCGGGGCCTTCGCCGGCGCCGGCCCCTGTGCGTGCGCGGACAAACCCGTAAACAGCAGGGCGACGCAGCTGACACTGAAGAGAAATGCACGCATGTTGAGCTCCGGCGAGTCGAACGGTGCGGCTGTGGCCGCTGAATTGTATTATCCCAATCCGGCTATAATAATCCTGATTGGAGAATCGTCAATTTTCTTGTGGTTTGGGCGTCTAGAATGTTCAGCCAATGAAATCCAACAAACCGACCCTCGGCCGCCTGCTGCGCGGCCTGCGCCAGCGCAACGATTGGACTCTGAAGGAGATGAGCCAGCGCACCGGGATCCCGCTGTCGACGCTCGCCAAGGTGGAACACGATCGGCTCACGCTCACCTACGACAAGCTGCAGCAGCTGAGCGAGCGACTGAAGATTCGCATGTCCGAACTCTTCGCAGAGCCTGGCGAAGGGCCGGAGCCCGCCGTCACGGCGCGCCGGAGCATCGGCCGAGTCGATCGCGCGGTACGCGTCAATACGCGCAACTACGATTACTACTACCTGTGCGCGGAGCTGCGCCGCAAGCGCATGATTCCGGTGCTCACGAAAATACGCGCCAAGAGCGTGAGCGAGTTCGGTGAGCTCGTGCACCACTCGGGCGAGGAATACATCTACGTCCTCGAAGGACGCATCGAGATTCACACCGAGTTCTATGACCCGATCGTGCTCGAGGCCGGCGAGTCCATCTATATCGACTCGAACATGGGCCACGCGTACGTCGCCGCCGAGGGTTGCGAGCAAGCGACGGTGCTCGGCGTCTGTTCGAGTGCGGACGAGGGCCTGATGGAATCACTCCTCGAGCTGCACGGCGATGAGGAGGTCGAACCGACCGCGCCAGCGGACACGGGACGCTTGTCTTCGGTGGCACGCGCGCGCCGCAAGGGTCGTCGGCGCGCGCACCCAGATGACAAAGGGGAGAAGAAGGCGTCCTGAGGAAACGGTCCTACTGACGCTGCATCTCGGCCGAGACTTTCTCGGCTCGCTCCAGGACCCGCAGCACATTCTCGCCAGCAAGCATTTTCAGGTCTATATCCGTCCAGCCGCGGTGAATGAGCTCCGCGAACAGGTTCGGATACATCGAGACGTCCGATAGCCCCTCCGGCCACGCGGTGTTGCCGTCGAAGTCGCTGCCAATCCCGACACTCTCGACACCCGCGATGCGCCGTACGTACTCGACCTGGTCCGCCACTTTCGAAATCGAGGTCGGCGGCAATTTGACACTGCCCGTGAGCTCATCGTAGAGCTTGGTGCGTTCCTCCTCGGACTTGACGTCGCGCGAGCGGCGGTTGAATTCCTCGATCACCGGCTGCATGACTTTGGCCACGTCAGGATCGGTGAACCCCGCAACGAACGCGATCATTACCACGCCGCCATTGGTTTTCAGCATTTTCAGGACGTTGTCGGGCACATTGCGCGGCACGTTACAGACCGCGCGTGCGGACGAGTGCGAGAAGATGACGGGCGCGCGCGACACGCGCAGCGCGTCCTCCATGGTCTCGGCGGAGGTGTGCGAGAGATCCACCAGCATGCCGATGCGATTCATCTCGAGCACCACTTGCTCGCCGAATGCGGTGAGGCCGTGGTGCGCGGGAACGTCAGCTGCCGAGTCGGCCCAGTCCGTGTTGGTGTTATGCGTGAGCGTCATATAGCGCACGCCCAGGTCGTAGTAGGCACGCAGCGCACCCAGTGAGTCCTCGATTGCGTGCCCGCCCTCGATGCCGAGCATGGATCCGATGCGGCCGGTTTTCTTGGCCTCGCGAATGTCTTTAGCCGTGCTCGCAAGCTGAAAGGCTTCGGGATATTGGGCGATCACCCGGCGCATCAGGTCGATCTGCTCCAGCTGCGTGCGCGCCCATCCTGAGGTCAACTCGCCTGGAACATAAACAGACCAGAACTGCGCGCTGAGGCCACCCTGTCGCAGCCGCGGGATGTCCGTCTGGCCGGTCGTGGGTTTGCGCAGGTCGTACGCGACGATGTCGCCGGGCGCCTTCTTGTCGGTGCGAATCGCCCACGGCAAATCGTTATGCCCGTCGAAGAGAATCGCCTCGCCGAGCAACCGGTGCGCATGTTCGAGATCGGCTTGAGTGGGGGGTGATGCATGCGCGAGGTTCGCGCACACGAATGCAATCAGTACCAGGACGGCAGATCGAAGGATCATGTGTTTCCTCAGGGTGTGTTCGCTGCTGCGAGCGGCCGCACATGGTACATCGCCGCTCCTTCGAGCCACAGACCAGTGCCTTAACCGCCTTCAGGACGGATGCTCCCTACTCGGGGCTGGGGCACTCCTTTTCACATGGCTTCGCACACGCGTCGCCCCTCACCAACCAGCGCCCGTCGTTACATGTCATCAGCTTGTTTTCCTGGCACATCCAGGCGCCGTCGGAATACTCCTGCCCGGCATAGAAACAGGGAGCCCTCGGTTCCAGCGTCCCGACTTTCTGAACGTCCTGTTTGTTCTCGCAGCCGAACATTGGCAAAGTCATGAAGACGGCCGTCGCCAAGAACCTGGATCTCATAAGCCCCCTTATCCTGCGCATGGTCGCTCAAGTCTTCGTGGAGCCCGACGCCCGTATGCTGCTGCCTTTTGAGGGCAATGACCATGGGTAGCCTTGGCAAGCACCGGCATTTCAACCGACATAGCAGCCTGATAGCATCACGGCCCCATCGCCGCGCACGCTCGGGAGAATCAGGATGAGCGCCAAAACACAGGTGCTGCGCTGCACGACCGCACTTGCACTTGCTTTGAATCTCTCGCTGGCCTTCGCCGACGTCACCATCGAAGAGCGAATTTCAGTTGAAGGAATGCTGAAGTTCGCCAACATGAGCGGCAAGGAACTGACCATGGTCGCTGGTGACCGGGCTCGCACCGAAAGCGACCTGCAGATGGAGTCGAAGCTCATGCGCATGTTCGCCGGCAGCAGCATGGGCCCGACGGCGGAAATCATTCGATTGGATCAGGAGAAGACATACTCGTTGAATCTCAAGAAAAAGGAATACAGCGAGCAGACCTTCGCCGAAATGCGCGCGAACTGGCAGAAGATGGTAGACCAGGCGCAGCAGGCACAAGCTCAGGCGCAGGCGCAATCACCGCAGACGCAAGGTTCGCCGGCACCCGTGGACCAGTCGCAATGTGAATGGTCGGAGCCCAAATCGGAAGTGAAGCGTACCGGCGAGAAAAAGACCTTTGCTGGCTATGAAGCCGAAAGGATCAGCATGGCTGCGACCCAGTCGTGCAAGGACAAGAAGAGCGGCGCGGTGTGCGATTTCACCCTCAACCTTGACGAATGGCTCTCCCCTGCTTTGGCAGAAGACGCTGAAATCACGCACTTCTACACGACATACGCCGAGAAGATGGGCTTCACATCGCAGATGTCCCGCGATGCTGCTCAGCGCGCGGAAACACTCTTCGGCAGTTACAAGGGCCTTTGGGGCGAGCTCGCTACCAAGCTTCGAGACGTGAAAGGACGCCCCGTCAAGACAACGTTCGGCCTCAGTGTCGGCGGCCCACAATGTGAAACAACGAAAGGTGCACCCGCGGACGCGTCTGCAGGCGGCGCGACACCTGCGGCACCGACCAGCGATGAAGTGGGAGAGGCCGCGGCAACCGCTGCCGGCCAAGCCGCAGGGGAGGCAGCTGCCCAGAAAGCGGGCGAATCGTCATTGAGCGGCGTCGCTGGCAAGTTGGGTGGCAAACTCGGTTCGCTCTTTACCAAGAAGAAGGCCGAGCCTGCGTCGACGACAGCGACGACAGCAGCGCCCGCCCCGGCTGCCGCCGCTGCACCGACCACCGCGCCGGGCATGGTGAGCATGATGCAGATGTCGGTCGAATTGGTATCGATCAATCGCGGTCCGGCGAGCGCTGGCGCCTTTGAAGTGCCGGCCGGCTTCAAGAAGGTCGGGCCGCAATAGATCGCGCACAGCAGCGTACGCGAGCTGCCCGATCCCAATTCACTCGTCGCGCGCGAGACGCGCTTCAGCGAGATCGATTTCCCGCTCGAGACGCGTCAGTACATCGTCGCCGATCTCGTTGTTCTGCCACAGCTTGAGCAGCGCTTCGCGTTGTGCAGCGGCTGCGCCCAGCCACAAGCGCGCCTCGCTCTCGAGCGAGAGACCGCCACCCGATCGTGATCGGCTGTTGAAAAAACGTTTCACCGCCACGGCTTCCTGCGCGGGCAACCCCTGCTCAGCGACCAATCTATTCACGGCCTGGATCGCCGCGCGGCGCATCGCCTCGCGCGCGAGTTCGGATTCGGTCTCGCCGGACGTGTCCTTCTCGAGGCGCAGCGCCCGAATCAGGGCCGGGAGCGTCAGTCCCTGGGCGACCAGCGTCACGAACACAATGCCGAACGCGAGGAGAATCACCAGATCGCGTTGCGGAAACGGCTCACCGGTGGGCAACCCAACCGGCAGAGCAAGCGCGGCGGCCAGGGTAACGACGCCCCGCATTCCACACCAGCTGACGAGAGTCGAAACTCGGGCGGAGGCCGGATCGCGACGACGCAACGACGGCACCAGCAGGCGCACGCCGTATGTCGCCGTGAAAATCCAGAGAAATCGCACACCGATCGCGACCAGGCTCAGCACACCGACCAGGGCGAGCTACGTGCTGCCAGGACAATGCCTGGTGCCCCAAAAGTGATTGTCCGATCACGGGCAGTCGGATACCGATGAGCACGAATATCAGGCAGTTGACCACGAACACAGTCGCGCGCCAGAAGGTGAGAATGTTGAGGCGCGCGACTGCTGAGCTGCGCAGATGTGCCCACCGCGACCGGTACAGTCCGACCGCGACCACGCCGAGGACACCGGACACCTGCAACAACTCGCACAGCCAATAGACCGCAAACGGAGTCGTCAACGACATCGCCAGCTCGAGCATCGGATCGTGCAGGCGTTCCTGCAGCCGCGACGTGATCCAGCCCATGGCGATGCCGAGCGCGATTCCACCGACCGCGATCCAGACAAACTGGCCGGCCAGCGCCCAGCCGGAAAACATGCCGGTCATTGCGGCAGCCACAGCGAACCGGTAAAGCACCAGGCCGGTCGCGTCGTTCACCAGGCTCTCGCCTTCCAGGAGCGTCACGATCCGGCGCGGCAGGCGAAATCGTCTCAACACCGCGGTCGCTGCCACCGCATCTGGCGGCGAGACGATAGCGCCGAGCGCAAACGCGACAGCCCACGGCGCCTGCGGCACCAGCCACTTGAATGCGATGCCCACGGCCAGCGTCGTCGTCGCCACCAAGCCAATGGCCAGCAGCAGGATCGGGCGACGCAGCAAGCGGAAATCCCGCCATGACGTGGCGAGGGCCGCGGGGTACAGCACAGCGGGCAGCACGATGGCGAGCACCAATTGCGGCTCGAGCCCGAGTCCCGGCCAGCCGTACACGAATCCGACTCCGATTCCTGCCAGGACCAGCACGATCGGGTATGGCACTTGGATGCGATTTGCGAGCCAACCGGCTGCAATCGCGCACACCATCACCAGGATGAAAGAAATCATCGTGTCCCCTCTCCCGACTGCCTGAGGATCTTTGTAGGATGCAAGAGGGGATGCAAGAGTCAGGGAGCGAAATGTTCGCGATCGGGAGAACCGATCAGCGTTCGCGACGCCTGGGATCTGGGAACCCAGCTTGTGCAGAGGACGCGTGATCGAAACAATTGACCACCAGAAAACGCTCGTCGGCCGCACCTGGGCCGACTTTCATTTTCACTGGCGCCAGCCGCTCGCCTTCCACCTGCTCATGCAGCTGCTCGGCTTTGCGATCTTTGCACCGCTCGTAACCTGGATTGGCCGCCGCATCGTGCTTACCTCGGGCGAGCCGGTGATCAGCAACTTCGACATCGCTACGTTCGTCCTCTCTCCGAGCGGAGCCGTGTTCGTGCTGGTGGTTGCAGCTCTCACCGTCACCTTGTTGCTGGCGGAGTTCGCCGGCCTCAGCTGGATCGCCGGTCACGCCATCGTGCGTCAGTCGGTCTCGCTCGCTTCAACAATCGCCTTTGTGATGCGCAAGCTGCCATCGCTGGTCAGGTTGTCCACGCGCGTGTTCCTGCGCCTCGTGCTGCTGGCCCTGCCGTTCCTGGCGGGGGCCGCCCTGGTGTGGTTCACGATGCTTGGCGGGCACGACATCAACTACTACCTCGCCGAGCACCCGCCCGAGTGGCGGCACGCGAAACTGCTCGCCGCGATCCTGGGTGTCGGCTACGCGCTGCTGGCGGCCTGGCAGCTCGCGCGCTGGCTGTACGCGGTGCCGATCCTGGTCTTCGAAGACGTCACGCCCGCGCAGGCCCTCAAGAGTAGTGCACGCATGACGCGCAGCCGGCTCACGCAGATCGTGACGCCGCTGGTGCTTTGGTGGCTGCTGCTCACCGCTGTGACCATCGCGATCACCTGGTGCTGCCGCGAGATCTCGGACGCCGGGCTCGACTGGGCGGGCATTGACGCCCACCGCGTTTTGCCGCTCGTGGCGCTCTACCTCGTTGTCACAATCGTCGGCGCATTCCTCTACGGCGGCCTGCAGCTTACAGGCCACGAGTTTCTGGTGACTCGCATGTACGCCGAGCAACTCGATACCGAGAAATGGCGTGCGCCGGCGACGTTCGCGATCAGCGAGGAACGTTCACGGCTCGTGGCACGACCCGTCTTGCTTGGCACGCTGATCCTCCTTGCTGTGGCATGCGGTGTGGTGTGGTTCGTGGCTTCGCGGCTCAACCTGGAAGCCGACGTGGCGATCACCGCACATCGCGGCGCCTCGATCGCGGCGCCGGAGAACTCACTGGCCGCATTCCGCGCGGCGATGGAGGCCGGAGCGACCTACATCGAGCTCGACGTGCAACGCACCCGCGACGGGCAGATCGCTGTACTGCACGATGGCGATCTCATGCGGATGGGCGATGACCCGCGCAAGCTCGGCGAGCTGACTGTCACGGAGCTTGCCAATATCGACATCGGGCGAAAGTACGACACGGCTTTCACCGGCGAGCACACACCTCTCCTCGAGGACGTGATCGATCTCGTGCGGGGCCGGACGAAGATCAACGTCGAGCTCAAATACAACGTACCGGATCCCGATCTCGCACCGGCCGTGGTAGATCTGTTACGGCGTGAAAACATGCTGGACCAGGTCGTGATCACGTCACTCGACTACGCGGCTCTCAAGCAGATCAAGAGCATCGAGCCGCGATTGAAAACCGGCCACATCGTGACGGCCGCCGTCGGCAACGTGGTACGCACCGAGGCCGACTTCCTCAGCCTGAACGCCGCGCAAGCCACGTCGTCGCTCATTCGGCGCGCGCACGCGGCTGGCAAGGACGTTCATGTCTGGACCGTCAACACTCCGGACGTGATGATGCGCATGATCGAACGCGGCGTGGACAACATCATCACCGACGACCCGGCCCTGCTCGTCCGGGTGATCAAGGAGCGCCAGGCGCTCAGCAAGCCCGAACTGCTTGGGTTGCGCCTGCGCGTGCTGTTCGACAAGCCGCCGCGCGAACTGACCGATCCGGCGGCGGTCAAGCCATTGTGACCGGTCATCTCCGCCCGAGGATCAGCATCGTCACACCCAGCACGATGATACCGACCGCCAACCACTCATGGCTGCTGACCCTCTCGCCACCCAGGGAAACGCCCAGGAACATTCCGATGACTGGATTTACGAAGCTGTTGCTCGATGCAAGTGCGGGGCGGGTTCTCGACAGCAACACCATGTAGGCGGAAAACGCGATCACCGAACAGACGACGAGATAAACCCATACCACGGCGGCAAACGGTTGTGGAGGCCAGTGAAAGGTCTCGCCGCTCAGTAGCGAAAGCACCAGCAAGACAGCTCCACCGCAGATCATCGCGCTGGAAAAACCTGCGAAAGCGGGTGCGAGCGGGAAGACGTGCTGGCTCAGCACGGCGCCGATTGACCAGCCGAGAGCTGCGACGATGATTGCGATCAGGCCGGCCGATGAAGCCGTAAACGAATCGCCGCGAACGAGCAGCAATACCCCGACAAAACCGATGCCGATGCCGAGCGCCTCCAGGCGAGAGGGCCGTATTCCGAATGGCAGGCTCGCAATCGTGATCAGCGCAGGCACGATTGCGATGAACGCCACCGCCAGGCCGGAGGCCACGGTTTGCTCGGCGTACGCCACGCCACCCACATTGCCCGCCAGCATGAGCGTGCCGACGATCGCCGCGTTGCGCCACTGCGTAAGCGTCGGCATCTCCTGCCGGCGCAACCACACCCAAAGCAATAGGAGTGTCCCGCCGACCAGGAAGCGCGTGCCCATCTGGAAGAAAGGCGGAAAGCTGACCAATGCAAACTTGATGGCGAGATAGGTCGATCCCCAGATGAACCACGTTGCGGCGAGACACGCGAGGATCAGTGGTGAAAGGACCCTCTGTCCGCTTTCAGTGGCGCGGCAGGTCGCGATCAGTGGCGACGCATCGGCGTAGCGCTTCATCGGAGGTCTGCGGTGGGGTCGCTCATGGCGCCACCGAGAGTCCGTAACTCATCGTTGGTCGCAGTGTGAGGATCTCGACGGTCGTCTTCGCGATCAATCTGCCGACCTTGTCGGGTAGCGCGGGGCGATTCTCAACGAGAATCGCCGACAGGCTGGGCCGAGGGCGCAGTCGGACGTAACGCGGAGCGGTTGCACCTGCCACCATCCGAAACCACAGTGTCTCGCTTTCCAGTTTTACCTGGCCGGCGCCGAGGGCTGCTTCGAAGGCCTTTTCCGCTCCGGGCACGAGCTCCACAGTAGTGAACTCGAGCCGAGCGGTCGGTTGCGGCTCACCTGTGCCACGCGAAAGAAGTGGCAGGTATTCGTAGAGCGCGTTTCCCAGGAACTGGGCGTGCGGGGTGACATTGGAAATGCTGTCCCGCTCGTCCTCCGCCGGCGCCACAGGGTGATCCAGGCTGGCGGCCGAGTGTCCAAAAGGTCGCGTAGACGAACCATCGCTGCCGCTCGCCGGCCCAGATAGTCCAGCCGTACCAGGCCCAGGTGTCCTTCGCCTGCCGGTGCCACTCGAGATGTCGGATGTATCCGGCCTCGAACTCAACGGTGTCCCCATCATGCGGACGTAACATCGCAATGCGTGCATAGGGGCCCCGTTCGTCAGCGGCGAGAAGCACGGGGAATACTGCTTCTCCTAGAAGCATCGTGCCCACGATGGCAATCCAGCCATGTCTCATGCAGGGCATCGTATTTGAGGAAGGCACGTCGCCTTGCGACACAGATCCGACGGAATCCGCCATCGAGCGTCATGGCGCTTGCGAGACACTTCGACGCGGCGGCATAGTCGATGGGCACATGCCCTCCCCGTCAAAGAAAACTGGCTTGCGTCGCCGTACATCGAGCCGCCGGATTATTGTGGTGGCCGTGCCCCCGGTCGACGAGCTCGATCTGGTCGGACCGATGCAGGTGTTCAACTCAGTCAATCGCCTTGCGGGCAGGAGCATCTACACGATTGAGGTCGTCACGAACGCGGACCGTCTGACGGTCGAAGGCGAAGGCGGTGTGTTGACCTTCATCGCCCGGCATCACTTCAAGAAAGTCGAAGGCGCGTGTGACTCCGTGCTCCTGGTCTGCGGACTGGGCACGCGATCGGTGCGTGATGCCGCGCTGTCTGCCTGGCTGAAGAAGATGGCGATCGAGGCGCGGCGCGTCGGCGCGGTGTGTGTCGGCGCTTTCTTGCTCGCGGAGGCCGGGCTGCTGAATGGGCGCCGAGCGACCGCGCACTGGAGGTTCGGCCGCGAGCTGGCGATGCAACATCCCAGCGTGCGCGTCGAGCACGAGCCGCTTTGGGTCAAGGACGGGAACATCTACACCTCGGCGGGCACTTCAGCCAGCATCGATCTCGCGCTCGCGTGGGTGGAGGAGGATTGCGGGGCCGCCCTCGCACACGAAGCGGCACGCGAGCTGGTGCTATTCCTGAGACGGCCGGGTGGACAGCCTCAGCTGAGCGTCTCGCTCGCCTCGCAGGCTTCCGAGATGGCGTCGATCCGTGAGCTGCAGATCTGGATTGCCGAGCATCTCGCGACCAAGCTGTCGGTAGAGGGCCTCGCGGATCGGATGTCGATGAGCGTGCGAAACTTCGAGCGCGTATTCACTCGCGAGGTCGGCACAACGCCGTCCCAGTACGTGCTTCAGATGCGCGTGGAGGCGGCGCGCAGTCAGCTCGAGCGCACGAATGGAGGCCTCAAGCAGGTGGCCTCGGCTGCCGGATTCGGCAGCGTCGACGTGATGAGGCGCGCATTCATCCGGCTGCTGGGGATCACTCCGCGTCGCTATCGCGAGCTCGCCGAGCATTGATCGGCGAGTGACAGGCTACGGTTTACGTTCGCAAACGTAGAACTTCAGAATTCCTTCTCCAGCTCTCCAGGATCACGGAGCTTGTCGACCTGGCGGAACTTCGCCCAACTGTTCGTCAACGAGAACAACAACGGCTTACCGATTATCTTGCCGAGACTGGTCGGCAAGAAGAAGTAACGCTGGTTTGAAAAATAATTGAAGTACTTCTGGTAGTCCTCATCTGCCTGGCCAAGGATATTCCGTGCCGTGAAGCTGCCGGTAAACACGGCCCATGGAATGCCAACCGCACCGAAGATGAAGCGCAGGTAAGGATGCCCGGGCGGCTTGGCAATCGTCGGCAGCAGGTCCCGCGTCGCGTCGATCTGTCCCGGCCAGAACTGAATGAATGACAGATCCTTCAATTCGGGGAAGTGTTCTTTGAAGTCTTTGATGATCCGTTTGATGATCCCTGGATTGTTGTACGCATCCTTCAGGTAGGTCGTGATCGGCGTGCCACCTCCGAGCAACAAGCGATTGTCGCCGGTCAGCCTGAAGTAGGAGTACACGAGCTTCGAATCCCAGCACTGCATCTGCTCGCCGGCGGGGAAGAGTATCTTGAGATCGCGATCCGTCAGCGGCTCGGTCACGCTCAAGAATGTCTGAGCATGAAACACTTCGTCGGCGAGCGGGCTGATGGATTTCTCGAGCTTGTCCACGGCGATGATGATCTGATCTGCAGTGACGCTGCCGCCGTGCGTGTAGACCGTGTGATCCTCCAGCCGCTTCATTTCCGTGCTTTCGAATATCTGCATGCCGTTGTCGACCAGCAGGTTCTTGAATCCCTGCAGGCATGCCAACGGGTTGATCCCGTACGTGCCACCGTAGCGGATGCCGGCGGTGTAACCCTGCGCCCCGAGAATGCCTTTCAGCTGCTGTTCGTCGTAAGTGCGCTGGTCGGTAAAACCCACTTCCTGCCGGCACTCCAGCTCGGACTGCACGGCCTCCTTGCCGCTCTTTCCCAGCCCAAGAAATAGAGAGTCCTGCCGCAGCAGACCACACTGGATGTCATGTTTCTGGATGCCGGCGACAATGCGCTCGATGCCACGCAGTGGCGCGTCCCAGATCTCCGCCGCTGCTTTGGTACCGTACCGACGGACCAGCTGATGCAGCTCCAGCTCGCTGTCGGGCGTCAGGAATCCGGCGCTGCGGCCCGAAGAGCTGCCGCCCAGGATGTTCTTTTCGAGCAGGACGACTTTGTGACCGCTGCGCAGAAACTCGATCGCGGCGCTGACGCCGGCGAATCCACCACCGACAATCACTACGTCGCAATTGATTGCCTTTGCCAGCGGCGGGCAATATTTGTGCGGATTGACCAGCAGAGTCGTGAACCACCAGTTCTGATTGACGATGCGCATTGAATTGGATTCCCACCCTGGAGATGCGAGCAGTTAGCTACGCCACACCATCGTACTCTGGGCCGTGGGTCGCCGGATCGGTATTGGCGTACGTGGCTGCATCACGCGAGGGGGGCCGACCGGCGACCGCGAAAAATCGCTTGAGGATCACTGTGCATCGAGCCGGGCTTGAATGTCGTCGGCCTTTTGGCTGGCTCGGAACTCGATGATGCGAAACTCGGCGAGGCCGTGCCGATGAAACGGATCCTCCTTGATGATAGCTTCGATCTCCCGCCGATCTTTTCCCACCGCCAGGATGATCCCGCCATCTCGCGGTATCTTTCGGCCCGAGACCAGGAAGTGGCCGGACGCGTAGTACTTCTTCAGAAACCTGACGTGCGCCGCCATGTGCGCGTCGATCTCCTCGAGGCTGACCTTGTAGATGAGTTCGATGACGAACACGGCGCGGCTTACGATTCAAAACGTCCTGGTGAATGGAGGCTGCGGCTACGTACTTGTCCGAATGGTAGCGCAGGCTAGTCTGGCCAGACTCTCTGGAGAAACCCAAAAGCGAGCGCTTACGGGATCCTTCCATCGTCGGAGCAAGGACTCATGCAATGGCGTAACTCGGCGGAGAAGTACAGCATGGTCGGCCAGACGCTGCACTGGCTGGTGGTGATCGGAATTATCGCCTCCTATGCTACTGCCGAAGCAGTGGAGGATGATGAGGTTGCCGGATCGTTGGGCCTGCACAGCTCGATCGGCATCACCATTCTGGCTCTTGCAGTATTGCGACTCGGATGGCGCCTGGTGGATCGCACACCGCCATGGCCTGCAACGATGGCCGGCTACGAACGCGTGATCGCTCGCATCACGCACATTACCTTCTACGTCCTGCTCTTCAGCCTGCCGATCACGGGATGGCTGCTCTCGTCGGCCGAGGGCGACTCCTTACGCTATTGCGGTCTCTTTAACCTGCCGCCGCTGGGCTCCGGCCTGGCTAAGGACATGCTGGAGGACCTGCACGAAGCCCTCTTCAACGTGCTCCTCGCTTTGACCGTGCTGCACGTTGTCGGTGCGTTGAAGCACCACTTCTGGAATCGCGACCACGTCCTGCGAAGCATGTTGCCGGGCGCACGGCGCACTTAGGATAGTTCCCCGCTGTCGCCAGAAACGGAATCGAACCGAATCCTGATCACTTCGGCGCCAGCGCCTTGCGCAGGAAGGGCGCCAGTGCCACCGGCGCGCGGCCCATCAACGCTTGAGATCCGTGGAACCTGCATCGAATTCACCCGCCCGGATCGCCTCGCCCAGCCCCACGGTCATTTCGATTGCCGGCGCGGGCAATCCTTTCGCTGCAAGCGCCTTGCGGAAGTCATCAGTTGTGATCGGCACGTATTTCACGCTCTTGCCGACCGCATCGCCCAACGCGCTCGCTACCTCGTCGAGGCTGTATGGGCTGATCGCCGTGATCGGGTATTCGCGATTGGCGTGCTCGCCCGTGGTGAGTACGGCCGCGAGGGCATAGGCGATGTCCTCACGCGCAACGAACCCGATCCGTCCGCTGCCGCCGTTGTGCGCAAGCGTGCCGGTTTGCAGCGCTTCGCCGAACATGAAGGGCGCGATGTCGAGATACAGATTGTTGCGGAAAAAGGTGTACGGAATGCCGCTCTCGCGGATCAGCGCCTCGGTGTGGAAGTGTCCCGGTGCAGCGGCGAACTTTGCGTTGGCTGCGGGCTTGATGGCACTCGTATAGATGATGTGCCTCGACGGCCGCAGCGCGCGCGGCGTTCACGACATTGCCGTGATGGAGCATGCGCTCCTCGCCGAGTGCGCTGGTGGAGATGAAGAGCAGCTTATCGGCGCCGCGAAACGCGGCCTCGAGCGACGCAGGGTCAGTGTAGTCGCCGCGTCGCACCTGCACGCCGCGTGCGGCGAGGTCGGCCCCCTTCTGCGGGTCCCTCACCACCGCAACGATGCCGTTCGGCGTGACCTTGCGCTCGAGCAGAAAACCAATGGTTGCGCGTCCGAGCTTTCCCGACGCACCAGTGACTGCAATCAGGGCCATGACGGTCTCCGGTAAGCAATTTACACTTGATCGTCTTCGTGAGGGGCGGGCACTATTTGTGCTTCCAGGAGAATAACCCAATGACGAGCCCACAAGCAGCGCCTCGGACGTCCGAATGGCTCATTGCCGAGGCCGCACAGATCGCGGCCGAGCTGCGCAAGGAGCAGGACGAGAGCGATGCTCGCGGCTACTACTCCGATGCAATCCACCGCCGGCTATTGGAGGGCGGTTTCTATCGCATCCTGCAGCCGCGGATGTTCGGCGGACTGGGCGTGGACTGCGAGACTCATGTCCGGGTGATCATGGAGCTCTCGCGGGGCCATCCGGCCAGCGGCTGGTGCTACACGCTGGCGTCCTCGCACGCGCTCGTCCTCGGCGCCTGTTTCAACGAAGAGACGCAGCGCGAGATGTTCGGACCGCGGGGCGACTTTCGTGCGGCGTACGCAGCCGGGCCTGCCGGCGTTCCGAAGTTCGAGCGAGTCGAGGGAGGCTATGTCGTCACCGGGACCTGGGCCTTCGCCTCAGGAATTCCCGTGTGCACGCATTTCTTCGGGGGCGCAGTTATTCCGGATGAGTCCGGCAAGCCGAGTGGCATCGTGTTCGTCGTGCCCAAGGAGCGCATCAAAGTGCTGCCCGACTGGAGCGGCGATACGGTCATGGGCATGCAGGGAAGCGGTTCCAACAGCGTGCAACTCGCCGAGCTCTTCATACCAGACCGTCACATCGCGCCATCACCAATCATGAGACTTTCGACCGCCGGGCTGCCGGACGGCACACCCGGCACGCGCCTTCACCAGGAAGGACTATTTCTCGGTCTCATCTTCGGCTGGTTCAGTTGCGAGTTCGGCGCCATCTTCACCGGCACCGCGCGCGCAGCGTGCGAGGAATACGAGCGGCTGTTGCGCGTCAAACCAAGCTTTGCAGATCCCACGCGCCGGCGCATGGAGGAGCCGGAGTTTCAGAGGCTATACGGCGAAGCGATGTGTCGTGCGGATGCGGCAGAGGCACTGACGCTGGCGGCGACGCGCCTCTACATGGATCAGTGCGAACGCTGGATGAAGACGCGGGTGCCGATCACTGCAGAGGATACGATGCGCGTGTGGGGCACCTCGCGCGAAGCGAGTCGCGCGGCCTGCGAAGCCGTCGAGATGCTGTTCCACAGCGTGGGCGCGTCGGTGGTCAGGCGTGGGGAGCGCCTGCAGCGCTACTTCCGTGATGCGCAGATGTACCGCGTACATTTCCAGTCCCAGGCGCACGGTCCGGTGCTCAGAGCCCAGGTGCAGCTTGGGCTTCCGATACCTCCGCCATTCCATCGGTGAGCAATCGCCACGTCTATGCACGTTCTCTAGAAGGTAGCAGGCCGTGGCTCGAATCCCTCGTCGCCGAAATACATCTGAACTCCGATGCCCAGGCCCCAACTGGCCTTGCGCGTCTCTTCCGGCTGCTCTTTGGGCCACGTGACACTCGGCCGTATTTCAAGAACCAGCCAGTCACGAAAAATGCGCTGACGATAGGCGACCTTGATGCCGTATTCACCCAGCGGCACCGGCGCATCGAATTCCCCATCGGTAAACACCTGTACGCCGATAGCACGCATGTACGACATAGTGCGATACGCCGTAAGGGCCGTGTACCCATGCACGCCCTGGGTCTCTTGAGACACCGTCGCCGATGCAGTCCAACGCACCCGCCAGGCGTCATCCACGATACGCTCGAGGTCGATGCGGCTCGTCACGCCGAATCCTTCGGAGTTCTGCCAGAAGGCAACCTCTCTCAGACTGAACAACAGGCGCTCGGGCGTACCCCGGCTGTAACGCCAGCCGCCCTTGACAAAGGGATCGAGCGGAGAGGCAATCCGCAGGCCCGCGTCGGCCTCAAAACGCCCGCCCTCCTTCGCCGGCCGAAAGCGAATGCCAAACAGGGTTTCATCGTCGTCTATGGCGCCGCCGACACGCTGGTTTGGGATCGCGCCGGATTGCTGATTGCGCTCCGTAACGTATTCGTCCCGATTGAACGTGCCGACGACAGCGTCGAAGCGTTCGTCGAGATGCGGCAACGGGAATTTGACGTGGAATCTGAATTTCTGATCGAAGCCGTGATATTCGTCCCAGAAGAGCGCGGGTGTAATGCTTCCTTGAACGTGATCCTGATACACCCAGTCCTCGGCTCGAGTGCCAAACCACTGGTCCACGTGACTGGCCGAGCGCCACACCATTGAGTACAACCCATCGTGGACGTGGTCGATCCAACTTTCGGAGACCTCGACCATTGTGTCGCTATCCGCTGGCTCAGCGGCATCGTCCTGACTTTGAGCGTGCAAAGGCCCAGCTCCGAGGAGAGCCCAACTGCAAGCCGCAAAGAGTATGAAGCGCATATCTCCCTCAGCGATCCGGTTCGGTACGTCCACATGCCCGCGTGCGCTCTGAACTAAGGCAGCTCCATCGGGAGGTGGTGACCGAAACGTTCTTAGCATCTCTGACACTAGGCCCGGGGGGCACGCTGCCGAAAGCGGGAAAAAGCCTACGATCCTAGTCCGTGCTTGTCTTACGCAATGTGGGTCGCGACCATTGAACGCTACCAGCGCTAGACTAAGGACCGATGCACCAGCTTCACCCCCATGGCGGCTTCGACAACAGGGCACACGACTACCGCCACATCGAGGCACATCCGCTCGCAGCGGCGATGGGCGCAGAGATCCGCAACGTCGCAGTGGCAAATATTACCGATGAGCAGTTTGCCGAGGTGCGGCATGCGCTGTTTCACCACAAGATGATCTATCTCCGCGACCAGGACATCACGCACGCGGATCACGCGGCGTTCAGCCTGCGCTTTGGTCCCTTCGCCGAGGATGCGTACACACAAGGTGTGCCCGGCTATCGCGACGTGCAACCAATTATCAAGGAGGCGGATGACCGGTCCGCCATGGTATTCGGCGAGGGCTGGCACACCGACTCACCGTTCCTGCGCGAGCCGCCCTCCATCAGTACGCTGTACGCAATCGTGATCCCGCCCTTCGGCGGCGACACCATCTGGGCGAATCTGGCGCTTGCCTACAGGATGCTGAGCGACGGGATGCGCGAAACAATTGCCCGTCTCAAAGTGCACATGTCCATGCGCGATGTGCTCAAGTCAGCACAGCGCAACGCCGAAGAGCGCGACAATCCGATCGGGCGACTCGCGGCGACGCGTGACGCCGAGCAGATATCCGACGATCTGGCTGCGAAGGTGCGCGGGAATTTTCATCCGCTGGTGCGCACACACCCCGTCACCGGCGAACAAGCCTTGTACTGCGACAGCTCATACGCGATTGGCCTCGAGGGGCTGCGGCCGGAGGAGTCGGCGCCGATCCTGCACTTTCTCGCCCAGCACATTACACAGCCGGCGTTCACCTGCAGGCTGCGCTGGGAGCCAAAGACGCTCGTCCTTTGGGATAACCGCCTGTGTGTTCACCAGGCGTTCAACGATTACGACGGCTACCGTCGCGAGATGTACCGCACGACCATCGCGGGTGAGGTCCCGCGCTAGCGATCACAGCGCCGTCGTCAGTCCCCGGACACAAGACCAACACCTAAGGACAATACGATGCCACCATCACCCTGCCCTAGAATCCGACTCGGCCGCTGATCTGACCAAACGTCGAACGAAGCATTCCTGTAAATCGTAAGGAGTGTCTCCACGATGAACAGACATCGAATCGCGACCCTGCTCGTCTGCTCTTGGCTCCTCACCACCCATAGCGGATCGCTTTGGGCGGACGACGGCGGGTACTTCGGACTACTGCGCGCGCGTGACCTGACCTCGTTCGGGTTCCTGCGGCTCGACATGCGTCCCGCGCACGCTGTGTCGTTGCCAAAGGGCGCCTGGGCGATCGAAACTGAGCTGGCCTATCAGAATACGTGGGCCCTGAGCCCCGAGGTGGAGCAATACCTGAGCGGTTTGCCTACCCGTCGCGAGCTAGGGCCGACGGAACTGCAGGCGATTCGGGACCTGCCGGGCGAGAACTACCTCGTGGATCTCGAGCTCGCCGAACTCGATGTGACCTTTCACTACAAGTTCGCCCGGCAATGGAGCGCTTACCTGATCGTCAGTGGGGTCTCGTACACCGGCGGCTTCCTAGACAGCAGTATCGAGCAGTTTCATGAGACGTTCGGCTTCAGCACCTTCGGGCGCAAAGCCGCCAGTCGCAACGACGTCAACCTGATCCTCGACTTGAAATCCGCGCAAGTCGCTGCGTTCGAGGCACAGACCAGCGGCGGCCTGCTCGACCCTACGGTTGGCGTTCGCTATTCAGGCTTCGAATTGTTCAAAGGATGGGATCTCGTCGTGGAGACAGCGATCAAAGTGCCGCTCCAGGGACGTCGCGCACTGCTGTCGACGGGACACACCGACTTCGGCGTCGAGGCGACGTTGCAGCACTTCGCCGAGCATCACGCGTACTACGTGAGCATGGCCGGCGTGTACTACGATGGAACGACGAGCATCACACCGACCGATGCCCAGGTCGTGCCCACGCTCGTGCTCGGCTATGAGCATCGCTTCACTCCGGACACGCATTTGATCCTGCAGGGATACGTCAGCCCGAGCATCTATTCGGAAGAGGACACAGACCTCAGCGAGCTGCGATCGACCAAATACCAGCTGAGCCTCGGGTTCTACCACCGCATGGGCGGCGCTGTCCTGTCCTTCGGCATCACGGAAAATCTGCAGAACATCGACAACACACCCGACATCGGTTTTCAGTTCGGGTGGGCATACAGCCCCGCGCTCAAGAATCGGTAGACACCGAACTTCGCGCCGAACCAACGCAGGTGCGACTATTGTGGTCCGACCTGCTCGCGAAGCTTGCGATTCATGGAAGCGCTCATACACATCATTGAGGCCTACGGGCTGTGGGTGGTGTTCATCTGCGTTCTGCTCGACCAGGGCGGACTACCCTTCCCGGCTTATGCGCCGATGATCGCGACCGCCGCCCTGGCGGTCGAAGCGAACCATTCCCTGCTGCCCATCGCGATTGTGGCGATCTTCGCGACCGTGGTCGCGGATCTGCTCTGGTTCGCGGGCGGCAGGCGTTTTGGCCCATCGCTCCTGCGCCTGATGTGCAAGCTGTCGCTGTCTCCGGATTCTTGCGTTGGCACGACTCGCCGTGCCTATGACCGATGGGGAGCGCCCTCCCTCATCTTTGCCAAGTACATTCCGGGATTCGCGGCAGTGGCGACGACACTCGCCGGCGAAACCGGCACGAGCCTCAGGCGGTTTGTGTTTTATGACGCCATCGGCGCCGCGCTTTGGGCGTGCGGCGCGATCGCGCTGGGCGCGATCTTTCACGGCGCAGTCGACGCGGTCCTGACGCAGCTCGAGCTGCTTGGGCGCTACGCGGTGATACTGCTGATAGTGGCCCTGATGATCTTCATCGCCGTCAAGTGGTGGCGCCGTCATCTCTTTCTGGTTCGCTTCCGGATGGCGCGCATCTCGCCGTTCGACCTGCACGCACTCCTCGAGTCCGGATCGCCCGTGACTGTCCTTGACGTTCGCAGCGACGACCGGCGTCGATCATCGGGCTGGATCCCAGGCAGCATCTACGCACCCGATGTCTCGAATCTGTCGTTGCCCGTGAACCAGGAAGTCGTCATCTATTGCGACTGCCCCAATGAGGCCTCCGCCGCGATCGCGGCGCGAAAGCTGCAACAGCGAGGATTCCATAACGTCAGGCCTCTCGCCGGCGGCGTCGAGGCCTGGCAAAGGCAGGGTTTGCCGCTGGACAAGTTCGCTAGCTAGCTTTCCCTTCGCTGACCAGCGGCGGGTCGGTGCGCTGAATTTCTGCAGCGACCATCTCCATCCGGCGCATCGCCCGAAGATGATTGCGGCCAGCGATCTTCAGGACGTCTTCATCGGAGTAGCGGCGGCGTAGCAACTCTGCGAACAGGTACGGATATCGCGTCACGTTGCCGAGGCCGGTTGCCATGTCGCTCTCGTCAGCGTGGTAGTAGTCCGCCCCGATCCCGATGTGATCAACACCGGCTATCTTGCGAATGTGCTCGATATGATCCGCAACATCACCGATGTCCGCGCGCGCGGGGCCAACCGATTTTTCCCAGACCGCGATGGCTTTATCGATGGAAGCCTGATCCGCGAGCCGTCCGCGCTGGTCCCGCAAGGCGACGGCTCGTTTATCTTCCCAAGCCTGACCCTTCGGGTGATACGAACGGCCGAATGAAGTTTACGTGCACCACACCGCCATTATCGCGAACGAGCCGAAGCACATCGTCCGGCACGTTGCGGGGGTGCGGATTGATAGCGTACGCATTGGAGTGAGAGAAGATCACAGGCGCGCGAGTAACGTGCAATGCGTCGCGCATGGTGTCTGCACTCACGTGCGACAGATCCACAAACATGCCAAGCCGGTTCATCTCGCGAACGAGTTGCTTACCGAGATCGGTCAGCCCGTAGTGTTCAGGGCGGTCGGTTGCGGCATCCGCCCAGTCGATGTTGTCCCAGTGGGTTAGCGTCATGTAGCGCGCACCCAGCTCATAGAAAGACCCTGAGCGCGGCGGGCGAGTTCTCAATCATGTGCCCGCCTTCCACGCCCAGAGACAGGCGATCTTGCCGGCTTGGCCAATGCGCTCGATATCGTCGGCGGTGCGTGCCTGCTCGAATCCCGCTGTCCCGTGCATGAAGCGAAGCGCTACGTCGAACTCCCGCAACGCCTCGTGAAGGGAGACATGGGATTTCTGAGTCGCCGACTCCACGAAGATCGACCAGTACTGCGCGCCTACCCTGCCCTCACGCAGTGCCGGAATGTCTGCGCACAACGTAGGTTGGCGGACTGTGAGATCAAAGCGAGTCAGATCTCCGGCGCTGAGCTCGATGAACATCGTGGGAAGGTCGTTGTGGGTATCAATCAAGGGTGCCTGCTCGAGCAGCGACCGCGCGCGTTCGAGAAGATCTGAGTCGACCCAGGAGGTGCATCGGCTTTCACTGCAGCCCATGCCGGGGCTATCGCGATCAGTGTTGACGCACCGCAGGCCGACTGGGCCAGAAATGTACGGCGTGTGATCAAACCTGTGCCCCCATCCCAAAGTCGGCAGCTTATCCGATCCTGAATGACGGCTTCGCCAGGTCGATTGATCCCGAGACCACCACGCCTTGGTGTTTGCAATGAATTTTCGGTGTAGAGTCAGTTCGATACGTGCCTGCGCGGAAATAGACAGGCTGCCTGGGACAGCCTGTCGTCGGCGTGGTGATTCGCTGTCATAAGAGCTTACTGTGAAGACGCTGCGATTCTTCATTTCCTCGCCGGGTGATGTCTACGAAGAACGCGCGTTGGCCGGCCGGGTCATCGAGCGGCTGCAAAGCGAGTACACAGGCAGGGTCGTACTCGATTCTGTTCGGTGGGAGCACGAACCGCTCCTCGCCACCTCAACCTTTCAACAGCAGATCGCCAACCCGTCAGAAGCTGACGTCGTCATAGCGATACTCTGGTCGCGCCTCGGCACCCGCCTTTCCGCGCAATTCACGCGTGCAGACGGATCGCGATACGAATCCGGCACCGAGTACGAATTCGAAGAAGCCGTGGCAGCTTTTCGCCGGAATGGAAAACCGGACCTGCTCGTCTATCGACGCACTGCGCCGCCGTCTGTCCGGCTGGACGACGAAAAAGACCTGATGGAGCGGCTGGGGCAGAAGAAGAAGCTCGACGAGTTCATCGACAAGTGGTTCCACGACCGGACTGAGGGAACGGTGCTCGCCGCTTTTCATCCCTACGAGTCACCGAGCGACTTCGAAATCCTGCTGGAAAATCACCTGCGCCGGTTGATTGATCGGCAGCTACCACGCAGCGTCACCGCCACTTCTGAAGCGCGCGCTGTGTGGAAGAAGGGATCCCCATTCCGTGGGCTGGCCGCGTTCGAGTTCGAGCATGCGCCGGTATTCTTTGGCAGAACGCGGGCCGTGTCAGACGTCCTGCAGGCTCTGCGCAACCAGGCAGCCGATGGACGTTCGTTTGTCCTGATCCTCGGCATGAGCGGCGGCGGCAAATCATCGGTGGTTCGCGCGGGCGTGCTGCCGATGCTGACCAGGCCAGGCGTCATTGAAGGCGTCGACTTCTGGCGGCGTGCGGTCTTCAGGCCGACCGACGTGCGTGGCGACATCTTCACCGGACTTGCCAAAGCACTGCTCCGCGAAGACGCGTTGCCCTTGTTGGACGTCGAGGGGAGCGGCCCGGACGAACTTGCGCAGATGCTGCGCCAATCACCGCAGTCAGCAATTGCCTTCGTACGAAATGCCCTGACGCGTGAGGCTACGGCGAAGGCAAGGCAAACGGTCGACTCGCGCTGGTCATCGACCAGACGGAGGAACTGTTCACGCACGAGGAAACCCAGCCCGGGCACCGGGAGGCGTTCGTCGATGTCCTCGATGCGTTCGCCCGTAGCGACCGGGTCTGGGTCATCTGTACTCTGCGCAGCGACTTCTACCCACGACTCGCGAACTTTCCCAAGCTGTCGGCGCTGAAGGAAGGCGCCGGGCAATACGATCTGATGCCGCCCACGGCGAGCGAGATCGGCCAGATGATCCGCCTGCCGACGCGTGCGGCAGGGCTGCACTTCGAGGAAGATCCAGCCAGCAACGAACGGTTGGACGACATGCTGCGCGACGCTGCAGCCGAGCGTCCTGAAATCCTGCCGCTCCTGCAGTTCACGCTGGAGGAGTTGTACCAACGCCGCAGCGAAGATGGAATGCTCACGCTGGCCGCCTACAAGGCACTGGGCGGCGTCGAGGGCTCACTCGCACAGCGCGCCGAAACCGTGTTCAAGGATCTGCCCGACGACGTCGAGTCGGAACTACCGAAGATCCTGAACGCGCTCGTCAGTATCGAACAGGACGGACACGAGACGATCGGCCGCAAGCGTGCGGCCTGGTCTGATCTGTCCAAGGGCAAGAGCCGTGCGCTGGTCGATACCTTCGTCGAGAATCGCCTGTTCGTGACTGAGCTTGCCGATGACGGCAGTGCAGTCGTCACTGTCGCTCACGAAGCACTCCTCTGGCATTGGCCGCGCGTCATGGATTGGGTCGCACAGAATCGCGAGAACCTTCGCGTTCGTGCGCGCATCGCAACAGCGGCACAGCGGTGGGAAGCCGAAAACAAGCCGACGGATCTATTGCTGCCCCCCGGCAAGCCGCTGCTCGAGGCCGAGTCCCTGGTCGAGCACGGAATCGAGCTGCGCGAAACTGAAGCCGTCTTCATCGGGGCCTCGATTGCCCGTCAGCGTCGCGCCCAACGCCTCAGGACCGGCGTCGTCGCTGCGGTGGCCGCTCTGGCCGTGATCGCGGGTCTGTCCGCCTTCTTCGCCACCCACCAACGCGACGCTGCAAATCAAGCGCGAAAGCACGCCGAGATTGAAGCCGAAACGGCCAAGCAGACCACCGATTTCATGGTCGGCCTGTTCAACGTGGCTGATCCCAGCGAAGCGCGCGGCAACTCGATCACGGCCCGCGAAATCATGGACAAGGGCGCCACGCGTATTAATAAGGAGTTGACGGCGCAGCCGGCCATCCAGGCAACGCTCATGGAAACGATGGGCGCGGTCTATACGAGCCTCGGCCTCTACGACCAGGCCGTCCCATTGCTGCGCAGTGGCCTCGAAAAGCGCCGCGCTCTGTATGGCGACAAGCATCTGGAGGTCGCGCGGTCACAGGATCGGCTCTGCGAAGTGCTCAAACTGAAGGCCGAGTACGATCAGGCGCAGCAGATGTGCCGGCAAGCGCTGGCGTTACGCCGCGAGATGCTCGGCAATGAGAATGTCGACACCGCCAAGAGCGTCTATGAACTCGCCGATCTGCTCGGCCGCACGGGCGATTTTGCCGCCGCAGAGCCGCTGTTTCGCGAGGCGCTCGCATTGCGCACGAAGCTCGTCGGCGCGCGCAGCCCCGAAGTCGCGCAAAGCATGGAGGGCCTGGCGCTCAATCTTTACGACCAGGGGCAGTACGAGGATGCGGCCGCGCTGCTACGCAAAGCCGTGGCCATGCGCCGGGAACTGTACAACGGCCCTCATCCCCAGCTCGCCGAAGCGCTGAACAATCTCGGGTTCGTGATCGATGAGACCGGCCAGACCAAGGAAGCGGAACAACTGTTTCGCGAAGCGCTCGCCATGAAGCAACGCTTGCTGGGGAGCGAGCATCCAGAGATCGCAATGGGGCTGAACAATGTTGCCGGTGCACTCTACGAGCAGCGCCGCTACAACGAGGCGCAGTCCCTCTACAACAAAGCCCTGGAGATGCAGCGAAAACTGCTGGGCGCCACTCATCCGGACGTGGCGACGACACTTAACAACCTCGCCTTCGTCATGCATGACAAGGGCGACGTGAAAGCCGCCATCGCGCTGTCGAAGGAGTCCCTGGAGATCAACAAGCATGCGCTGGGCGCGGAACATCCCTCCGTCGCACGAGCGATGAACAATATCGGGATGTGGATGATGGAGGCCGGCGACATCGTTGGGGCTGAACCGTTGCTGCGCCAGGCATTGGAGTTGCGGAAGAAAGCCCTCGGGCCGGAGCACCCGGATGTCGCCAGCACCATGACGCTTCTTGCGGGCGCACTGATCGAGTCGCATCGTTTCGATGAGGCGCGGGGACTCGCCACTGCGGCGCAAGCCGTGTTCATCAAGTCGCTGGGTTCAGATCACTGGCGCGTTGCGAGTGCCGCGACGGCCGAGGGCGCAGCGCTCGCGGGGATGAAGGAGTATCCACAGGCCGAAGGGCTGCTTCTGAAAAGCAATGGCGTTTTGCACGGGACCGAAGGCGTGCTGCCCTATTATGTGAAGAGCTCCGATCGCTGGCTTGCACAGCTGTATCAGGGGATGGGGCAACCCGGATAAGGCGGCGAAGTATCACGCGCAAGCTGCGAGCTTCAAATTGAACTAGCCGCGCGCTCAGGAACGTATTGCCTTGCTGGTGGCTTGTAGGCATCCTAGCCCACGATCGAATGCGTCGTTTTCAACAAGATACACACGCGACGATTCGATCGAGCTCAAGCACGCACTGCAACAGGCTTGCTGGGAAGAGACAGGGTGGTCCTACCAACCCGCCCGGTTACTCTCATAACTACTGAATCACTGGGGGATCGGGCAATGTTCACGAGAAAAAGAGGATTCCATTCCTTCGCGGCCGCTGCGCTCGCATTGGCAGCAATGAAAACGTGGGCGACGGACCCACCTCCACCGCAGCCGGTGCAGTTTGACGAGCGCTACTACCAGGTCGTTATCGCCAACAAGATCACGTGGCAAGCCGCAAAGATTGCGGCAGAACAGCACGAGCTCGATCTCGGTGGCGGAATAAAGGTCAAAGGTCATCTCGCGACGATTGGCTCGCTGGCAGAAGATGAATTCCTACGCGACTTGCGTCAGGCCACTTTGACTGCGCCACATGCGCCAATCACCGGTACCGAGCTCTGGGTTGGCGGCTTCCAGGAGCCGTGCACCACGGTTACCCCCCCTCCCGAACCCGGTTGCGGCTGGGTCTGGCTCAATGGTGAGGCCATTGCTGCGCAGAATTCGGCCTCACCATACACGCACTGGCTAAACGGCGAACCCAACAATCTCATCCGCACTCCCAACGCGGACAATCTTGCCTCCGAAGATTTCCTGGCAATCGGCCTGGGCGGCGCATTCGGATGGAATGACGAAGGTGCTCTGGGCAATGTGTGGGGCTACATCATCGAGTACGGCGACAAGGTCACCGTGCCTGCAACTAACTGTACGGCCGATGGGCCCGGGTGCAACCCGACGGGCGCCCAGGTTCAGACGTTCCCGCCGAACGCGGTGGTCGCGGCAGACGCCACTCTGACGGCGCGCACATTTCTGATTCACGACGATCCGAGTCGCTGTGGCGTTGAGCCACTGGTGCTGTTCGACGGTGCGGCGATCTTGCCGCCGTACCTGTGCGGTCATCCTGACTTCTTCGTCATCGAAACCGAGACCCAGGGTGTACAGATCCACGCAGGGCGTGATCGACGTTGAAAACCTGACTGAAGATGTGCTGCCCGGGAATTTGTATGCATGCAGTTCCACAACCGATCCTGATGTGTCGCATCGGGACGTGGTGGGATGGCAGTCCGCCGATCGTGCTGACATGCCGGAAAGCGTGCTCGGCACGGGCCGCTTCCAGGGCGCGGTGACCGAAGTGACCGATGGGTGCGGCAGCTCACGCGGCAAAGTTCTCAGCGGTTCGTTTCACTTCGTCGGTCTGCGAATTCATCCCGGCGCGGCTGCCGACGGCAACGCGCAGCTCACTCGCAAGAGCATGGCCGAACTGACGCGATACAAGCTGCAGGTACTGCAAGCCTCGGTGGTCGCTTCAAAGACGGCCCTGCCCAAGCTCCAGTACGCCGCGCTGAAGGGTCTGGTCGACGTTGCGATCGCGTTCCACGATCGCGCTCAGTACCGGTTGGCGCTGCTGAACATCAGGCTCTTCCTCGCTGCGGTCGCGCATGCAAACTACGCGGTCGTCCCGGGCAAGAACTTCAGCGGTGATCATGAGATGCGCGGCTCCAACATCGAGTTCATGTACACGGCCAAGATTGTCCCGATCGGGCCGTAGAACCCGAGCAACCTCAACAGCCACACCGCAGCGCCGGGCAGCAGATCGATCTGCCCGGCGACTGCGCTCTCGCGCCAGCATCGATCCTCGACGTCTTGACCCGGGCGAAGGCGCGGGAACAAAAAAATTGTCCCCTCCCCTGTCGAACTTGCGACCCCTCCATCGTCCTAAGCTTGTGTAACAGCACCCAGACTGGAGCGAGCAATGAAAAACTTTCTAGCCGTCTACCTTGGCACGGCATCCGCACGATCGGAATGGACCACGATGGACGAAGCGCAGCGCAAGAAGCTGGAAGCTTCGGGAATCAAAGCGTGGGGCGACTGGATGACGACCCATAAAGCGGCGATCGTCGAACCGGGTGGTCCTCTCGGGAAAACAAAGCGTATAGCGAAGCAGGGAGTTTCAGACACCAAGAACAACCTGACGGGGTACGTCGTTGTTCAAGCCGAATCGCATGAAAGTGCTGCAAAGATGTTCGCGAATCACCCGCACTTTACGATTTTTCCCGGCGACTCGGTCGAGATCATGGAGTGCCTGCCGATTCCAGGACAGTCGCAACGCTGAGAGCATCGGCAGCATCGGCCACGAGCCCGACGACGCGCTCAAAACCCGAACTGCGCGAGAGCCCGTAGTATTCTCTCGCGCATCGCGTCCGACTTCATCGGAAAGGCCCGGCTGAAGTCCTCCCGGGTGAGCGCGGCGTTGCGCTCGCGCACGTTCGCCGCCCAGAATTCCGCACGCGCCGTGTCGCCCTTCAGTGCGTGCGCCGCGGACGCAATCATCGCGATCAGGACATGCGCTCCGGGCGAGCGCGCGCCGCGCTCGGCCCAGTGCGCCGCCTCCGCGTCCTCGCCGAGAACCATGTGCGTGAACGCTCGAGTGGCCAGCATCGCGTAATGAAGCGGATCGAGCGGGCTCAGGCGCATCGCCAGGTCGACGTGCTTCCGACCATCGACCGCGTGTCCGGCGAGTGACTCCGTCCACGCGCGTGCGTAGATGCCCTGCGCATAGTGCGGACTGATGTCCGTCGCGCGTTCCAGCCATCCCAGGCTGCTGTCGAGATCGCCCTCGAGCCAGTAGGTGCGTCCCATCGTGAAGTTGACGAAAGGATCCAGCGGATCGAGTTCGAGCCCGCGCTCGGCGAAACGGCGCGCATCGGCCGATCGCACCGGCAAGGTCGTTCGTGTAGTGCATGAACGCCGTCTGGAAGTGGACGAAGGACAAGCCGGCGTGTGCGCGGGCGAAAGTGGGGTCCAGCGCGACCGCCCGCTCGAAAAGACTGGCAGCTGCGGCGTTGTCGACGTGATTGAAGCGATACAGGTGCTGCAGGGCGAGGTGGTAAGCGGACCACGCATCGAGATTCTCGACCGCTGCCAGGCGTGCGACGCTTCGCCTCGTGCATCGGAATCCGGATCTCGAGCGCCCCGAGAACCTGGGACCGGATCTGCTCGCGCATTGCGTGCACATCGTCGATGCGGCCGGAGAAGCGATCGGCCCAGACGATGCCGCCGTTCCTCGTATCGACGAGCTCGACGATGACGACGAGTCTCTGGTCCGAGACTTCGATCGTGCCCCACAGGCAGTAGCGAACGCGCAGCAGCTGCCCGATATCGCCGAATCCGGTCTCGGAGGCACGCAAGCGGAACGACGAACCGCGGGCCGTGACGAACAACCAGTGCAGGCGCGCGAGGTCCGCGATCAATTCGTCTGGCAATGCACTGGCGAGAGCCGCGTAGCGTTCATCGCCAGCCACCAGGCGAAACGGCAGCACCGCGAGCGAGGGCCGGGAAATTTGCTCGAGGCTCTGAACCATAACGCCGAGGCTGGGCTCGACGTTGTCGCCGCGGTCTCCACTCGGACCCGGCGGCCACGTCCCGTGAAGCTCGCGTCTGCGCGACGAAGCGATACCCATGGCCGTGGATCGTCTTGATGAATTGCTGCGACTTGCCGTCATCGCCGAGCGCCTGCCGCGCAGACTTGACCCGGCTCGCCACGGCTGCGTCCGAAACGACGCGACTGTCCCAGACCTTTTCGATGATCTCGTCCTTGGAAACGACGACGGTCGCTGTTCGCGACCAGCAGCGCGAGCAGTGCGAAGACCTGCGGCTCCACACTCACCGCTTCATCACCCGCACGTAGTTCGACGGTGGCGAGATCCAGTTCGAAACGATCGAAGGTGTAGATCATCGGCGTCAGAATAGACCAGGCCGGGGCACTCCCCAAGGCATCTACATGATATCTCCAGACAATCTGCAAGCTTGACCGGCGCCGGCGTGCGAGCCTTCCGGTTGCGCGGCCCCGGAATGTCCCGAGGTCGCAACCAACTTAGGAGACACACGATGCCGCTCGTTACGATTGATGTGATCAAGGATGTGTTCACGCCGAAGCAGAAGAAGGAACTCATCGCGAAGGTCACCGAGGCGATGATTACGGTGGAAGGCGAGAACATGCGCCCTGTCACCTGGGTGCGAATCAATGAATTCGAGAGCGGTGACTGGGCCATCGGCGGGAAGGCATTGCAAGCCGCGGACGTTCAGGCCCTCGCTGCAGGCAAAGCCGCGTAGAGACCAATCGCACGACCGCATCCGCCCCCCGATACGGTCGTCGCTGGCTCAAGGTCCGTGTAACCTAGGTGCGTGCAGATACGTCGATCTGATACGCACCTGGGTAAGCGGCCGATGCGGCGCACTGGTCGCCGGGAAGGCGATCCGTGAGGTTCGGGCGTATAGCGCGCGAACCGCTGCTGCATTTCCTGCTCATCGGGCTTGCGCTGTTCCAGCATTCGCGGATATATTCCGCCCCGCCTATCTGCAGCTGACGCAAACTGCGCCGGATCGCTACGACGTGCTCTGGAAGGTTCCGGCGCTCGACGAGACCACGACACTCAAGGTGCGGCCCGAATTTCCGGCAACTACGGTCGCGCTGTCGCCGGCGCACACCAGTTTCGCGACCGGTACGGCGGTGCAACGCTGGAGCATCGAAGTGCCGGGCGGACTCGATGGCAAGCCGATCGCGTTTACCGGCCTGTCCACGACCGGCATTGATCTGCTGGTTCGCCTCGTGAGGAGTGACGGCACCGTGCAGCTCGAGCGCATCCTGCCGGCAAACCCGAAACGTCGGCGTCGAGATCGGGCAGTTGTTGTTCATCGGTGCCGTGCTAACGTGCGGTGCGCTCCTGCGGCGAATCGCGGCGAACCGTCTCGACGCGCGCCTGGCGATCCTGCTGGCCTACTGCATCGGTGGCACCGCGAGCTACTGGGTGATTGAGCGGATAGCAGCCTTCTAGGGACTGAACGAACGAAACACGGCGCGCTGACCCATCCACACGGACACTTCGGATGAACCCGCCCTCGTCAACGAATACAACCAGCCAACTGACCTGCCCGCATTGCGGCCATACATCGGTCGAAACGATGCCAACTGATGCCTGCATCTACTTTCATGTTTGTGCGGGTTGCGGTTCGACGCTTCGCCCGAAGCCGGGCGACTGCTGCGTCTTTTGCTCCTATGGCTCGGTACGCTGCCCACCCCGTCAGTGCTCCGCCCGAGGGTGAGGAGATACTTGGCCGCGTTTAGCAGGCGTGAAAAGAAGCCAGGATGCAAACGATCCGGCGACGGCGCCCAGCAGTTGCGCCGAGATGAAACCCGGAACGTCCACGGGCCGAATTCCTGAGAAGGTGTCAGACAGCGAGCGCGCGATTGTGATCGCTGGATTCGCGAAGGACGTCGAGGCTGTAAACCAATAGGCGGCGCCAATCCACGCGGCCACAAACCATGCCGGGTTTCGGTCGCTGCGAATTCCGAGCACGACGAAGAGTAGCCCGAACGTTGCAACGAACTCGCCGAGCCATTGAGCGTAGCCGGTTCGCACGTGCGCCGAAGCCTGGAACTCGGGCAACGAAAACATCGCGTGCGCCAGAAGCGCGCCGGCGCAGCAACCCGCGATCTGTACTGCGATGTAACCGCTCGCCTCGCGCACGGTGAGGGCGCGGCGGGCCGCCATGACCAGCGAGACAGCCGGATTGAAATGCGCGCCACTGGCTGGTGCGAGGAGAGTGATGAGTACGCCGAGGACTGCCACCGTCGCGCCGGTGTTTGCCAGAAGCGCTACGGCCATGTTACCGGCCGCGAGGCGTTCGGCCATGATGCCCGAGCCGATCACGGTGGTCGCGAGCAGGAGCGACCCCAGCGCTTCCGCCAACAGGCGCCGATACAAGCTCACGCCGGCTCTTCCGTTCTCGAACGACCGATCGCGTCGAGCCGTTCCTGCAGCTTGATGCGGTCCAGGGAGCGGATCGGCAGGCTCGTAAAAATCTTGATGCGGTTCTCGAGTTCCTTGAAGGTCTTGCGAAACGCAAACCACTTTTCAATCTCCGAACCCTCAGCCGCCGCGGGGTCCTCGACGCCCCAGTGCGCGGTCATCGGCTGGCCCGGCCAGTACGGACAAACTTCGCCGGCTGCGTTGTCGCAGACAGTAAAGACGAAATCGAGCGAGGGAGCGCCGGGTTTCGCGAACTCATTCCAGCTCTTGCTCCGCAAACCCTCGGTTGGCAGCTTCAGGTGTTTCAGCAGCTCAAGAGCAATTGGGTGCACAGCACCCCTGGGATGGCTCCCGGCGCTGAAGCCGCGGAATTTTCCTCCGCCCCAGTAGTTGATCAGTTGTTCCGCCAGGATGCTGCGCGCGGAGTTACCGGTGCAGAGAAAGAGAACATTGAACGGAC
Source organism: uncultured Gammaproteobacteria bacterium (assembly GCA_963724625.1). Lineage (GTDB taxonomy): Bacteria > Pseudomonadota > Gammaproteobacteria > Steroidobacterales > Steroidobacteraceae > DATBVX01. The sequence goes on along the minus strand of CAVRVO010000003.1, from coordinate 3,573 downwards.
GCTCGTTCATGGGTTCACCTCAGCCGATGCAGCTGATGCGCAACACGGCTTGACGCGAGCCTCATTCACCGGATCGCTGCCGTAGACGGTGCTCTCCCCGGTGGTGAGGAACGTTTCCCACTGGACACCCTGTGGATCCTTGATCCAGCTTTTTTCGCCCTTGGCGTAGCAGCAGGTCGTGGCGCCCTCCTCCAGGACATCTGCTTCCGCACGCTGCAGACGCGAGTACATGTCCGCAAGCTCGGCGCGATCTTCGACCTGGATGCCCAGGTGGCGAATGCCCGCTTCGCCGCCGCGCTTGCTGATCGCGAAATTGACGCGCGGGTCTTCGAGCATCCATTTCGCATAGTCGACCTTAGTCACGGTCGGTTCGGCTGAAAAGAGCGTGTTGTAGAAGCGGATCGAGGCGGCGATGTCTTCGACGCCGACATGGACATGGAGACGCTTCATTTTGGATACCTCAATTCAAGCCGCCTTCGAAGCTTTCCTCGCTGCCCGTCTTGGTACTAGCGCTGGTGCACACTTCGGCGCGCACGCGGCGGCCCCGTCACCACAACAGTTCTCCGTCAGGTAGCCGACGAGACCGTTCATTACCCCGAAATCAGCTGAATAGATGAGCTGACGACTGTTTCGCTGTTGGATGACGAGACCCGCCCGATGCAGGTGCTGCAGGTGAAACGTCAACGAAGATGGAGGTAGCTTCAGGCGCATGGCAATCGTGCCGGCATTCAGCCCCCGGGGCCCGGCTTCGACCAGCATGCGATAGATGCTCAGGCGGTACTCATGGGCCAGAGCGGCAAGGGCGGCGACAGCTTGTCGGTGGTTTGTCATTCCGATCCTTCGAGGATTGTCGAAATGATTGCTGGACATTTGGTTGATGTCAAGTCCGACGATTCGTCGCCTTTAAACCGCTGGGGCGCCGGAGCCCTACGCTCGCAAACCAAACCGCTGCAGGACAACTAGCATCAGCCCATAACCAAGCGCCGTGCATCCGCTCGCGAGCGCAAGGGCGAAGTAGAAGGGCAACCCCCCGTCTGATGAGCCAGGGCAGAACCAGAAAGAGCGCCAGCGACGGCAGAACCAGCCAAAAGATCTCTCCGGACAGCGCTGCGACGCGTGATGTGTCATGACTTTCGTGATACAGCCAGATCATGGCGAGCACTGAGGTGAGCGGCAGGAATGCTACCAGCGCGCCGAACAGCGTGCTGCGCCTGGCAATCTCCGAAACGGCCGCAATGATCGCCCCCGACAACAGAGATTTGAGCAGCAGGTACATGAAGGCCTCCACTTGACCTTGCCCTTGGGGTAAGTCGTAGAGTGCCGTTGTGAGCGCATACGTGAAAGGCATTTTCTGTTTCCTGATCGCGATCGGCGCCCTGGGCGCATCGAGTGCCTTGCACGCCGGAGGCACGCCCTTGAGCGTGGAGGAGAAGATTGCGCTGGGCGACATCAAGGGACGCATCGATCACCTCGCTTTCGATCGCGCCCGACGGCGCGTCTATGTGGCGGAGCTTGGAAACAACAGTGTCGGGATCGTCGACGTGAGAACACGACGGCTCATCCGCACCGTGACTGGCTTTGATGAACCACAAGGCATCGGGTACGAGGCCTCGACCGACACGATTTACGTGGCGAATGCAGGAGATGGTTCTGTCCGCGTCTTCAGCGGTGAAGATTTCGCAGCGCTCGGCCAGATTGCCCTTGCCGGGGACGCCGACAACGTGCGCATCGACGAGAAGGCACGACGTGTTTACGTGGGGTATGGCAGCGGAGCGCTCGCCGTCATTGACGCCACAACTCGACTGAGGTTGGCGGACATCTCTCTGAAGGGGCACCCGGAGAGTTTCCAGTTGGACCCCTCGGGTGACTTCATTTTCGTGAACGTTCCAGCCGCCGAGCAAATCGCGGTGGTGTCACGTAACTCCGTCCGACAGGTTGCGAGCTGGTCGACGGGCACGTTGCGCGCAAACTTCCCGCTCGCGCTCGATCCTGCGAGAAGCCGCGTGATCTCGATCTTCAGGCGTCCCGCGCGTCTCGAAGCCTTCGAGATGCGAACCGGGCAGAGAATAAATGGAAGCGACGTCTGCGCCGACTCCGATGACGTGTTCGTCGATTCAAAGCGCCGGCGAGTTTACGTCATCTGTGGCGAGGGCTACGTAGACAACTTCGATTCGTCGACCGGGACGTACAAGCCACTCGGGCGGCTCAAGACCTCGGGTGGTTCGAGAACTGGCCTGTTCGTTCCCGAGCTCGATCGTCTGCTCGTGGCGGTGCGGGCGTCCGGCAGAGAGGCCGCTGCGATCTGGCTCGTCCGTGCGGGACCGTGATGCGGGAATCCCGCACGGCAAGGTCGAACTGATCGCCGTAGTAGCGCGGATTGCCGTGGCAACCGTCGACGAGGTTCCAGTAGCCGTGCTCAGTGCAGTACGGCTGCTACCCGTCGCTTGTCCTTGGTCCTTAGTGCCTCCTGGCCCTTCGTCAGGTGAGCCTGACCGCAGGCGGCAAGAAAAAGCTCGCCGGGTCGCGTCAACCGATAGCCGTCCTCTCCATCGCCCGCGCCGAACGTACGGTGAACGAGGCTCAACGTCGTGAGCCTGGTTAGCGTCCGCTCGACGTGAGTTGCGCCTACGTCGAGGGCGCTCGCGATGGCGCTCGCCGTCAACAGGTGGCCGGGCGCCAGCTTGACGTGAGATCGAAGGACCGCGAGCTCGAGTGCAGTGAGCTCACGTTGCTCGGCGACTTCCGTTCTCGCCAATCGCGCCTGCCGCTTGAGCGCGCGCGATCGATAGGCAATGGTCAGCCGCCGCGCGACGATCCGTCCTGTCCGCCGCAATCCCTCGTGCAGACGCACGATGTATGCGGTCAGCGCTCTGTCGAGCTTATCAACCACTTTGCAAGTTGCGACGATCAGGACAATCGCGCCAAGCCAGGCGACACCGGAGATAATTCCGGACAGCACACTTCCGTGACCGACGGCGCGGAGCCCCAGGAATTGCACAACGCGCGGCGCATGTGCGCTCAGAATCGAGAAGACGTAATCGCCTGGGACGAAGAAAACGTGATGGAGCCAAAGCCCCGCATCGATGAGCGCGCTTTGAACATTGGCGCTTACAGTGTCCTCAGCCACGGCACTCTCCTACTCACTACGCCAACGGGTTGTTGCTCCGCGTTGCAGGGCGCCAGCGGTGCGTCGTGGGCCGATGCTTGCACGCTCGCGACCGGAGTACTGTCGGTCGCGGATAAGACGAAGCTTCTCGATGCGATTACCGAGAATCAGTAGCTCCAAGGCGCCGCCACGCGTCCCCGGGGCTGGGCCCAGATTCTCGAGCATTGCACGGTCACCGTCGCCCGCATGTGACACAGCGCGGAGGACTCGTTCGTACCAATTGGACAGCTGACCCTGGGAGGGGGAGCCGGAATCCAGCAAGACCTGCCCCTGATTGATGCATAGCTCCAGCTCCCGCGCGATAGTCTGCCGGTCGATTCGTCGACCCAGAATCAGTTGCGCGATACGCGCCTGGGCCGCGCGCCACAGGCGAAACGGCGCCAGGCCGAAGTTCCAGCAGAATACGA
>CAVRVO010000002.1:0-80925 GCA_963724625.1 uncultured Gammaproteobacteria bacterium | reverse complement strand
TGCGCGCAACAAACGCGAACGCCGCCCGAAGGCGACGCTCACGTGACGATCATTGGGATCAGGGTTTCTCGCAATCCCTGCGCTTTATCGGCTGCGTGCAGAAAACGCCACCCTCCGTGATGGTCTGGTTGCCCCCCGCCTCGGTGGCGAGGATCTCGAACTCATAGATTCGGTTTGATTGCAGGAATTGTTCCGGCACGAGGAAGCTGGTCACCTTTGGCAGGTCAACATCGAACTGCGCCGGTATTTTCCCCGGGGGCAACGGCTCCGGATTCGTGGCGTCGGCAATCACCACATGGTAGCCGACGACATTCACAGGCCCGAGCTCGGGAATAATCGGGTCGGTCACCCTCTTCCAGCGGATCAGAAGATTCTCACGAGGCGAGACGACATCACCGTCCTCGGGCGCCAGGATTTCAGGGCCGGCAGGAACCTTATGCGAGAGGAAGGCGACGCCCCTGAATTTCGCGTCCTCGCTCGCGCCTTTCAAGACGTACTTTCCTTCGGGCCACGCAGAAAGAAGCTCGGTTAGCCAGATTTCGGGCTCTTCCACGTCGCGCTCGCAGCCGAGCGCACGCTCCAGGTCGATGATCTGCGGCTCCACCCGTTCCTGGAAACCTTCCGTGACGTCATGCGTCACTCCCGGGCCACCGACCGCTCCGAACTGGTAAACGATCTGGCCGTTCGGGTCCTTGACCGAACCCTCGGAGACGCCGTCGGTGTCGAAGCTGATCTGAATACCCATGTCGCAGGCCGACTCGTTCGTCTCGAAATGGATGTTCGTGATCTTGAACGGCTCAGCCCCATTTGCGGGAATCGCGACCGCCGCCAGGGCGGCGCCGGCTACGACGATATGACATAACATTTCACCGTATCGATTCATTGAAGTTTCTCCAACCACTGCGCGGAGTATTGCGCGAATTTGCAGCAGCAAGCTGACCTTCCCCGCAGGATTAGACGCGCGCCAGCGCAAAATCCATCGACCCGCCCAGCGCTCAAATGATGATTTGGGTCAGTGTCAGCCCGCGCGTCCGCGAGCGCATGATGCGTAGTGCCCGAAGGCGTGGATTCCTGTTCGTCTCGCTAGGGCGCGCTCATCGGAGCTCTAATCGCACGCGGAAAGTGCAAGATCGCGGCCCCGCTACGAAGCGGACGTCGTTTGATGTCGGCGATGCGCCAAACATGCTGCAATGTCCGCTTGACCCAAAAGCATTCGCAGCGGTCTAACCGCCCGGGAATATAGGTGTAAGCTGATCCGAGATTGGCTTGAGGAATAATCACCGTGCTCACACAGGGTCCTGAGGGTCCTGCGCCGGTCAGCGACTTCGTCGCCACCGTCTATAAGGACTCCTCCGGGAGCGCACTGTATGTCGAACCGCTGCCGCCGCAGTCGGTGAACTGCGTGCGGCCGGCGGGCGCGGTCGGCTGCCCGGTGGATCGGGTCTGGTACGGTTTGGCCAACGTCACGCCTCAGCAGCAGGCCGACGCCGAGTGGCTTTACCGCAGCCCCGACCTAGACCGGAACTGGGTCCTCGTCGTTGGACACTTGGCGGCGGTGACGGTGAGGGATCATAGGAACGGCGGCGACCCCATCGAGCAAACCTGGTTCATGGTGAACAAGCTCTATCTGACGCCCTTCCGGGGTCGTGTCATCGAGCGCCACTCGCCGCACTTCTTCTACACCACGGGAACCACGAGCAACGCCCAGGTCGTCGCGATCAGCCGCGGCGAGCAGTCGCCCCGCGCCGCGCACATCACCTGGACCGGCATGGCCACGTACGGAGGCAGCAGTGGTCCCGACAGCGTCGAAGACATGTTTGTGACGGGGGAGGCCGATTTCACGCGCTCTCCCCTGCACATCAGGGCAGACGAGTATTTCGTCCGGCAGACCCGCTAATCGAGAGTGGGCTGAGAAATAGTCACGCTCTACGAGGCCGCTTGTGGCCAACAGCGCAAACAGCACTATTACGCAGCGTGCGTAGTAATCTCGACACGCCCTCCGCGTGCTCAGTCATTGATGCTGCGATCGAGTTGTTCGCTTCCCTCCGCGTGTAGATGGAAGCGGGCCAGGGTGAAATCATTGTTGGCGCCGGTAGACGCGAAACCAGCGACCACGAGCCGCCCGGTGCCAGGCTGTATCGCCATTCCAGTGATCATCGGATTTCCGCCCGCGGACTCAAGCGCGGTCGCCAACCCGCCCTCTCCAAAACCGGGGTCCAGTGACCCGCTGCTCAGATTAGCGCGCCACAACAAATTCGAACAATCCGCCACCTACAATGATCTTGCCGTCTGGCTCCACGGCCACTGCATTCGCGAGCACGCTACGGCTCAATGCAGTGCGCACTTTGCCCATCGAGCCGAAATCTGTATCAAGAAGGCCGTTATCCCGATAGCGAGCGAGTGCAATCGCCTGCAGTCCGCCGTCCTGAGACCACCCCGCCACGACAATTTTCCTTCGCTGCAGGACCACGGCCGTAGCCCGGTCGTCGACCGCAAACTGCGTAGTGGTCCTGCCATCGTCACTGAAACTCTGGTCCAATTTTCCGTTCGAGTGGTAGCGCGCAATCGCAAAGACAGGGCTGCCGCGTATGGCTATGGCCATTCCCACTGCCACAGTCTTTCCACTAGGCCCCACGACCACGGCTCTTGCCGAATCGAAGCTGCCCCCGAGATCCGTCCGCACCTTACCCTCGGTTCCGAATGTCTGTCGAGGTCTCCGCTCGGCAGGTAGCGTGCAAGCGCGAAGTCATTGTCTTGCCGTGCTCGCCGAAGTGCGGATCGAGCATGCCATCTGCTGTGTATCGGGCTATCGCCACATCGCGGGGCCGGTTGGGAAGTTCGGCACGACCGGCCGCGACAATCCGGCCGTTCTGTTGCATGGCCATCGCGGCCGCGCGATCGGTGCCGCCGAAGTCTGTGATCGCAAATCCATTTACGCCGAAGCTCGTATCGAGATCTCCCGCTTCCGATGCCTCGCTCCTCAGGGGAGCTGCAAGCAATGAGACGAGTACGACTGTCGTCCTCACCAGAGTCAGAAGCGGTTGCCTGTGCGCAGCTTTTTTCCATTGCTGTGCGTTCATAACAGATCCTCCTGCATTGCGAAGCCGCCAATTCGGGCGGCTGAAAGTGATGCCTGGTTGAGTGAGAAGAACAATGCTTAAAATCGATACCAGCTGCGGCGTGTCAACTACAGGCAGTGAGAAACGTATGGTTGCGGCCGCCATGCCATTCTGCGAATAGATGCCGAGGGCTTTGGGGACTGCGATGACGGCCTTCGCGTTAACTTTCGCGGACTGTTCTTCACCGGGGTCATCCAAGTCCGCATCCCGTTGAGATCGCCATAGAGTCCGGGGCCAACCTCGATCTGGTCTCCTTGGTAGGCGGCGTTGGCGATGCTGCTCTAGCGGCCGACGCTCACGCCGCGGCGCAATTCCGGCGAGGTGTGAACCTTGGCCGACACACGCCCTGTGTCGTTCACCACGAACGTTAGTTCGTGTCCTTCGCCGGCGGTCGGGCTAGCGATCGGAGGCGACTGCGAGCGCAGCCAACCCTCGAATCGTTCTTGTGAGAAAGGTGGCTCCGTGTTTGGCTGGTCGTAATCGCAGCGGGGACAAACAATCGCATCGTAGTCGATGAGCTCCGAACAGAAAGGGCATTTCTTGTTGTCTTGGCTGGAGGCTGCTTCCGTGCTTGGCTGTTCTCTCGCGCGCTTAGCAGATATTCCCCAGCCGATTCCGGCTACCACCAGGCCCGGCAACACGAAAAGCAGCACACTGAACATTGGGCCTATCCCGAACAAAGTCTCCTGGTTTGGGGTCGTCCACAGCATGCTGACTAAATTCCCAACGCCAATGGCTACCCATATAAGGCCGCCAATCATCAGCAGCGCGCCCACATGAAACCTCCTTTCCCTGAATCCCACGCTCAATCAATACTTTCACAGACAGTGCCACTTGCCATTCGCACTTTCCGCAGGCCGTTAAGGGAAAGCACAGATCGCCTGCCATCCGATTGCCGGAACGCGTGAGAATCTCGCCATTCGCGCCGATTCGCGGTGTGCGTCACGGCGCACGCTTCGGCATGGTGGCGCCATGCTCCGCGACGCGATCAGGTTTCACTTAGTCGCTGTGGTCTGCGCTCGAAGCGCGGGCGGATTCTGGATTGCTGGTGGAAGTCTGCGCCGATGAGACAAGAAAAGCCCCCGACGCCTTGCGATGCGAGGGCTTAGCGGCCTCCTTGCTTAGCGGTCTCCAATGCCGTGCTTCCATGCCGTACCTTGCCTTGCAGTGGGACGGTTTTTAATGTCTCCGACGGCAAGTAAGGCAAGCCCTACTCTGAGGGCTTCGCGGTGTCGGTCCGAGCGCGCGTCAGGCTGCGTGCTCGCCGGCCCTTGCTGTGTCTCGCGTGCTACCGCCACAGCAAACCGAGAACGCCAGCTGCATATAGTATGCGCCGAAGTGTTGCTGCTGGCGCTTCGTATATCTACCTACTCGCGCCCGATTTTGCGCCGAGCATCCAGCCGTGCGCTTCGGCATGGTCGCGCCATGCTCGGGGCCGCCATCCGACTGCCTCTCACTCATGAGAGATTTCCGTCCCCGTCCCACCAAGTTCCGTTCCCGAGCCCGGCACCCTTGCACTCTTCGGTCTGGGTCTCGCGGCCCTGGGACTGACGCGCCTCCGAAAAGCTAGGCTCTTCGCGTAGAGTCTCCGACAAGAACAAATACGCGAACAACAAAGGCCCCGGCAGCGATGTCGGGGCCTTTGTGTTTCTGCGTAGCGCGGGCGGGCTGTTGGCCGCAGCGCCGTGAATGGATCATCTTTCGGCACATGTGATTTTTGGGGACACGGACGTGACGTACTCAATCAACGTTAAGCAGTCAGCCCAAGTGCGCGAACTGCTGAAGCGGGCTGCCGTGATTCTTTCGCAGCAGTTGCTTGGAGAATTGGATCCGAGCCGGCGCGGACGACTCGAAATCGGACGCGCCGTCGTACTTGATGCCCTTGGGTGGCTCAACGATGAGGCGGATGACGGCGCGGTGTTGACAGCGCTCGATGAACACTTGTTCACACGCCTAAACGGTGAAGCTGGCCAGTGCGTCGAGCGGACACGAAAGATTTGTCGCGAGGTCATGCGGACCCCGGCCGAATGGGTCTGACGCTGGCTGCGACCGGGTTAGAAGACTCGTTTTTCCGAGGTCCAGATGGGAATATTCACCGGCTCCGAGCCAGCTCGACACTGCTGAACTTAGATCCGCCTAGCGTCCGCTTGCGGGAAACTTCTGACCGGGCTCGCGGCGGTCAGCTCTCGACCCAGTTTCGAAGTGCAGGTTAAGCGTGGACCTTGGTCAGGAAACTGGGCGAAGCAGCGCGGCGTCGTTGTGCTTGCGGGAATTGATGCGTGGGCTGACGGCGTGTGCCTCCATCCGTTCGGCAGGATAGGGAACCAGAAGACCGCGCGCCTGCTCAGGCGTCGCGGTGAGCCAGGTGGTGTAATCCCTGCGGCGGAGGATCGCGGGCATGCGCCGCCCGACATTGTCGATGCCCGCGACGAGCGCGTTCGCAGTCAGCGTGATGAGCGCGCAGCTCTGGATGATGTCTCCGTCATCCCCTTCCGAACGATCCCACACCGCGGCGATCGCGAATACCGATCGGGCAGCTAAGCGGATGAAGAACGGTCGCCTGAATTTCTCCGGCGTCAGCTGCCAAGCGTAGAAGCCAGCGGCGGGCAGGATGCAGCGCTGGTTATTCGTCCAGGGCCCGCGATAGTCCTGGTGGTGCTCGATGTGCTCGATATCGACCGACGCGGCGTCGCTGTCACTTGCCTGGCCCTCGGCGGTGGCGGGAATCAGGCCCCAGCGCATCATCACGCCCTCGGCCTTCCCGTCGTGCATGCAGATCGCCGGCACGTACTGCGTAGACGACACGTTGAAGTTGGCCGTGAATCGCCACCAGCAGTGCGCGGGCATGAACTCCCGCTCCGTCGTAAGCTGATCCGGAAGGGTATAGCGCTCGGTCATAGGTGCGAAGCCTATGGGATGGGCTGGCGCCAAAGCGTGAAGAAGTTCGAGTCTCCGGAATTTCGCAATGCGCACGCTGGCTGCTGCGAGATCGAACGTGTCTTACTAAGGCCTCGGCACGAACCGCCGGGTCCGCTATCGACCCCTCGGAGACGGTCGCGGTTTAGGAAAGCGGACATTCGGATGATCCCGCACGGACGCTCACGTAGTATTGGCTACGGATGTGGGAACTTGGGGGCCGGGTGTCCTTAATCGCGGAGCTGAAGCGGCGCAACGTCTTGCGCGTGGCGGCGCTGTACCTCGTCGCAGCCTGGGTCCTGCTGCAGGTCGGCGAGCTGCTCTTCGGCCTGCTCGGCCTGCCGGCCTGGAGCAACAAGCTCCTGTTCGCCGCGCTCGTGCTCGGTTTCGTGCCGGCGCTCATTTTCTCCTGGGTGTACGAGCTGACACCGGAGGGCTTGAAGCGCGAGCACGAGGTGGAGCGCAACGCCTCGATCACAGGAGAGACGGCCCGCAAGCTCGACCTCATCGTCGTCGGACTGCTCGTCGTCGCGATCGTCGTCGTGGCCGTCGAGCGGTTCATTCCACGCACAGCCCCTGTTCCAGCCGCAACAGATGCAGAGTCAGGAGCGTCGTCCGCGGAGGCACCGGTCCAGGCCGCGGCGAAGTCCATCGCGGTGCTGCCGTTCGTGAACATAAGTGGCGACACGGGGAATGAGTACTTCGCGGACGGCTTGTCGGAAGAGCTGCTCAACCTGCTGGCGAAGATCCCCGATCTACGGGTTGCCGCGCGCACCTCGGCCTTCAAGTTCAAAGGTGAGAAGATCGACGTCAAGGACGTGGCGCGGCAGCTCAACGTCGCGCACATCCTGGAAGGCAGCGTGCGCAAGTCCGGCAACAGGGTCCGCATCACGGCGCAGTTAATCAAAGCGGCGGATGGTTACGACCTCTGGTCGCAGACCTACGACCGCACGCTCGATGACATCTTCGCCGTCCAGGACGACATTGCAGGCGAAGTGGTCAAGGCGCTGAAGCTGACACTGCTCGGCCCGACTCCCGTGCCGCGTTCTAAGCCAGTGGATTCGGAAGCCTACAACCTCGCCTTGCAGGGACGTTTCTTTCTCGAGCGGCGTGGCCAGAAAGACCTCGAGCGTGCAGTCGAGTACTTCCGGCGGTCACTCGAGCGCGATCCGGGCTACGCCCCGTCCTGGGCGGGTCTGTCACTGGCATACGCGCGGCAGGCCGACCTCGGTTACGTGCCTGCCGCCGACGGCTTTCGACGGGCGCGCGACGCCGCGGAGAAGGCGCTGGCGCTCGATCCCCAGCTCGCTGACGCGCATCTGGCAATGGGCTGGATTTACGGCAAGTATGACTGGGACTGGGCGGCCGCGGACGCAAGCATTCTCAGGGCGCTCGAGCTCGAACCCGGCAGCGCCGAGGTGCTCAGGCTCGCCGGCGTCCAGGCGCATACCCTCGGACGCTGGAATGAAGCGATCGACCTGGCGAACAAAGCCATCGAGCGCGATCCGCTGCGGCCGAACTCCTACAGCTACCTCGGCAATGTGTTCCTGGCAGTCGAGCGCGATACGGAGGCCGAGGCTGCGTATCGCAAGGCCCTCGAGCTCGATCCCGACGGAGCCTTCCGGCACTACGCGCTCGGGCGGGCTCTCTTCCTGCAGGGCAAGACCGATGTCGCGCTGCAGGAGATGCAACAGGAGACGGAGGAGGGTTGGCGGCTCTCAGGATTGCCGCTCGCATTTCACGCGCTCGGCCGGCGCGGCGAGTCCGACGCGGCGCTGGCGGCACTAAAGGAAAAGTATGCGGGGGAATCGGCCTACCAGATCGCCCAAGTGCATGCCTTCCGAGGCGAGGCGGATCTTGCCTTCGAGTGGCTCGAACGCGCCTATGCCCAGCGCGACAGCGGCGTTACATTGATCAAGGGCGACCGGCTGATGCGCGGGCTCGTCGGCGATCCGCGCTACAAGGCATTTCTCAAAAAGATGAAGCTGCCCGAGTGACGGGGCAGCGCGTCGCTCAGCGCGAGCGTTCGAGTGTCCGCTTTCGGCAAATTTCTAACCGCGCTCGAGACGTCTTCTCCTGGCCGAAAGCGGAAGCGAAGACGAGGTGTTGACCCGATCACCTCATGCGGACAAATGAGGCTCGCTCCAGGTGTCAGCCACCCGGCATGCGGTGCTGGGCGAGGAGCTCGCGACGGATATCGTCGAGACAGCGAAGCCGCTCGTAGTCCCAGCGGGCCAATGGTGACCCGCTGGGAAAAGCCATTTCAGCACTTGCCAGCCGCGTTGCTGCACGCCGTGTTGAGCATGCTCGTGAACTCCGCGTTGAAGCCCGAGGCGCCGAGGATCTTCACGTTGGGGTCGGTGAAACCGTACGACGTTACGCCCACCACGGCGTTGCGCGTGAGGTTGCGCACACCGGTCGGCGCGGCGCTGACCGGATCGCCAAAGTTCTGGACCCACGGCCCGCCGCTCGAACCGCCAGCCAAGTCACTGCCGTACTCGAACGCGTTGTTGCCGGCAGCAGTGCTCCCCACACGGTGATCGCTCGAGTCGTTGCGCTGCAGGATATTGCAGCTGTCGAAGTTGCACGGATAGCCGAGGATCGTCACGTGCGTGTCGGTGAGGTTACTCGTGACGGCGGTGAAGCTGGCGCCGACTTTCGTCTTCACGCTGACCGGCGCGCCGCCGGAGAAGCTCTGGTCTTGAAGCACGATCAGGCCGAAGTCGCCGTTGTTCGGCAGCGCGCCGCCGGTGTTGTTCCAGGTCGCCGACACGATGACAAATCGGAAGTCCCACGAGCCAAAGGGGCGCTGCGGCTGGTCTGGGACCCGGCGGGGTTCGACTTGCCGCCGTCATACGCCGGAATGAACAGCCAGTTCGTAAAGAAGCGCTTGGCCACGGGGTCGAACAGGCAGTGTGCGGCGGTCACAATGACGCGATTCCTGATGATCGAGGCCGAGCACTGAAAATCGCCCACGCCGGGCTCGGTGAAGAACAGCTTGCCCGCCGCCTTGTAGGGTTGGCGGTGATCGCCGAGCGCGGCGTGACGCGGGAGCGCGTGAAGTCGAGGTTGGCTGTGTCGGCAATCTGGCGGAAATTTCGCCGTCCCGTAAAAGGACTCGCTCCTTCGCTGCCTTCCTGCGGTCGGCCGTCCGTCAGCAGCAACCGCGTATTTCTGTCGCCGTTGATAAGAAAAACTATGTCGGAAGTGGCCGCGAACTCAACTGGTGGCGCATGATCGCTCCACGATGGTCGCGCGCACGCGGCGACGTTGCGCTGCCTGCGCCATTCGTTTTCTCTTTGCGGGAGGTGAGCACGACCAATGTCCACGCAACATCACAAGCTCGTGCACTTGAACGCGCTGCGCGCATTCGAGGCCGCCGCGCGCCACTTGAGCTTCGTCGCGGCCGCGGATGAACTCAACGTCACGCCCCCCGCGATCAGCCAGCAGATCCGTACGCTCGAGGACTACCTCGGCGCGGCGCTGTTCGTGCGCTCGAAAGTAGGGGTCACCCTGACGCCGCAGGCGCGCGACGCCTATCCCGATATCCGCGATGGGTTGCAGCAGCTCGGCGCCGGGCTCAGCAAGTTGCGGGGCTCGGGCGAGGACCGTCTCGTGACGATGTCCGTGCCGCCGTCATTTGCTGCCAAGTGGCTGCTGCCGCGGATCGATAGCTTTCGCGAGAAACATCCGCTGTTCGACATACGGCTGGACACGACCGACCGGCTGGTGGATTTCGCGGCCGAAGGAATCGACGTGGGCGTGCGCTACGGACTGGGAGGCTACGCGGGGCTGCAGGCCGACAAGCTTTTCGATGAAGAAGTCTTCCCGATATGCAGCCCGGCACTACTGGCTGGGGAGCAACAGCGAGCGGGTGAGGCCTGGCTCTCGCGAATGACGCTGATCCACGACACGACCAGTGACTTCGACCCGTCATTTCCAACCTGGCGCAGCTGGCTGCTCGCGCACGGCATGGCAGACATCGATCACACGCGCGGCTTGCGTATGAATTCCTCGGTGCTGGCGATTCAGGCCGCCATGGAAGCACAGGGCGTCGCCCTGGCGCGCAGTGTCATCGTGAAGCGTGATCTCGATGCCGGCCGGCTGGTCAAGCCCTTCGATTTCGTCGAGCAGACGAATTGCGCCTACTACGTGGTCTATCGAAAGCAGTCACTGGACTCGCGCAAGGTGCAGGTCGTGCGCGACTGGCTCCTCGCGCAAGCGAATCTGTAGTCCGTCTCGTGCGGACCCGCGCTGATCGGTAATCAGGCCGGCGGCTTCGGCAAAGTTTTTCTTATCTCCAGGCTCAGAAAAACGCGCTTGGCGCCGATCGCGCACGTCCATCTAATGCGCGCATGGACGGCACCTGTGTGCCGGACGCATGTCAACCTTCAACATTCAGACAAAGTGAGCAATCTCTCATGACCACCACAAGTTCCAGCGGCCGCGAGCCGAACCCCGCCATTGGCATCCTCGGCACTGGCCGCATGGGCGTGAGACTCGCCGCCATGTTTGCCCGAGCCGGCGGCACCGTCGTTCTCGGTTCGCGGGAGCCCGCGCGCGCGCAGCGGATCGTGAGCGGCTTGAACATCTCCGGTATCATCGCCGGATCCTACGAGCGGGCGGTCGCAGCGCCGGCGATCCTCCCCGCAGCCTTCATCCGTGACGGCCTTTTCGACCTGCTCGAAAACTTCCGCAACGACCTCAACGACAAGCTCGTCATCGATATCACCAATCCGTTCAACGACACTTACACTGATTTCATCCTGCCGTGGCATACGAGCGGCGCGGAGGCACTTCAGGAGCGATTCCCGCGAGCTCGAATCGTTGGGGCGTTCAAAAATGTGTGGTGGGAAGTGTTCGACGCGCCGTACTTCGAGGGGAGCCTCAGCGATGTGTTCGTGGTCAGTGACCATGACGCGGAGAAGCAATCGTTCTTCGACCTCGTCAAGGGAACGCCTTTCCGATACATCGACGCCGGTGCGCTGAAGAATGCGCGCACGGTGGAGCGCATGACGCTAATGCTGGGCGAGCTCGGCCAACGCTACGAATATTTCCCGCGGATGAACTGGCGTGTGCTGGGAGAAAGCTGGCAGATGGGCCGCGCGGACAAGGACGGGATCGCCAATTTGATCGCGCGCTAACGCCACCTACCGCCGGGCGGCGTCAGCCGCCCGGCATGCGGTGCTGGGCGAGTTGCTCGCGCAGCTTGTTCTTCAGCATCTTGCCGGTAGCGCCGAGTGGAATGGAGTCCACGAACACGACGTCATCCGGCGTCCACCATTTGGGAATCTTGCCCGCGTAGAAGCCGAGCAGTTCCTCGCGCGTCACGCTCGCTTGCGGCTTGCGTACCACGACCAGCAGCGGTCGCTCATCCCACTTGGGATGCTTGATGGCAATGCACGCCGCCATCGCGACCGACGGATGCGCCATGGCGATATTCTCGAGCGCGATCGAGCTGATCCACTCGCCGCCGGACTTGATCAAGTCCTTGCTGCGGTCCGTGATCTGCACGTAACCCTCGTCGTCGATCGTCGCGACATCACCCGTCGGGAACCACCCTTCGACGATCGGCGTGTCCTCGCTCCGGAAGTAGCGGGATACGATCCAGGGCCCGCGCACCATCAGCTCACCCGACGTGCGGCCGTCGCGCGGCAGCTCGCGCCCATCTTCGCCGACCGTCTTGAGCTCGACGCCGAACAGGGCGCGCCCCTGCTTGGCCTGGACCGCTCTGCGTTCTTCGGCGCTCATGGCCTGATGGCAGGACTTGAGCGCGCCGACGGTGCCCAACGGGCTCATCTCCGTCATGCCCCATCCGTGCAGCACGTGCACGTCATAGTCTTCCTGAAACGCACGCAGCATCGCGGGTGGACACGCGGCGCCCCCGATGACGGTGCGGCGCATGGTGCTGAAGCTCAAACGGTTGCTCGCGAGGTGTGTGAGCAGGCCCTGCCAGACGGTCGGCACGCCGGCCGAGAACGTTACCCGTTCGCTCTCGAACAGATCGTGCAACGATTTGCCGTCGAGCCATGGTCCTGGAAAAACGAGCTTCGCGCCTACCATGAGGGCGACGTACGGCAGGCCCCACGCGTTCACGTGAAACATCGGCACGACCGGCAGGATCACATCGCACGCCGAGCAGTTGAACGCATCGGGCAGAGCCGCGGCATGCGCGTGCAGGATCGTGGATCGATGGCTGTAGAGCGCACCTTTCGGATGACCGGTCGTGCCCGAGGTGTAGCACAGCGATGCAGCGGTGTTCTCGTCGAACTCGGGCCATTCGAAGTCCTCGCCCTGCCCTTCGAGCAACTCCTCGTAGCAGAGGAGCTCGGGCAGCGTAGTCGCGGCAGGCATGTGTGCGCGATCGGTGAGCGCGACGAAAGTCTTGAGGGTCCTGACGCGAGGCGCGATGGCCTCGACCAGTGGCAGGAAGCTCAAATCGAAGAACAGGATCTGGTCCTCGGCGTGGTCCGCGATCCAGGTCACCTGATCGGGATGCAAGCGCGGATTGAGCGTATGCAGCACCGCGCCAGAGCCTGAGACTGCGTAGTAGAGCTCGAGGTGCCGATAGCCATTCCAGGCGAGCGTGGCGACGCGCTCACCCTGCCGGATGCCGTGCTGAGCGAGCGCATTGGCCAAGCGGCGCGTGCGGGCCGCGAACTCGCGAATCGTGTAACGGTGAACATCCCCTTCGACGCGTCGCGACACCACTTCCTGACCCGCGTGACCCCGCTCTGCGTGCCGCAGGAGCGAGGAGATCAGGAGCGGTCGGTGCATCATCAGGCCAAGCACGCACCCTCCACTTCCGCGACGCTGTCGGCACGCCGAAGGTCTGCCTGGTAGTTGCGTGATGCGACGATGAAGAGCACGGCGGCGAGCACGGCGAATGCCGGGATCACGGCGAGCGCGCGATCGAGCCCGAACGCATCGGACAAGGCGCCCGCGATCACCGGTCCGGCCGCGAGCCCGAACAGGTTCTGGAACAGAGACAGCACCGCCGCGCCAGTCGCGCGCAATCCTGCATGCGTGACGTCGATCACGATGGCGGAAACCGGGCCGACCGTGCAGGTCATCAGGAAGCCACCCAAAGCGATGAGCATGAACTGCGCGCCACCACCCAATGCGCCATGCGTGGCCGCGAATGTCACGCTCAGCACCAGCGCAGTGAGCAGGCACAGTCCTGCCAACACGTGAAGTCTGCGTCCTGGGTGTCGCGCGCCGACGCGATCGACGAGCATTCCCCACACCAGGCCGCCTGCTGCGCCGATGAGCACCACCAGCGCGGCACGCACTCCAGCGACGTCCGGCGCCATGCCGTGAAAACGATTGAGAAAGCTCGGCAGCCACGCCCAGATGGCCGACACTACGATGAGTTGCGAGGCGCCACCCAGACACACCCAGAGCATGGTGCGCGACCGGAACAGTGACTTCACCGCAAACGCAGCCGCACCGCCCGGTTTAGTTGCTTGCCCCGCCGTCAGCGCGACGGTGTGGTAATCACGAACCTTAAGATAAAGGAGTGCCAGCAGCAGTCCCGGCAGTCCGACCACACCGAATGCGGCCTGCCAACCCCAGCGCGCGGCGATGAGGCCGCCCAACATCACGCCGAGCACCGAGCCGACAGAAGCCGCTGCGAAGAACGCCGCAAGAAGGCCCGCGCGCAGCCGGGCCGGAAAGACACTGGCGATGAGCGCCGCGCCGACCGATCCGTACCCGGCCTCGCCCACCCCAACCATCGCGCGCGCCGCGATCAGCTGGCCGTAGTTGCGCGTGAAGAGGCACGAAATCGTCGCCAGGCTCCACACGGTTGCCATGGCGGCGATGCTGCGCACCCGGCTCCAGCGATCGGCGAGCAGCGCGACTGGCAGAGCGCCGAACGCGACGGTCACCGACACGATCGAGACCAGCGCGCCCAGTTGCTTGTCGGACAGGCCCCACGCGGCCTTGATGTGCGGGAACAGCGACACGATCACCTGCCGGTCGAGGTAATCGACCATCATCAGCGCGATCGTCATCGCAAATGCGAACCAGGCGTGACCTCGCCCGAAACGGTAGCCGTTGTCCGAGCTCGCCGAGTCTGCTGAGTGCATCACGTTCATGGAAGCATCTAAATTGCGCGCCATGGCTATGGCACCAACACGGTAGCGCCGGTCGTCCTGCGCGATTCCAGTGCGCGATGTGCCTCGGAAGCCTCGGCCAGCGCAAGTACCTGCTTTGGTTCGCCGCTGATCTTGCCAGCGAGCACCATGGCGAACAACTCATCCGCCATGTCGAGCATGTGCGAGCGCGGCGTTGCGTAATGCACCATGGCGGGCCGCGTGACCCAGAGCGAGCCCTTGGCTGCGAGCGTCATCGTGTCGATGACGACCGGGCCGGAGGTCGTGCCATTGCTCACCAGAGTGCCACGCACCTGCAAGCTGTCGATCGAGGCCTGGACCGTGTCCTTGCCCACGGAGTCATAGACCACGGGCACACCCTTGCCATCAGTGAGTGCGCGCACGCGCTGTGCGATGTTCTCGCGCGACGTGACGATGGTGTGAGTGCAACCATGATCGCGCGCAATCTCCGCCTTCTCGTCCGAGCTCACCGTGCCGATCATGGTGACGCCGAGCGCGCGTGCCCATTGGCAGGCGATGAGACCGACGCCGCCCGCGGCCGCGTGGTACAGAATGGTCTCTCCACCCTCGAGCGGATACACCTGCCGGAACAAATACTGCACCGTCATGCCTTTCATCATCAGCGTCGACGCCGTGCGGTCGGAGACGCGGTCGGGCAGTTTGATCAACACATTGGCCGGCATGACGCGCACATCGGAATAGGCGCCCTGCGGACCGAGGAGGTAACCGACGCGATCGCCCACCTTGATGTCGGCGACGTCGGGGCCGATGGCCTCGACCACGCCCACGGCATCGGAGCCGAGGCCGTTCGGGAGCGGCAGCGGATAGCGGCCGGTGCGGAAATAGATGTCGATGAAATTGACCGCGATGTACGTGTGGCGTACGCGCGCCTCGCCGGCGCGCGGAGCAGCGACCTCGACGGACTCGAGCTTCAGGACTTCCGGGCGACCGGTTTCATGGAAACGTATGGCTTTTGGCATCGTGCTCTCTTAAGGCGCGCTAAGGATCCCGAACCCGCGGCGGCGCCAGCCGCGAGCTCATCAATGAAGAACCTGGCGAACGGCCACTCGCCGAACCCGGAAGCTGGATTGAGATGTCCGACCTCGCCGAGATCGACCAGTCGGCTGCGCCAGCAATCCGCGAGTGTCGCTACGCGGTCAAAGTGCGCCAGAGGGTCGTTGCGGCTCGCCGCGACGATGCTCGGAAACGCGAGAGGCATGCGCGGCACGGGCAACCAGCCGCCTTCGGACAGCTCTGCGATAGTCGGATAGCCTGCGGGCATCGGCCGCTCGAAGTCGGGTGGCGCCGCCAGCAGCGCGCCGATAATTCCGCGGCAACGCGTCTGCAGTGCCCAGTGCACGACCGTGATCACCCCACCACTGTGCGCAACGATAATAATCGGCCCATCGATCGCGCCGGCCTCCTCCTCGATCGCGCGAACGCGCGCTGCGCAGTCGAGCTGCTGGCGGCCCATCGGCGCGACGGTCCGCACGCGCGGCAGACGCGAAGCGAGCAGCGTTTGCCAGTGCTCCTCGACATGCTCACGCAGGCCGGGAACGATGAGGACCGTTGGCGCCGTCATCAGGCGATGCGCCGCAGCGGACCGCGCTGACCGCGCGTGCGATTCGGAGCGAAGCCGTTCTTCGCCAAAGTCTCGTCGGCGTTGCGGTAGAACTCGCCGATCCGGTAGATCTCGCGGGCTTCCTTGCCGTTCGCGATGTCGCGGCCGAACTCACGCGAAATGCGCACCAGCTGCTCGACCTGCTTCACCGAGCTCATCTTCGCCTTGCGATCCTGCGTCCAGAGGTTGTCCTCGATGCCGCAGCGCACGTGCAGACCCATAGCGATCGCCATCATGTTGATCGGCAGCACGTTCAACATCGACGTTTCCAACGTGAGCACGGCGCCGTCGGGCACGGCACGCACGAAATTCGCCAGGTTGTAGATGTTGGGCTGATCGAACCCGCCGCCGATCGCGACCCACGTGAGGATCAGCGGCACGTTGCAGGTGCCGTTGCGCATCATGCGCTCCACGGTTTCGATCTGCGTGATGTTGGCGAGCTGGAAGTGCGTCTGGATGCGGTTGGCGGAGAGGCGCCGGATGTGCTCTTCCACCCACTCGGGACCCGCGGGAATGGTCATCTCGCGGTAGGCACGGTACATCGCGGGCTCCGCGAGCGAGGTGCCGGTGAGGTCGGCCTCGCACATCTGCTCGACCACGTTCATCTGGTTGGTGTTGATGGCAATCGTCACCTGGTCGGGCGCGGGCCTGAGCTCGGCGAGCATGTGGCGCGTGTCATCGCTCAGCCACTTGGCGATCTCACCCTCGCCTTCCGGTGAGAAGGAGATCGAGCCGCCGACCTGCAGGATCATGTCGGGCACCGCATCGCGCAGCCGCTCGAGGAGCTCGTTGAACATTGACAGGCGCTTGGAACCATGCCCGTCGAGCTCGCGCACATGCACGTGCAGCACGGTCGCTCCGGCGTTGTAGCAGTCCACGGCCTTCTGCACGTGCTCGTCCAGCGTGACCGGGATGTCCTCGGGGAAGTCCGCTGGCATCCACTCGGGCCCGTACGGGGCCACGGTGATCACGAGTTTTTCCTGGTTTTCCGGGAAGAGCGAGCCGTCGATGAAATGCATGGGAGGTCCTGTTGAGGAAATGAATCGGGTTGCGCGAGTGCGAAGCTCAGTACGGTGCGTCGCCCTTGATGCCGGCGCGGTCCATCTTGCGATGGCAGGGCGGGTAGTCCATCACTGCGTAGTGCTGCGTGCTGCGGTTGTCCCACATGGCGACGCTGTTCTTCTTCCAGCGCCAGCGCACCTGGTACTCGGGGATCTGCGCCTGGCTCAGCAGGTACTGCAGGAGCTGGGCCGCACCCGGCGCGAAGTCCTGGCCGTAACGCACGTTCTCGGCGGTGTGAAAGTTGGTGAAGTGCGTGGTGAACGCGTTGACGAACAGCACTTTCTCGCCGGTCTCCGGATGCGTGCGCACCACCGGATGCTCGGCATCGGGATACTGCGCCTTCAGCGCCAGGCGTTTTTCGAGCGGCATCGCGGCACCAAACGTCGACTCGATGCTGTGGCGGGCGCGCAAGCCTGCGATCCGTTCCTTGATGTGCGCCGGCAGTCTCTCGTAGGCGAGGACCATGTTGGCCCACATGGTGTCGCCGCCCACCTCGGGACATTCAACACAGCGCAGGACGCAGCCGAACGGCGGCTTCTCGCGCCAGGTGGCGTCCGTGTGCCAGGCGTTCTCGTAACGCTCGTTCTGGGTGTCGGGTGACTTATAGATGCGCACCAGGCCCGGATAGTCAGGATCGCTCCCGGCCACCGGGTGATCCTCGAGCTCGCCGAAATGGCGCGCGAACGCGACGTGCTCGGCCCGCGTGATGTCCTGATCGCGGAAGAAGAGCACGCGGTGTCTGAGCAGCAGCGCGCGGATTTGCACCATCAGCTCCGGCGTGCGTGCCGCGAGGCCGAGATCCACGTTGGAAACCTCGGCGCCGATTGCGCAAGTGAGTGGTTTGGCGATGGGTTTCATATCGGCACGGTTATAAGCGCTGAGCGGGTCCTGCCAGCGGGCGCATTGTGGGCGGACAGCAGGTTTGCGTGTTGACGCTGGGTGACATACGTTTGTCTTTTGGGGACACCAGCGAGAGGCCATGCGTGGCCTGACGCGCAGCGCCAGTTTGTCGAGCTTCGGCGAGGTCGCCCGGAACGCGGGACTCGACCCGAACGCGCTGCTGCGCGAATTCGACCTGCCGCAGCGTTGCCTCACCGAGCCGGAACTGCGTATCCCAGTGGACTCCGTTCGACGGCTGCTCGAAGCGGCCGCGGATCGAAGTGGTGTCGAGGGATTCGGACTGCGCATGGCCCAGGCGCGACTGCTCTCCGACATGGGCCCGCTCGGACTGTTGATGCGCGAACAACCGACCTTGAGGCTCGCGCTCGAGGCGTGCGCCAACTACGCGAACCGGCTGAACGCTGCGCTCTACTTCACGATCGAAGAGAGTCCCGACGTCGTCGTGTTACGCGAGGACCTGATCCTCGGTGTACCCGGCCCGCTGCGTCAGTCGGCGGAGCTCGCGATGGGTGTCGTGTTTCGCGTGCTGCAGACGTTCATGGGGCCGCAGTGGCGTCCCCTGCGCGTCTGTTTCTCGCACGATGCGCCCACTGATCGCACCGAACACGACCGGCTGTTCGGCTGCCGGGTCGAGTTCGGTCATGCCTTCAACGGCATCGTCTGTGCGAGCCGCGATCTCGACGTCGCGAATCCCGATGCCGATCCGGGGCTCGCGCGCCTGGCGCGCCAGATGCTGGACGCCTATCCCAAGCCGAGTTCCGACGAGATGACGGCGCAGGTGCGACAGCTCGTAGTCAGCCTTCTCAGCACTGGAGCGTGCACGATCGAAGTCGTCGCGCAGCACCTCGGCGTCGACCGGCGCACCGTTCACCGGCGCCTCGCGCAAGAAGGCGAAACGTTCTCGCAAATCGTCGCCGGCGTCCGGCGCGAGCTCGCCGAAGGCTTCCTCAAAGATCCGAACCGCAACCTCGCGGAAGTGTCTTCGCTCCTCGGGTTCTCCTCTCTTAGCGGCTTTTCCCGCTGGCATCGTCAGCAGTTCGGAAAAACCGCCTCGGCGCAGCGGACCGCGAGTCGCCGAGCTCACTCCCGAGCGGCGACCCGCGTACGCAGCCGGCCGCATTGAGCGCTCGCGCGCCGTCCCCTAAGGATAAATAGATGTCCCCGATTGCAAGCCCGGCGTGCGAACGCCCCCCTAGGATGCGCCGCCATCAGCAGGGTCCGTGCGTCGCACGAGGGGGCATTCCGTGGAGTTTTCAAGAACCGGTTTGATCTGGGCTGCATTGGCCCTCATCGCAGCGCAGGCATCCGCACAGGAACCGAGCGCTGACGATGTAACGTCCGCTGGCGCGTCATCCGCGTCACTCGAAGAGATCGTCGTCTCCGCGAACAAGCGCGAAGAATCGATGCAACGCGTGCCGGTGTCGGTCAACGCCATCTCCGGCGATCAGTTGACCAAGAGCGGCGTCGTGCGCCTGCAGGATGCGCAGCTTCCGAGCCTCACGGTGCAGGAAGGCGGCCTCGGCAACAACGTTTACATCCGCGGCATCGGCTCGGGGATCAATCCGGGATTCGAGCAGTCCGCCGGCACCTATGTCGATGGCATCTATCGCGGTCGCGGGCAGCAGTCGCGTGCGCCGCTGTTCGATGTCGAGCGGGTTGAATTGCTGCGCGGACCGCAGACCACCCTCTTCGGCAAGAACAGCGTCGCGGGCGCGATCAACGTCACCAGCGCGCAGCCGACCTCGACGCTCGATGGCTACGTTACGGGCACGTACGATTTCGACCTGGAACAGGCGGCAGTCGAAGGCGCGATCTCCGGTCCTCTCGGTGATCGTGCTCGCGGTCGTCTCTCCGGGCGCGCACTTTCCGCAAATGGCTTCGTGGAGAATCTCACCATCGGTGGGGGCGAGCCCAGCCGCGACGACATGAGCGCTCGCGCTCAGCTCGCGTTCGATATCACTCCGGACCTGACGGCGACATTCAAGGCAGAGGTGAGCCAGTTCGACAAGGAAGGTCGCGGCCTCGAGGTCTACAACGAGCGCCCGGCTGCCGTGGGACCCTTCGCCGGCCTCACCTACGCGCAGATTCTCTCGGCGCTGGGTTCGGATCCGTCCGTCCTCAACAACACGCTCGATTACCGCCGCTCTGGCGGTCCCGAGACGAGCGACAACAAGAGCCAGGAGTACGCCATGACGTTCGACTGGCGACTCGGCGGCGGCACCTTGACCGCCATCAGCGGGTATTCGACGTACAACTTTGACGAAATGTGCGACTGTGATTTCACGGGTGCCAACGTCTTCAACGTCGGACTCGACGAAGATTTCGATCAGTTCAGCCAGGAGATCCGCTTCGCCTCCTCGCAGGGCAACACCCTCGACTACATTGTCGGTGCGTACTACGAGGACACCAGCCTCCAGTACCACGACTCGATCCTGGTCAACTCCACCAGTCTTCTCGTGCCCCTGATCAATGCGATGCAACCGGGCGCGGGCACCATGATCGGCAACACTGGAACGCCCCGGACGTTCCGTCAGGATGAGAGCGGAGCCTCCGCGTTCGCGCGCGTGACCTGGAACGCGACGGATGCGCTGCATCTGAATGCTTGGCGTGCGCGTCGCATACGAAGAGAAGGAAGCGACGCGGGATCTGGCGATCACCGCCATCGACGGCACGCCGCTCGCCGGGGCGCAAGCCGTCATCGCGCCGCTTGTCTATGGCTCGGTGTTCAACGTCAGAGCCCACTCGCTGAGTGGTTCGCGCGACGGGTGGAAGACCATGCCCTCGTTCAGCGTGCAGTACGACCTGAGCGACGATGTGATGGCGTACGTCTCGTACGTCGAGGGATTCAAGTCCGGCGGCTTCGATGCCCGCTCGAACAATCCGACTTCACCGCCCGCTACGGTCTGCACGGCGCCCAACACTCCGGCGGGCTGCATTCCGGCCGCGAGTGTCGGTAGTTTCGAGTTCGATGACGAGCAATCGCAGAGCTACGAGGTCGGCCTCAAGTCGCACTTCGCCGAGGACCGTGCGGAACTCAACCTCGCGTACTACTTCAACGACTTCAAGAATCTGCAGGTCAGCACCTTCGACGGCGTGCTCGGCTACAACGTGAGCAACGCCGGGGCCGCGCAGATCCAGGGCGTCGAGCTCGATGGACGCTGGAAGATCGCCGACAGTCTCATGTTGCGGGGTTCGCTCGCGTGGACGGACTTCGAGTACAAGGAGTTCTTCGGCCAGTGCTACACCGGCCAGACGCCGAATGCCCCGGACGGCCGCAACTGCGACTTCGCCGGCAAGACCAGCATCTTCGTGCCGGATCTGGCGGGCACCGTCGCGCTCGACTGGTTCGTCGCCCTGGGGCAGAACCTGCAGCTCGCGACTACGCTCGAGACGGTCTACAGCGGTGCGTATTACCCGCAGGCGACGCTCGATCCGGCGACGCGCCAGGACTCGTACTTCAAGTACAACGCGCGCATCGCTCTGTCTTCGCAGCGAGGCAACTGGGAGGTCGCGCTGCTCGGCCGCAACCTGAGCGACGAGGTCGTGACCGGTTACTCCGCGGACATTCCGCTCGCAGCGCGCACCTTCGGTGCGCCGAGCTACGGCTCGTTCGTGGCGCCGCCACGGAGCGTGGCAGTGCAGGCAACCTTCAAATTCTAAGCTGCACGACTTAAGTTTTCGTAAGCCGCGCGGTGCCCTCGGGCTGCGCGGCTTTTTTGTTTAAGCGCCAGCCGACATAATCGACCATCGAAACAACGTGCGGGTGCTGAATGCAGCCTGACCGGACGATGGCGGGCCGTGCACCGGGGCTGCTGGTGGCGATGCTCATCGCCGGTATCGCGACACTCGCGGCCAGGCGATTGCACTGGCCCGACATGCTGGTCGCGCTCGGCCTCGGCCTGCTGCTCGCGCAGACACTGCGCGGTGCGCGCTGGACCCCCGGACTCACATTTGCCTCCCAGACGGTGCTGCGCATTGGCATCGCGCTGCTCGGGTTTCGGGTGACGCTGGCGCAGCTCATGACCCTCGGGTGGTCGACCGTGGCGATCGTGATCATCGCGATCCTGTGCGTATTCACCGCCGCCTGGCTGCTCGCCCGCCTGCTGCGCGTTCCCGCGGAATTCGCCGCCATTGCCGCAACTGCGGTCGCAATCTGCGGCGTGTCCGCCGCACTCGCGGCGGCCTCGGTCCTGCCGCAGAGTCGGCAGGTGCGCGACGGGGCGCTTTTCGTCTGCGTCGCGGTCTCGCTCATCGGCACGATCGCGATGATCGTTTATCCCACGCTCACCGAGCTGGCGGGATGGGATCTCGCCGCCTCCGCCACGTTCCTGGGTGCTTCGATCCACGAAGTGGCGCAGGTTGTCGGTGCGTCCTTTGCCCTCTCGCCCGAGCACGGCGAGCTCGCGGTGCTCACGAAGCTCCTGCGGGTGGCGCTGCTCGCACCGGTGGTCATGGTGCTGCGTGGTTGGTCCATTCGCCACCACTTGATCGATCGGAATGATCCCCACAAGGTCAGCGTCGAGACATTGCCAAAGTTTCTGATCGTCTTCATCGCGCTGGTGGCGATTGGCAGCTTCGTTCCATGGCCGCAGCCGCTCGTGGAGAGCGCTGCAGTCGTCTCGCGCTACTGCCTCCTCACTGGGGTCGCCGCGCTCGGATTGCTCACCCACACCGGATCGCTGCTGCGGCTCGGCTGGCAGCCTGTAGTGCTGATGGTCGCGCTGACCTTAGTGATCGCCGTGGTGGCGGCGCTTGGCGTCAGTCTGTAAGAGGTGCCGGGTTTAAGTCATTTAGTTATCGGTCCGGCGGTCGGTTGGATTCGAAGACGGAGAGAGCGCCCTACACTGTTGGATGCGCTGGCCGCCATCTGAACTGGCCTCGCACCGTGCGGCGATTTTGATCATTCCGCCCACAAAGTTCTCTCGCCACCCACGCGTGTTTGATCCAGGGTGTATCCGTTGCGCTCTATACGCCAATGGCGGATACTGTGTTTGCAATTCAGTTCGTGGAGACTCCGTTATTTACTGCGCAGATTCTCGCGCTCGCGACGGATGACGAGTATCGAAGATTGCAGGAGCGGCTAGTTAGACAGCCGGATGCTGGAGAGCTGATCAGGCGTGGGGGCGGGATACGCAAGATTCGAATGTCACGACCTGGCTCCGGCAAGCGAGGCGGTGCGCGTGTCGTCTACTTTTGGCAGAAGCACAGGGCGACGATCTACATGCTCGTCGCCTATGGGAAACGCGCGAAAGTCGATTTGTCACCCGCAGAAGTGGCAACGCTCCGCGCACTGATCAAGGCACTTTAAACCCGCAGTTGAGGGAAGATGGATAAGAGGCTCTTTGCCGACCTGGTGGCCAGTCTCAGGCAAGCTGGCGAAATTGCTCGAGGCTCACGTCCAGCATCGCGGGTGTTCAGCTATCCGCAATCTCGCGTCAAGGCCATTCGAAAGCGTACCAAGCTGTCTCAGGCTGACTTCGCTCTCCTAATGGGCGTAAGCGTGAAGACTCTGCAGAACTGGGAACAAGCGCGACGTGAGCCGCGCGGCCCTGCGGCGGCGTTGTTGCGCATCGTGGAGCGAGCGCCCGAGGCCGCGCTGAGAGCGCTGAGCAAGTAGTAAGTAAGAGGTGCCGGGTTTAAGTTATTTAGTTATCGGTCCGGCGGTCGGTTGGATTCGGAGACGGTGCCAAAGGGGTCCTCAGTCGCGAGCGCGCAAGAGGTGCCGGGGTCAAGTTACTTACAGCGCTCGGATTGCTCACCCACACCGGATCGCTGCTGCGGCTCGGCTGGCAGCCTGTAGCGCTGATGGTCGCGCTGACCTTAGTGATCGCCGTCGTGGCGGCGCTCGGCGTCAGTCTGTGAGCGGCGATGTCGGCCCGCGACTCTATCGCCTCGATTCGACACGCATTCGCAACATTTGCGCATGGACGTCATGGCGCGTCATGGATAGCGTGCGGACTTGACTGATCTGCATCGGAGTGCCAATTTGTATGCATATGCGCACGACCCTGAATATTGATGACGAACTCCTCGAGAAAGCACGCAAGCTTAGCGGGCTGAAGGGGAAAACGGCTGTTCTGCATGCTGGCCTGCAGGCACTCATCGCCAGCGAGAGCGCACGTCGGCTGATCCGGCTGGGCGGGACGGAGAAGCGCCTGCGGCCGGTTCGGCGTCGCCGCACGCGCGCCGCGAGGTAGGGATGCTCGTCGATACGTCAGTGTGGGTGGATCACTTCCGCCGACGCAACGACACTCTCTCAGGATTGCTGGAAGCTGCGCGAGTGTGGAGTCATCCCTTCGTTGTCGGGGAACTCGCTTGCGGTCACCTCAAGGGGCGACGGGAGATTCTTGGTGCGCTTGCCGCGCTGCCCCACACCCATGTTGTCGAACACTCGGACGTTCTTGCATTCGTCGAGCGAGAGCGCCTCATGGGCCGAGGCCTCGGATGGATCGACATGCATCTCCTCGCATCCGCAGTGCATACCAATCTGCCACTTTGGACCCTGGACAGACGCCTTTCGGCGATCGCCAGCGAGATCGGCATCGAGGCCAACGCGTAGCCCCAGCATACCCACCTCCCGCAATTGGGTCGTTTTGTCAGCCGTTGTCTGCGGCCTGGGGTAAGCATGTGAAGGCGCTGATGTCGGCCCGCGACTCTTCGTGCGTTCGAACGACGATCACGCGCCAGGCGGGCACACGACAGGAATCGCCTCGCGCTTGTTGCGACGGTAAATGCGGAAATCGCGCCGATCCGTGGTAATGACGCTATGTCGCGGGTGCAGCTCGCTCATACGCACGAGGCAAAGGTCCGCCAGGTCCGGCTTGCGATCTGCATAACGCTGCGCCAGGACCGCAAGCTGGGGCAGTTGATCGTTGCACTCGAAGGCAAGCTCGATCAGCCCGGCGTGAATCAATGACAGCGCGACCTGCACGCTGCGGAGGTGAAAGGCTGTCTCGGCAAGCACGGGCTCACAGGTGAGGAGTGGTTCCGTAACGCCCTCTGCCACAGTGACGGCCCAGTCGTGAAAGCGATCATTCCGATTCGCGAACGCGACCAGAAATCCCGTGTCTGCCAGACCCTTCATCGCCCGCTGAACCCCTTGCGCTGCGAGAGATTGCGCGCCCCGCGCAGGCAGCCGGCCAGCTTCATGAACGCCTGACTCGGGCTGCTGGCTCGAGCTCTTTCGAGATGGTCCCGAATGATACGGCTCTGCGACACACCGCGCCTGCGCGCGGTTGCTTCAAGCCAGCTTGCCAGGTCCTTGGGTAAGCGCACTGTCACGGTATGACTCATTTGGCGAAAGTGTATTCGCCAGACTGTTAGTACGCAAACGTACGGCGCCTATTGTCGCGGACACACGGCGCGGGATACCAGTTGCAAATCTGATGGCTTCGAACCGTTACAGAATGCCTGGTGCGAAGATCTGCGGAAATTACTCGAGCGGCACAAATCCGATCGGTCGCTTGCGCCGCAGTGGCGCCGGTTCCACCAGATGCCGAATGGTCTCGATCAAGCTCTTGATCGCGGAATCATGGGCGTCGACGCGTTGAGCTAGCTCTGCCACGACGCTCAACAGCTTCTCGCTCACGACACTCGCTCGTCGCAGCCGTACGAACGCGCGCATGATTTCAATATTGACCGCGATCGCGACTTCGCTTCTCAGGACGCTCGAAAGCATGGCTACACCTTGCTCGGTAAACGCGTAGATGTGATAGCGGCGGCCGCCATTGCTGTGAGCCTGAACTTGAGGTCACAGTTTGTGACCTCAAGTTTCTAAGCTCTTGAACTTAAATCGGAAATAGGAAATCGGCAGGGAAGCGTTTGCGGTTTCGGCGCACTGGCTTGGGCCGCGAGCGCTAGACCGCACAACCATGGTTTGCCGAATGTCATGCCCACTCCTTCAGGTCTTCTCGGTAAAGCGCGCGTCGCAGACATCGAGCGAGATGCCTTGCGGCGCCTCATCCACAAACGCCTGTGGGCTCACCGTCT
The DNA here is from genome assembly GCA_963724625.1 of uncultured Gammaproteobacteria bacterium. Lineage (GTDB taxonomy): Bacteria > Pseudomonadota > Gammaproteobacteria > Steroidobacterales > Steroidobacteraceae > DATBVX01. The sequence goes on along the minus strand of CAVRVO010000002.1, from coordinate 55,201 downwards.
GGCGCACCTTGAAGTACGTGACCGCATCTCCCGCGCGGCACGCGTAGGCGGCGAAAGCGGCCGGGTAGACCGTGCTCTTCGGGAACTCTTTCACCAGCATCTCGAAGCCCTTTTTCATGCGCGACCAGTCGACCAATGACTCCTCGAAGAACTCGGGACTGCCGGCCTCGTAGTCATCGATCAACCAGTAAAGCCGCGTGTACAGCTCTTCACCTTTTGGATTGGTCTTCGCGGCGACCTGCGCACTGATGAACGCGTCCGCCTCCTCGTAGCTCCCACCCCACCGCGGCGCAAACTGCCGGATGAAAGAGTAGTAGATCGGGTCGTAGTCACCGAAGCGCTGCACCCCCTCCTTGAAGATCGCCGCCAGCTCCTCGGGCGGAGCATCCGCATCCAGCCCGATGGAGAGCGCCTGCTCGTACCAGACCGGCAATCGATCCGACTTCGTTTTCGCTGCCCGAATGATCTTCCACGCGTCCTTGTTGCGCTCGCGAAAGAGCGATGCGCCTTCTGAAGTGACGGTCGAAGAGAACCCGTGACCGCGTGCACGCCAGGCGGCGGCATGCAACTGCATGGCCGAGACCACCGGTGCGAATGCGGACTTCGGATACTGCTGCTGATAGTCCGCCAGTCTCGTGCGGTAAAGCGGATCTCTGGTTTCCGGCTTACCGAGGAAGTAGGAATGGATGCTGTTGGTGAGCTTGTAGAGTTGCAGCTGACCGTCATCGGCTCTCTCGCGCGACGCGGCCAGCGATTCGACCATCTGTTCGAGGCTCGCCCACTCGCTCGCTTCTACCCAGAGCGGTCCCCGCCAGGCGGGCGATGTCAGGAAGGACGTGGCATCCGGCGCAGCCTGTTCAGCTGTAACCGGTCCGACACCAGAAGCAACCGCCACCAACGCCAACACGCCCAACCATGCCTTGCCAAAGCGCATTCGGCCTTCTCCCGGTTTGCACCCGGGGCGAATGTTAGCTTTCTGCGCTTGAGGCACTCCCGACGACGGTCACAAATATCACCGTGCGCGTTGGCCTCTGCATCACCGGGTCAAGTTCAGGGGCGCGCCTGTGGCGATCATGGCACGCGCCGAAATCTGGCGGGTCGCGTGCTATCGGTTAGCCGTTAGCTGCTGATCGCCCTCGCGATATCCTTTGGCCTTGCTCCTAGTGCGGCCAGTGATCGCACCAGCAGGTCTATCGAAACCGTAGGGTCGGCGGCTTCCATCTTTGCCACACGCGACTGACTTGAGCCAAGGCGAGTCGCAAGGTCCGCCTGCGAGATTCCGCGTCGCACCCGCCGCTTGCGCATGCTGTCACTCAGGGCCAAGCGCACTTCGACGATCGTAGCCTCGTCCTTCGAGAGGCCGAGAAACTCTCTCGTCGATCCGATCCGCCAGCCGGCGCGCCGCAGCCGCTTTGCCCTTGTTGCTTTCATCCAATGATCTCCATTGATCTCACTGTGAAGCCACACGAGAGGCTTATCCCGCCCAGGTCTGGGTACCATATGTCAGTTCTGACATAGCTGCAAGAAGACAAGGCTTACACGGCCAACGACGTCACTATAGTCGAGCACGGCCGTCGAAAGGCATGCTGATACTGACCATGAGCCGGCGCGGCCGTGATGGCAGCGGTTGTATAGGCCGCGATGATCTTCCCATCGCGCACCGGGGAGTCTGTCACGAGGTATCGCCGTTCAGGTTTGCCGTGAAACCAATCGGTCGTTGCTTGTGCTCTGGGAAGCGAGTCAGGCGGCGAATGTCCTCCAGAAGTTTGAGAATCGTTCGCTCGTGAGCCGACAGTCTTCTGCCGTGCACTCCGAGTTCACTGCTCAACTGGTCCACCCGTGCCGCCAGATCCCTGTTGCCTGCGAGCACCGTGCGAAGTCGTACAAAAGCTCGCACCACGAGCAGACTGATCTCAATTGCGCGCTTGGACCGCACAACATTGGCCAGCATGAGGCATCCGTGTTCCGTGAACGCGCGAGGCAATCGATCCAGCCTGCGACGGCGCTGCGATGTTGTCGCAATTTGCGACAACATCAGCACTGACCATTCCTCACGGTTGAGCGCAAACATGAAGTCGGCGGGGAACCGGCCTCTATTGCGCTTGACCTGTTCGTTGAGTCGCCCCGTCGGCACCCCGTAAAGCACGGCTATGTCGACATCGAGCATTACGCGCTGGCCTCGAATGACCAGGATTCGATTGGAGATGGATTCCACGGAAACTGCGGCCGACTGCTGAATGGCAACGCTTCCAAGGTCTGTCTACTAGAGAACGTAGTTCGTTGATCCAGAAGGAGCATCCCGCATTTCTGACGCGCGTCTTCTATTTTGCGCTTCGGATCATTGCGAGTCCCTGAGCAGCCATCTGCAGCTTGGGCGATCGTAGCTCAGCGAGACGCCTTTTCGTGAGGTCAGTCACGGCTGTACGGCTGAGCCGGGGCTAAGGTCGCCCGCGCGGTCCGGACCCGGACCGTTTGCGAGGCGTTGCGATGAACATCAATCCGCTGAGTCTGTCCTGGCGCGCGCTGCTACCCCTCACCGTCATCGTGCTGGCGGGATGCAGCGCGATGGGTCGATCGGAGTGCGAGGTGAGCGACTGGCGTTCGGTTGGATTCGAAGACGGTGCCAGGGGAGCCTCGGTCGCGAGGATCGGCGACTATCGCAAGGCGTGCGCCAAGCACGGCGTCACTCCGGATCTCGAGGCCTATCGCGCGGGCTATGCGCAGGGCGTGGAAACCTACTGCCGCGCGGCGACTGGATTCAACCTCGGTTCCTCAGGCGGCGCCTATGGCGGGATGTGCCCGGCGGAACTCGAAGGCGAGTTCCTGAGCGGCTATCAATCCGGCCGCCAACTCTACGAGCTGAATGCGGCGGTCAATGTGGTCTCGAGCCAGATCGCGGGCAAGCGTCATGCCTTGAGTGAGGTGAGGGAAGCTCAGTCCGTGAAAGAGGCGGCGCTTCTCGACAAGGACACTCCGGACAATGAGCGCGTGCTTCTCGCCAACGACATCTACGAGCTCGGCAGACGTCAGGGCAAGCTCGAAAGCGAAATCGGAGCACTCCAGCGCGAGCTCGGTGCGCGACAGGAAGAGCTCGATAAATTCCGCGAATCCCTGGCCTACAACCGCTAACCCGTACAAACCGGTCGCGCTCAAAGGCCGGGACCGACAGCGCACCACACTGACGATCCCGGCGGCCGGGCCTTCTGTTTTTCTCAGTCTCTCTTCTACTTCTGTCAGTCCCTGCTTCTTTATCTCAGTCCCTGGCGATTGGGGTCGCCACTCGGCCCGGTGCTAGACTTCCCGCCCACAAATGAACTACCCGACTGTGTGACATGGCCATCTGGGTCGGAACCTCCGGGTACAACTACCCGGAATGGAAAGGGAGCTTCTACCCCGAGGATCTCTCCGCCGCGAAGATGCTGCCCTACTACGCCGAGCGCCTCTCGACGGTCGAGATCAACTACACGTTCTACCGCGCGCCGAACAAGAAGATCCTCGAAGGCTGGAGCGCGCAGACGCCCGAGCACTTCAAGTTCACGCTCAAGGCGCCGAAGAAGATCACGCACGAGGCGCGCCTCAAGGACTGCGAAGATCGCGTGAAATATTTCCTCGAGACCGCCAAGGTGCTCGGGCCGAAGCTCGGCGTGCTGTTCTTTCAGCTGCCGCCGAACTTCAAGAAGGACATTCCGCGGTTCGAGGCGTTCCTCGACACGATTCCGGCCGGGACAGTGGCAGCTTTCGAGTTTCGGCACGGCTCGTGGCTGGATGATGATCTGTACCAGCGCTTGAGATCGCGCAACCTGGCGCTCTGCATTGCGGACAGCGAAACACGTTCAACGCCTGTGGAGATGACCGCGGACTACGCGTACTTCAGGCTGCGCGATGAAGGCTACAAGCCCGCCGATCTGACCGGCTGGGCGAAGACGATTCGCGAGAAGACCTCAGGCTGCAAAGAGGTGTTCGTCTACTTCAAACACGAGGAAGCGGGAACGGGTCCGCAGTTCGCGCGGCTGCTGCTCGATTCCTTAGGCAGCACCTGAACGCGTTCGCGAGCCCGCTACAACCAACGGATTAAAAGGGGCCGACCCGGACGAGCAAGCAGCACCGAGCGTCAGCGAATCAAAGCGCTAGCAGCAGACGAGGACGTAGCAGGTCATGGCAAGCGCCGCTCACTCATCTGTTTAGGTAGCAGAGCAGTAGCAAACAACGTCACGCAACGGCAGCGACGACCCACTCGAGAGGTCCTTCGTTTTTTGCCTCCGCTTACGCCAGAGCGAGCCAGTGCTACAACGATTGTTCGATCGACTGATTTCAGTCGTGGGATCCGCAGCCGGATGGTCCGTCACTAGCGAGGGCAACGATCACTATCGACGGGTTAGGGTCGCTAACCTACGATAGTTACGACTCTCGAGAACGTCGGGAGCAACCTCTCTAATCTGATCCAACGCTTGACCCAAATCGATTGGGATGACGGCGTCCTCTGCCGTTCCTATGGTTGCATCGAGGAGTCGCATCAGCGCCTTTGCCTTCCGAGGAGTGTCGATGCTCGAAAGGCGCGCTTCACCTTCTTCGTCGCCACGCAGACCGTACTCGCTAAGCGACCAACAGTTGAACGGCACCAGGAAACGCTCGATCGACTCCACCGCTTCTGCGAATGATTCACCGCACCTAACCGGCAAACCAGAGAAAGCCCTCGCGACACCAGGCGTAACGAGAGTTTGTTCCCGTGGCCAAACGCGGATCAGGAACGGGCACCCTACCCTCTGGAACAGTTCCTCCGGCGATCGACGTTTCGCCCCGGAGTTCTGCGGCTGCGACATCTCCGCTATGTAGCGTCCTACGACCCCTGCCGCGTGCGCGCGGACTTCGTCATCGACCGCACGAAGCATTTGTTGTACGCGATCGAAAGAAACTGCAGGATTACGGTCTTCGTTCAGTGCGTGCATACTCTCCACAACCAAGCTGAAGACGAGAGCTTGGCGTGTATCCCGACCAAGACTCGCATCGGCAGCGCGGTCAGCCATCGCCTCGCCGATAATCGCCAACGTTTCCTTCGATTGCCTCGCCAATGCGACGGCCCTCCAGAGAGCAGGGTTCTCGCTCCCCGGCTCCGTAAGGGGAGACATCAGATGAGCTCTCGTCCACGCTTCATCGGCGTTTAGAAAATATCCAAGAGATCGGATCATCACATGGCGGGCGATTAAGCCTGATCTTCCGGGCGCCGCCACGGCTGCATCGCGCATCTTCCGAAGTTCACCTCCTTCGAATGGATGAGGAACGTCTTTCAGGTTTGGGCAAGCCGCCATAAACACGGTCATCAATTTGCCTGCAGCGGAGTTCAGGGTGTCTAAGTCTTCCGGTTCGTGGCCGTCTCCCTGTTTGACTTGGATGTTCAGATCAGGAGGCGCATCCGGCGGCTGCAGTGCGTTCGTAGCATCGACTGCTATCGGCCACAGGTGCGCCCACAGGGAACTAATCTCAGGGAGCGCGACGAAAACATTGGCCCAGGTGTCAAGAAGATGGGCAATTCCATCGATTGCGGCTCGTAAGGTCTCCACCGAGAGTCCATTGAGGAGATCAGCAATCCGACTCGAAGTTGTCGAGTTATCGGCAGTCGGCGTTTCTGCCGGTCGCGGGTATGCCCATCCAAATGCTTCCCATACTTTCGGATATGCATCTGGTTGGTCAGTCATGCCAAAGTCAGAAAGAATCCTTTGAGGGTTTCCCTCCTTTCGTATCCAGTCGAGTGCTCGCTCCGCTGGAGCGTCGTGCCAATTACGGCTGATCCTTGACCCTAAGGCTTGCTCAAGGGCACTGACGCGCTCCGTGCCGATCAAAAGTTCATATTTGTCATCGGGATTCGGTGGCACCCATTGAGCGCTTGGCGCACCTGGAAATCCCTCGTCTATGCAAGTCATTTGCGCCAGCTCTGGATATTCAACGACGTGAGATGCCAGCCATTGAGTTTCCTCCGCGGGGAGGCTACCGCCACCCACCTGAATCCGCCGCATCTCGCGATTAGCAGAGTAGTTTCGATACTCTGCGAACCTCTCTGGCGTCGGTACGCCTTGGCCAGAAGCTTCGCAGCGGACCCTTGAAGACACGTGCGGCGATTCTGGTCTGTGCGCCGCTGGTGAGCCCAGCGAAGTGCCTCGCCCGCAACTCTGCGACTTCCGGGAAAGATTCCACGCTCCAGAACATCCGCTCGCTAATTGATGTAAGAAACGCCGCCACTTCCTCTGGTGATGAAATGCTTGGATCTCGGGCCATGGCCGCCCATAGCCTTACGAATACCGCCGTCGGTGTTTGTTTCCGACCGTTTGACGAAAGCTATGGCTGAGTCCCTGGAAACACCTACGAGACGCGACACAGCGCCATGTAGCAATTTCACGCTAGGAGCAATCCCTGCGTTAAATCTATCAGGCTCTGCATCACCAGGTTTCAGATCGCCTGGGGGGACGAAGTAGACGCGATTTAATTGCCTAACCGCCAAAAAGCGTCGTGAACGTTCCACCCGAGGCGGGCGGCTATGTCAATGCCTTTGATAACTGCCGCTTCCAGTTCATGTCCTAGCTCGGTAAGAAATACCTCTTCCCTCACGTCGGAAATATCGATGCCCTGTTGTTCTGAGAGACGTCCACTTGTAATCCGTATCGACATCAGATCCTCGGCACGCTTCGCTGTCCGAGGAATCTTCCGCATTGTCCGGTCCCACTTTGAGAAAGGCTCGACCTTAACGTGAGGCCTGACGAGAGCCGCGATTTCCGCTATAAGAGCGCCGGATCAGCTCTCCCTTCGCCAAACGCTTTCGGATCTCATACTCGTTAACGTAGTCGCTGTAGTTAGGCTGCGATCCTCCCCAACTCTCCTCAATGAGCCTCCATGCTGTCCGCCATGGCTCGGTTAATAGGTCAGCCTGCGCACTGTTGAGTACCGTTCGAACGAGCAACGCGCGTTGATGTATCTCGTTCATTGAACCCAAGTGCCCACTCAATTGACGACCGCTCGGCCAATCGGCCCTCAAGGAAGGCCACCGCGGCCCGGCACTCCGCCTGCTCGGCCCCCGACAAAGCTCCAAACCTCAATCATGTCAGTTGACTCTATGCAGGTCGTTTTCAGCCTTCAAAAAGGACTCCAGCCAACTCTGATCTGCCCCTCCCTTCGAAAGCAGGCCCACCAACCGGACGCGCTCGGCCTGTCCGTACCTTCGATACAAATGATCTGCGAGATCACGATCCGACTCGGATGCTGTAGCGCGTGGCTTCCGTGTGATTCGGCGTAACAGCGCTTCAACAGTCCTGGGACTTCCATTTACGGCCGACAACTCAGCCCATCGGACAATGGTCTCTGTCAGAGAGGAATGCTCGTTCGCTTCGTCATACGGGATAGGTGTTATAATCACCACCGATCCAATCTTGGATTAGCACTTGGTCCGGCACAGTTGCTGATGCGACGAATGCAAAGCGTTCCTTCAAGTCGTCGAATCTTGAGCCGTCGGCTGCCACAGCGTTGAAGAGATAGCGCATCGGCGCATCGCTTGCGCTATAGCCAACAAGCACAAGGTGAAAAAGCCGTGCTGCGTCATAGATGAAATCCGGCACTATGCGCCGGCGAAGGTAGTACTCCCCAAAGTCATGGTCCGTAACTACTATTTCAGACGCGACATCACTATTTGTGCTGAGCGCGCCGTGTACGTGCATGACTCCTGAAAATGCCGTCTTCAAACCAGGTCGTGGTATTCCGCCGAGAGCGTAGCTCTGGATCCTGTTGGGTTGAGTTCCGCCCGCTGCTTCGAGGAGTAGGTCAAGAATCGTCGTGATGAACGGTGTGGGCACCCCCACGATCCGCCAGCTTCACGAGTGCCCGATGGATCCGTGAGGGCACCGCCTTCTTTAGTTTGCCGGACTTGTCCTTCACTCCCCAGAATCTCGGCAACGAGATCACGAACGGAGCTCGTGTTTGATGTTGAAGACTCCATCCGCCGCTCCAGCATCCCGAGTACAACGTCGTACTCCCCCTGAACAAATCGTCCGACTTCAGCCCGTCGCTTCTCGGACAGGCCATCGGTCGCGGGTTCCCATCGATTACACGCATGGTCAGGGACAGCTGAGAGAACCTTGTACACTGCCGAATCGAACGTCGATATACGTCAAGAGCCAAGCCGCGAAAGTTAGGAAGACCGGACGGGCGCAGACGCCTGCCCCCGCGATGAACAAAAAACGCGACCGCGAGCATGTGCCAACAGCATCGCTCTGCGCTTTGGGTGGTCCCGACCCCAAGAGATATCGACCGGTCTTCGGGACCTCGTAGAGCTAGGCATGGCTACACTGCAGGTCGCCTTCCTCGTGTCTGGTGGCGGCGCTCACGAGTCGTCTGTTGGGCCTGTCGCGATACATAACGTCCTTCGCAGCTGCTGGAAGAGAAGGCAAATCGCCAGAGGCAACGTTATCAAGCGAACGCAGCCGCGTTCCCACTTTGTGCCTGAAGGGAATCGCCTACACGACAGCAAGTGTGCAAGGTGAACTCGGTCAGCGGCGAACAGGTTCTGAAGCGTTACTGGATCTGCCTCAAGTGTTCGTGTCGTGGCCAGAGTTCATCTCCCAGGATTCTTTCCTCAGGCTAGTCATGCTCCAACGCGTTGTTAGGCGTCTTGGCCTACGCGACATCGTCATGCACCTGCGTCATCCTCAGGCCGCTGCGCTGGTCGTTAGGGGGTATAGAAATATCGCGCAGAAAAAAACCACACCCGAAGCCATGAGACTGTTCGAGTTAGCGGATCGGCCGTGATAGCCCCGCCTTCGTCACAATGTCGAGTACCTTCCCTCCTGGAACAATGCTGATCGACGCGTGCCTGTGGGCTAACGCCACAGGTACGATCGCACTTTCATACAGATCGAGTTCGAAATGCTGATCAGGTCGCAAGCCCGCTGATCAGGGAGCCGTAGCGATCGATCTCACACTTCTGCCTCGCGGATGCGGCTCCACCGCCCACAGGACTCCGTTCGGGAACGGGTACGGCAAAGCAAAGTTGAAAATGCGGCCCTTCTCCGTTTTGAAGAGAAAGTCCTGCCCCCAACACACTTCGCTCCCGAAGTTACTGCTCGGTGCATCACTGTACTTGATGTACTTCTCGCGGTACTCATCATCTATGACGCGCAACACACCATCGGGGAGAAACCGACCGATTAGATTCGCGTGGTCCATTACGATCCCGGTTCTGCAGACCGATCACTAGCAGATGTTCCAAACGAGTTCGGACAAACGAGATTGACCCCTGCGATAAGTGTCATCATGCGCGCGTGAAGTTTCGCGGGCTGACGAAGAACCGCCAGTGGCCCGTTACCACGAAAGTCATTTTGAGAAGCACCCTCGGGTTCGCGGAGAACACCTGATGGATGAGCGTTGCGAGCAATAGACGCTCACAGCCTTCATCATCGTGTCATGGCGCTTGTGTTGTTTCCGAAATCTGAAATGTCCTCGCGAAGCCTTAGCGATCAGTTACGAACACTGGCTCTCTGCAAGCGTCGCAATGCACGACTACGCGAGCGCTCCGGAACTCGACTTCTGCTTCACTGCCACACGACGGACATCGCTCTAGGACTACCTTCCCGCCGCACAGATGCAACAACACATCCGTAATCACAGCCTGGTCAGGCCCTCCCTGGGATCTGTCTGCGTTCAACTCGTCGAAAACAGCACGTCGAAAACCATCTCGCACTGATCGCGCGTTTCGATAGCGAAAATTGCTGCCGGGCAGACGAACGTTATGGGGGCCGCATCGCGACGAAGCTCCGCTGCTTTGAATGGGTCAACGAACCTCGTCATCGGATCGATTAGCTCAGCATAAGTGTCCATCTCAATCAGGACATGGCTGACCTTGATGTAGCCGATCTGTGCTGGAAGTTTGTCGGTGATCGGGTGCGCTCTTGCTGGCGTCCGAGGACGACCACGTATTCAGGAAGGCAGGTGGTTCGTCGCTCGGCGCCTGAGAATGACGACGCGAGAACTTCGGCTTCTGCAGTGCTCGGAACCCTCAGGTAATCGCAGCCCTCGAGGAAACGTTGAACGTCAGGACGGCGAACAATCCGAATGCCCACCCTTTCCCGCCGTTTCACGCTGGTACGGCATCAGTGACCTCTATCTTCAAGCTTCTTAGCCGAGCTTTGATATCGGAGGGAGAAAATCGATTGATCTGGGTAGGAATAACGAATGGCGAAGAGAGAGTTTCGATCCGCGCGAACCCCACATCCTGTGCAGACTTTAGCGAGCTAACGAAATCACCAAAGTCGTAAAACTTTCCCAACGTCTTGAGTTCATCGTCATTGTTTAGGTGCGTAACAAACGAGTTCTCTGTATTCGCCAGGATGTTGGGATGAACCGATGACGGTTCCTGCGTGGCGTAAACGAATGCAATTCGCGCCTTCGCGCCTTCCTTGGCTATGCGTGGCCAAGTGTCGTCAAGCTCCGCCTTCTTACCGATCAGGTTGTGGGCTTCCTCGACGCAGAGACTAGATTCTTCGGACTTTCACCGCTGTTCAGTGCGTTCATCTGTCGATCAAATATGTGCTGCGCGATGCGCTTGGATAATACGGACCGGATTACCACCGGCCCAGCCGATAGATCCAAGATCACAATGCGACCTTTGTCTAGGTGACTGACAATCTCCGCCACTACATCAGTGCTGCGGCGAGCCGAGTGGTAGTCCACGTACTTGGTGATAGCGCGATAGCCACCGATCGTCAGGCCGCTGTTGTTGGCTCTGGCATGCATGTTCAGATAAGCCTCCATGAATGGATCAACCCAAGCATTGCCGCGGATACTCGATCGAGGCCTACCTGCACCTGACCCTGTGCTTTCTGCGCTGCTCTTAGATCGAGATTTGTTGCTCTGATCTGGTCCAACCACGCACCGGCTTGGTCGAGCGGGAGACGATCCGTCGTTGGGATCTGAACATTGATTGGAGGGGTCTTGGACTGCGCCCACCTAGTCATCTGAGATGTTAGCTTTGCTGAGAGCGGTACCTTCACGAGAAGTCCTTCGGGCGCTTTGTATCCTGCACGGAACAACATGCATTGAAAAATCGCCTTTAAGGTTTCCCAGCGCGTCCAATCACCCACGGCTGACTGATCCGGCTCCTCCAATGTGGATGCAATGAATGTGTCGATGTCTTGCCCAGTGTATAGAGACGGATCAGCCTTATGGAGAGACTGAAGGAGGCTCAGCGCCTGAGCCGTTTCCGTGTAAAAGTTGGTACGAAGATCGAGAAAACCGGGAGTGTCAATTGCGCGGTAACGAACTGTGTGAGACGTAAATACATCAGAGATTGAGCTTCCGTCGTCCTGGTGATTGGCATTAGCGTATTCACCGTTCACGTCGAAGATAAGCTGACCGATTCGAATGTCATCGGTGATTGCCGCAATTGCCACTGCAGAAACTGTGGTCTTAACGGTGTTGGATTTGCCCGTTCTCGTCATTCCCAGCACAGCTGTGCGCCGCGCTAGGAATCAGTCGGCTGAATAAGCACGTTGACCCTTGGCTCGGTGGTTCCTCGGTGCAAGCGCGCGGTAGATGTGAATCGAACCGTGCCAACGTGAATTGGCGAGGGGACGCTCCGGAATCCCGCCTTTCGAGCCTCCTCAGTTGCTTGTCGACGAACTTCTGGATTGATGTGATTTACGATGCGTTCCAATGCTTCAGCGCGAGGCTTAAATGCACGCAATCGAGAAAGACTCATGAAGTTTTCGATATCACTCCCGAGCCGCAACTCACCGTCGTCGTCGATAAAGAATGTTCCAAGTATGCTGCACCTCAGTGCCCCAGCCTGTAGTTCGACAGCTGTAATCGGATCCAGTCCGTCGTTTACGTCGTCAGGATATTTCTCCTCACTTCGTCTGCGCTGATGATGCTCAATTCGCGTGCGTACGAAATCGGCATCCTGCGGCAGCGGCACAGGCTCTAGCACCCTGAGCAGAATGACCTCTCGATCAATTGGCTTGGCATTTGCGAACTGGGCGGGGGGAAAGCCCGCAGCCACAATAAAGCAGTTGTGCGGGATCCCGTTGACCCGGTGCTTGAATTCATCGTTGGTCAAGAATCAGGGCATCATCGAAGTGCATGCCATAGACATAGCCAACGAAGGACGAGTCGTAGTCGCCTAGTAACTTCACGAGCTGAGACTCGGCTGTTACTACTTTGTTAACGATATCGATCACGGGTTAAGTCCCTCGCTCAGCAGGACTAGACTCATCATGCCGCTTCGCTGTCTTTGATGTGCCGCGTTGGTACCTTCACCGCGGGGATGTTCTTCGGAGCACCTGCTGTTTTGCCAACCCGAGCTGAAGTTCGAAACCATTCTCGATAGATTGGACACGATTATCTCTCGGCCAACACTGCGCTTAGATTGTTGGCTCGCCGTGTAAACAATATTCACATCACTTGCACGAAAGCCGCCTTCTCTGTACAGCTTGTAGATGTCGGGGCACGCGTCATAGCTCAGGATCCACGGATCGTCGAACTCAAGAAGGAAGTTGCGTAGATTCACGTGGTCGCGGTGACTGAAGAAATGTCGATATAGGTGTTTTCTTTTATAGAACGGCGGGTCTCAGATAGTACAGGCAGGCCCAGGAAGACTCCCGCTTGTTTGCATCTTCTGAACACGCGCGATGGCTGATCGCCATGGCAGATTCCAGACGAATGCCACACGGTCTCTATACTTGGCGACCCGCTGGATACGGCGAATGATGGTTTCCTTCGTAAAGCGGCAGTCCACTTTGAAGTCGGACTGTTGCTTCTTCCCTCCTATAGGCCCAGCCTTATCCGTGAGCACGCCGGAAAAACTAGTGCGATTCAGGAAGAGGCATTTGGTACGCGAGGCCTCTAGTCGACTTTGGCTTCTGTGCTTTTAGGCGGATCCATTCCGATAGAGTTACTTCCGCATTCTCGACTTTGTTGACTAGCCAGTCTGTGTCGAAAAACACGGTTCGCCAGAACGCTGCAATTAGAGGATCGCGGTCGTTGAGGATTACCTTTTGGGCAAAGCCAGTTGCAAGCTGTGCGATTGCGACGCTGGCTCCGCCAGCAAATGGCTCAACGAACAACGCTGGAAATAGATTGTTGCGATCAATAGACCGCGAGATATATCCGGACATCCATCGCTTCGCGCCTGGATAACGAAGGGGACTGACTGGCGCGCGCGTCCTCATCCGAGAGTACGTTCTTGCATAACCGCTAGGGACACCCGCTCGGTATAGCACCCTGTTGTTAGTTGCTCAGCCCATGATAGTACAGTGCAAACCCTGTGCGAGCGACCGAGTCAAACCCAGTTCTTGGCGTCGTCATCGCCTAGCTCGAATAATGTACTCGGATACTGTCTGGTGAACCACGAACCGGCATATGTAACGGGGCGAGCGCGCGTTTCACGGGGAAGCGTTGTCGAATTCCGAGAGGCCGCGCTGTCCTACGTGAGACGCGAACCGCTTTCGGCGTGCGGCGCTGCCTGACTCAGTTCCTCCCCTACGGCGTTCTTCACGCGATTGAGCCCAATCACGTACTGATCGTCGCCCTCGCTGCGTTTCGCGAAGAATTTCGTCATCATTAGCCCCTGTCGGCACCGACAACAACAACGGGAGTCTGATTGATGAAACCCGCCCTCCTCCTTCTTTGCGCCTTGATCACAGGCGATGCGCTCGCCGCTCCCGACGCCGTCGTCACCCGCCTGCGAGCCGACGTCGACTCCGTCTACCCGCAGGTCGAAAGCCTCTACATCGACCTGCACAAGAATCCCGAGCTCTCGCTGCACGAGGAGAAGACCTCCGCGAAGCTCGCCGAGCGCATGCGCAAGTTGGGGTACGACGTGACGACCAACGTCGGCGGTTTCGGCATCGTCGCGATCCTGAAGAACGGCCCGGGGCCGACGCTCATGATCCGCACCGACATGGATGCCCTCCCGGTGCTCGAGCAGACGGGCCTGCCGTACGCGAGCAAAGTCACGACGCACGATGATGCGGGCATCGAAGTGCCGGTGATGCACGCCTGCGGGCACGACGTGCACATGGCCACCTGGATCGGCACCGCCACGATCCTCGCCAAGTCCAAGGATCTCTGGAAGGGCACGCTCATGTTCATCGGCCAGCCCGCCGAGGAGCGCATCGTGGGCGCCAAGATGATGCTCGAGGCGGGGCTCTTCCAGAAGTTTCCGAAGCCCGATGTCGCACTCGCCATTCACGACCACGACAAGACTCCCGCGGGTACGGTGGGCGTCGTGCCCGGTTATCTCATGGCGAACTCGGACGCCATCGACATGATCATCTACGGCCGGGGCGGTCACGGCGCGTATCCGCAATCGACCGTCGATCCGATCGTGATCGCGGCGCGCACCGTGGTGGCGCTGCAGACGATCGTCGCGCGCGAGAACAACCCGCTCGATCCCGCCGTGATTACTGTGGGCTCGATCCACGGCGGCACCAAGAGCAACATCATTCCCAACGAGGTGAAGCTGCAGCTCACCGTGCGCTCCTACAAGCCCGAGGTGCGCGAACACTTGATTGCCGCGATCGAGCGCATCGCCAAGGCGGAATCCGCCGCTGCACTCGCGCCCAAGGAGCCGCTGGTAAAGGTGGTCGAGAGCACCAAGGCGACCTACAACGATCCCGCGCTCACCGAGCGGGTGGGCAAGGTCCTGCGTGCCGCATTGGGGGATGACAATGTGCTGCAGCCCGCGCCCGAGATGGGCGCCGAGGACTTCAGCGAATTCGTCGGTGCGGGCGTGCCGGGGGTGTACCTCTGGGTCGGCGCGGTGGCGCCTGCCAAGATCGAGGCTGCGAAGGCCGGCGGGCCCCCGCTCCCGACGACTCACTCCTCTCTCTTTGCGCCTGACCGCGAGCCGACGCTACGCACCGCGGTGTTGGCGGAGACGCTCGCGGCGTTGGAGTTGATCGGCGGGAAGTAGCGCACCAGGCGTGGACTGGGCGCGCGTTGCGGAAAGGCGCCGAGCACTGACGGTCATGCTGCCGAGTTCCGCAACCACTGCGGAGCGCCCCTCCGATGCAATTCAGATCCCACGTCCCGCGCTTCGCCAGGTGCGTACATGACGCGATCTACCTCGATGGTTTGCTCACCGCCGCTACCGGCGATGACGCCGCAACGAACGCAAAAAAAACCCCAGCCGCCCGGTTAAGCGGCTGGGGATCAACTATGTTAGGTCAGTCTATTAGGGCGTAAGTTTTGTAATCCGCGTCGCCCAGTTCCCCAGCGAGGTACGGGTTCCGCCACAGGAGCCGATCGCGCCAGTCAAATATTCGCCCAGCGTGCACGTCTGCGCGATGTATTCCGACGCGATCCAGACGGACGTGCCATCCGTCACGGCAGCACCGTAGTCGCCCCAACGGGTTCTCGGCGGAGTTCCGACGAAGGCTTTGTAGCTCGTGAATCCGTCGGTGGGTCCCAAGCCTGGAGCGGCGGCGTGAATGGGACTCACGGCACCGGTCGCGTCGATCAGCGCGTAACCCGCGCTCGGGTAATAGTCATCTCCGGTCACCGTGAATGCAATCGCTCCCTTGCCGCTCGCTCCGATAGCAATCGCCGGATAGGTCAGGTTGTTGTTCGCCAAGGCAAGGTAGCCCTGTGTCTTGAGTTTCCCTTCAACCTTCCCCGCGCCATTGATCTTCGGGCTGACAGCGAACCAAGCGATGCCGGCCTTCAGCTTGCCGTCGACGACAACGCCCGTCGCGGCCGAGGCCCACAGCGTGCCGTTCGCGTACCACGCCTGCTGCATGCGCGTATCGCTCGCGTCAGGCATCGACTCGACTTCGGGCTGCCATGTGACCGGCGGATCGAAGAACAAGAACCAGCATCCTATTCCGCCGCCAAATAGAGTGTTGTCATTGAGACAATCTCCGAGAGGGATACTCCCCACTTTCTGGGTTGCCTTCGGCGGATCGACGTAGGTCTGGCTGTTGATGGTCCGACTGGTGAGCCCGAGCGCCGGCGTTGCCGCGTTGAGCGACGCGGTGTTCGTCAACGCCCAAAGGCCAATTCGCTTTGCCGTGCAATACACCTCCGGACACACGTCCGCGATCGTGCTCAGGAAGTACTCGGTGCCGTTACGCTCGTTCGAGTAATGCCCAATGGGCGATGTGGCCGGCCACACCGTGAACCCCTGAAGGGCGTCGACAAAAAGATTCTCGACCAGCGTTACCCTGATTGTCGCCAGGTGTGCCGCGAGCTCCGACTTCGAGAACGCAAAGATCTGCGATGCGTTGTAGCCGGGTCCGAAAAGGCTGTATTCGTTCGTCGTGATGTAGATGCCGTTGGCGTCCCCGCCGATGTGCGGGTAGTCCTGGAAGCAGGGGCCGGGATCTCCGTCGTCGTTCAGCAGGCAGTGGTGGTTCGGCGTCCCGTCCGTTCCGTCGTTCTGCGCGGGGACGTGGTAGATCGTCCACGTGCCCGTCGGATTGCCGGTGTTGCTGACGGCGACATCGATCGTGTTCTTGCCGGTGAAGTCGCCGGAGCCGTCATCGGCAACCTGGAGTGTCGTGACCGCAACGACGAACCGATTGTTGTCGGGATCGTAATGGCAGATCGGATCGATTACGTCCGCGCCGATGGCCCCGGTCGTGCGATTGATGGCGGCGGGATATCCGAAAAATGGATTCAGCGCCTGCGCACCGGTTAGCGAATTGCCATTCGTGTCCCATATGCGCAGCACGCTGTTCACGGCCTCAACGACGTAGCCATTGCCGACGCAGAGCCCCTGGTCGGGCGGCTCGGTCGAAAACTGGTTTCCTCCATTGGCGAGGCGCTGGTCGCGATGGTTGAGCGCGCGAAAACCGAGAACCACTTGAGGATTGGATGCCGCAACCGTGCTCGTCGCGACGACCGGCGTGTCGAGGTTCTTGTGGGGCAGCTTGCCGTTCTTCCTGCCGGGCCGCGGTCGATTGAAGCTTCCTGCCGTGTGCTCGGAATCTTCGAGACCGCGCAGGAGTTCGGGGAACTGCAGCCCCTCGGCACCAGGAACGTTAGGCGCGATCGCCGTCGTACCTCCCGACGGAATTTGCCGAGTGGCTCCGAAAGCGGTTGCGGAGATCACTACCAGAGCGCCGGCGACCAACGCTTGATAAAAAGCCCTTTGATGCGTGACCAGGGTTCTGTTCATCATCAATCCTCCTTGTTATTTGGACGGAACACATCCGGTATCGACGCTTGTGGCGTCGGAATGCCGGCTGCGTCGCGTCAATTTCGCCACGATTGCGAGGGCGCAGCCTATCTCCACAACCGGTCGCTACGACGCGAAGCCGAAGACGTTAGCAGAAATACAAAACAAACAGAAGACAGCAAATACCCCCCACATCCAGCGCGATTTCGGACGCCATGACGCACGTCGGGTTCCCTTTCTCCACCCCCGTCCTGCCGCAAAGGCCCCGGGGGTCATTCGCGACTTTCAGGGACGTCGCTCGATCCCGCCGTGATTACGGTGGTGCTCGATCCACGGCGTGACCAAGCACAACATCGTTCTCGATGCAAGTGAGCTGCAGCTCACCGATGCGCCTCCTCAGCCCGACGTGCGCGAACACCTGATTGCCGCGATCGAGCGCATCGCGAATGCTGGATCTGCCGCTGCACTCGCGCCGAAGAAGCTCCTGGCCGCTGCCGCGAGCACCAAGGCAACCTACAACGATCCCGCAGCTCACCGAGCGGGTGGGCAAGGTCCTGCGTGCCGCATTGGGGGATGACAATGTGCTGCAGCCCGCGCCTGAGATGGGCGCCGAGGACTTCAGCGAATTCGTCGGCGCCGGCGTGCCGGGGGTGTACCTCTGGGTCGGCGCGGTGGCGCCGGCCAAGATCGAGGCTGCGAAGGCAGGCGGGCCCCCGCTCCCGACGACTCACTCCTCTCTCTTTCCACCTGACCGCGAGCCGACGCTACGCACCGCGGTGTTGGCCGAGACGCTCGCGGCGTTGGAGTTGATCGGCGGGAAGTAGCGCACTGCGAGGAGAGGGTTACGCCGCGTCGACCTCGACGATTTCAGCTTGTGAAGTCGGTGACGGGACAGACTCACCGCTGTCTCGCAGGCGCTCGATGTGCAGCTCGATGCCCTCTCGGATCAGCTTTAGCGCCTCGCCCCGCGTTTCCCCCACTGCGACACAGCCGGGCAAGTCGGGCACATACGCACCGAAGCCCGTTTTGCTTCGTTCAAGCACAACCAGGTACCGCATGAAAGGGAGCCTACCCACGTTTCAATCCAGCGGGAGGCTGCGGAATCTCTCTCCCGATCTCCGTGGCGGTCTGGATCCAAAGCTCGATCGCCCGTTCAGCCGCCGCAAGTGCCTCGTGATAGGACGCGCCGTCCGCCATGCAGCCGGGCAGATCGGGGACCGCGGCAATGTATGCCTGGTCCTCGTCACTCCAATAGATCGTGATTTCGTACCTACTCTTCACCATCTTCCAACTTCAGCGCGTACCTGATTACTAGGCCGCGCACCTGTCGCACCTGATAGGGCTTTGCCTTTCCACCCCTTGGCTGAAGATTGATGATCTCGGCAACGCCCTGGCGTGCGTAGATGAAATGGC
Source organism: uncultured Gammaproteobacteria bacterium (assembly GCA_963724625.1). Classification (GTDB taxonomy): domain Bacteria; phylum Pseudomonadota; class Gammaproteobacteria; order Steroidobacterales; family Steroidobacteraceae; genus DATBVX01. Next base: position 36,636 of record CAVRVO010000002.1, on the reverse strand, counting down.
TGCCCCGGATCCTTTCCGAGAAGCCTACCTTAAAGGCGGAATCTGCGTATTGAGGGGTCAAAGTGCGGTACGAGCGCATGGTATCGCTTGATATGTTCAGCGCGACTGCTGTCGATATCGCCTGGAGCGTAAGATGAGCCTGCGAGGAACCCCACTGATGTCGACCCCCATAAAAGACAAGGCCCGCGCTCTCATCGATGCGTTGCCGGAGGATGCAACGTGGCAGGACGTGCTCTATGCGCTGGAGCTTCGAAGCGATATTGAGACCGGCATCGGCGATGCGAATGCCGACCGCATCACCGATACCGAGACGCTGTTCGAGGATTACGGCCTGCGCCGATGAAAGTTACAGGCACGCGGCAGTAGAATTCAGCGATGGTTGAGTGGCAAGGGCATTAGGTTAAGGGGCAGTCATGCAGCTCAGCATCGAATCAGAACTCGAGGACGACGGCCGGTGGCTCGCCGAGGTACCGCAACTTCCTGGTGTACTGGCCTACGGCGAGACTCGAGACCAGGCGCTGTCCAAGGCGCAGGTCTTGGCGCTACGCGTCTTAGCCGAGCGATTGGAACATGGCGAGGGATCGCCGGAGCCGATCTCCATATCATTGCTGCGTGAGCGAATGGCCTTCTTCGACTCGACACGGAAGCTCATTCCGCGCGTCCGCGCTGACCCATGCTACGATCTGCAGCGCATGGCGCGCACTTCACCAGACGTCGCTTGTATCGCGCGCCGACGCGCCGACCGTACGCTCGCAAAGGAGCATCTGGACCGTGCCGCGCGTTCAGTTCGCCGTCATAGAGCGCCGCCACGATACGGTCCGGACGCTACGCTGACCACGACCCGAACTGCCCGGGGCTCCACTTGCTGGCGACATGCGCTGGCATCGAGCTGAACCAAGAGTTCTACCGCGAAGTCTCTTCAACGCCTTGGCGGAGGCGCTCAGATCGATGAATTGACTCCAGACTTTGGGTGACGTACCTGCGAATAATGACGTCTGTTCCGGTCCCCGATACGTCGGGCGAACCTCGAACCTCGCCAGCGTGGCATCGCGCTCGCACGCCTTGTCGACGATCGACTCCCGAGTCTTGGCAATCTTGGACAGTTGCCATTTCATCGCTGGCCGCGATGTATCGCCGATTGCTTGTCCGCCGCATCGCTGAAGATGTCGGCATTACGGTTGAGGGCTCGAACGATAACTAAGCAGCTGGGGGAGATCGTCATGCTGACTCGTCGCAGCTTCCTTGCTCGGGCTTCCGTGCTGGGATTGACCACGGCGCCCATCGGTCGCGCCTGGCCGGCTCTCCTCAGCCCCTCGATGTCCGTCGATCGCGACATCGAGGCGGTCACCGGCGATGGCCGGCCGGTGACGCTGACCCGCGCCAGCGTGCAGGAGCTCGCCGACAGCCTGCGCGGCAATCTGCTGTTGCCTGGCGTTCCTGCCTATGAACAGGCTCGCCGCGTCCGCAACGCACAGATCGACAAGCATCCGGCGCTGATCGTGCAGCCGCGCGGTGCGGCCGACGTGAGCAGCGCGGTGCAATTCGCGCGCGCATCGAACCTGCTCCTCGCCGTGAAGTGCGGCGGCCATAGTCCCTCCGGCAAGTCCACGTGCGAGCGGGGCATGCAGATCGATCTCTCGCTCCTGCGCGGCGCAAGCATCGACTCCCAGGCACGCATCGCGCACGTCGCGGGCGGGAGCCTGCTGGGCGACCTCGACCATGAGGCGATGGCACACGGACTCGTGACGACCTGCGGTACGGTATCGCACACCGGCGTGGGTGGGCTCACACTCGGCGGCGGTTTCGGGCGCCTCGCACGGCGCTTTGGCCTCGCGCTCGACAACGTTCGCGCGGTGGAGATCGTCACCGCCAACGGGGACGATCCTGCGCGCGAATGCCCACGACAATGCGGACCTGTTCTGGGGTGTGCGTGGCGGAGGCGGCAACTTCGGCGTCGTCACGGCTTTCGATTTCGCCCTGCATCCGATGCAGCGGCAGGTCGTCGGCGGCACGATCATGTTTCCGCGCAGCCAGGCGAAGAGCGTCCTCTCGTTCTATGCCGACTACGAGGGCGAGGCCCCCGACGATCTGGCCCTCGACGCCCTCCTCACCTCCAACGTCAGATTCACGGGCGCCAACGGCGTCGGCTTCGCGGTGTGCTACTCCGGCCCGGCCAGTCGCGCGGAAGAAATCCTGCGCAGGATCCGGAGCCTCGGAAAGCCCGTGTTCGATAACGTGACGACCATCGACTACGTCGCGCTCCAGCGCGCCGGCGACGAGAACGAGCAGCGCGCGATCGGCTCGTACACCAAGACAGGCTATGTGCAGAAGATCTCGCCGCAGCTCCTCAGCGCCATGATCGATGGCCTCGAGGAGCACCCGGAGCGCGCCACCGTCGCGGCGTTCCAGCAGCTCGGCGGCGCAATCGCGCGTGTGTCTGCCGATGCGACTGCGTTCCCGTTCCGCAACGTCCATGCCACGGCCCTGCTGGTCGCCGACTGGCCGGCCACCGCTGACCCGGCGCCGCACCTCGAGGCGCTGCGCCGGTACTGGACGACGATCGCGCCTTATACGTATGGTTTCTACACGAACGACGCGGTCGAGGAGTCGCAGAAGCAGGTGGACGACAACTACCTCGGAAACTACCCGAGACTGAGGAAACTCAAGGACAAGTACGACCCGACGAATCTGTTCCGACTGAATGCGAACGTGCGACCGTCGGTGTCGTGAAAAGAGCGAGCCTGCCGAAAATCCGACAGGCTCGAGGAGGAGGAGATCAGTTCCAGGAGCGATCCGAAGAGCGCGCGGCGACCCGCATCGTCTCGTTGCGCGGGGCGGTTACCGTGAGGCTACCGAGGTCCGCGACCAGCAGGGCCGCGGAGCGTCGTGCGGTCACGGTGATCGAGCCAAGGTCTGCGAGGCGCGTGTTGGAAAGACGCTGAGCACTGACGGTCATGCTGCCGAGTTCCGCAACCTCTGCGGAGCGCTGACCCGTCACGGTCACGTGCCCGAGGTTGGCGTAGGTGCGGATGATGTCAGCCCGCTCATTCGTGCAGCCCTCGCCGGCCTGCGTCGCCGATGCCAGCAAAGCTCCCGTGGCCATCAGGGTGGCCAACGCGATCCCTCGAATCTTCTGCTGCGTGCTCATGGCGCTCTCCTTCGAACCCTTGCCCAATTCCGATCGCAACGACGCTGACTCTGAGATGCTGTCCGGGCGCTGCGCGTTTAAATCCTGGTCGACTTCCTACTAGCACGGCCCGTGCCAGCCTGGTGGCAAGCGCTAACACGCTGTTATTTCTAAAAGTCTCGTCGGCGTCCTCGAGATCAGGTGTCCGCTGCGGACGTCCGCGTCCCGTGTCCGGGACAGTCGCGGACACTTCGGTCCCGAGTGCGGGACGCTTGAGCTGTGCCGCGGCCGTCGCAAGATGCCGCTTCACTCCTATCTGGCCGCTTGCTGCAGAAATGCAGCTGGTGGCCGCTCGTCCAAGTTCCCATTATGGGAACACATGTGCTACCTTCGCCGCCGATCTGACCAGACGCGGGTACGCATGCCGAGTACGACGAGCGAAACCGCAAGCGCTAGAGCCGCGAGAGCCATGGAACCCAGGATCATCAAGACTGAAGAGCAGTATCGCCGTTACCTTGGTGAGATCGAGAAACTCGCGGCGCGGGATCCGAAGCTGGAGTCGGCCGAGGGTGGACGCCTCGAACTGTTGGCGAAGCTCGTGGAAGATTATGAGAAGGCGCGATTCATGTTCCGCAAGCCCGATCCCGTGGACGCCATCCTGTTCCGGATGGAACAACAGGGGCTCCGGCAGAAGGACATAGCACCGTTACTCGGAGGCAAGAATCGGGCGTCGGAAGTCCTCTCGCGCAAGCGGGCGCTCACATTGCCGATGATCCGCGCGCTGTATGAGAAGCTCGACATCCCTCCCGCACTTCTGATACGCGAGCCACGGGCCGAATACCGATTGAAGAAGAGCCGTCGGTCAGGATGACGCCGCGCCCACCTTCACTGGCGCCGTTTCTTGTAGCAGCAGCGCCAATGCGCCCGCGATCACGGCTGCCGCTGCGGCAATCATGAGAGGCGCAGCGAGCGTGCTTCGATCTGCCAGCCAGCCGGCCACGACCGGCGTGGCGACGCCGCCCCCGATTTCCCCGACGCACACGATGAGGCCCATCGCCGTCGCCGCATGACGGCGCGAAATGGTTTCGCCCGGGATGATGCCCATGAACAGCGGGAAGACTCCCGCGCTCAGCATGCCGCCGAACATGATCGCCGCGAGCAACGTCGGTGGGCCGTGGAAATACAGCGCCGCCAACGGCGCCAGGATCGCTGCGAAGGAAAACACCACTGTGGCGGGCTTACGTCCGATGCGATCAGAGAGCGCTGGCACGAGGAACGCGAACGGTCCTGCCATCCCCGCCACGCTCATGACCCAGCTCATCAACGTCGTGGAGTAACCGCGCACGCTCGTGAGATAGAGCGGCAGGAACGCGAGCAATACGACCACGTGGCCGATCAGGCAGATGCTGATGAGGCAACACACCCAGATGTTGCGTACGCCCAGCATCTGCCACAGATCGATGCGCTCGTGCTGCGTCACGGGTCGTGAGTCCTGGGGCTCGCGCACCCAGAGCCAGATGGCGAGTCCGCACAGGAGACCGGGGATGCCGGCCACGTAGAACGCGACTCGCCAATTGAACGCGTTCGCGAGTGCGACCAGCACGACGGGCGCCAGCACCGCGCCCAGGAGCGTGCCGAAGAAGTTCTGCATGAACCCGGCGTTGATGCCGCGCCGGTGCGGCGAGGATTCGGCGTTGACGATCGCCAGGCACACCGGCAGTACCGGTCCCTCCGCGGCGCCCATGATCATGCGCGCCACGAGCAGCAGCATGAAGGTCGGCGCCATTCCGGAGAGGAACGAGCACGCGCAGAAGATGGCGATGAACGCGAGCAGGAACGGCTTGCGCACACCTGCCGCATCGGACCACCGTCCGATGACATAGGCAGACACCGCCCAAGTGATCGAAAGCCCCGAGCTGAGCAACCCCACCTGCGTGTTGCTGAGCCCGAGATCCGGGACGATGAAGGGCGTGAGAAAGTTGAGCGCCGTGCGATCGAAGTAGGCGAAGCCGAACGTCATTCCAAGCAACAGCACCAGACCGTTCTCGTACGAGAACAGGCCGCCGCGCGCCGGCGCTGAAGTGGAGAGCGGTGTCAGGGGCACGCGCTCACTTAGGCACCGTGACATTGAACTTGATCGCCGCCAGCTGTTCGGCGCCATGCCGTTCTTTCGCAGAAATGGCAACCAGCGCGATCCGAATGCAGGCTCTGCATCCACGGGTCGAAGGCGACGAGGCCGACAATCGAATCATGGTAGGTGACCGCCTTGTCGAGCCACTCAAAGGCGCGGTCGACCTCGCCCCGGTAGGCCAGCGTGTAGGCGATGTTGTAGCTCACCGTCTGCCTATATTTCTGGATCAGTTCATCGAGTGCGGCGTCCGATTCGGCCTTGCGACCCAGCGCGTGATATGCCATCGACAGCCCTACGAGGCGAAAGCCCTCGACCGGCTCCTGCTTGAATTCTGCCAAGGCGGCGTTTTCGTCACCCTTCAGCAGCAGCGTGTCACCGATCTGGTAGTGTTCGGTCGCGGATCCTGGAACGAGCTTGAGACCGGTACGGTACGCCGCAATGGCTTCGTCCAGGCGACCTGTGTAGACGTAACTAACGGCCAGTTGCTCGTGACCGTGCATGTTGACGGGATCTCGCGCGACCACATACTCGGCGAGGTCGACCGTTTGTTGCATACGACCCAGCCGTCGCGCGATCTTGATGGCCACGCCGATCAGGTCGAGGTTGGAGGGATCCAGCGATAGCCCCTGCTCCAGGTGTCGAGCCGCTGCCACCAGGTCCCCTGCGATGGCTCCCTCGAGCAACGCCGCCCGCGCGTACGCCGGGGCGTAGCGGGGGTCGTTCGCGAGCGCCTTTGCGATCGCTTCGTGGGCCAACGCGAACACCCGAGCGCTGGGTACCACGCCGAGGTCAATCAGGTTGTAGTAACCCTCGGCCAGCCCGTCCCAGGCAGGCGCATAGCTCGGATCGATGGCCAGCGCCTGCTTGTAGAGCGCAATCGCCTGCTCAGTTGCCGCGGGGTTGTACTGCCGCATGACCTCGCGAGCCTGCAGGAAGAGTGTGTAGGCCCGCGGATCGGTTACTCGCAGCTTCGGTGCGGCATGGAGCAGCTTGATCCTGAGCTCGTCTACTACGGCGCCGGCGATCTCATCCTGCACCTTGAACACGTCGGTCATCCGTCGGTCGTACGTCTGAGACCACAGGTGCGAGCTGTCCGAGGCGCGGACGAGCTGTGCGGTGATTCGCAACGTGTCACCCGACTTGCGCACGCTCCCCTGGAGTACGTTGGCGACATTGAGCTTGCGCGCAATCTCGGCGATGTCTACATCCTTGCCCTTGAAGGAGAACGACGAGGTGCGCGCGATAACGCGCAGCTCCGGAATCTGGGCCAGCAGGTTGAGCAGCTCTTCCGAGATGCCGTCGGCGAAATATTGCTGCTCCTTGTCCGGACTCATGTTCACGAAGGGGAGCACGGCGATGGAATGGTCGGTCGCGCTGGCAGCGGTCGCTGGCGGTGGCGCTGCAGCCGTAGTTGTCTCGCCCGCACGTTGGTAGTACCAGAACGCCCCGCCGCCCAGCAGCAGGAGCAGCGTAAGAATCGCAAACTCAGGCGTGGTGATCCGTTGCTGACCGCGATCGCCGTGGTAGTAGGCGAGGACAAGGGCGATGGGCATGCCGATCAGAAGTGCGAGTAGCGCGATCTGGCGGAGCTGTGCCGGCCACTGGAAGGCGTCGCTGACATACTCAAGGCCCTGCAGGAGTCCCCAGGCAGCGGCGACGTAGAGTAGTCCCCACTGCACCACCTTGCGACGGCGCAGCCTGCTCCAGGTGTTCTCTCGTTCGCGCTCTGTGGGCGCGTCAGTCACTCGACTGCCCCCATGGGGTGACAGTGTAGCGATATATCCCTGGCTGAGGTGGAACAAGGCCATGGGGCCCGAGTGACTGGGCAGGGGTATGTCCAGGTGGAGTCTCGTGTGCCTTGCCGCGTAACCTTCAAGCTGGGACTAGAAAAACTGGATTGCGACAGGACGGAAGATTGACATGCAGGCAACCTTGCTGAAGACGCTGACCGCTGGTGTGGCCGCAGCCTTGATCTCGGGACCCGCCGCGGCGCAGTCCGCCGAGGATTGGAAGTTCCAGGCCGGAATCTACTTGTGGTTGCCGACCATCGACGGCACCACGGCATTCCCGCCCTCGGATGGCGGAAGCGGCGCCGGCATCAGCATCGACACGATCATCGAGAACTTGAAGATGGTTTTCATGGGTTCGTTCGACGCACGCCGGGGACAGTTCGGAGTGTTCACGGACATCGCCTACGTGGACGTCGGTGACCGCAAGTCGGGCACGCGAGGGCTCAGCCTCGGCGGCGTGCCGTTGCCTGCCGACGTGAGCGCGAACGTCGGCTTCGATCTCAAGGGCTGGGCGTGGACACTCACCGGCTTGTATCAGGCGGTGAGGACACCCGAGGCCTCCCTCGATGTGATCGGCGGAGTGCGCTTGCTTGACCTCAAGGACACGCTGGACTGGACGCTCACCGGAAACGTCGGCTCAGTGGCGCTGCCCGATCGCACGGGAGTACGCGACGACAACCTGCAGAACTGGGACGTGATCATCGGTGTCCGGGGCCGGCTGGCCTTCGGCGAAGAGCGCAGGTGGTTTGCGCCCTATCACCTCGACGTCGGCACTGGCGAATCGGATCTCACCTGGCAGGCGATGGCTGGACTTGGCTACTCGTTCGGTTGGGGCGACGTGCTCGCCGCGTGGCGCTACCTTGACTACGACATGAAGTCGGGCGAGACCATCGAGTCGCTCAACTTCAACGGACCTCTGATCGCGGCAGTGTTCCGCTGGTAGTGCGTACGCACCGCGTGCCCACGGCGGGAGGTAAGAACATATGCGTCTTCCAATCGTTCTGACCGCAAGTCTGTCGCTATTGCCACCTGTACTAAGCACTGCGGCTCAAACACAGGCGGCTGACAGCTTCGTTCTCGAGTTGACCCTGCCCGCGCAGCCGCAACCGGACACCATTGCCGCTCGCTGCCAGACGGGCTGCTTGTGGGTCGAAAAGACGATTGAGTGTTCTGCCGGGCAACCGTGTCGTGCCCTCATCGCCAGCAGCAACATCGTCGCGTCGATGGAGGACCTCCAAACGCGCTCGGTGGAAGAGCGACCCCTCGCTGATACCGTCTGCCTGGGGTTGCAGACGAAGTCACATCCTCGTCCTCTTGAGTCCTCGGAACGATGTCAGGACACAATCGATGAGCGGGGTAATCCGGGCTCGATGTGCGAAACAGAGGAAGTACCGGGCCCCAACACCAAGGTGATCGTTATCGCAGTCGCACCGGGTTCAGCCGCTGAGCAAGCGGGATTCAGGACGGGCGATGCCGTTACGAGCTTCAATGCCGTACCGATGCGAGTACGGATGGATGTGTACCACGCGGTTCAAAACATGAGGGCGGGCCAGCCATTTGAGGCGGTGCTCGAACGTGACGGTGGGCAAGTAGTCGCGCGCGGCCGCCTGGGCCTCGTCATGTCCGATGGGCGCTGTGCTGTTTTCAACGAGAAGCTCATGCGGACTGCCGTTACCGAGCAGGAACTCGAGGCGAGGTTCCTGCTCGAGTTGGACGATCTGCCCTCGGGTGCGGAAATTCACTGCGTACAGGGATGTGGTTGGGGCGTGGGCCCGATGCAGATTGGTCCACAACGGCCTGTCGGATCCGATACCACGTTTCTCGGCAACCTACGATGAAAAGGGCATGGTGGACTTTCGCGAAACAGGCCGTGCTTCTCGTCCGTCCGGGCAGTAGCAAACTGAGCGCGCTACGGCGCACGGAACACGGATTCGTCGTAACTCAGCGAGCCCAAGTCGCCGGTCGGGAAGATGCGATGCGCCGCGATCCATTCGCGGGCGCTCCGGTACGCATCCTCCGTATACGTGTCGAACACGAGACGCTCGCCGGGCCCCCAGCGGCGCGTGTCCATCTTGTCGTGATGGCGCAGTGGAAACTCTTTCTTGTAGTAATGCGTGTAGAGCTCGGGCCTGAGATCGATGTCGCGCTGCGCGCGCTTGAGCGCGCGAAAGAGCTTGCGCAGATCCTCCGGATCCGGATCGCCGTGCACCATCGTCGCGATCATGAAGGTGTTGTCGAGAATCTTACGGAACCCCAACTGCTCGACGAAATAGTACGGGCCGCTGAATAGCGCCGCCGCCGGGACGCGACCCTCGAGCAGCAGCTCCATGCGCTTGAACAGCATCCCGTCGTTGAACGAGAGTTTGATGCGCTCCGTCGGCAAGTACTGCTCGAGCGCCTGAATCGTGGAGTAATGGCTACCGGACTGATAACCGACCGAGATCGGCACGTCGTCGAGATCCTCGGGCGTTTTGATCAACGAGTCCTGGTCAACGAACACGCCCGACGGTGCGACGGAGTAGACGTGCGGATAGAGGCGACCGTGCCCCGAGGACGCCGCGACGTTCACGGTCCAATGACACGCGCAACTCACGTTCGTCTCGCGCCCCTGCTCGAGCGATCTGATACGCGCCGACCTTCATGCCCTGGTCGTGAACCTTGCCGTCCGTGGCCTGGACCTGCTCGCGGAACACGTAGTTGAGCCCCTCGTCCGCAAAGTAGCCCTTCTCCTCAGCCACCCATTCCTGCAGCCGGAAATGCGGATCGATGACGAACGGTCGGTCGCTCATTGAATTGCCTCTGCGTCGAGGTCGCTGCGTGTGGGGTCACATGATCGTACGCCCTCACTGCGACATGAAAGCGAACGACTCTCCCGTGGCCGACGTATATGCGCCAACGAATACTCCTCGATCGTTTATGGCACGGATGTGTCCCTCTTCGGCCGTGTTGGAACCAACATCAACCGGAGACGCCGTTTCGTTGACCCACCTTGCTGGCCTTATCGGGTGTAGGGGTCTCTGTGTTGACGTGCCGTCAGGCACACCAACGTAGCCAACCATTTCACCGCGCTTGTTGATTGAATTGACCACGCCATCGTCAGCCACGACAGTGCCCTTGTCGGGGGTCGAGACATGCCAGACCATCGCACAACTGCCCGCCGTGCCACCGATCACCCCAGAATCAGTAACTGTGCGCGCCCAGGACCACAGGCCCTCTCCAGTGCCGCAGGGATTGGCGAGCGCGACCACCGTGTGGTTCTGCCAGAGCACCGCCTCAAGCTCAGGGACAGCTGACTGGTCGTTGCACATCCCGACTGCCTGTCCTTGGTTGTTGATACCAATCCCCATGCAGCTCCATCCATCCTTCGGATTGGGTAACACCTCGAAAGCATTCTCAGCTCTCCAAAGGATCGCAGCATGGCCAGAAGCGGAACCAACGACGTCGCCCCTGGCGTTGATACCGCGTGCCGACATGTTCTTGGCGTCCTTTGGCAGCCCCAGATCCCGCCAATAACTGCCTTCCCAAATGGCGGCTCGCATGTCCTGATGGTGAGCATCCCTCCCAACGAACAGTGAGCCCACAATCTCGCCGGCATCATTGATGGCGACGGCCATGCCCTCAACCACGGGGAAATCGCCGTCTGCAGAACCTTCGGACATCAAGGGACCGGTAAGGGCCTCAGCGACGCCTTGCTGCCAGCGCACGGGGATGGTGTGGGTGCGGTCTTTGCCGTTCCAACAGGTGCCAACGACCGTCCCCACGTTGTTGATGGCCCAAGCCTCGCATTGTGAATAGGCCGGCGGCCTTGGCAGCGCGATCAGGGACGGCTGAGGTCCGGTTGGACGCGTGATCGCGGGGCCGGCAGATGACACCGACTTTCGTGCCTTGGAGGCATCAGCCGGCGCCGCTGGTTCCTGGACTGCACGCTTGGCCTCGGCTTGATTTACTGCATTTGCTGCTGCCTGCATACGAGCGGTTTCCTCGACGCTTGGGCAGGCCCGTGCGAGTAGTTCGTCAGGCTTCAGGCGACCCGACCGGATCTCGTTTGCGATATCAATATGTGGGCCGAAGCTGATGTTGAACTCATGGTCAACCCAATTTCTGACCTTCGACTCGTCCTCCGCACTCAGCACAGTAACCAGGTTCTGATCAAATGCTTTCCACAATGCCTGCTCTTGAGCTGTATTGGCCTCGAATCTCCGCGCAAGCGTCTCGCGATCACGCAATGCTTCCTTGCCCGTGCAGAGCGCTTGTGCGTTCGCCATGCCCAGTCGATTGCTCTCGTCCCGCGCAGTGCGCGCGTATGTAACCAGCGCTTTGGCACCGGCATCACTGATTTCTGTGCTTTCGGGAAGCGCACTGACGCTGTCTGGAACTTCATCACTTCCAGCAACCATCAGCAGGAACGACCACAACTTCTCTGATTCGAATGCCTGAGCGTTTACCACGCAGCTTAATAACAACGCTATGAGCAATAAGACAGTCTTCATCGCCTTTTGCCCTCCGCCGTCGAGGTCGCTGCGTGTGGGTTACTGACGGATGATGATGCTGGGATCGAGATCGCGCAGCACCCCTGATGCCGTGGTGACGTGACTGCGACTGAGATCGCCGCTGGAACGACCCGACGCGGAACAACTACCGTGTTCCGATTTGATGCGGGTGCCCGATTTCAGGCAGCCACTCGTCGCGGACGACTTTGACTCGGAGTATTGGTAGTCACTCGGCGTGGACGCGCAGCCGGCGGCCACCATCGCCAGCAAGAGCACGCACGAGGCTGAACGCAACATCGCCCGCCCTCCGAAACGCACGCACGATCGTACGCCTGTGGGCGAGAAGCTGCTCAAGAACTACCGCCAGGGAGAGCGATGAATCCCTTCGAGGTTCGGCCCCTCACTGCAACACGAAAGCTAGCAATTACGCGCGTTCCGAAGCTTGGCGATTGGATTGCGCGTGGTCTAGGATCGAGCCAGAGACGAGGTCTATGAGCACTCCCGACTTTCAGGTCCCCCGACATCGACTGACCGTGGACGAGTACTACCGCATGGCGGAGCTCGGGATTCTCGCGCCGGACGCGCGGGTCGAGCTGATCGAGGGAGAGATCATCGACATGACGCCGCAGGGAAGCCGGCATGCAGCGATCGTCTCGCGGCTTACAGAACGCCTGATCCCAGCGGTTGGCTCGGCGGCGTCGGTTCGAAGTCAGCTCCCCATCCGGCTCGGCATCCGCTCGGAGCCGGAACCGGACTTCGCCATCGTCAAGCGCCACGCCCATGACTACATGGACGCGCACCCGGTCGCGGAGGATGTGCTGCTGCTCATCGAGATCGCGAACACGACGGTGAGCTACGACCGCTTGGTCAAGGTGCCGCTGTACGCGCGTCACGGCGTCGTCGAGGTCTGGCTCGTCGAGGTGCCGCTCGGCCGCGTGTACCTGTTCCGTAGCCCTCAACACGGGAGCTACGCGGATGTCTCCGTTGCTGAGCGGCCGGGCGTCCTCTATCCGACAGCCTTGCCGTCGGTGCCAGTCGATTTCTCGGGACTTCCTGAAGCACCCTGGCAAGCCTTCTCTTCGGACGACTTTGAAAGACCGCTTTCAAAGTCAGCAATCACTTTGAAAGAATTTGTAGATTTTCTTTCTTTTCTATGCCAGCTTTGAAAGCGCCTTTCATGAGGCCAGGGCTATGCGACCAGGCGATTTTCACAAAGCCAGCGGCAAGGTCATCAAGATCGGCACGGATCAGTATGCGTTCGTGCCGGCTCCCTTGCCTCCTGCGCTCGAATATGACGCCAAACTCGTGCTTGCCCTTTCGCGCGCGGACACGGCCCTGTCAGCGCTCGATGGCCTTGCCCGTCAATTACCCGATCCCACTTTGCTCGTCGGCTCGTACCTGCGCCGCGAAGCAGTGCTCTCCTCCCGCATCGAAGGCACTGAAGCCGGGGTATCGGACCTGCTTCTCGATGAGGCCGAGCCCGCACCGGAACAGCGCGCCAAGCTGCCGAAGGACCTGATCGAAGTACGCAACTATGTCGCGGCACTCGAGCAGGGCGTCGAGACGTTGAAGCGACTGCCACTCTCGCTCCGCTTGGTGCGCGAGCTGCATGGCGTGCTCATGTGGGAAGTGAGCGGCAATCGCGCGCGCGGCGGTGAATTTCGCAAATCCCAGAACTGGATCGGTCCGCCCGGCAGCACGCTCGCCGCGGCCTCCTTTGTGCCGCCGCCGCCCAACGACATGCTGTCGGCGTTGCATGACTGGGAGCGCTTCCTGCACATGCGCGATGTCATGCCAGACCTCGTCCAGTGTGCGCTCATGCACGAGCAGTTCGAGGCAATCCATCCTTTCCTCGACGGTAACGGTCGTATTGGCCGCATCCTGGTCACGTTGTTCCTGATCGATCGCGGTCGCCTGGCGCATCCGATCCTCTACTTATCCGAGTATCTCGAGGCCAATCGACAGGAGTATTACGAGCGTCTGCAGCGCGTACGCACGCATGGAGATTGGAACGGCTGGCTTCATTACTTTCTCGCGGGCGTGGCGGAGATCTCTCAGCGTGGTACGGCGCTCGCAGACGAGTTGGTGAAGCTCCGCGAAAAGATACGTGCCAAAGTCCAGAGGCGGCCTCGCGCGCTCCAGTTGGTGGATCGACTATTCATCAATCCTTATGTCAGCGCGAGCAATGTCGCGGCGCTCCTGGGAGTGTCAGCTCCCACGGCACGTGCACTCATAGAGCTGCTGGAACGGGAAGGTATCCTGAGGGAGATTACGCGCCGAAACTGGGGGCGCATGTGGGTCGCACCCGGAATACTGGCCGCAATGGAAAGGCGTAAACGTAAGTAGTTAAGGTGCTGGCATGAATACGCGAAACGATTGCGATCCGGCGGGCCGCCGGCTCCCCATCAAGCTCGACTCGACCACGAACGGCGAATTCGCGCCGATCCCGCTGGACGATTCGCTGCGACGCGCCAATACCCTGGCGGCCGAGCGCGCCACCGAGCTCGCGAAACGGGTCGGCAAGAGTCGCCGCGAATTCCTGGTCTCGAGTTGCGGCGCGGCCTCCACGCTTCTCGCCTTCAACGCCGCGCATGCCGACGCCGGACGAACCGGCGGATTCTTCCAGCTCTCCGCCGATGCCGCCCTGGACAGCGAGATCGCTGCGGCTGAGCTCGGGAAGCAGGAATTCATCTTCGATGTGCAGGGTCACTTCGTGAATCCCACCGGTGCATGGCTGAAGAAGTTGCCGGCGGGTGCGCGTCCGATCAGCTTCGCGCCCAAGGGCAAGTGCAAGCTCGCCAATGAGCCCGGCAAGCTCAGTTACCTGCGTTGTCTCGGCTCCGACGAATTCATCAAGGATGTGTTCCTGGATTCCGATACCGACATGATGGTGCTCTCATTCGTGCCCTCACCGCGCGATGCGGAGCCCCTCACTATCGAGGAAGCCGTGGCGACGCGCGACATCGTGGAGCGGATGCAGGGTTCGCACCGCATGCTGCTGCACGGGCGCGTGAACCCCAATCAGCCGGGTGATCTCGAGGACATGGAGAGGCTCGCGAAGTTCGGCATCGTCGCGTGGAAGACCTATACGCAGTTCGGTCCCGAAGACAAAGGCTTCTTCATGACGGACGACGTCGGCATCGCGTTCTGCGAGCGCGCGGAAGCCCTCGGCATCCGCAACATCGCCATCCACAAGGGACTGCCGTTCGGGCCGAAGAGCTACGAGCACTCGACCTGCTCGGACATCGGCCCGATCGCGAAGCGCTTTCCCGACCTCAATTTCCTCATCTATCACTCGGGGTTCGTGGCCGAAGGTGCGCCCGAAGGGCCGTACGATGCGTCGCGCACCGATGGGATCGATGCGCTCGTCACCTCGCTCGAGAAAGCAGCCGTAGCACCGAACACGAACGTGTATCCCGAGCTCGGTTCGACCTGGCGCTTCCTCTCGATGCGCAAGCCCGGCGAAGCGGCGCACGCGCTCGGCAAGCTCTTCAAGTATTGCGGCGAGAACAACGTGCTCTGGGGTACGGATTCGATCTGGTACGGCTCGCCGCAGGACCAGATCCAGGCGTTCCGCACGTTCCAGATCGCACCCGAGCTGCGCGACAAGTACGGATATCCCGAGATCACGCCGCAGCTGCGCCAGAAGGTGTTCGCGCTGAACGCCGCCAAGCCCTACAACCTCACCATCGACACGCTCAAGAAGAGCGCGCATGGCGATGCGGTCGCGCAGCGCCGGCTCGCGTACACCGAGCAACCGAATCCGAGCTTTCGCACCTACGGGCCGCGCACGCGGCGCGAGTTCCTGAACCTCGCGAGCTGGGGTCGCGGGTAGTGCAGATGGCATCAACGGCGCTCCCGCAAGGGAGGGAGACGCATGCGTAAACCGCTGACCTTTATCGTGTGTGCGGCGCTGTTCGTGCCCACCTTCAGCCTCGCCGATCAAACAAAGGCCGTGGACAGTTTTGTCCTCGACATGAAGGTGCCCGGTTCGAAGACCGCTCGCACCATTGTTGTTCGCTGTACCCGCGGGTGCGACTGGACCGAGAAAGCGATCGAGTGCATTGGCGGGCAGAAAGCTTGTCATGCCGTCATCGCTAGCAGCAGCATCGTCGCTTCCATTGACCAGCTTCGGCGACACAACGTTGAGCCTCAGCCCATTGCAGGATCCGTTTGCCTGGGAGCCCAAACCCTTTCGGATCCGCCACCGCATATGGACAGTTCGCGCTGCGAGGAGACCGTCAACGAGCGCGGCGACGCGGGGATGACGTGTCAGGCAATCGAAGTGCCAGCGCCCGGTACGCGCGTGCTGATCAGCGACGTCTTGGCCGACTCTCCGGCCGGACAAGCCGGCTTCAAGACAGGCGACGTCCTCGTGACCTTCAACGGCGTGCCGCCGCAAGGACGCATGGACCTCTTCGAGGCGATTCTTCGCGGGGTCGCTGGTCAGCCATACGAAGCCGTGCTGACGCGTCAGGGGGTACGCGTGACCGCCCGAGGTCGTTTCGGCATTGTGATGTCCGATGAGACCTGCGCCGTTGCGACTGAAAAGCTCCTGCGAGGTCCCGCACTGACTGCGCAAGATCTGGAGCCCGCTCCCTTCCTGGTGGAGTTTGACGGTGACACTTCGGGCATCGAGGTTAACTGCGTGCAAGGATGCTATTGGCACGCTGGGCCAATTCCCTGTGAGGGGAACTGCGCGGTGACTTATGACCAGAACGACGTCGCTGGGCTGTCCTTGCTCGAAGCGACGGACACGCCACTCGATCATTAGTCTGTCTGCGCCACAACATCTCGCTCAGCCGTGCGCGACGCGCGGGCGCCGGGGGCGCAGAATAGCCGCTCCCTGATTCGCGAGGCCTCCACATGGGCGCGCTGGACATCGTCATCCTGTTCGCCTATCTCGCGCTCATGGTGAGCCTCGGTTTCTACGCGAAGCGCCGCCAGAAGAATGTCGAGGACTATTTCGTCGCGGGCCGGCGCGTGGGCCCGTTCACGATCTCCTGCATGTGGCTCGCGTCCTGGATCGGCGGCGCTGCCATCGTCGGAACGTCGGCGCGCATTTATGAGTACGGCGTCACCGGCATCTGGTACATCCTGGCGATGTCGATCGGGTTCCTGCTGTTCGGCCTTTTCATGGCGCAACGGGTGAAGCAGCTCGGCGACCGCCATAACCACCTCACGTATCCGGACTTCATCGAGCAACACTACGACAACCGCACGCGTACCGTGGCCATGATCAGCACGGTTCTCGCCTATACGGCGTACACGGCCGGCCAGTTCGCGGCATCGGCCGCGATCCTGCAGGTGCTGCTCGGCTGGGATTACGGTGCGGCGCTCCTGCTGTCCGGCGCCATCGTGATCCTCTACACGGCGGTCGGCGGTTACCTCGCGGTGAGCTATACGGACCGGGTGCAGGTGGCCCTGGTGCTGATCGGCGTCGTGGCGATCGGAGTCCCCGTCGCGATATCACATGCCGGCAGCTGGTCCGACATGCGCGCCGTGCTGCCCGCTTCCTACTACGATCTCGGCGCCCAGGGCTGGGGCAAGATTGCCGCGCTTGTCGTCTCGATGGTGCTCAGCTTTTTCGTCGCGATGGACAGTTTTTCCCGCAGCTACTCCGCGCGCGATTCGGCGGCCGCGCGTACCGGCGCCCTGTTGAGCATTGGCCTCGTCCTGCCAGTCGCGCTGGCCGTCGCCTGGCTGGGACTCGCGTCCGCGGTCCTCTATCCGGGCCATGCTTCGGGCGGCGGCATCCTCATCAAGTTCGTGCTCGAGGCCTTCCCCGCCGGGCTGAAAGGCCTGATCGTGATCGGCATCCTGTCCGCCACGATGTCGGTCGCGTCCATCTGCGTGATCACGGCGTCGGCGAACTACACGCGCGACATCCATCAGCGCTACATCCAGCCCGGCATTTCCCGCCCGGCCATGCTGCGGCTCGGCACGCTCGCATCGGTGGGCGCTGGTCTTGTGGCCATGCTGATAGCCTGGAAGATGCGTGACATCATCGACATCCTGCAGCTCGGCTTCACCATCAATGCCGCCGCACTGTTCCTGCCGACCGTTGCAGCGATCTATTGGGATCGCGTACCGGCGAGCGCCGCGTTCTGGAGCAGCAGCCTGTCCCTGGCTACGGTCATCGGCTGGCGCGTCGCGGCGGATGCTGGCCTCGGGGGGATCTTTGCGATCGATCCCCTGTGGCCCGCTCTCGTGGTTTCCGTCGTGCTGCTCGCGGCGCTGACGCTGCTGCAACCGCGGCAGGTCGCGAGGACGACGGCGTGAGCGCGTCAGCCACCGGTCGTGGTACTCGCCGAGATGCCCGAGGCGGCGGGCCGTGACCTGTCGATCGAGCGGCTCCATCTGCCCGCCGGCGCGCGCATCGAGACATTCACCTACCGTGGCGACGCAGCCGCGCTCGCGCTCGCCTGCCGTGACGCCGAGGCGATCCTGACCGACTACGTCCCCTTCGACCGCGCGGCGCTCGGTCAGCTCGCGCGCTGCCGGATCATCTCGGTCGCCGCGACTGGCTGGGATTGCGTGGACGTCGCAGCCGCCAGCGAGCGCGGCATTCGCGTCGCGTGCGTCGGCGAATACTGCACGGACGAGGTCGCGGACCACACGCTCGCACTGCTGCTCGCGCTCAATCGCCGCCTGCTCGCGTATCACCGCCAGGTGCAAGACAGACACAGCTGGCGCTGGAACGAGGTACAGGGATTGCGCCGCCTCGCCGGCCAGACGCTCGGCATCATCGGCTTCGGCCGCATCGGGCAGGCCGTTGGCCACCGGTCGCTCGGCTTTGGCTTGAAGGTTCTCGCCTCGGATCCGCGCGTGGACGCCGCAGCGGCGCGCCAGCTCGGTGCCGAAGCCGTGAGCCTCGATGAGCTGCTCTCGCGCGCGGACATCATCAGCCTGCACTGTAACCTCGACTCCGGGAGCCGCGGGCTCCTCGATCGTGCGGCTTTTGAAAAGATGAAGCGCAGGCCGCTGCTGATCAACGTCGCGCGCGGCGCGCTCATCGTCGAGACCGACCTGGTGGACGCGCTCAATCGAGGGCTCCTCGCCGGCGCGGCCCTCGACGTGCTGGCTGAGGATTCGCCGGACCTCGGGCATCATCCACTGGTGGGGCGGGCAGATGTGTTGCTGACGCCGCACGTGGCTTTCTATTCGGAGTCCGCCCTGCAAGACCTGCGCCGCATCTCGGCCTCGAATATCCGCGAATTCCTGGAAGGGCGACCGGACCAGGTGTTCCGGCTCGTCGAGCCCGCGGTATGAGCAGCGAGGTCATCTTCGACGGCGCGCCGGAGCAGGGCACGATTAATTTCAGCGTCGGTCAGCCTTCGGCGGACCTGCTGCCGCTCGCGCTTCTCAGCACGGCCGGCCAGCGTTTCTTCGCCGACGCCGAGCCGCTCGAGCTGAACTACGGCCAGCGACAGGGCGATGTGCGCTTCCGCACGGCGCTCGCCGACTTCCTCGGCAAGTCCACGGGCAGCGCCGTAGATCCCGACTCGCTGATGCTGACGGCCGGCATCTCCCAGGCGCTCGACTTCGTCTGCAGCCGCTTCACGCGACCGGGCGACGTCGTTTTCGTCGAGGAGCCGAGCTATCCCTATTCGTTCCCGATCTTCCGTGACCACGGGCTCGAGATCCTCGGCGTACCGGTCGACGGCGCGGGCATGGACGTTGTCGTGCTCGAGCGCGAACTCGCCAAGCGCCGCCCGAAGCTCGTCTACACCATCCCGGCCTTCCACAACCCGACCGGCCAGGTGCTTGATCGCGTGCGCCGGGAGCGGCTCATCTCACTTTCCCGCGAGCACGGCTTCATCATCGTCGCAGACGAGGCGTACCAGCTCCTGCATCACGGCACGCCGCCGCCGCCATCGTTCGGTGCGCTGGGCGGCGATGGCAACGTGCTCTCGCTCGGCACGTTCTCGAAGATCCTCGCGCCGGGCCTGCGCCTCGGCTGGATCCAGACGACGCCGGATCTCATGACCACGCTGCTCGCCAGCGGCGCACTCGTGAGCGGCGGCAACTTCAACCACTTCACCTCGCACCTCGTGCGCCAGCTCATGGAAGGCGGCGAACTTTCAGCCCTCGTGACGGGCCTGCGCGCGAGTTATGCGGAGCGCGCACAGGCGATGGACACGGCACTCAAGAAACACTTCAACAGCATCGCGCGCTGGCAGAGACCGGGCGGCGGCTACTTCTTCTGGCTCGAGCTAGCGGAAGGCGCAGATGCCGGCGCGCTCGAAGCGGCGGCTCGCGCCGCCGGGACCGGTTTCCTGCCCGGCACCGCCTGTTCGATTTCGGGCGGCCTCCGGCATTGCCTGCGTCTCTCCTTCGCGCATTACGGCGTGCCCGAGATCCACGAGGGCATCGGACGCCTCTCGCGCGCCTTCACCTGACGCTACGGCGCTACTTACCTTTCTGGCTGTTCGCCACAGGTAGACGGCTATTGGCATTCCGACCAGGTCGCCATGATGGCGGCGATGCCAGTACCTGGACCCGCCTCGGTTGCCGCCATCACCAGACGCATTCTGATCCTTCGCGACCGGCGCGTAATGCTGGACGCTGACTTGGCGGCGCTGTACGGCGTCGCTACAAAGCGCCTCAACGAACAGGTCAAGCGAAACCGGCGTCGCTTCCCCACCGAATTCATGTTTAAGCTCACCACGGAGGAGTCAGATTCTTTAAGGTCGCAAAATGCGACCTTAAAGCCCGGCCGTGGCAAACATCGCAAGTACGCGCACAAAGTATTCACGGAACATGGCGCGCTCATGCTCGCAAGCGTATTGAACTCTGCGCGAGCCATCGAAGTGAGTGTTCTTATCGTCCAGGCGTTCGTGCAGATGCGAGAATACTTGAGGTCGCACAGCGAGCTCGCGGCCCGAATCGATGACTTGGAGCGCAAGCTTGTAGGACATGACACTGCGATCGCCAACTTGCTCATGGCCATACGACATCTGGCAATCGGTGAGTCCCCGCCCAAGCGTCCGATCGGGTTCACCGCCGATCTGAAGTAGGGAGCGGCGAGGTGGCAAAACGGCGCAGCCAGCGGTGACCGAAGAACAGCAGCGCGCCCAAGCCGAGCGCGGCGCCGCTGACGGCCAGCTGCGGACGAGTCGCGCCGGTGATGATCGTGAGCGACACGATGATCGCCACACACGGAATCAGCGGACCAAAAGGCACGACGTACGCCGCAGGCGCCACCTTGTCCTGAGCCGCGGCACGCCGCAACACCAGCGCCGCTGCAGACACACCCGAATAAGTGAGCAGACGCGCGATCGCACTCGCGGCAACTAGCAGCACGAACGAGCCCGTGAGCGCGAGCGCGAGCGCCACGGCGGTTGAGAACCAGATCGCGTGCGTGGGGGTACGGAAGCGAGGATGCACGTACGCGAAGGTGCGCGGGATCGTGTCCGTTTCAGCAAACGCAAACACGTAGCGCGAGGCGGTGAGGAGACTTCCCGTCACGTTGCCGGTAATGGAGACGAGCGATCCGATGCCGATCATCAATGCGCCCGCGGGCCCGAGAAAGATCGCGGCCGCGTCCGCGACCGGAGTCTTCGATTGCGTGGCCTCGGGCAGCATGGTCATGGTGATGATCTGCACGAGCGTGAAAATGATGGTGCACCCGATCACCGTCATCGCCATGGCGAAGGCCAGGTCCGTGCGTGGATGACGCGTTTCGCCCGCCGGCACGCCGATCACCTCGTAGCCGCCCAGCGCGTAGATGATCAGCAGCGTGCCCGTGCCCCATTGCGACACGCTGGGCGCGGGGAGCGGCGTGAGACGGCTCCAGTCGACGAAGAACAGCCCCACGGCGATGAAGATCACGAGCGGCGTGAGCTTCGCGATCGTGATGCCGTCGATGAAGAGTGCGCTCTGCCGGATGCCGCGCGCGTTGATGAGTGCGACGCCCAGCAGCACGCCGACGATGAGTGCCGCGTGCGGGAGCCCCGCGCTCACGGCGGGCGCGTAGAAGCCGATCGCAAAGGCGAGACCGTGCACGAGCGCCGCGATGCTGGCGACGCGTGTGAACCAGCTCATCCAGCCGACCTCGAAGGCCACGAATCGGCCGAACGCGGCCAGAGTGTAGAGATACGGGCCGCCAGTGCTCTCGAACCGACTGCCGACTTCGGCGTAGGAGAGCGCGATGCAGAGGCAGGCGAGCCCGACGAGCACGACCGCGATCGGGCTCCAGTTGCCGAGCTCCGCGGCGACCAGCGAGGGCGTGAGGAAGACGGCGCCGCCGATGACGATGTTGACGCCGAACGCGGTCAGGTCCCAGCGGCCGAGGGCGCGCTGCAGAGTCCCCTGACGTCCCTCAGAGAGTGAGCCGGACGTCGCTCTGATTCGCAGCCTTCCCATAGTGGCCCCAATAGTAGCGTCGCGCTTCGAGCACCAACACGTCCCGGCGCAAGTAGCTCAGGACCGGCTCTGCTGGGCGAATATTGCAAACCTGCGATTGTTTTTTTCTTCGCCTCCACCGAGTAATGCTTTCGTCGTCCGTCAGGTCCCCTGCTCCATACGTGCACAAACGAGCACGCGAGATGCAAAGCGTAACCGCAGTCACTTATGGAGGCGATTCAGATGAAGACTGATGTACGGATGATTTCCCTGCTCCTTGTGGCGACCGCACTGACCAGCGGCCCGCTACTTGCCGCACCCAGCGTGGCCCGGCCGAGCGACGGACAGGCGCAAGCTGCGACATTGCTCAGCCGAGAGTGGACTCCGGTTGCCACCGACACGCCCCGTGCGGCGGCAATGCTTGCACCGCGCGTCGACGCGCACGCCAGGGCGGCAGCACTGCTGAGTCGTCCACAGACGGAGAGCTCCCCCGCTTCAATGAGCCGATTGTCGCAAGCGATGCCTGCGGATGGACAAGCGAGAGCGGCAGCCCTGCTCAGTCCGCGAGCGATGTAGTGCCGCTCAGCGCTTTGCGAATGGCAGACACAAACTCGGTATCGGGCGTGCCCATCTTGTCGCTGCGGCCGAGGACGCGACCCGAGGGATCCAGTAACACCAGCACGGTCGAATGGTTGAAGTTGCCGTCTTCAAGCTCCCGATAGCGCACATCCAGGGCGCCAGCCAGCTTTCGCGTATCAGCAACTGATGCGCGCCCAAGTGTCCAGCGCCGATCTTCGATCCGGTGCTGCGCGGCGAACTCACGCAGTGCAGCCGGATCGTCGTGCTGCGGATCCAGTGTCACCAGCAGGATGGAAAGCCTGGCGCGTTCGGCAGGAGACAGCTCACCGTCGATCCGGCGCAGTGTGTCTATGTTGAGGGGACATGCCGCCGTGCAGCTCGTGTAGAACATGGTAACGATCCGCACCTTGCCCGCAGTCGCGGCAAGAGTCGTCCTGCCTCCTTGCGCGGTCTCGAGTATCACATCAACACGGTGCAGCGAATCGGTGGGCCACGGCGATGTCACTGCGGCACTCGGTGTCGCCGCACCCGCTGGCCGCGATACACCGACGTGCAACGCAAGGATCAGGATGGCAGCAATTGCAGGTGCGATCGCTGCGATCGACACCTGGAAAACCTGGCGCGCGGCACTGCTGGGGTTCAGTTGCTCGCGCATCGAAACCCCAGGTTGATCGTCGTGTCGCGTGCCTGCAGCGAAGAAAGCAGCGCAACGCGCATGCCGACCGCGTAGTTGGCCCGATCCTGGATCGCCAGTGCACCGGTGCCACAGAACTTGAGCAGGTCGGGATCGCCCTGCTCGCGACTGTCCGCTCCGATCATGAGGCCACTGAAATCCTCGACCCATTCCCACACCAGGCCGTGCAGATCGTAGATACCAAAAGCATTGGGCCGACCCTGCCCCACAGCGGCGAGCGGCTCGTTCGAGGGCCGGCTGTACCAGGCCAATATCCGTTGCTGCCACTCCGGTGAATCACGAGCATCGCGATGCGTTTCATCCGCCGCAGCCGCGAACTCCCACTCGTACCAGTTCGGCAAGCGCGCATCGCGCGCCTCGCAGTAGGCACGCGCCGCGAACCAGCTGACGCCGACAACCGGTTGCTCCGGGAGTGCCGTTGGCCCCAGATCCGAGGTGCTGGCCCACTCCTTTAGATAGCTCGCGTCTGCAAGCACCACAGGCACCTGGCCTTTGCGCCATTGCGAATGCGCGCGAGTGAAGGCCAGGAACTGCGCGTTGGTCACGGGTCTGCGGTCGAGACGGTACGGGGCAACGGTCACGTCCGGTTGGGAAGTCCCGGTCGGCAGAATGGAGCGCCATTTGCCACCTTCGATGAAGGCGGCATCTTCATCCGCTGCACCGCCGACCGAGACATCGGTCGCGCATGCGAGGAGCAAGCCGAGCGCAGCCGACCGCAAACCTTTGCTTACCAGGCTCCGTTCGCCACGTGTCGAGCTGCCCATGCCTGCCACCCCGCCGCGGTTCGCTAATGAGCCGCGCCTTCCGGTGGCGGCGTCGCCTTGCGGAGCTGTGCGACTTCAGCAGCAGTCACGTGTCCGCCGGCGTTGCCCCAGCTGTTGAGCACGTATGTCAGTATGTTTGCGATCTCGTCATCGTTGAGCTGGCTCATCGGCGGCATCACCGAGTTATAGGTCTTGCCGTTCACTGTGATCGGTCCGGTGCGTCCATTGAGGACGGTAGTGATCGCCCGCGGCCGGTCAGCGTGGAGGTAGTCGGATTTCGCGAGCGGCGGAAACACGTCCGGCAGCCCGGCACCATTGTCCTGGTGGCAAACAGAGCACGTGCCGTTGAACAGCGCACCCCCCGCCGCAACCTGCTGCTCGAGCGTAAGGGTTCCCGCGGCTGCCGCCTGTGCCGCGGCACCGACCGGTTGTGCACTCACAGCAGCATCGCCGAGGTACACGTTGTCGACTTCCTTGCCTGAGTAGATAGCCTTGTTCTCAGGGCCTTCGATCTTGAGCAGTCCGATCGCGCCCTTGTTGAAGGCGCGGAAGATCGAATGATCCACCAGGACGTAAGTGCCCGGCACCTCGGTGTGGAACTCGGCAATCATGGCGCCGCCGGCGGGAATGAGTGTCGTTTGCACATTCTCCTGGGCGTGCGTTCCGCCTTCGTAGCGAACTTTGTCGAAGATCTCGCCGATCAGGTGAAAAGAGCTGACGAGGTTGGGCCCGCCGTTGCCGACGTATAACCGCACCCTCTCGCCGACTTTCGCCTGCAACGCGTGATCACCGGTGAGGGAGCCTTCTGCACCATTGAAAAGCACGTAAGTCGGGTTCTCGTCGATTGCCTTCTGCATGTCGAATGCCTGCGTGCCCTTCTCGCGGTACCTGCCGACCGTATAGAAGTCGCCCTGCATGACATAGAACTCGCGATCGACGGGCGACAGTCCTTCTGGTGGCTCGATGAGAATGAGGCCGTACATGCCATTTGCCACGTGCATGCCGACCGGGGCTGTCGCGCAGTGATAGACGTACAGACCCTGATTGAGCGCTTTGAAACTGAACACCGACTCATGCCCCGGTGCCGTGAAACTCGAGGCCGCTCCGCCGCCCGGGCCCGTAACACCATGCAGATCGATGTTATGCGGCATTTTCGAGCTGGGATGATTGCGCAGGTGAAACTCCACCGTGTCGCCCTGGCGTACACGGATGAAGCTTCCGGGTACGGTGCCACCGAAGGTCCAGAACGTATACGTGACACCTTCCGCGATCGGTCGCTGGATCTCTTTGACCTCAAGCTCAACGATGACCTTCGCGGGAACCTTGCGATTGAGTGGTGGCGGAACCTGCGGCGGACTGGCGAGAACCGCCTTGATGGGCTCGCCCTGTGGTGGCCCAAAGTCGCCCTGTGCGGAGCCGCCGGTCTCCGCCGTTGCAGGCACCGGTGCAGTGCTCGGACTCACGTGATCCGCACGCCGATATCAGTACCGCAAGGAGTGCTGCCGTCGCTACGATCGCTACCCGATTCACATCGCCTCTCTTTGGACCTTCGAGATCCGTGACGTACCGGTGAGCGCTGTCGGCACATCGCTCCTGACGCAGCGCAGTATCCCTCGCAACGCCGCTCGGCTTTATACGTACGAACAACGCCGTGGACTGTACAAATACGTATTTCGATGGGCAAAGCCTACGATGCTGCGCGATCGATCCACTTTTCGACCTGCGGCGGGCGATAGGTCGCGAACCGCTCGAGCAGATCCGCGGGCGAGGTCGAGGTGATCACCAGCGCGCGATGCGGGCTCTTCACGAAACGCTCTTCGACGGTGAGATCCAGGAACTCGAGCAGCCGGTCGTAGTACCCCCTGACGTTGAGTAGTCCGCAGGGTTTCGGATGCAGGCCAAGCTGCGCCCAGGTGAGCACCTCGAAGAACTCTTCGAGCGTGCCGAGGCCGCCGGGGAGCGCGATGAATCCCTCCGAGAGCTCGGCCATCATCGCCTTGCGCTCGTGCATCGAGGCGACGACTCGAAGCTCGGTAAGTCCGCCATGCGCCACTTCCTTCTCGAGCAGCGCCTTGGGAATCACGCCGATGACCTCGCCGCCCAAGGCGAGTGTCGCGTCCGCGAGCACTCCCATCATCCCGACCCTGCCGCCGCCAAAGACCACGCCATAGCCGCGCTTCACGAGCTCGAATGCCAGCCGTTCTGCGGCTTGCGCATAGTCCTCGCGCGCGCCGCGACTCGAGCCTGCAAATACGCATATTCGCTTCATACCGCTCTCCGCTGAGCCTCTACTCTCA
Source organism: uncultured Gammaproteobacteria bacterium (assembly GCA_963724625.1). Lineage (GTDB taxonomy): Bacteria > Pseudomonadota > Gammaproteobacteria > Steroidobacterales > Steroidobacteraceae > DATBVX01. Next base: position 10,417 of record CAVRVO010000002.1, on the reverse strand, counting down.
ATCGCACTCGATCCACCGCTGCATCTGCTCGCGCGTGAGATTGCCGCCGCTCAGCACCGCGGCGACGCAGTGTCCCCGGAACTGGTCGCCCTGGGTCAAGAGTGCCGCCAGCGCTGCGGCGCCGCCGGGCTCAAGTACCAAGCCGAGTTCCCGGTACGCGAGGCGCATGCTGTCGATCAATGCCGCATCCTCGACCTGCAGAATTTCATCCGTGCACGCTCGCAGGCGTGCGACGGCTTCGGGGAACGGCGTCTGCACGGCGAGTGCATCCGCAATCGTCGAGCAAGGGGCACTGACGATTTCGCCCCGCCGCCAAGCCTCGCGCAAGGCGGGCGAGCCGACCGGGGCGACGCCGACGATGCGCGTGGATGGACTATGAGCTTTGACCCAGCAGCCAATGCCCGCCAGCAATGCCCCATCGCCGAGCGGTACGACGACCGCGGCGAGCTCGCCCGGGTAACGCAACAGTTCCAGCCCGATCGTGCCCGCACCCTCGGCGATGGCGGGTTCGCGGCCATCTTCGACCAGAACGGCATTCGTTTCGGCTGCGAACTGCGCGGCTGCCGCATTTGCCTCGTCAGGTTGAGTACCGACGCCGAGAACCCGCGCTCCCAGGGCAGACATGCGCTCGACCTTGATCGGGCTGGCATTGGTGTTGGTGAAGACAGTCAATGGAATGCCGCGCTGGCGCGCTGCGTATGCCATGCCCTGTCCGAAATTGCCGGCGGTCGCACAGACGAGTGGCGTGTCATCCGTCCTCTGGGAGACGAAGAACTGGGCGCCGCGGCCCTTGAACGAGCGGATCGGGTTCAGCGTCTCGATCTTGAGCACGAGCTGGCAGCCGAAGAGGTTGTTGAGCGCGACGGCTTCGAACTGGGGCGAATCGCGAAAACACGGCTCGATAACATCGTAGGCGGTCGCGATGCGCTCGACGGAGAGGAGCGGCATTGAGTCCATTGGCATCTCGCGTTGCAGTCGCGAATCTATCACTAGACTTGCTTGGCCACACCGTCGCGAGCACGCTTGCCGTCATGCGCGAAAAAACCTATCGCTGTGACGCATCGCGCAGCAAGCCGTTGCCGCTGTACGACGGCTCGCATCGGGCGGCCGGGTTCACGGCGGACTAGGCATCGCGATGGGCGGACGGACGGCATTTGTGTTAGCCGGCGGCGGCAGCCTCGGGGCCGTGCAGGTGGGCATGCTCAAGGCGCTCGTCCGCCAGCGCATCATTCCTGACTTCCTCGTCGGCGCATCGGTAGGAGCTATCAACGCCGCATACTTTGCGAGTGCACCGACCCGTGAAGGCGTCGAGCGCCTGGAACGCGTCTGGCGCGGTCTCCACAGCACGGGCGTCTTTCCAGTGTCGCCCGTCAACAGCCTGCTCGCGATTCTCGGCAAGCGAGATCATCTCGTCTCGCCGGCGCGGTTGCGCGCGCTGATCGAATCCGAGCTGCAGTGCGAACGGTTTGAAGATGCTCAGATACCCTGTTACGTCGTGGCTACCGATGTGCTCGAGGGGACTGAAGTGTGCCTGAGCAGCGGGCCCCTCGCGGCGGCCTTGCTCGCTAGCGCTGCAATACCGGCTATCTTTCCGAGCGTCTCCGTCGACGGCCGGCACCTGATGGACGGTGGCGTCGCCAACAACACCCCGATCTCGAGTGCGATCAAGCTCGGCGCATCGCGCATCATCGTGCTGCCTACCGGCACCTCGTGCGCCCTGGCGCAGCCACCGCGCGGCGCCGTGGCGCGTGCGCTGCATGCGGTGAATCTGCTGATCATGCGCCAGCTCGTGAGCGACATCGACCATTTCTCCGGCCGCGTGGAGCTGGTCGTGCTGCCGCCGCTCTGTCCGCTCGCGGTCAGCTCCTACGATTTTTCGCAGACCTCCGAGATCGTGCATCGCGCCGAGGCCATGACCCGCCTCTGGCTGAAGCAGAACGGGTTACGCAGTCAGGAAAGCGCGCCCGACGAGCTGATGCCTCACAATCACGAGCATGAGACCCACTGATTCGCCCGTATCCGTCCGATCTGGCCGCGAGAGGGCATCGGGGCTACCCTGTGCACATCTCACAGGGGCGCCCGCCGCATTGGCCCCGTCCCGGGATGTGGAGACAACATGAACCATGATCGATTGCGTCAGCTCGTGGCTTCGCTCCATCAGGAACTGGGCGACGCAAAATCCGTGGACGCGGAATCGCGCGGGCTGATGGGCGCTCTCATGAAGGACATCGATCGCGTCCTCGAGACTTACCCGGCGCCCCGGCAGGACAGCCGCGTCCAGGATCGGCTCGAAGAGCTCTTGCTGCGTTTCGAAGGCCGGCATCCCGCGATCGCCGCGTCCATGCATGAACTCATCGACACGCTCGCGAAGGCCGGAATCTGATGTGCGCTGACTGAGGACCGTCGCAGGCTGCCTCCGCTACCACACCTTGCAGAGCTCCTTCTCCGGCCGCACCAGGGCCTTCCCCGCCTTGCACTGAAAAGCCTGGACGAACTGCGGCATGTTCGAGACCACACCATTGATGCGATAGCGAGGTGGAGAATGCGGATTGGTGACGGCGTTGAGGCGCAGTTGTTCCGGCGTCTGGTTGCTGCAAGCCCATTGTGCGAACCCGACGAAAAAGCGTTGCTCAGGAGTTAATCCGTCCTGCTCCGCCAGTTTCCGGGCCTTGGTCTGCTCCTGCCAGGCCATCCATGCCAATAGCTCTCCACCCAGGTCTGCAATGTCCTCACCCGATGTCAGCGGCCGTTGATCTTGATGTCATCGACAATGATGTATTGCGAGTACTGATTGCGGATGCACTGGGCACGCTGCTCGAAGTTCTGCGCATCGTCCGGCGTCCACCAGTCGCGCAGGTTCCCCGCGCCGTCGTACTGGCGGCCCGAGTCGTCGAAGCCGTGGGTGAGCTCATGACCGATCGTGCCGCCCGTGTTCCCGTAGTTGGGCGCATCGTCCATCTTCGGGTCATAGAGCGGTGGCAGCAGCACTCCGGCAGGAAAATTGATGTCATTCATCGATGGGTTGTAATACGCGTTGACAGTCGGCGGCGTCATGAACCACTCGGCGCGATCCACCGGGCGGCCGATCTTGGCCACCTGGCGGCGCCAATCGAATTCCGCGCCGCGAATCGCGTTACCAAAGAAGTCGCCGCGCTCGACGCGCAGCGCCGAGTAGTCCCGCCACACGTCGGGATAGCCGACCTTGTCGCGCACAGCCGCGAGCTTGCTGAGCGCCTGCGCCTTGGTGGACGGTGACATCCAGTCGAGCGCCTCGATGCGCGTTTTCATCGCGGCCTCGATCTGGTGCGTCATCAGAACGGTCTGGGATTTCATCGCGGGCGGAAAGACGCGCGCGACGAATTCCTGACCGAGCGCCTCACCGAGCTGCGCGTCAACCAGGCCGACACACCTCTTCCAGCGAGGCTTCTGCTCCTTGACGCCCCGGAGATAGGCACGGTTGAACGCAAAGTCCTCATCCACGAACGCCTTCGAAAGGTACGGCGCAGTCGCCGCAAGCAGCGTCCAGCGCAAGTAGCTCTTGAGATCGCCCAGAGTCTCGTCCTGGAGCCGGGCGTTGAGCTCGGTGACAAACGCAGGCTCCGCAACGTTGAGCCACGGCAGTCGGCGCCAGATGAGTGGCTTCGAAGTACCGATCCCAGGCGAACGCCGGAGCCATCTTGCGCAGCGAGTCGAGAGTCTCGCGATGATAGATCTTGTAGGGGTCGCGCATTTCGACGCGCGTGAGTGAGGCTTTCGCGAGCTGTGTCTCGATCCGCAGCACCACCTTGGCCTGTTTCAGGGCAGTTGGCGGCGTTGTGCCCAGCAGCTCGAACAGGCTCGCGATGTGCGCGACGTAGTGCTCCCGGTTCTCGACAAACTTCGGATCGTCCTTGACGTAGTAGTCTCGATCCGGAAGGCCAAGGCCACCGGCATAAAGCGCCGCGATCATCGTCGAGGCATCGCGTGCGTCCTGCTCGGCGCCGCTTCCGAACAGCATGTTGCCGTTGGTGGCGCGCATATGCAGGTCCCCCACCAGCGGCGCGAGATCCTGTTTGGTTTTCAGTCGCTCGATGCGCTCGAGGTCCGGCTGCAACGGGGTGATGCCCGCCCGTTCGATTGCAGCCTCGTCCATGCACGCGGCGAAGTGATCTCCAATCTTCTGCTGGGTCGGCGTTCGCTTCGGATCAGGCCGGGCCGCGTCCTCGAGGATTCCCCACAGAAAGCGCTGATTGTCGACGTAGAGCTTTCCATACACGGCCCAGCTCGACTGGTCTGCGGGAATCGGGTTGTGCTGCTGCCATCCACCGCACGCGTAGGCGTAGAGGTCCTCGCACGGGTCCACCGCGCGATTCATGGCACTGACGTCGAGACTCGGGGTGTAGGGGAGTTCCTGATAGGGGCGCTCCTCGGCCGCGGAAATTCCCGCCAGCAGAGAGACGCCTAAGAGAACTGTTGATCGAGAATGAGGTCGTTTCATGAGCGACTCGCATGATGCGTCCATCAAGGCGCACCGTATCACAGCCCACGGCCGGGATCCGATGTCAGCCCGCGACTCTATCGCCTCGATTCGACACGCATCGCCAATGTTTGCGCGTTGACGCCATGGTTGCGTCACGGATAGCGTGCCGGCAGGGCACTCCTTCAGCTGAGGATGAAACATGTCGACACAGGAATTTAGAAGTCTCCACCAAGGCCCAGGCGTGCTGTTGCTCCCCAACGCCTGGGATGCCGGCAGCGCGCGGCTAATTGAGAGCCTGGGTGCCAAGGCCATAGCGACGACCAGTGCGGGACTGGCCTGGTCGCGTGGCTACTCCGATGACAACATTCTCCCGGATGGACAACTCGTTTCTGCTACTCGCGAGATCGCTCGCGTCATTCGCGTGCCGCTCACCGTCGACATGGAGGGCGGGTATTCGGAAGACCCGCGCTCTGTGGCCGAGCTCGCCGCCCGCATCATCGATGCCGGAGCCGCGGGCATCAACATCGAGGACGGCCGCGGCTCGAAGGAGATGCTGTGCGCAAAGATAGAGGCGATTCGCGACCGTGCCGAGCGCTCCGGTGTCGACCTCTTCATCAACACACGTACGGATGTTTACCTGCGCGGCATCGCATCCGGGGATGCGGCAATCGAGGAGACCATCGCCAGGGCAGCGCGTTATCGGGCGGCCGGTGGTGACGGCGTGTTCGTGCCAGGCCTCGCCGACGGCGCGGCCATATCGGTAATTGCAGCAGCCATCAAGCCGGCGCCTCTTAACATCATGGCGGTGCCGGGTCTGCCTTCAATCGATGCCCTGCAGAAGCTCGGGGTTCGACGTCTGAGCGCAGGGTCGGCAATCGCGCAAGCGGCGTTGGGCCTTACGAGTCGTCTCGCGACCAATTTTCTTGCTGGCGCGATGGGCACGCTTTTCAATGAAGCCGCCCAGTACAGCACGATGAACAAACTGTTTGCCGACAGTGGTCGCCGCTAGGGCGAAGCGTCTCGCCACTCCTTCATCGTCTCAGGGACGTTTCGGGATCTCGAGACCCCGGATCACCGCAGGCCGCGCCAGAAATACTTCAAGTGCGCGCCGTACGTGCGGGTAGCCACCGATGCCGACAAGATCCGCGGCCTCGTAGTAACCGATGAGGTTGCGTACCCAGGGCAGGATCGCGATGTCCGCGATCGTGTAGCTGTCGCCCATCATCCACTGCCGCTCAGCGAGCCGGCCGTTGATGACCTCAAGCAGGCGCTTCGCTTCGTTGACATAGTGGTCGCGCGGCCGCTTGTCCTCGAAGGTTTTCCCGGCAAACTTGTTGAAGAAACCGACCTGGCCGAACATCGGCCCCACGCCGCCCACCTGGAAAAAGACCCATTGCAGGGCCTCGTATCGCCCCGCCCCCTCGCGCGGCATGAGCTGACCGGTCTTCTCCGCAAGATAAACCAGGATGGCGCCTGACTCGAACAGTGGCAGTGCTTTCGCGTCCGGCCCGTTCGGATCGATGATCGCGGGAATCTTGGCGTACGGATTGAGCGAGCGAAACTCCGAGGACAGCTGCTCGTTGGTCTCGAAGTCTACGCGGTGCGCCTCGTACGGCAGGCCCGTCTCTTCGAGCATGATCGAGATCTTCACGCCGTTCGGCGTAGGCAAAGAATAGAGCTGCAGCCGATCGGGATGGCGCGCGGGCCACTTTCTCGTGATAGGAAAGCTCGATAGGTCTGTCATGTGGCCTGCTCTACGCCGTATACAATCGGCTGAAATGAACAAGTCTCACCTTACTCTCTTTGTATTCTTCTGCGCCGCCCTGGCATCGCTCCTTGCTTCAGGCGAAAGCGCAACCTTGGCCGCGAGCACCGAGCGGCTGCAACAGCACATCACCGAACTGTCGAAATTCGGCGCCAACCCCGAAGGCGGCGTCAGCCGCGTCGCCTTCAGCGCGGCTGATATCGCGGGCCGCGAGTACATCAAGAAATTGATGCAGGATGCCGGGCTCGTCGTGCACCTGGACACGGCGGGGAACATCATCGGCCGGCGCGAGGGGAGCGATCCGAAACTGCCAGTGATCATGACCGGGTCGCACATCGACTCCGTTCCGGGCGGCGGCAACTACGACGGCGACGTCGGCGTGCTGGGCGCAATCGAGGTCGCGCAGGTCCTGCGCGAGCGCGGCGTCCGTCTGCGCCATCCGCTGGAGGTCGTGAGTTTCACCGACGAGGAAGGCGGGTTGATTGGAAGCCTCGCAATGACCGGCCGGCAGGAACCGAAGGCACTCGACGTCGTGAGCCACGAGGGCAAGACGGTTCGTGAGGGCATTCGCGCAGTGGGCGGCGATCCTGATCACCTGGAGCAGGCGCGGCGCAAGCCGGGCGAGCTGAAGGCCTTCGTCGAGCTGCACATCGAACAGGGCGCAGTTCTCGAGGAAGCCAACATTGATATCGGTGTCGTCGAAGGCATCGTTGGCATTCGCTGGTGGGACGTCACCGTCGAAGGCGTGGCCAATCATGCGGGCACCACGCCCATGAACCGCCGACGAGACGCACTGTTGAGCGCGGCTGAGTTGGTGCTCGCCGTCAACAGGGTTGCCACCAGCCTGCCCGGCCGACAGGTCGCCACCGTCGGCAAGATCCGCGCGGAACCCGGCGCACCCAACGTCATTCCAGGCAAGGTCGTCATGAGCCTGGAGATTCGTGATCTGGCATCGGACAAGATGCAGCAGGTGTTTGCGGCTATCCAGGTCGAAGCGGGGAAGATCGCGAAGGCGCGACAGACACCGGTCACCTTCACCGAGTTGCAGGTGGCAGTCACACCCGCTCCCACCGACGAACGGATGCGACGCATCATCGCTGCGGCAGCGACATCACTCGGCCTCACGCACAAGCTCATGCCGAGCGGCGCAGGGCACGATGCGCAGGACCTGGCGCACATCGCGCCAACCGGGATGATTTTCGTGCCGAGTGTCGGTGGGGTGAGCCACTCACCAAAGGAATACACGTCACCGGAAGACATCACTAACGGCGCGAACGTGCTCTTGCAAACCGTGCTGGCGATCGATCGCGGGGACCTGAACTGACTCCAGGCTGAGTACGACGTTCGAGGCTTCGGGGAAGAGTGCAATGAAACGACTGATACTGTTCGCCGCGCTCTTGATTTCCGCATGCGCCGGCATCGATCAACTGGCGCCGCGCCAGGACCGCACCGCCTACGTCGGCGCCATGGTCTGGGACGGCGAAGCGTTTCGTCCGCGTGACATCGTCGTGACGGGCGACCGCATTGTCGATGCGCCCGCCCGCAGCGCGAACCATCGCGTCGAGCTTAACGGCGGCTACGTAGTCCCGCCGTTCTGCGAGGCTCATAACCATAATCTGGGAACGCCGCATGAGAACGAAGCTACGATCGCGCGCTATTTGCGCGAGGGCATCTTCTATGTGGGGATCCTGTCAAACCTGCCCGCGCTCACCGACCCCATCCGCCACACCTACAACACGCCGACGAGCGTTGACGTCATTTTCGCCAATGGCCCGCTGACCGCCAGCGGCGGGCATCCGATCCGGCTGCGCGAATTCCTGCTAGAGCAAGGCGCCTATCCCGGCTTCACGCGCGAAACGCTGCCCGGCCAAGGTTATTTCGTCATCGATAGCGAAGCCGATCTCCAGCGCCAGTGGCCCACCATCGCCAGCCACCGCCCTGATTTCATCAAGATCATGATCTCTTTCTCGGAGGAATTCGCGCGCCGCCGCGACGACCCAGCGTTCTTTGGCCTGAAAGGGCTCGATCCAGCGCTCGTCCCACGCATTGTGGAGCGCGCGCATGCCAACGGCTTGCGGGTGTTCGCCCATGTAGAGACCGGACACGACTTTCACGTCGCGGTCGCCACTGGCGTCGATGTCGTCGCGCACCTGCCGGGCTCCTTCTACCCAACCACCATTGACCCGGCGGACGCGCGGTCGGCGGCCGAGCGCGGGGTCATGGTGATCACCACCGCAGTGCTGATCGAAAGACCCAACCGGGCCGAGCGCCGGCCGGCGATGCGTGAAGCGCAAATCTCTAATCTTCGCCTCTTGCGGGACGCGGGCGTGACGCTCGCGGCGGGCAGCGATGAGTACAGCGACACATCAAGCGCCGAGATCACATATTTGCGGACGCTTGGCGTGTTCAGCGACGCCGAGCTGCTACGCATGTGGAGCACGAATTGTGCACGTACCCTCTTCCCTGACCGTCGCGTCGGAGGCCTCGATCCCGGCAATGAAGCCAGCTTCCTCGCCCTCGGCGCCGATCCGCTCGCAAACTTCGACGCGGTACGCAATATCCGGTTACGGGTAAAGCAAGGTGCCGCGCTCGAGGTTGGAATTTTGAGATAGGTTCTAGTCGAAAGATATGACATCCACAGTAGGACGGAGCGGTCCGGGGCGCGTGTCTTCAGGTCGTATACAAAGTAATCGGCAACAGTACGAACCGATAGCCCAGCACCAGGCAGGCGACGGCGAACGCCAGCAACGCCACTTGGACGATCCGCACGCCTCGCTTCGTGCCATAGACCGCACCCACCGCCACGTACAGATACACCGCGCAAATCAGCAGCTGCGCAATCGATAAGGCGTGGTCCATTCGCGGCGAGGCCAATCCGGCACCGCCGAACCATAGGTTGATGCCGGCGATCAGCAGAGCGATGCAAAAGAGCAGCAACAGGAAGGTATAGAGGTGCAGTGAGAACACCAGGTGAGTGCCGAACGAGCGGTGGCTGCGATAGAACACGAGCGGTGGAATGAGGGCAAAGGCCAGCACCATCAGAATAATGAGTGATTTGGCATTCACCCCGACCGCTTCATCGAATACCGGCGCATATCGATCCAGGGTCGTGTGCAGGCTCTCAACACGATGCGCCACCAGCTGTTGTGCGAAAGCAGCCCAATCCTGGTGGTGAAGATGTGAGTCGAGCGTCGTCGAGAAGACATTCTCGCCCGTGAGCGACTGAACGGCGAAGAACAACACGTTCGCGACCAGGAAGATCTCAAAGGGCAGCAGGTACGCTTTTTTCTGGCCCCGCGTGTACGCCACGGTCAAAGCGCCGGGACGCGCGATGAGGTAGCGAAAACTGCGAATGACGCGTCCATCGATATCGGTGAACGCTCGAACCGCTTGCCCGAAGAGGCCCCGAAGCGTTAGGTCACTCACGCTCGGCGAACGTTCGCCGCAGTCCGGACAATAGTTCGTCGCGACGGTGCGCTTGCACGCCGGGCAGATCCACGGCTCGCTCCCTGTCATCGTCGGCATCCCTGGCGTTGCGCGTCTGGAGGAGTCGCAACGTAGCACAGCCTGTTGAGGCGCAGCGCACCACGGTAGAATTTGTAACCTTCCCGGAGGGCAATCGATGCAAGAGCGCAAGCGACCGTCCCGGAGCGGAATCTCGATCGAGTTGCAGGTCGACGGCGAGGCATGGCATCGCGTGGAGTCGCTCGGCGATTCGGGGCCCGACGATCGGCACTTCGTCGCAAGCATCGATGAGAGCGGCGCGACGACGCTGCAATTTGGCGACGGCAAACACGGCGCACGGTTGCCCGACACGGCGGATCGGGTGGTTGCCGCTTACCAGTCTTCGAAACGCTTCGTCGCGGTGTTGGAACAGCAGGGACGCGTCATCATGGACAGTGATTGGCACGAAGGCGGCCCGACCGCCGATCGTCTCTGCGGTGTGTATCGCGGCGTCGTCACGCACGACCTCGACCCGGAGTCCCAGTCGCGGGTGAAGGTACAGGTCTTCGCGGTCCCCGGAAGTCAGGCGCTGTGGGCGCTGCCCTGCCGGCCGGTAGGCGGGGCGGCGGTGCCAGCCGTCGGTGCGAGCGTGTGGGTGGCTTTCGAGGGCGGCGATCCGTCGTTGCCTGTGTGGCTGGGCATCACCCAGTGAGCGCCGATACTCGGCGACTTCAATCCAAAGCGCATGG
>CAVRVO010000001.1:0-326406 GCA_963724625.1 uncultured Gammaproteobacteria bacterium | reverse complement strand
TCGGCGCCCTCCATCTCGAAGAGCTTGCGATATTGCTTGGTGAGCGCGTTCTTGGGCTCCACCAGGATCGACATCAGGGCGCCCTAGTCGAGCTCATCGAGGGTCGCAACGACCGGCAAGCGGCCAAGAAACTCGGGGATCAGGCCATATTTGATGAGATCTTCGGGCTCGACATCGTGGAACAGATCGTTGCCATGCGGCCGGGCGTTAACTTCGCGTACGTCGGCCATGAAACCGATGCCGCTCTTCTGGGTTCGGTTCAGGATGATCTTTTCCAATCCGGCGAACGCTCCGCCGCAGATGAACAGGATGTTGCTCGTGTCGACCTGCAGGAATTCCTGCTGGGGGTGCTTGCGACCGCCCTGCGGCGGAACCGAAGCTATGGTGCCTTCGATCAGTTTGAGCAACGCCTGCTGGACGCCCTTGCGCCCGACACGTCCCGCGTGATCGAGGGGTTGTCAGATTTTCGTGAAATCTTGTCGATTTCGTCGATGTAGACGATACCGGTCTGCGCCTTCTCAACGTCGTAGTCACACTTCTGCAGGAGCTTTTGAATGATGTTCTCGACGTCCTCGCCGACGTAGCCTGCTCAGTAAGCGTCGTGGCGTCCGCGATCTTGTGAATGGCACGTTGAGAAGACGGGCGAGCGTCTCGGCAAGCAGCGTCTTGCCGCAACCGGTCGGCCCGATCAGCAGGATGTTGCTCTTAGCGAGCTCGACGTCGTCCTTGGCGCGTTCGGAGCCGCGGTTCTGCAGTCGCTTGTAGTGGTTGTACACCGCGACCGACAGGACCTTCTTCGCCCCTTCCTGCCCGATGACGTACTCATCGAGCACTTTCTTGATCTCGTGAGGTTTGGGGAGCTTGTCGCGGGTGCGCTCGGCGCGCTCCTCGAGCTCCTCGCGAATGATGTCGTTGCAGAGCTCGACGCACTCATCGCAGACGAACGCCGAGGGCCCGGCAATTAACTTGCGTACTTCGTGCTGGCTCTTACCGCAGAACGAGCAGTACAGCAACTTGCCGTCTTCGTGCTTGCCCCGTGATTCTTCGCTCATCCGCGATCCTGGTGTCGGTATGACCCTTTAAAAATCATGCGCTTACGCGCGAACTGTTGGGCTGACTTATAGCACGCGGGGCGCCCCGAACGCAAAACTCGGGGAAGCCCTGATTCGACATCTACGACGCCGTTCAAGTCTTCGTGGCCGCCTCCACCGGCAGGTCTCCACGTTGCTCCAGCACGTGATCGATCAGTCCGTACTTCACGGCGGCCTCGCCGCTCATGAAGTTATCGCGATCGCTATCGTGCCTGATCTTGTCGATGGGCTGGCCTGTGTGCTTGGCAAGAATGCTGTTCAGGCGATCGCGCGTGTCCAGTATTTCGCGGGCATGAATGTCGATGTCGGCCGCCTGCCCGTGGAAGCCCCCCAGGGGCTGGTGAATCATCACGCGCGAATGGGGCAGCGCGTAGCGCTTGCTCTTCTCGCCACCCGCCAGGAGCACGGCGCCCATACTGGCCGCCATGCCTATGCAGATCGTGCTGACTGAAGGACGGATGAACTGCATCGTGTCGTAAATCGCGAGGCCGGCACTCACTTCGCCGCCGGGACTGTTGATGTAGAGAGCCAGGTCCTTCTCGGGGTTCTCAGATTCCAGGAACAGCAGTTGGGCGACTACCAGGTTCGCCATGTGACTTTCGATCTCACCGACGATGAAAATCACGCGCTCCTTGAGCAGGCGCGAATAGATGTCGTACGCCCTTTCCCCGCGGGCCGTCTGCTCGACCACCATCGGGACCAGGTTCAGGGCGCGAGTGTTGGGTTTGTTCATGGTTCAGGTATGGTTCCAGTAAATGCTAGGACAAGGGGTACGGCTGTTCGTTGGCTCAGTTCCCGAAATTCATCACGGCCTTGAAGTTTGTCGGCTGATCCGTGGTCTTGACCCGACCCAGCAGCCAGTCTACGACCTGGTCTTCGAGCACCAGCATTTCCACCTGCTGCATCGCTTCGCGGTTCTGGCGATAGGCACGCAGCGCTTCCTGCGGGTCCTTGTAGGTTGAAACGACGTCATCGAGTCGGGCAGTGACCTTGGCCTGGTCCAGCTCGATTTTCTCGGCTTTGATGATCTCGTTGATCAGCAGTCCCAGGGCTACACGCCGGCGTGCTGGCTCGACGAAGGGATCTCGCGCCGGGATTTGCGAGGCGTCGCGGACCCCCATACGACGGGCGGTATCGAGCTGCATCTCGCGAACCTGCGATTCGACCAGCGCGGCCGGCAGTTCGAACCGGATTGGCCGCGACGAGCCGCTCCAGCACTTGCGATTTCAAGCGCGCCCGCACGTTCTGCTCCAGCTCACGCCGCATGTTCTCGCTCACTTCCTCGCGCAGCTTCGCAATCCCACCCTCAGCAACGCCGTACGCAGCACAAAATTCCTCATCGAGCGGTGGCAGCTCTGGTTCCTCGACCTTCTTTACGCTGACCTCGAACTGCGCGGTTTTGCCCGCGATCGCCTTGGAGTGATAGTCATCCGGAAAGCGCACGCTTATCGAGGCTTGCGAGCCGGCATCTCTGCCGATGAGCCCGGATTCGAACTCCGGCAACATGCGCCCCTCGCCCAGCACGATGACGACATCGTCACCTTTGCCTCCATCGAACGCCGTGCCGTCAATGGTGCCCGTGAAGTCGATCGTGACGCGGTCACCCGTGCGCGACCCGCGCTCCGCCGCCTTCCAGTTCGGGCGCTGCTTGCGCAGACTCTCGATCATCGCATCGACGTCTTCCTCGGTGACGCTCGCAACCGGTCGTTCGATGCTGATGCTATCGAGCCCTTTGATCGTGACGTCCGGGAAGACCTCGAAGATCGCGGTGTACTTGAGATCCTGGCCCTCACCGACACTGATCGGCTCGATGCGCGGCCCGCCGGCGGGGTTCAGCTTTCTCTCCGTCACCGCCTCGGCGAAGCTCGACTGCAGGAGCTCGCTCACCACCTCGCGGTGAATCTGGCTGCCAAACTGCTGCCGTATGACCTTGAGCGGTGCCTTACCCGGGCGGAAACCCTTGAGGCGCGCCGTGCGGCTAACGGTCCGCAGCCGCTCATCGACCTCTTTCTCGATCCTGGACGCGGGAACCGCGACCTCCATGCGCCGCTCGAGCCCCCCTGTCGATTGAACTGAAACCATCATTGCTCCCGAACCTCAGGTATTTGACAGATCCCGGCCGCCTGTCGAGGGACTTGCTGGCAGACTGGTGCGAAAGGAGAGACTCGAACTCTCACGGGTTACCCCACCGGCTCCTAAGGCCGGCGCGTCTACCAGTTCCGCCACTTTCGCCTGGGAATCACTCCAGTCGCGCGAAATTCAGGGCGGGATTATAGCTGAGGCGGTCTATGATCGCCGGGCGGCGGGCCGGACGCCCTGGCCGAGAATCCATGTCTCCTGTCCTTCTTATGCACCAAAGTACTAGTTCCGCGCGTGAAAGCGGTCTGTAGTATTCTCGCGAGCTGGCACTGGTTAGGTCTCCAAAGGGGAATCAATATGAAAGCATGCGGGAAGGTGGTGATACTGGCCTTGGCGGCGATACCGTTCGTGGCGTTCTCTGCCGACGAACCCAAAGAGCAGGCGCTCAGTTGCGTCAAGGATGTCAACTACAGCCACGAGTTTCTGGAGCGCTATCCGAATGCGGCGCCAGCGTGCCGTGAGGTCGTGGTGAAGGATGGCGCCAAGTGGGTGCATTTCGTGACCAAGGTCAAGAGCGTGAAGAACGGCCAGGTGTCCGTGGACGTCCTGAATGTGCGAGGCGACTCGCTCGCTGAAGTCACGATCGCCCCCGCGAAAGACGCCAGCCTGAAGATGAGCGGCAAGCAAGTGAAGTATTCGTCCCTGCGTGCGGGTGACACACTTGACTTGTGGATGCCCGAGAGTCGACTCGGGTTCTACTCGGAGCCCGGCGCGGCCGAAGTGTCGGAACTTCCCATCGTCGGCAGGGATAACCCAAAGAAATAGCGCTGCCGTTCTTGTGATTCCCGGCGCGGCGCGCTTTCTGTGCGCCGCGCCGGGAATCAATCGACCTCTCTCGCCTCCGCTTTCTCATGGCCGACGCCCTAAGCCGCGGGCTCGAATCGCCCTACGCACCTCCCTGCTGCCCACGCGGAAAATCTGTCACTTCGGTCGTGACACCGCTAGCATTGGCGGCCGGCGGGGGACCACATCGCCGCCGGGGGTCGCAAACAACCAATAGAAGGCAACGACCCCGCTTCTGATCATTCGAGGTTTGCTTAGAAGCAAGAATCTCTCATAAAAAAATCCGGGAGGTCATGTCATGCCAGCCTTATTCGCCTTATCACTGAGCATCGCTGTCCTGGGAGCAATCTGGGCCTACTTGGCCCTTGGTCCGCTGAGCCCGTTGCTCGTGTGGGCCGGATTCATTGCGTGGGGCTGCTTCTTTCACAGCGGCGGAGACACCAAAGCCCTCGTCAAGACGATCTGTGGCAACGCTTATGGCGTTCTCATCGCCTGGATCGCATTACTGCTCATCTTCAAGACCGGCATCGGCGGTGCTGGAACCGGCGCGATCGCCTGCGTTGTGGGGGTCACCGTGTTCTTCCTGGTGATCGTCGCCTCGATCGAGCCATTGTCAGTGGTTCCCGCGAACGTCTACGGCTACGCCGCCACAGTGGCTTATTCACTCCACCAGGCGTCCGTGGCAGCAGCTTCGCCGGAGGAGCACGGCACCGGCCCCCTGCAGAATCTGACGACTGCGGGGCTCGCAAATCCGCTCGTGTTGCTGATCCTCTCAATGGCAATCGGTGCGGTCCTGGGCTTGCTGTCCGGGAAGCTCGCGAAGGCCCTGACAAAGAAGAGCTGATCTGAAACGCAGTCGGCGCGGGGTGGGCGGTACAACCGCTCACCCCGACCGTTCGCATCATGGAAGGCGAACAGCAGGTCGCACTAGCCATCGCGGACGAATGGGTGTGGGACGCGACGCGAAACCCGCTCCCTCGCTCCGCGGACGTGGCCATCATTGGTGGCGGGATCATTGGCTGTTCCGCGGCATACTTTCTTGCGAAACAGGGCGTGTCCGTTGCCCTCCTCGAAAAGGGTCGTGTAGCCGGGGAGCAATCCGGGCGCAACTGGGGATGGGTGCGCCAACAAGGTCGTTCGCCGATCGAGCTGCCACTCATGATGCGCAGCCTCGGCCTGTGGCGTGACCTCTCCGAGGATCTCGGCGAAGACATAGGATTCAAACAGGGCGGATCGCTCTATCTCGCCGAAGATTCATCGCAGCTCGCGGAACTGGAACAATGGATCGTCGTCGCGCGCGCACATGAGCTGGATACGCGATTGCTGTCGGCTCGTGGTCTTGAAGACGTCCTGAAGTTTGACGCAAAGAGATGGGCGGGAGCCCTGTACACGGCCAGCGACGCGCGCGCAGAGCCCAGTCGTGCAACGGCGGCGATTGCGCGCGGAGCGCGTCGCGCCGGCGCGCAAGTGTTCACGCACTGTGCGGTTCGCGGCATCGAGTGTACTGCCGGTCGCGTGCATGCAGTCGTCACAGAACATGGGAGTGTGGCCACTCACGCCGTCGTCTGCGCTACAGGCGCGTGGACGAGATTATTCTGCGGCTCCCTGGGGATCAGCGTGCCACAGCTCACCGTACTGGGCACCGTCGCGCGGACCGAGCCGACCAGGCAATTGCTCGCAGGGCAAGCGTGGTGCCCGCGAATCGCGATTCGTCGCCGCGCTGACGGCGGATACACCGCTGCCCACGGCGGATCATTTCAGCATTCGCTGACACCGGACACCTTCCGGTTTGCAACCAAGTTCCTTCCGGCGTTCCGGCAGGGACATGAGTCGCTGCGTCTAAAGTTCGGACGTGAGTTTTTCACGGCACTGGCGACGCCTGCGCGCTGGGATCTCGATGCCCCCTCGCCCTTCGAGCGGGAAAGAGTTCTCAATCCCGCCGCGGAGCAGCGGGTACTCGGGCAGGTGCGCGAAGCGCTGAATCGCTGGTTTCCGGAGATCGCGAGCGCGCGGTTTGTTGAAACCTGGGGTGGACTGATCGAGGCTTCGCCAGACGTGCTCCCGATCATCTCGAGCGTCGACGGATTCGAGGGCTTGTTCATCGCTACTGGATTCAGCGGCCATGGGTTCGGCATCGGACCGGGTGCGGGTAAACTGATCGCCGATATGGTGAGTGGCGCGGCGCCGCGGGACGACCTGTCCGCCTTTCGCCTCAGCCGCTTCTTCGACGGATCACCAATCCGTCCGGGTCCTGCAATCTAAGAAAATGGCCACACATGACTGAGGACCACACCGTACCTGCCCGAGAGCTGAAGCCAGCGCTGCCGCGTCACTTCTACAGCAGCAACGATGTTTTCAGGCTCGAGGCGGAGCGCATTTTCTACGAACAGTGGTTCTGTGTTGGCCGTGCGGCTCAGGTTCCCTCCCCAGGCGACTGTCTCCATGTCTCCGTGGCGGGAGAAAGCGCGCTGGTACTTCGGGGTCGCGACGAGCTACGCGCGTTCTACAACGTGTGTCGACACCGTGGCAGCCAGCTGGTCCGTACGCCGGAGTTACCCGATGTCGCGGCTCCCGACGCGACTAGTTCCACCCGGGTCAGCGGCGCTGTCACATGCCCCTATCATGCATGGACCTACAACCTCGACGGCACGCTGCGCACCGCACCCTTCATCCGATTCGACGCCAGCTGCCCGAAGGATGGTTTTTCGCTGGTCCCGATTCACCTGGATACGTGGGGCGGGTTCATTTTTTTGAACCTTACGAGGCAAACGCCTCAGCCACTGCTCGAGCAGGTCGCCGAACCAGTGCGCAGACTGGCCCGCTACCCGCTGCAGGATCTGCGTCGCGGTGCGCAGCTGGTTTACGACGTGCACGCGAACTGGAAGGTAATCATGGAGAATTACAACGAGTGCTATCACTGCGGCCCGGCGCATCCCGAGCTGTGTGCACTCGTGCCCGCGTTTCGCGAGCGTGGCGGCGCGGCCCTCAACTGGGAGGACGGGATTCCCCATCGGGCCGGAGCGTGGACTTTCACCACGACAGGAACCTCCACACGCGCACCGTTCCCCGGACTTTCGGAGAAAGAGAAGACCCATCACAAGGGTGAGATCTGTTATCCAAACCTGCTCCTTAGCGCAGCGGCCGAGCACGTGGCGGCATTCACGCTCTGGCCAAAGACTCCGGATCTCACGCGCATCGGCTGCGAATTCCTGTTTCACAAGTCCGAGATCGGCAAGTCCGGATTCGACCCGCGTGACGTGGTCGATTTCTGGGACATCGTGAACCGCCAGGACTGGCGGATCTGCGAGGGTGTGCAGGAAGGGATGCGCTCGCGCGGCTTCCGCGGCGCGTTCTATGCACCGATGGAGGACCCGAGCCTCGACATACGGCGCTATCTCGAGAAACACCTCGGCGACCTGACGCACATCGTCTGACGGGTCGGAACACTTCGTGACCCGAAAGCAATACGACGTGGCCGTCATTGGCGGCGGGCACAACGGCCTGACGGCTGCCTTCTACCTCGCGCGCGCCGGTCTCAAAACTGTAGTGCTCGAACGACGAGAAATTCTCGGGGGCTGCTGCGTGACCGAGGAAATCGATCCAGTCGCGGCACCCGGCTGTCGGGTTTCAACTGCTTCTTACATGGCGAGCATGCTGCGCCCGGAGGTCATCCGGGACCTGGAACTCGATCGGCTGGGGCTGCGCATGATCGCGGCGGAGCCAACGGTACAGGCGGTCACGCCCGATGGCACGGTGATTCCCTGGTGGAGCGATCGCGGGCGGATGAAAGATCTGCTGCGGCGATTCGCGCCAAAGGACTGCGAACGATTCTTGTCTCTGGATGCACGCCTGAGTGGCCTGGCGCGTCATCTCGAACCGCTCTTCATGCAGGCGCCTCCGGATCTGCAGCGAAGCGGATTCGCGGGTTTGCGCGAGCTAATCCAGTTCGCATTCAAGTTTCGGCGCTTGCGCGGACGCGAGATCGCCGATCTTGTGTCGTTCACGACCGGGAGCCTCGGCGAATTTCTCGATCGCGCGCTTGAATCGCCTCATCTCAAGTCACTGGTGTTGGCGAACAGCCTCTACGGCAAGCACGGCGGGCCCTACGACCCCGGGACGCTCTTCGGTCTTTTGTTCCATCTGCTGGGTGGTGGGCAGGAAGCCAAGCAGGGATTCGTGGGCCACGTCATGGGCGGCATGGGCGCCATTACCGACGCAATGGCAGCGGCGTGCCGAGCGAAGGGAGTAGAACTGAGAACGGCGGCGGCGGTGACGCAAATCGTGGTTCACGACGGGCGCGCAGGCGCCGTCCTCCTCGAGCACGGAACTGAAATCGGCGCCCACATTGTCGTCTCGAACGCCGACCCCAAGCGCACGTTCCTCGGGCTCGTGCCGCGCGAAGCGATGGATACCGAGTTTCTCGATGGCGTGCGCGGCATCAAAATGGACGGCCCGTGCGCCAAACTCAATCTGGTGCTGAGTGAGGAACCGAGGTTGCGTGGCATCGACCCCGACGCGGACACGCTGCAGAGGGCGCAATTCACGCTCGTTCCCTGGCTTGCGGACGCGCAACGATGTTACGAGCAGGCGCGAAACGGAAAGATCGCCGGGCGGCTGTGGATCGACTGTCTCGTCCCCTCACTCGTCGATCCATCGCTCGCGGCTCCCGGCCATCACGTGATGACGTGCCTCATACAGTACGTGCCGTACGCTCTCAGTGATTCGAGCTGGGGCATCGAGCGCGATCATTTGCAGGCCCAAGTCCTGGATCAGCTCGCCAGTTTTGTACCGCAAGTCAAACACGCGCTGGTCGCGAGTCGGCTGTATACGCCAGTCGACCTGGAGAGCGTGTTCGGAATCACCGAGGGCAATATCTTTCACGGTGATCTGCGGCTCGATCAGCTTTTCTTTATGCGCCCGGTGCCGGGTTACGCGCGCTACGCGACGCCGGTCCGCGCGCTATATCTGTGCGGCGCGGGTACTCACCCCGGCGGCGGCGTGACAGGAGCGCCGGGGTTCAACGCCGCACATCGAATACTCCATGACCTGCGTCGCGACCGGTTGCTGCGCAAGACAATCAGGATCTAGAGGTACTGATGAGCAGTCTGCGTGGCGTTCCGATTCGTTTCCGAATACTCGGCGTGCTGTTCGTGCTGAGTATCATCAATTATTTGTTGCGCAATAACCTGTCCATTGCGCTGCCGAGCATCCGGCAGGAGTTCGGTTTTACCAGTACTGAGCTGGGTTGGATCCTCGGCAGCTTCAATCTCTCGTACGCCCTGTTTCAGCTTCCCGGCGGCATCTATGGCGAGGTTTACGGACCGCGTCGCGCCATGGCGCTGATCGCCGTCTCCTGGGGCGTACTGACGTTTCTCACCGGATTTGCACCTGCCTTGATGGCCGCGTCTGCCGCCGGTGCGATGGTTTCGCTGATCGCGGCGAGGTTTCTGCTGGGCGTAACTAATGCACCTCTGTACCCAGTCATGGCCGGAGCGATCGCACGCTGGTTTCCTCCGGGAAGTTGGGCCTTCCCGAACGCTGTCAGCAGCGTCGGCGTCGGTCTCGGTCAAGCGGCGCTCGGCCCCGTGGTCACGTTCCTCATCATCAAGTTCGGCTGGCGTGAGTCGTTCTACGCGCTCGCGCCGCTTGGAATTCTCTGTGGCGCGTGGTGGTACTCGTACGGACGCGACACACCGTCCGAGCATCCAGCGATCACCAAGGAGGAGATCAACCTGATCAATGCCGGTCGCGTGCCAGCTGATACGGACTCTGGTCGCCATGGCGAGTGGCGCAAGGTCCTCTTGCAGCGGGACGTGCTGCTGCTCACGTGCAGCTATTTCTGCTCGAACTACGTGTTCTACATGTTCTCGAACTGGCTCTTCACATATCTGGTGGAATCGCGCGGGTTCTCACTGCTCGAGAGTGGCTGGTTGTATGTGTTGCCGTTTGCAACGGGCGCGATCATGTGCGCGGTGGGCGGACTCGTGTGCGACGCCCTGTGCCGACGTTTGGGCGCAGGGCTGGGCTGTCGACTTCCGGCAATGACGGGCCTGATTCTCGTCGGCGTGTTCCTGTACGCCGGCGCCTACGCAACGAATCCATACGTAGCGGTGTGCATGCTGTCGCTGTGCTTTGGCTTCATCCTGTTCATTGAGGGCCCGTTCTGGGCCGCGTCGACGTATGCAGCAGGCCCTCATGCATCCGCGGCAACCGGCGTCATGAACACGGGCGGAAATATTCCGGGGCTACTGGCTCCAGCCGTCGGGATGATGATCGATCACCTGGGTTGGCTGCCGACGCTTGCAAGCGGTTCGGTCTTCGCCTTCGTCGGCGCAATGCTCTGGCTGTTCATCGGTCGACAAGGCCATGCATCGCTTGAGGCTTCGGGCGTGTCAAAAGGCGCCGTGCCCGACGCCGGCAACTAGACAACAAACCTCGCTTCCAGCGCCAACGCTACCGCGCCTGGGATTGATATTGAGTTTGGTGGGCCATATAGGACTCGAACCTATAACCAACGGATTAAGAGTCGCAGTTCCCGCACATTCGCGCTCGTGATTCGCACGTAATCGCATGAATTGGCAGTAAGTCGAAAACAGCGCGCGTCCCATGTTTTCGCGGTTCCGCGCATCAACTGCAACTCCAACTGCAAATCGGACCCCGCTACACTCACGGCCATGCCCGCCTACGCCGACGTGAAGGCCGCCTGGAACAGCGCTGCTGCGCGCCTGGGTGTGACCCGAATCGGCTTCGGGGCCTTCGAAATTCCCAGGCCGCAATAATTTTCATCTCGCTGCAATCATCCACCCCAACAAGAAAGCCCCGACACCTCGCGATGCCTGTGCGGTACGGTGGCGCACAGACTGCCCCGCCAAATCGGCAGAAGCTTGGCCCATGTCGCGGGCTTCCACACATACAGACACAAGCTCGCGAGCCGCGGCAGGCAACTTTGCATGGGTCATAGCTGCATTCCTTGTCGTGAACATGGTCTTGGTGGTGCTGCTCCTTAAGTCACTTAATCGATTCGCAATGCCTGGCGGCCCGGTTGTGATCGCGTTTCTGTTGGTTTCGATGGTCTTAGCCGTGTACCTAGGCCGGAGTTTGCGTGTCGGGAGCGAAGAGCTGCTCACCGCACCACCATCGGGTCGAAGCACGAACTCGTGAGTCGATAGTCGCAGAACGCTATTCGAAGGCCCCGGCTGGCGACGGTCGGGAGCTTTTATTTTTCCAGTAAAGTAGTGACTCGGCCCAAATCGAGGTTCGAGTCGCCGTTCGCGGTTTCAATGGGCCGCGTGGTTGGGCGACAGGCGATCGGTTTCTGTTTTGACCACCGCATAACACTCACAACACAGCTCTTCCAGCTTGGATCGGTCCAGCACTGTGATATGCCCGCGGCTGTACTCGATCACTCCGAGCTTCTGCAACTTGCCGGCCGCTTCGGTGACGCCTTCACGGCGGACGCCGAGCATGTTGGCGATGAGTTCCTGGGTCATGGTCAATTGGTTGGAAGACAGGCGGTCGAGAGAGAGCAGCAGCCAGCGGCACAACTGCTGCTCCAACTCGTGATGCCGATTGCAGACTGCGGTCTGGGCCATCTGTGTAAGCAGGGCTTGCGTATAGCGCAGCAGAAGATGAAGCATCTCTCCATGACGATTGAACTCTTCCTTGAGCCGCTGTCCCGTTAGACGGTAAGCGGAACCGGCACTTTGCACGATCGAGCGACTCGGCGTGGTTTCACCGCCCATGAACAGGGCGACGCCGAGGACGCCCTCATTGCCGATCACTGAGATCTCCGCCGACGAGCCGTCTTCCATCACGTAGAGGAGCGACACAATGCAATCGGTCGGGAAATAAACGTGGCGCAGGAGTTGGCCGGACTCGTACAGGACCTTGCCGAGCGGCATCGGCACGAGTTGCAGATGCGGGAAAAGTCTTTCGCGCTCGGCCGGTGGTAGTGCAGCCAGAATGTGATTTTGTTCTGGATGATGAGCCTCGCGCATTGAGACTGGCACCATGCCAACTAAGGCGTTAGTACGAGGGAAGTATAACCCAGCCCCTGAGCCTAATGTACGTACCGTACATAACGCCCTGCTGCGGTGCACAGCCAAACCGTGCTCGCGGAGCTAGCGCCAAACTGGGTCACACGCATTCGGTACGATAGCGTACATAAGCCGACAACCGATCGGACCCCGCGACTACCGTCGGCACATGGACGTCACAGTCTATGGCCCATCAAACTCTTGTACGTTTCCTTGCCGGCCGCATAGCAGCTGCACGCTACCGCCTCGAGGCCGCGCCCCCTCAGAATGAGGATGTTGCCCCGCCTGTAGCGGATGTATTCTTGTCGCTGCAATGAGCTCGCCGCTCGAGTGATGCTGGCGCGCCGTACACCCAGCATGTAGGCAAGAAATTGATGCGTGATGGCGAAGCTGTTGGCGTGCGCCCGATCCCGGGTCAATAGCAGCCACCGGGCGAGCCGCGCGTCGATCGCGTGGAAGCGGGTACACGTTGCGGACTGTGCGAGCTGGACCAGCGTTACGTACAGATATCGGTTCATCACGCGGCGTAATGCCGGACTGCGTTCGAACTCGCGCACGAATGTCGCACCTTGCACTCGCCAAGCCCGGCCCGCGCCCTGCACCAATCCCCGAAGTCGTGCAATTTTCACTCCGAGCGTCAGGGAAATTCCCAGCACGCCTTCGTTGCCGACAATGCCAAGTTCGAGCGCAGCGGCACCGGCTGTGGGAGTGACCAGAGAGATGAAGCCGTCAATGGGGAATAAAACGTGGCGAATGCGCTCGCCTGGTTCGCACAGCACATCGCCAACCACGAGTGGGACCTGCTCGCAACGCGCAAGCAGACGCTTTCGAACGGGGCTGGGCAGGGCTGCGAGCAGACGATTCTGCGCCGGAACGCGCTTCGACTTTGACACGGTTCCAAGATACGAAAGGGTCATACCGCCGTCTGTTCGCCAGGCCGCTTTCGTGATTGTGTGCCGCAAGGACCCGGTGTTGGAGTTCAGCGTACGATAGCGCGCTACCGGCTGGCGACGGTCGGGGCTTTTCTTCTCGCCCTGTGAGCAAGGCCGACAGCGCATGGAGGCGCAAGTCTCATTTCGCTGGGTCTGCGAAGTTCCAGCGAGCCCTGGTCGCAGTCTTCGGGCCGGGTCCCTCCTCCACACGCTGTCGAACTTGGTCTGTGCGAAAGCGTACATTAAGCCCAAGGTCCTTTCTGTTTCAACCCGCCAGATATCCCCCAAGGGATCCACAGCCCGCCCGCGCTACGCTCAGCCCCATGTCACTCGGTCGCACCGTTGCACACATCACCTGCGAGCACTGCGGGCGCTGAGTAAACGTTCGACTGGATGGGTATGCACAAACACAAAGGCCCCGACATCGCTGCCGGGGGCCTTTTCTCTTGGGCCGATAGTTGCTACGGCCTGCGAAGCATCGCTCTCGCGAAATCGACGTGGGTTGCAGCCGGATTACTGATGTCCTGAATCTTGATCTCTTCGAGCGCCACGAGAGCCGCTGCGGCGTCGCCGTGCTCATCGATCCAGCGCAACGCATCTCGGACAGCCGCTTGCGCGGACGCTAGACGCTCTTGAGTGTTGGTGGACCCGCCGTCCGTGACCGTGAGACTCAGATGCTTATCTGCCTCCTGAAGCTCGTGCCGCACCGTACTCCGACGCGCGTCTGTCAGTGGGCCCGGAGGTAAGGTGGTGGGTGGCGCTGGTAACAAGGCAGTGGTCCGTTCCCCTTTGTTGTTCGCGCATCTATTCTTGTGGGGGGACGCTGCGCGAAGAGGCTATGGTGCGAGCGCCGGTAAGCTCGCGGAGTAAGGAAAGTTCTAGTTATTGCCCTACGACGAAAAGCTAGACCGGCGCACGCGCTCTTGGAGGCAGTGCAAGATCTGCGCCGGGCGAATCTATCGCACGCCAATCACTAGGTTACTCGAACGGGACGAGCATCGTGCCCTGCGTCGTGTAAAAGCGTTCGACACTCCTGACTAACGCCCGACCAGGCCCTTTTTGTTCGACATGGGCGCATTGGTATCCCGGCAACCGGGAAACGCTTGCATCACCCCTTCGCCAAATAGCCGGGAGGAAACAGGCTCAACGGCACGCGAGCCCGCTCGAATTTCTCAGCCAGATTTCGATAGCGCCGCTCGCTGTCCTCGAAGGCCGCCCGCGTGCTCAGCGTCGTTTGCCTCTCAGCGTCTTTCCTTGCCAGCGCGGCCGCGCCCCTCGCCGCCATCGCGGCAGCGGCCAGTTCGTCGTCGGTGAGGTCGAGGGCCGGCATGCGGCGGATTCTGCCGATGACGAACCGCCAGCGTCCATACAGCTTCAGGGTTTGTCCGCACTGTATGGCATTCATGTTGCTTCGCGCTTTCATGCGGAACTGCGTGATGACTCGCAGGTTGTGGGCCGACTTCTGTGAAATTGCGCTCAGGGAACTCGCTCTGCGCGAGCGTATGGTTGCGCCCTCGTACAAACCCGCTGCCGCTGAGGCGAATGATGAACGTGAAAGTCGAAGGGCAAGAGTGTTACGTGGAGATCATGCAACTCGTCGGGCTCATTCGCCTGACAGACTTCAATCTCGCGCAGATTGGGGTCGCGACGGGGGAGCATGAGCATTTGCCGACCTACAATGCTCTCTTCTCTGCCTATGCTGCGCTCGAAGCGCTGATCCTAGAGACAGCCATTCAAAAGCATCGGGCCCTTTATGACCGAAAGGCATTCAGAGACATGCCTCTCATCAACAAGTTCGGGGCTGTACTGCACGCAGAAGAGCGTGACGCGGAGGTAATACCCGAGGCCGTCAGGCTCATCGCGAAGTATCGACGTGCAGTGACGCACAGCGAACCAGACAACAAGCGAGTCGTCGAATTCAATGACGCACTCGTGAGTGGCGAGATCAGACGCTTGACGGGTCAGGTGCTCGAAGTAGCGCGTTGGCTGTGGCGCGGTGAGGTTCCGTCCGCAGCGCGCGAGCTAGGAGTCTAGCTTGTTGGTCCTCCTAATCTGGCTGGCAACGGTCGGGAGCTTTTATTTTTCCAGTAAAGTAGTGACTCGGCCCAAATCGAGGTTCGAGTCGCCGTTCGCGGTTTCAATGGGCCGCGTGGTTAGGCAGCAGGCGATCGGTTTCTGTTTTGACTACGGCATAACACTCACAACACAGCTCTTCCAGCTTGGGTCGGTCCAGCACTGTGATCTGCCCGCGGCTGTACTCGATCACTCCGAGATTCTGCAACCTTCCGGCCGCTTCGGTGACGCCTTCACGGCGGACGCCGAGCATGTTGGCGATGAGCTCCTGGGTCATGGTCAATTGGTTGGAAGACAGGCGGTCAAGAGAGAGCAGCAGCCAGCGGCACAACTGCTGGTCTACTGAGTGATGCCGGTTGCAGACCGCGGTCTGGGCCATCTGCGTAAGCAGGGCTTGCGTATAGCGCAGCAGAAGATGAAGCATCTCTCCGTGGCGATAGAACTCGTCCTTGAGCCGCTGTCCCGTCAGACGGTAAGCGAAACCGGCACTTTGCACGATCGAGCGACTCGGCGTCGTTTCACCGCCCATGAACAGGGCGACGCCGATGACGCCCTCGTTACCGATCACTGAGATCTCCGCCGACGAGCCGTCTTCCATCACGTACAGGAGCGACACAATAGAATCGGTCGGGAAATAAACGTGGCGCAGGATTTCGCCGGATTCGTACAGGACCTTGCCGAGCGGCATCGGGACGAGCTGCAGATGCGGGAAAAGTCTTTCGCGCTCGGCCGGTGGAAGTGCAGCCAGAATGTGATTTTGTTCTGGATGATGAGTCTCAGGCATCGAGAGCGTCACCATGCCAACTAGTACGAGGCGATTATAACTCCCCTTCGAACGCTTTGTACTGGTGCGCACAGAGCGCCGTACTGCGCCGCACACAGCCGGCGGCTAGCGAGCGTGCGAAAAATGTATATTCTGAGCTACTGCAGGATTCACAGAGGTCCCGGGCGATGACCGAAGAAGAGACTCAGACTGACGCTCAGAAGGTGTTTGTGCCTCTCACTGGCGTCGTAACGTTCACCGCAAGCGGCAATTTGACTGCCGGTGCGATGAGCAGCGCATCAGTGTTCCTAGATAACACACTTGAGCGCGCGGACTGGCACGATCTACCGCGGCAGCTCGCGCGGCTGGACGTTGCTCATCTTCGAATGCTGGCTGATCTGCCCAGCCCTGTGATCCCGAAACTTGAATTGCTGACGCAGTGGCGACCAAAGGTCGCATCCGACCAAACGGTAAGACTTGCTGCAACGGCCGTGCTTAACGAAAAGCTCGCCACGCGTGAGCGTTCACGCGGGCGGACCGTAGCATGGATTGGCGTAGTAGCAGTGCTGGTAGCCGGACTGATCGGTTTTTTCCTTGGACGGCCCGTCTAATAAGGAGCGAAGTTAGGCCGCGCGGCTCAGCGGCACGATCACAAATGCACTCTTAGCGTTCGGCGGAACTCCTGAGACTAGTACCGTTTCGCTTTCTTGCGATGGCGAGATCATAGGTAGAGCCGTATTCTGGAACTTTCGCGAAGAGATACAGCCACGTGGTTTGAGCGCATTGTGCGCAATAATCCAAACCTTCTGATCCGGAAGCGTTGAGAGAACCATGCCGAGCATCACATTCAATCCAACCTCAAGTCTTGCTTCGTACAGGGTTGAACTGGGCGCGTTGTAAGCCTGGCCTACAAGAAAACGTGTCAATCAGCTTTATCGCTGAGTGGGCGAACCGTTTTCGGAGAAACATGCTGCGCGGTGGCAGGTGCAGTGGGAACGCCGGAGCGCATCGCACGCAGGTCGCCGGCGCGGAGCAGTCTATCGAGCGTTTTTGGTTGCCAACTCGCATTCGGTGCGAGGAAATTGCGCACCGCTTGCCAGGAGGGCTGATGCTCAGCGGCCACTTTCAATGCGACCAACAGGGGGACCGCGAGAAGCACGCCCGGGATTCCCCAGAACCAGAACCCGAACCAGACCGCCAGCAGGATGACGAGTGCATTGACTTCGAGGCGGCGTCCGACGGTTAGCGGCTGCACGACTTGGCCCTCGATCAAGTGAAGCACGATGAATGCACCGGGCACAGCCAGCGCGTGTCCCAGATCATCGAAGGTCACTAGTGCCGCGCCCCCCAAGATGACGATGGTCGTGATCGGGCCGAGATACGGGATGAAATTGAAGACCCCGGCAATCGTTCCCCACAGGATGGGGTTGGGCATGCCGAGGGCGGCCACTGCGGCGGCGGTTGCCGCACCCAAGCCGAGGTTGATGAGCGCAACCGTCGCGAAGTAACGCCCGACTTCCACCCGAATCGCTTCCATGAGTCGCAACGACTTGGCTGAAGTTTCCTTTCCGGAGAGTGACGCGACCATGCGTGCCAGAAGCGGCGGACCCCCAATTAGAAAGAACAACATGAGCGGAATGACGGTCAATCCTTCGAGGACCGACTTCGTCATCGATAACGCTTTCCCGGTCTCGGTTACAGCGACGGCGGCGCCGGGCGTCGCGGTGCTCTGCGGGCTGCCATCTGTCAGATGTCCGGCGCGCTCGGTCACTGCATCGACCTGCGCGAACACTGCGCGTAGCGGTCGAACACGCGCTTCGATCTTTCGCAATGTTTGCGGAGCGCGCGCCAACCAGTCTTTGGCGGGATTCCACACCGCATTGACGGCGCCTGCTCCCGCCAACAGAACCCCTAGCATCACGATCGTCACTGCGAGGCCACGCGGCACATGCCAACGCTGCAGGCGATCTACCGCAGGCGTCAGTAGCAATGCGAGAAACACTGCGAGCGCAACGGGAATGAAAGCGGCCTGTGCGAAGTACAAGATCACGCCCACGGCAAGGAAAGCGAGCAGTGCCGTCGCGTTCACCAGCCGCGATCGGAGTGGCCCAGTTTCGGGGATCATGATTTCGCTCACTAGCCGAAGAGATCAAGGTGCTGGAACACGAAGGGTTCATCTTGGACGTGAGCGAGTCGCGCAACGCCCCGAGGTATTGGCTTCAGGAGCACTTTGTTACGCTGCTTCGGCAGTGGAAGCACTGAGCAACGGGGAAGCACCTTCTCTCCGTCCCGGCACGCGTTGCTTTAGCAAGCGGACAATTTCGGCGAACTGAAATTCATTGCAGGCTTGGAATTTCGACGGCCCCGAGATCAAAAAGAGGTGGCCAGGCCCTTCTTGCTATTGCGCGGCACAGAACCCTGGCGGTTTCGACATGCCGTGCGGCCGCCGCATTCAGATCGCCGATCCAGATCCCATCGAGTGAAGTCAGAATTGTCCTAGCATCGCCCCCGCCATCGACTCGGCGCAGTGCATCCTTCACTGCCGACTCTGCAAATTCCAGGCGTGCTTTGTAACCGGGGTTCTGGTCGTCCTCTGCGAGGCTCTTGCCAAGGCACTGGTTAGCCCGCTGCAGCTGGTCTCGCAGCGTGCTTGTGTATGCATGTGTGAAAGCCGGCGACATGGGACCGCCAAACATCAGCTCGAGATCTCGGCGCGGATGCATTCGATTGTGGCTTCCAATCTTCCAGCCACATTGTCAGCGGCGGCGCTTGTTTTTTGGCCTGCCTCATCCTTTGTGAGAAGCCACTCGTTCATCTCCTGAAGGTAGCTATCTAAACCGAGCCGCGCTGAGGCCAAGCGGTCCCAGCTTGGGCGCGTGAAAGTGTTGTTAGCCATAAGGAGTTCCGTCGCACGATTCGTTTATAGAAGCTTTCGCTCCGGGACCCGGACTGGTCTGTGCGGCAGCGTACACAGACTCCCGGCGGCTAGTTCCGCATGTGTTATGTCGTATGGCGCTTAAGCACCGGAGCCCATGAGCGGCTATGCCTATTGCCGGGGACCGCCGGAAGCGCTGGTGCTACAGTTCGGGCGTCGAGATTTCGGGAGAACACTGATGAACATTTCGCCGGGCTCAACGCTCGCTCGAATTTCAAGCATTTCTCCCGGTCACCTGCTCGCATTCGGTGATGGCCAGTCATCGCCTCTCGCCATTAGGTGCCAACAGGGAGCGGCGCGGCCGCAATTGGCATTGCTCAAAAAGTACGACCAAGCACCGAACGGCATCGTGTGCGAGCTCGCGACTTGGACGCATGTCGAGAATGCGGATGGTCTTGACCTCGGCTCGGACTTCATTCTGGAATTCGACCCGCTGAAGGACCTCGATACGAGCAGGGCCGTCAATGCATTGTCGCCGTCGGGAGCCCTTGTGATACGTGGCGCAGATAAATACTTGACGGTAGAGGGGCGCCAAGGAGAAGGCACAATGTTGTTGGATTTCGTTTCTGGCGACATTGCGCCGGCGAACAATGACGTGGTGGCGGTTATCCCGCAATTCCGAATAGGCATATCTGGACCTGTCGGCATCATTTGGTTGTTCGGCACAAGCAATATCAGGGTGCCGTAGCCCCTCACGCCGCCCAGGCATCTCGGTAAACGGACGAAGGAAACGACCAACCTTTTTAGCGAAGAGCCAATCGCGGACTTGCGGTCCAACCTTCCAAAGCTTTATCGGGGTGCCGAAAAAAGGGACGTCTCGCAGCGGACCCTCAGTGAGTAGTTCGTCGAGCCGACCTTCCGCTAGAGCTTCTGCAATGTCCAGCGCACCCGAGTTCGCGATTAGCTCGGGGAGCGATCGATCGAGGTCACGACTATTACTTGTCATTTGGGTGCAGTCGCTACGCCAACCGGGCGCGAAGCGCCGGCAAATGACCGTGGCCAAGTGAAAGCGCGCGTACGTCAGCATATGTTTGATCTGGGATGTTTCGTGATCGCAGTTCTTCCATCTCCTGTGCGTCCGAACCCGTACGAGTATCAACTCGGCTTGTTAGGTCCAAGCAGTTCACTCTCTTTTTCGGCAAGTGCGTCTTGCTGAGCGCGAGCCTCTTGGCACCAAGCGTCCAAGGGCATGGGTCCAGGTACGACCAGAACGCCACAGGGCGCGCCTGCCGTGACGTCGTGCTTAGTCGGTGCGTCGAGACCCAACAATCGCGCGCGCCGCTCGATAACGCGGAGGCACACAATGATCGCGTGCAGGTCCCCGTGAATGGCTTTCACGTAGGCAGCCTTGAACAATGCGTCCAGACGCCTTAGGTCCAAGGTGCGAACGTGTGCAGCGGGCTCGGTCAGCGTGGCATCCAACGCTCGTCGGCAAGCATCATATGCGCCCTGGCGTCCGGCAAACCCCAAAACGGACGCGATTCGCCCGAAAGACACACCGCCCGCACGCATTTCCAGCGCTCGCGTCGCACGTAAAACGGCCGAGATCCGGCGGGGACTCGTCTTAGCCGATGTCCTAGGCCGAGGGCGTCTAGCGTTCACTGGTAGTCCTCCTCCAGGTCAGTAATCGTTCTAGGGAATCCAAAGGTGGACACCATCGCTCACCGTTGCTCTTCGCCAGGCGCCAGGACAGGCTCGTTACGCGGCGCGGGCTGATACGCGCATCGAGATATTGGTGAGTACATCGTAAGCGGCACGGGCGCGGCGCTCCTGCCAATAGCGGCAATCAGATTCGTAATCTGTTGGCCGCGACAGCACTTTGCGCAGGTTTGAGCCGAAATTCAGAGAAACGAGCACGATCGACCGCCGACAGTCGCAGTTGAAGTTGCAGTTAAGCCGTTGAAGAGCATGCACCGACGCCAGCGAGCGCGCTGTCCTTGGTTTTTCAGGTGATGAGAAATGATAGAGCGCATAGCTCTCTCACACTCGACCGGTGTCTGCGGAGTGCGAACGGTCTGAAGTGTCTGTTCGTACCGGCTCGGACAGACTTGCTCACACGCGCGCGCGACTCTCACAAACATGAATACTCTGAGAGAGAGTGTGTGAATCTGTGAGAGCCTGACGTCCCAGACTTGCCACACTTGCACAGAGATGTACGCATTTTTAGAGTCAACCATCTGTGAAAGTCTGAGCTGGCGCGGTTCTCCCCTCCGGCAGGCGCCAATGCCATGCGCCGCGATAGCCCATGGGTTCGGCGGTGACGCCGAGCGCGCGCTTCGTCCGTTCGACGTCGCGGCGCGAGAACCCGCGTTGCGCGGCCCCGTTCCACATGGACGCCGCCGGTTGCGGCTCTGCGGCCAGCTGTTCGCGCAGCCAGGAGGCGACGTCGTTGCTGCGCTCGATGACGGCCTGTTCGCGCGGACTCGGGGCTTGGGTGAGCACCTCTTCGATTGCGCGGGTGACGCGCGTATCGCCCCAGCGTACGTGCGGCGCATCGTTATCGGCAACGCTGACGCTGTAACTGAAGCCATACGAATCCGGCGCCAGATTGCACTTGACCGGCAGCATCAAACGACGGCTCGCGTCCTCCGGATCGCGTGCGATGGCGAACACGGCTCGGGCGGCGGCGACGAACGCGAGGCTGCCGGTGACCCTGTACAGCGCGTTGGCGCCGCTCGCCTTGTTCAGGTGCGTGATGGCGAGCAGCGCGAAGCGCAGTTCGGTCGCGATGCGGCCCAGACCAGCGAGCAGACCGCGAGTTTCGGCGTTGTTGTGACTGTCGGTCTTGCCCAGAAAGGCACTCAGCGGATCGACGACGATCAGCTTGGTGATGCGCTGCCGGTCTTGGACGGACTGCCGCAGCACGTCGAGGTGTTCGTCGAGCAGCAGCATTCGCTCGCGCGATGCGCCATCGTCGTCGGTCTCACGTACGCCGGTGAGAAATGAGATGCGCGCAAGGTCGGCGCCCGCCGCAATCAGCCGAGGCACGACAGTGTCCTCGATGTCGTCTTCGGCAGTCATCATCAGCGCATCGACCGGCTCGCGCTCCGCGCTCTCGCAAGGCCAAGGCGTGCCACGGGTCGCTCGCGCCACGCAGTCGATCGCCGCAATCGACTTTCCAAGCCCAGGATCGCCAGCGAAGAGGGTCGGCTTGCCGATCCAGAGAACGCCGGGCCAGAGCGGTTCTAGCTCACGAGGCGTGACACTGCTCGCCAGGCGCAGAATCGGCGTCGTCGCAGACGCCGGTTGCGCATCTGCGTCTGGTGTCAGCTGTGCGATCTCGGCAGCTGACAGAGGCGGTCTCCCGTGCGCGGCGCGATGCGCGTTCTCCAGATCGACGTCGTCGGGCAGCGGCTCAGCGCTCATGTGCCGGTCATGGTACAGCTGTGATGCTCGCCGCGAGCGCGTGGAACTCCGCCAATTGCTCGCTCGCGTGGATGAATTCTTCGTGACTCGGCACGACCAACCGGCCAACCAGTTGGTACAATCGGAGCGCCTTCGCCAAGTTTCCCGCTCGCACCGCTTCGCGTGCTTGCGCGCGCAGCTTCGCGTTGAAGTCGCGTTCCATTAGGCACGGCGTGCAGATCGCGAAGCCCTTGTACCAGCCTTCGAGAACTTCGCAGACGATTGGCCCCTCGCAGTGGCCGCCGCAGAGCTGGCAATCGAAGGGTGCGTGGATACCAGCGCCGACCAGTTCGACGAAGACGGAGTCCATTTAGCACTCCTCAATGTTCACTGTTTCCACCTTCGGCCCGGCCCTCCACTGCGTAACGCGAGTTCGGCCTGCACGGCCTCGTGCTCGGTCACGACTCGCGCGACGATGGAGTAGCTCCAGCACTGCCGACAGTAGCGATGGCGTGGCGGTGCGTGTTTTGCGAGCCGCTCACCGCAGCTGGCACAGCTGCGCGTGCGCGACGGCAGGTGCAGTAGTACGATATTGGCGTTCCCGACCTTGATCTTGCCGTGCCCGCGAGAGCCACCTCGCGGCGCGGCGCCTCGCGCGCGCATTACGGCCCTGGCTCCGGAGCAGCTTCAGCGCGGCGATTCGGTGCGATTTCGAAGCCGACGACCCGTTTCGCTTGTTTCGTCATCCATCGAACATAGGCTGTGCCGAAGATGACGCGCTCCCGCCCAATTCTGGCGAGCGCACCGGCTTGCAGTAGCTCGCGCTCATGGGAGCGCACCAGCCATTTGGCTTTCTGTGGGTCGCAAGGGTGAACGCTCGTGGGCCATAACGACACTGGCCACGAATGCGGAACATTAGAGCCGACGGCCGCAGTCGGCGCGATGCGTGTGCGGCTGGAGAGTTTGCGGGGCATCGAGCGCAGCCTCTTTCGAGTTGACTGCGCGCGAGCCTATGAGTTTATGTCGGTGGTCGTCGAATCGGCCCGTGTAGCGTGAGGCGCCCGACGTTACACGAGCCATTCTTTCACTGCGGCACGGAATTCACGCAGCAGGTTCCGGATCGTTGCCTCGCTGACACTACAGTCCCTAGCCGCCTCTGCGATCACTTGCCTGCGTTCCTCGATCAGCCAGTCGGAGACTTGCAGCGGCTCAACTCCCTTGCGTGCCGCAATGCTCGTGATGCCCGGCTTCAATCCATCGGACGGGTCGTTGATCGCACGGAATCTCATCACATCGATCAGTTCGATGACGCATGAGACGGAAGCGGCATACGGTAGGCGCTCGCGCGCCGGGATCTTCTCACGACTGGTCGAGCGCTGATCTGGCCTTCTTGCGCCAGCAATGATGTCAGCGAGTACCGGTCGCATTTCGTCTGGCGCTGGCCTTGTGCGCGTCAACTTTTCCAGCAAGGATGCGTCACCGTGATCGAATGCGTGGACCGCAACGATCCACGGCCACAGTTCGCCGCGAACGCGGTCAGGCAGCGTGAGAAACTCGACGAGCGGCGCCGCGTTCTTGTTCCCCACAGTCGTCAACCGCGAAGCTTTTCGTTGAGCTTGTCGGCTCCGGTGGGCTTCGCGCCGGGCACGAGGTGCGCGTAGCGCTTCGATGTCACGATCGACTTGTGGCCCAACTGCGCCGCCACTTCGGCGAGCGTCGAGCCGCCCTGAATCAAGAAGCTGGCGCTCGCGTGTCGCAGGTCGTGCCAGCGCAGCGTCGGCAGTCCTGCCGCCTTGCGCACGCGCCGCCACCGGTAGATCAGCTCGAAGTTGTTCAGCGCCGAGCCATCGTCATGCGCGAACACGAACCGCTTCGGCATCATCGCGACGCCGTTACGCAGTTCATCGAGCGCTTCGATCACGGCTAGCGGCAGATGCGCGCGCCGCGATGTTTGCGTCTTCGACACGTGAACTGCGACGGTTCCGTTACCACTGTCGATGTCGCCCCATCGCGTGCGCAATTGTTCGCCTTGTCTGCAACCAACACCAACCGCAAACATCACGGCCGCATGCATGAGCGGCGAATGCGCACGCGCTGCCTTCAGCACACTCGCGAGTTCGTCATCGCTCAGAAATCGCTCGCGGTGCTTGGGCTCTGTGAGCAGCATGCGCGGCGGCCACACCACGCTCGGCGGCAGTAAACCGCACGCTCGCGCCCAGTTCACGACGGAACGCATCGCGGCGAGGTAACGATTCGCGGTGGCTGCTCCGCGTCCCTGATCGAGCAGCGCACGCCGCCCTTCGAGGATCAGCAGCGGGCTCACGCACCCGAGCGCGCGCTCCGAGCCAAGCCTGTTGACCCACCATGCGAGCTGCATCTGCACGCCATCGTAGGTCGCGAGCGCTTGCGTTTTCGGATCTTGGAGGTACCGGTCGATCAGCTCGCGCAGCGTGAGCGTCGCCACGTCGCGATGCACGCCACCGCGCGCGCGCTGCTCGCGCAGCGTCTTCTCAAGCTGCTGCTTCCAGTCGTGCGCCGCCTGCTTCGCTTCCCTGCGGCTGCCAAATTCGGCTTCGTTGAATGATTTCGATACTGGACGGAAGCGCGCGATTCTCACCATCGCCAAGTAGCTGCTCGTACCGTCGCCGTTCTGCCTCTCGTAGATCGCGCTAAACTTTTTGGTAGCCATTGTCAGCACCTCGATTGCTGGTGGTGGTCAGGCATCGGTCGGCGCTTCTACGCTGGCCGGTGCCGCTCCATTTCTCGCGTAACCATTCGCACGCAAACGCAATAGTGCATCCCATTTTCGAGAGAGTGCAACTCCAACTGCAACTTTGAGGGGGTCTCAGTGAGTGATGATGGCCCAACTTATTGTTTTTGTTGGTGGGCCATATAGGACTCGAACCTATAACCAACGGATTAAGAGTCCGCTGCTCTACCAATTGAGCTAATGGCCCGTCTCGGCGGGATCTATCGCGAGGGCGCGCATTCTACCGGAACACGCCCGCGTGAGTGCAAGCACCCGGCTTTTGCCGCACCGATCGCCTTCAGCGGCAGGGGTTTTCGGCATCTGCGGGCTTGTCCGGTAGTTGTGCGAAGACAACCTTTGACTCGGTCTTGGCTTCTTCGCCCGCGAGACGCGCCACTGGTTGCTCAATGTCGCCGGAGACCTGTATCAGCGGCGCGTCCTTGAGCGGCCCGTGCTTGAGAGTCGGTTTGATGAGCAGGTCCATCTCTCCCTTGGGCAAGTACAGAGAACCCATACCGCGCATTCGCGTCGTCTCCGTGTCGATTCTCAGGTCGCTAGTACTCGCGCGCCCGTCACGCAGATTGAATTGCCCGCCCATGCAGTGAATGTGAGTCATCGCACCTTCGGCCGGCAGCGAGAATACAAACTTCAGCAGCCCCTTCGACCAGCGTTCCACCTGATCGATCGGCAACTCGGCGGGCCCCGCATCGAAGCGCACCGAGCCCTGCAGGTGATCAAGCCACTCATCGACGGTATTCCCATTCGTAGTAAACGTTGCGGTGGCATCGCCATAGCCCCCGGAGGCCTGCCCTTCCGTTGGCTTATCCATCCAGGGATCGAGATCCATGCCCTTCACCGCCACGGTTCCATCGATCTGCGGTCCATCGTTGCTTCGCTCGGCTTTCACCCTGCCAATTATTTTCCCCGTACCCCACTCGCTGCGGTCGACGTCGAGTTGGTAGCCGTCCTTGCCCTCCACCAGGTGTCCGCGAATACGTGGCTCCCCCAGCGAGACACCGTGCCAGCGACCCAGCTGCGCCCGGCCATCCACGTTGAGGTCCGCGCCGCGCAATTTCCTTGGCTCACGAATGGTGCCTGCCATCGTCAAGTGCATGCCCTTCAACTGCAGGGTGGCTTTGGTACGCCATGGGCGATTTGCGCGGAAATCGCTCCATGTGCCACCTGAAAGTTCAGCCAGTGGTTCGCGACTGTTCTCCGCGTATATCGAGACCTTCGTCGCTCCATGTGCGGGGAGGCTCGCGGTAATCAGTCCAACCTTCTGAACAAGTGTCTTTCCGCAGAAGCCGCCGCGACACGAGACCTTCAGTCGTCGAACCGTAACCTGGTCCAGGGTCGGCACCTCATCAATGGCCTCAAGCGCACGACGCCAATCACACGGCGAGTCTCGCCGCAACGACACGCAGAGCTCCGCGTCCGTCACTTTGAGCCGACGAATCGACCACTTGCCGGAGAGCAAAGGCACCAAGTCGAGCCGTACGCTCACCTCCTTCGCATTGAGTGCCTCCAATTTCGAGTCACCATCGGCCGTACGCACATGGACGTCCTTCAGGTCGACCCACGGCCAAGGTAGAACTCGCAGCGCGATCGGACCGTCGACCACGACGGCGAATCCGAGCAGGCGTGACAGACGCTTCTCGACCAGATCCTTGTGATGACGCAGGAGAAATGCGTGACGTGAGATCGCGATGAACGAAATGCAAATGGCCGTGACAATCGCGGCAATGATCAGGAAGCGCCGTGTCCGAAGGCGCTGCAGGTCGAGCATTCCCTTGCTCGGAGTAGTCATCGCTGCGTAATCCGGTGAGAGTCGTCTTCTGTTGGACGAGCGCTCGTCACATCGGTTCCGATTTCCGGAACCGATCGTGAGAGTCGTCAGCGGAAGATGGGGTGGACGATGGGACTCGAACCCACGACGGCCGGAATCACAATCCGGGGCTCTACCAACTGAGCTACGTCCACCATTGTCCTGGTGCGCCCGGCAGGACTCGAACCTGCGACCCTCGGCTTAGAAGGCCGATGCTCTATCCAGCTGAGCTACGGGCGCGCAGCCGATCGCACAATAGCCGCCGCATCCAGATGCGTCCACGCGGCCGGGTAGAGATGGTCGGGGCGAGAGGATTCGAACCTCCGACCCTCTGCTCCCAAAGCAGATGCGCTACCAGACTGCGCCACGCCCCGATCGATCTACTGCCCTGCACGGGGGGCCGAATCATACGGACGGCCCTCTGGAGGGTCAATTCGCCGGTCGCCCCTCCCCTCTACTTTCTTCGCCAGGTTGTGCCCTTTGGCCCATCTTCGAGCACGATTCCCGCGCCAGACAGGAGGTCGCGAATTCGATCCGATTCCTTCAAGTCCTTCGTGCGTCGCGCGCGCCGCGTTGCGTCGATGCCTCGCCAGCAACTGGTATCGATCTCTGCGTCCGAATGTTCATTGCCGGTTCCGCTGTGATCCAGCGATCGCCGGACTCTTGAACCATTGCTCCGGTTCACTGCGCAGCAGGCCCAGAATGTTCACCAGCTGCCTTGCAGCTGCGCCGGCGAACGTCCGTGCGTCTGACTCTCGACCTTCCGCCTTCGCGTTATTCAGATTCGCGGCGAGTCGACTGCAGGACCGCAAAGGCTTCAGGCGTATTGAAATCGTCGCTCATCGCCGCCCGGAACCGCTCCAGAGCCTCGTCAGTAACGGCGGCTGACTCGGCTCAACACCCCGCAGCGCGGTATAGAGCCGATCGAGAGCCGCCTTTGCCTGCTGCAGGTTCTCCTCGCTGTAATTGATCGGCGCACGGTAATGCGTCGCCAGCAGGAAATAGCGCACCACTTCCGGGTGATGGACTTTGACGCACGTCGCGGATGGTGAAGAAGTTGTCGAGTGACTTCGACATCTTCTCGTCGTCGATGCGCACGAAAGCCGTTGTGCATCCACAGGTTCACGAACGTCGTGTCGAGCGCCGCGCAGGATTGTGCGATCTCGTTCTCGTGATGCGGAAACTTGAGATCGACCCCGCCGCCATGAAGGTCGAAGTGACTTCCCGAGCACCTGCGTCGACATGGCTGAGCACTCGATGTGCCAGCCCGGGACGTCCCCGGCCCCAGGGCGAATCCCACCAAGGCTCGCCTGGTTTTGCCGCCTTCCACAGCACGAAGTCGAGCGGATCGCGCTTCGCTGCGTCGATTTCGACACGCGCGCCGGCGCGCAGATCCTTGAGCTGCTTGCCGGAAAGCTTCCCGTAACCCGGAAAGCTGCTCACGGAATAGAGCACGTCACCATCGTCAGCGACGTACGCATAGCCCTTTTCGACCAGCTGCTCGACCATGCTGATGATCGCCGGCAGATACTGGGTCGCCCGTGGCTCATGATCCGGCCTCAGCATGCCGAGCGACGCGCAGTCCTCGTCCATCGCGTCGATGAATCGTGCCGTCAGTGCATCGATCGGCTCATTGTTCTCTGCGGCCCGCCGGATGATCTTGTCGTCGATGTCGGTGATGTTGCGGACGTAGGTCACCTGCGTAACCGAGCGAGCGCAAGATAGCGCACCACCATATCGAACACCACGAGCATGCGTCCGTGGCCGATGTGGCAGTAGTCGTAGACGGTGATGCCGCAGACGTAAATGCCAATGCGCCCGGGCTGCAACGGCACGAATTCCTCTTTGGCGCCGGTCAACGAGTTGTGGATCCTGAGAGCGTGCATGTCAGTGCGCCTTGGACCACGTTTCGAGCCGTCGGCGCGCGGTACTCACCGGCAACGCCTTCAGCAGAGGCGCCAGTTCCGGCCCATGCAAGCGACCGGTCAACGCCACTCGCAATGGCATGTACAACTCCGGGCCCTTACGTCCGGTGGCCGCCTTGAGGGTTGCACCCAGCGCTTTCAGATCCGGCCCGTGCTGATCGAGCGCGCTCACCGCCGCGCTGAAAAATGAGGCGCCGGCATCGCTCACGACGCGCCGGTCCGAGTCGCTGAGCGGTGGCAGCTCGCCGTAGACGATGCTGATCCACGGCAAGGCGTCCTCCGGCAGAACGACGTTGTGGCGCACCAGCTCCACGAACTCCTCTACATGCTTGGCATCGATGCTCGCGCCAATCGTGGGCTTGAGCCAGCTCATCAGCTGCTCGATCGGCGCCCTCGACAATGCTTCCTTCTGCCAATGAATCAGCTGCGACTCATCGAATCGTGCGGGTGCTCTGCCGAGGTGATCGAGCCGAAAGTGTGTCGGCATCTCATCGAGGCTGAGCCATCCTTCCTGGTCCGATGTATGACCAAGCCGGAACAGATGATTGTTGATGGCCTGAGGCAAGAATCCGCGCTCGCGAAACTCGCGCACGCTCACGCTGCCGTGGCGCTTCGACAGCGGTGCGCCGTCCATCCCGGTCAGGAGCGCCACGTGCCCGTACTGCGGAATGCCGAGACCCAGCGCCTCGAGCAACAGGATCTGGCGCGGCGTATTGGTGAGATGGTCGTCACCGCGCAATACGTGCGTAACCTTCATCAGGGCATCATCCAGCGCATTGCAAAAGAAGAACGCCGCGTTGCCATCCGCACGACGAACGATGAAATCTCCGATGTCGTCACTGGCAAAGCGCTGCGGTCCGCGCACGAAATCGTGAAACTCGACGCTCCTGCCCTGTGGAATCCGAAATCGAAGGCTGGGTTTGAGCCCGTCTGCGCGCTTCGCATCCCGCTCGACGGCAGAAAGCTCCCGGCAGGTGCCCGCATACCTCGGCGGCCTCCCGGCAGCGAGCTGTGCTCGGCGCGACACCTCGAGTTCGAGTGGCGTGCAGTAGCACGGATACACCAGGCCCGACGTTGCCAGACGCGCGAAGTATTCCGAATAGATGGCATTGCGCTGTGCCTGACGATACGGCTCGTCGGCTCCGCCGATATCCGGACCCGCATCCCAGCCCAGACCCAACCAGTGAAGGTCATCGATCAGCTCGAGCCAGGTACTTCTCTGCGCTGCGCTCGAGATCTGTGTCCTCGATGCGCAGCAGGAACTGTCCCTCGAGCCGTCGCGCCAGCAGGAAGTTGAAAAGCGCCGCACGTGCATTACCGAGATGCAAAGACCCGGTGGGGCTGGGCGCAAAACGTGTGACCGCGAGTCGCGTCATGGCCGGCTATGGTAAGGGAATCGGTTACACTTGGCGCCCTTACTGGTCCGGACTCGCCCATGAAGCATCTCGTTGCGCCTCTTCTTCTCCTGTTTTCCATGACTGCGATCAGCGAGGAACCTGCCGAACCGGCGCCCGCCGCCACACCCGCAACAGCTCAACCGACCCGAGTGCGCATTGAAACCTCGATGGGCAACTTCGTAATCCGGCTCGACCCGGTGCGCGCCCCGATCACCGTCGAGAACTTTCTGCGCTACGTACGCGAAGGACAATATGAGGGCGTGTTGTTTCATCGAGTGATTGCCAACTTCCTGGTGCAGACCGGGGGCTACGATGCCAACTACCAGCTGAAGCCCGTCCACGGGAACGTCTTCAATGAAGCGGGCAATGGCCTGCAGAATCGGCGCGGCGCAGTCGGCCTGGCACGCACCGAGAGCCCGCACAGCGGCACCTGCCAGTTCTTCATAGATCTGGCGGACAACCCGGATCTCAATCCATTGCCGACGCGCTGGGGTTATGCCGTCTTCGGTGAAGTGGTGGAAGGCATGGAAGTCGTCGATCGGATCGGCAACTCCCCAACCGGCGCAGTCGGTCCGTTCAAGGAGAACGCGCCACTGAAGCCGATTGTGCTTCAGAAGGCCGTGCTGCTCGAGTAGCTCGAAATGAAAACGCTGTTCGTCTCGGACCTGCACCTCGACGCTCAGCACCCCGAAATCACGGGGCAGTTCTTGCAGTTCCTCGCGGGCGAAGCGCGCGAAGCCGCGGCGCTCTACATCCTGGGCGATCTATTCGAAGTCTGGATCGGCGATGACGATCCCGATGTAGAGAAACAGCGCGTCATCGCCGCGTTGAAGGCGCTGACTTCAGCCGGCGTGCCCTGCTACGTCATGCATGGCAACCGGGATTTTCTGCTCGGCCAGCGTTTCTGCGCTGAGAGCGGCTGCCGCCTGCTCGAGGATCCGACGATCATCAGCCTGTATGGCGAGCGGGTGCTGACGATGCATGGTGACGCACTCTGCACGGACGATCACGCTTACCAGAAGCTGCGCGCCATGGTGCGCGATCCGGGCTGGCAGGAAATGTTCCTGGCGCTGAGCCACGACCAACGCTTGATGCTCGCCGAACAGGCGCGCGCCGGCAGCAAGGCTCATATCGCCCAGGCGATGGACGCCATCATGGATGTGAACTCCCAGGCGGTGCTGGCGGCGATGCGGGCTGCCAGTGTGAAACCTGCTCCTGCATGGCCACACACACCGGCCCGACGTTCATCGCTTCGACCTCGACGGCTCGCCTGCGGCGCGAATCGTTCTCGGCGATTGGCATGAGCAGGGGAGCGTCCTGCGCTGGGACGAAAAAGGCTTCGCCCTGCAGAGCCTGAGCCGACACTAGACGTCGGCTCTGCCCGCCGGTTCTGCGCTCGCCAGCAGTTGCGCTTCCAGATACACCGTACAGGCGTCTGGATTGCGGTAATAGGGACCAATCGGCTGAAAGCCCAAGGCCGCGTAGATCGATTGCGCTGCCGCCATCTTTGGAAGTGTATCGAGGCGCATACGCACGTAGCCGGATTGCGCGGCTCGCTGCATGATCGCGCGTGCCAGGGCCTCACCAACGCCCCGGCCACGAAACTCCGGTCGCACCCACAATCGCTTCATCTCGCAGATCCCGGCCTCGAGTGGTCGCATCGCAACGCAACCAGCGATCGCATCGTCGATCCAGGCGAGCAACAAGGCGCCGCGCGGCCCTCCATAGGCTCCGGGAAGATCCGCCAGCTCGTGTTTGAAGTTCTGAAACTCCAGATCGATATTGAGCCAGGCGGCGTACTCGCTGAATAACGCATGCACGAGTTGGCAGCGTGGTCGTATCAGCCTCAACGATGCGCAGGATCACCGTGCATCACCGCATTCAGCCGGAGCCGGCGGGCACGCCGGAATGAAAACGAAACTGAGCATCCGGCGTTTCAATCAATTCCGCCTCTAGCTTTGCTAACTCGCGCTTTCGGGTGCCGATGGCGTCATCCGCCGCCATCCGTACCGCGAAGTCCAAGTAGATCTCGAAGTGCCGCGCTTCGGCTTCGGCGAGGCCAGTGTAGAAGCCGCGTAACGGCTCCTCCAGCTTCGGTGCGATCGCTGCGAAGCGTTCACAGGAACGCGCCTCGATGAGCGCCCCGCAGATCAGAAGGTCCATTCGGCGCCCAGGCTCATTCGTGCGCACCGCGCGGCGGAGTGTTTCGGCATAGCGCCCCGGTTGCATGCGGCGATACGGCACGCGCAGCCTCGACAGCATTCGTTGCACCTGTTCGAAGTGACGCAGCTCCTCGCGCGCCAGGCGCGACAACTCGCAAGTGAGCGCCGGATCGTCTGCATAGGTAAAGATCAGACTGAGAGCGGTCGAGGCCGCTTTCTTTTCACAGTTCGCATGATCAAGCAGCAATTCCTGCCAGTGCAAACAAGCGGCGTCAATCCAGCTGGCCGGCGTCGCGACACACAGGAGGTCGAATGGGTCTGGAGTCGGGTCCTCACCCGACACTCGCGTCGATGTCACGCTCACGCCCTGACGGCAGCCGGTTCAGCCTGCTCGACTGGCAACTCGTCGATTGCCCGGATCAACTCCTCGGCACTTTGATAGCGCTCGCGCGGTTCCTTGGCGAGCAGCCTGTGGACCAGTGGCTCGAGGTGCGCCATCTCTTCTTCGAGTGGTGGCAGCGGCGCGTGGCTGTGCTTGTAGATCACAGCCATCGGGGTACCGGCGAGATAAGGTTTCTTTCCCATCAGCATCTCGAAGAAGAGCACGCCCAGGCTGTAGATATCGCTGCGCTCATCGACTTCGGCACCATGACCCTGTTCCGGGCTCATGTAGTACGGCGTGCCAAAGATCTCGCCGGTCGCAGTGATCTCCGCGTCCAGCTGAAGCTGCTTCGCGAGCCCGAAGTCGATCAGCGCCAGCGAGCCGTTGGCGCGCAGCATGACGTTGCCCGGCTTGAGGTCGCGATGCAGAACGCCGACGCCATGAATCGCCTGTAACGCGGCCGCCATCTGCCTCAGATACACGATTGCTTGTGCTGGAGAAACCTTCTGCCGCATCCGCGAACGCAGATCGCCGGCGCCAAAGTACTCCATCGCGATGTACGCATGGTCGTCCGCGATGCCCAGGTCGTAAATTCGCACCACGTTCGGGTGTTCGACCTTTGACACCACTTCGTATTCCTGCAGAAAGCGATCGAAAGTACCTCTGCCCTCCACGACGTCCGGAACCTGGCTCAGTACCTTGAGCACTACGAG
Source organism: uncultured Gammaproteobacteria bacterium (assembly GCA_963724625.1). GTDB lineage: Bacteria > Pseudomonadota > Gammaproteobacteria > Steroidobacterales > Steroidobacteraceae > DATBVX01. The sequence goes on along the minus strand of CAVRVO010000001.1, from coordinate 293,156 downwards.
CGCTCCGACGCGCTCGCTCTCCGCCAGGTAGACAGTCGCGATGGCACCCGTTGCGATGGTGCGAACGTAGCGCTGGCCGCGAATGGTCACGTTGCCGAACCGATAGGCTTGCTGCTGCTGCGCAGTGCCGCGCAAGAGGGTGAGCTGACGCTTGCGCTTGCGCGTCGCCTCGCGCAACGCGCCGATGAAGCGCCGGTGATCAATCTTGGTCTTGCTGATGCACGCTTCGGCACCGGCACGTAGCGCGGGCAGCACTACCGCGTCCTCGCTCGTCGGCGTCAGAAAGATGATCGGTGGAAAGCCCGGTCGCGCGCTCAGCTCCGCGAGCCATTCAAGGCCCTTCTCCGCGGCGAGATCCTGATCGAGGACTACTGCTTCGAAACCTGCGGCGGTGAATTCGGGCGCGAGCTTTCCGTCGACAACGGGATCATGCTCGGTGATCGCCGCGTCCGGCCACTCGATGGTGATGTGATGGCGTAGAAGCTGGCGGAACACCGCTTCATCGTCGATCAGCAGAAGCTTGACCGTCATGCACTGCGACCCGGATGCACGCTGTTAACGCCCGGCGCATTCAATCACATCGGATTGCGGGGCGCGAATGTGATGCCCGTCACACTCGCTTGATACCGAGCACGAGGTCGCCCACGTTGGTTCCTGTCGGCCCGGAATGCACGAGATCGCCGGAAGCCTCCAGAAAGGCCCCTGAATCGGCCCTGGCGAGGCAATCGTCGGCATCGAGGCCACTGAGCGTTCCGCGCTCGACTGTCTCGCTGTCGACAATCGCTCCAGCGTCAGATGTGACGCCGTCGGTGCCGTCCGTGCCGGCCGCGAACAGTGTTAACTCATCGTGCGATACCAGGAGCCGTGCGGCGGCGAGCGCCAGATGCTGATTGCGCCCGCCGCGACCCGGGTTCACAGGCAGGCGCACCGTCGATTCTCCACCCCAGATGCGCAAACCCGTCGGACCCACTTCGAGCTCGTGGCAAAAACTGGTGGCGAGCTCAACGGCATCACCGGCGAATCGTGCTGGAGCTCTGCGAGTCGCGAGGCCCATCGCGCGTCCTGCTTGCTCTGCGGCCGCCAGAGCGTCGTCGAGCGTCGCGACGACCCGCCGCGTGATCCTGCATGAGGACACGGCAGGGTCGACAGCAGAAGTCCTTGCAAGGAATGCGCTAAGCCAGGACGGCAGGCCCGACGGCAGGGCCTCGACCGTTGGCTCTCCGACGAGACCAGACCCGATCGTGTTCGGATCGTCGCCTGGAACATCGGAGATCAACAGGGCCAGCACTTCGCGACCGCCCAGATGAGTCAGCAAGCGGCCACCCTTGAGCATCGAGAAGCGTTTGCGAATCGAGTTCAGCGCCTTGATGTCCCGTCCGCTCGCAAGCGCCCAGGCGTTCACTCGCTGCAACTCTTGCAGGCTCGCGCCCCCAGGCAACACTTCGACCAGGCTCGAGCTGCCACCGGAGATGAGAAACAGGATGCGTCGATCCGACGGCAGCGATGCCAGAAGATCGAGCAATCGAGCACCCGCCGCGAGCGTGTCTTCGTCGGGTACAGGATGGCCGGCCACGAGTTGCTCGACGCGTGCATGGGAATCGAGTTCGGCGGGAAAGTGGCCGGCCTTTGAAATGACCAGCGCGTGCGCGACCAGTGGTGCCTGCGCGTCGATCGCGCCGAGTGTCATCGCCGCTGCGGCCTTACCAACGGCGACGATCTGCCACGGATCGCCAGCAGGCACGCCTGTCAGCGCTTCGCGAACCCGACGGCGGCCGTCCACTGCGGCAAGCGCCTGTTGCCAGATACCGAGCAGGAGCGAGTGCCCCTCATTCATGGAATTGCACGAATTCGCCGCCTGGGCGAATCGGCGCGGTTAAACCGGCCGTACGGCGCGCAGCGTGCGGCGGCGCTCAGCCCGGCGGCGTGACTTGGCCTCGTCGGAGCGCTCGGTCTGCAGGCGCTGCAGGTACTCCGGTGTGACATCCCCGGTCACGTATTCGCCGGAGAAACAGGAGGTATCGAATTCTTCGATCTTGGCGTTATCGTGACGCACCGCGTGCACGAGGTCATCGAGGCTCTGATAGATGAGCCAGTCCGCGCCGATGATGTCGGCCACCTCTTGATCGCTTCGATCCGCCGCCACAAGTTCCGAAGTCGCGGGCATGTCGATGCCGTAGACGTTCGGGAACCGAACCGGCGGCGCGGCAGAGGCGAAGTAAACCTTGCGAGCTCCCGCCTCTCGTGCCATCTCGATGATCTGCGCCGACGTCGTGCCGCGCACGATCGAATCATCGACCAGCAGTACGTTCTTGCCACGAAATTCCAGGTCGATCGCATTGAGCTTGCTGCGCACTGATTTCTCGCGCTGCTCCTGCCCGGGCATGATGAAGGTGCGACCGATATAGCGATTCTTGATGAATCCTTCCCGGTACTTCACACCGAGGAGCTGCGCGACCTGGACCGCACTGGTGCGGCTGGTGTCCGGAATGGGGATTACCACGTCGATGTCATGATCCGGACGGTCGCGCCGGATCTGCTCCGCGAGCCGCTCGCCCATGCGCAGCCGGGCCTTGTAGACCGAGATGTTGTCGATGATCGAGTCCGGGCGCGCAAAATATACATATTCGAAAATGCACGGCGTGTGCCGCGCGCCGGCCACGCACTGCTGCGCGTAGAAGCGGCCCTGCTCGTCAATGAACACCACTTCGCCCGGCGCGACATCACGCACCATCTCGAAGCCCAGCATGTCGAGGGCGACGCTTTCCGACGCGAGCATGTATTCGGAGCCCTTGCTGGTATCGCGCTTGCCGATCACCAGCGGCCGAATGCCATGCGGGTCGCGAAAGCCGAGGATACCGTGCCCGATGATCATCGCGACCACCGCGTAACCGCCGCGGCAACGACGATAGACCGCGCTCAACGCGGCGAAGACATCGGCTGGCGTGATGCGTGGCGTGCCGACGCGCTGCAGCTCGGAGGCGAATACGTTCAGCAGCACTTCCGAATCGGATTCGGTGTTGAGGTGGCGGCGATCCTCGCGCACCAGTACCTCGGCGAGCTCAGCCATGTTGGTGAGATTGCCGTTGTGTGCCAGACAGATTCCGTACGGGGCATTTACATAGAAGGGCTGCGCCTCCTGGGCGCTGTCACAACCCGCGGTTGGATAGCGCACATGCCCGATCCCGGCGTTTCCCTTCAGCTGCAACATGTGACGCTGCTGGAACACGTCGCGCACCAGGCCACTGCCCTTGCGCTGAAACAGCTCTCCGTCCTGGGAGGTCATGATGCCTGCGGCGTCCTGGCCTCGATGCTGCAGGACCGTCAATGCGTCGTAGATACGCTGGTTGACAACCGAAGTTCCGACCATGCCGACGATGCCGCACACTACAGTCTGCTCCCGAAGTTACCTGGGCTCAGGCAGTTCCACGTCGTCGGCAACGGAGCGCATCCATTCGCCGACGATGCCCGCATAAGGCATCAGCGCTGAGCGTTTCCACCACGACTCCTCGTCGAGCTTCACGAGCTGTCCCAGGATCGCAAACAGTCCCACGATGATTGCTCCGCGCAGTAATCCGAACAAAATGCCGAGCAGCCGATCCGTGTTACCGAACGGCGAGTAGTGGGCGAAGCGGGTCACGAAGAACCCGACCACGACTCCCAGCAACACTACTCCCACCAGGATGATCAATCGCGCGACCCAGACCCTCACCTGGTCGTGAGCCAGCAGACCTCCCAGATGTGGCTCGAGCACGCCCGCGAAAGTCCACGCGAGCCAGACCCCAATCACCCATGCCCCCAACGAGATCGCCTCACGCATGAAGCCGCGCCAGGCGCCGACAAGCGAGGAGATGGCAATGATGCTCAGGATGATCCAGTCAGCGCCGTTCATGCAGAGCGCAAGTACTCCGCCCTCGAGAAGGCGCGCATTCTAACTGAACTGACCACCCGCTTCCCTCGCATCTGGCAAACACTGATGGGGTTCTCACTCCGCGAAACCGAAGTGCCGAGATGAGGGCGCCGGTCCCGAGGATCAAGAATTAGGTACAACTACTGCCTGGCGCCCGTCGCGGCGCAGGCGTTCCGCAAGATTCTCGGCGCCTGCACGTTCCTGTTCGGGGCCGACGCGAACCCGAAAGCGAGTGCGGCTACCGGAGCCGAGCCGCGACACGAAGGCCTTGTAGCCTCGCGACTTGAGCTCACCAACAAGGCGCTCGGCATTGGCGCCACTCGCGAAACTGCCGAGTTGCACGACCCAATCAGATTGGTCGCGGGCATCGGCGGTGCCCTCAGTCGGCGGCGATTCGCTTCGGCCCGAGGCCGGCTCTTCAGCCGTTTGCGAGGCTGCAGGCTCGGATGTCGATTCCACGTGAACAGTCTCAGTCGGGAGATCGTCGGCCGGCGCAGGAGGTGCTGGCGGTGCCTTGTCGGTCACACTCGGCGCAACCCGGGCGGTCGGCGCGGTGAGATCGATGGTGTAGGTCTGCGCGGCACCGCCATCTCTGGCGGATTTCTGATTCTGACGCGGCCCCGACAGCATTTCCGGCACGAGCAGCACGATCAACGCCACCAGGATGAGCGCGCCGATGAGCCTCGCTTTGACTCGTGTCTCCATGGGGTTACCGTCCGCGGCGCGCGAGTATAGCGGATGGGCTCGACTCGCGTTCCAACCATTCGAGTGCTGGCCCGACCGTCTGGAATGAACCAAACACGACTATGCGATCACACGCTCGCGCTTCGGTGCGCGCGATGCGACACGCCTCGGCGATATCTGCTGCTTCGATGCAATGGTTATCGAGCCTCGGTGCCGCACGCGAGCGAAGTTCGGTGGCGCTCATGCCTCTGGGACCCGAGGTGCCCGCGGCAATCCACTGATCGACGATCGGCAACAGCGGTGCGATGAGCGCGGCCGCGTCCTTATCCCTGAGCACACCCACGACCGCCAGAGTCCGGCCGTTGGCAGGCAGCGCGCGCAGATTCGTGCGCCAAGAGTTCCGTGGCCTCCGCATTGTGCGCGACGTCCAGGATCCACTGCGGTTCGCCCTGCACGACCTCGAAGCGCCCCCTTAGCGTCACTTCGCGCAAACCGCGTGCAACGGCGGCCGCTTCGAGGGGCAGACGGTCGCGCAAGGCAGAGAGAGACGCGATCGCGGCCGCTGCATTGGCAGGCTGGCGCTGTCCAGCCAGTGCGGGCAGCGGTAGGTCCTGCAGGCGCCAATTGCGGTCGGCCCATTCCCAGCAATCGGTTGCCGTGCGGAAATGAAAGTCGATGCCCGGAATCCTGAGTTGCGCCCCCAGGGCGTGCGCTGCTGCAAACACTGATTGCGGCATGGCTGCAGTCCCGAACACGGCGGGGCGTCCGGCGCGGAAGATGCCGGCCTTTTCGCGCCCGATCTCCTCCACGGTGTTGCCAAGCCATTCGCAGTGATCGAGCGCGACCGAGGTCAGCAATGCCACGTCCGCGTCTACGATGTTGACGGCATCCAGACGCCCGCCGAGGCCGACTTCGAGCAGCACGGCATCGAGCGTTTCACGCTGAAACAACAGCAATGCGGCCAGCGTATTGAACTCGAAGAAGGTGAGGCTGCGATCGCCTCGGGCGGCATCGATGCGCGCGAATGCGTCGATCAGCTCATCGTCTGTAGCCAGGCGACCGCGAATCCTGATGCGTTCGTTGTAACGCACCAGGTGCGGTGATGTGAAAGTTCCGACGCGGTAGCCCCCGGCGACCAGCATCGCCTCCAGAAGTGCCACGCAGGAGCCCTTACCGTTGGTGCCGCCAACCGTTACCACCGGGCAGTTGAACCGCGCCAAGCCGAGGTCGGTGGCCACTGCGCTGACGCGCTCCAGGCCGAGGTCGATGCTGTGCGGATGCAGACTCTCCTGCCACCGCAACCACTCCTCAAGAGTGCGAAAACGCATGTTGATGGCTGTCATGGCAGCCGTCACAGGCCCTCACACTCCATCCGCAGTAGTGCCGTTGGAGGACTTGTTGAGGAGCAAGCGCAGCAGGTCGCCGATCCGGTCACGCAAGTCGCGGCGATCGACGATCATGTCGAGCGCTCCGTGGTCGAGCAGAAATTCGCTGCGCTGAAATCCCTCCGGCAACGTCTCGCGCACGGTTTGCTGGATCACACGCGGCCCGGCGAAGCCGATCAGCGCCCGCGGCTCGGCGAGATTTACATCACCCAGCATCGCGAGACTGGCAGACACGCCGCCCGTGGTCGGATCAGTAAGCACCGATATGAAGGGCAAGCGCGCTTTGGCGAGCCGTGCCAGCGCAGCGCTGGTCTTCGACATCTGCAGCAGCGAATAGAGCGCCTCCTGCATGCGGGCGCCGCCGCTCGCGGAGAAGCACACCAACCCCATGCGATGCTCCAGGCAATGGTCCACCGCGCGCACGAAGCGCTCACCTACGACCGAGCCCATCGAGCCGCCCAGAAACCGAAATTCAAATGCGGCTGCAACGACCTCCAGGCCCTTGAGCGTTCCAGCCATCACGATCAGCGCGTCCTTCTCGCCAGTCGAGCGTTGCGCCTGGGTCAATCGATCGCGATAGCGCTTGCTGTCGCGGAACTTGAGCGGATCGTCCGGTTCCACGCCCGCCGCAAGCTCGCTCGCAGATCCGGGATCGAGGAACTTCAGCAGGCGCTCGCGCGCGCCGATGCGGTTGTGATGGCCGCATTTCGGGCAGACGTGAATATTGCGCTCGAGCTCGGCCCGGTAGAGCACGGCGTCGCAGGCCGGACACTTGATCCACACGCCTTCGGGCACCGAACGCGTACGCCGTTCGGTCTTGATCCGCGAGGGCATGATTTTCTCGAACCAGGACATCCGCTCTCCCGGGAATGGCGCTAACGATCCGCGCCGCGGGGCATCATAAACGATGCACCTGCCGCGCCCGTACCCGGACCCGGTGGCAGCCCGAACTGCTGCGGGTAGCTAACCTTCATCAGGTAGAGCCCGGCGGCCGGCGCCGTGGCGGCGCCCAGCCGGCGATCGCGCGCCTCGAGCACTTCACGTGCCCAAGGCACTTCGGCGTCGCCGCTGCCGATGCGCATCAGCAATCCCGCAATGTTGCGCACCATGTGATGCAAGAAAGCATTGGCGCGCACATCAATGAAGAGGCAATCGTCATGGCGCAGGACGTCGATCGCTTCCACGCGCCGAATCGGCGTGCGCGATTGGCATTCGGCGGAACGAAACGCCGAGAAGTCGTGCTCACCTGTCAGCAGCGCCGCCGCTGCAGCCATGCGGGACGCATCGAGCGCTCCGTGCATCCAGCAGGTGCGTCGCCGCTCGAGCGCCGGCCGCGTCGAACGATTCAGGATCACATAGCGATAAGTGCGCGAAACGGCCGAATAGCGAGCGTGAAAATCGCGCGGCACCTCTACCGCCCACAACACGCTGACGTCCTCGGGAAGCGCCGCTGTTGCTCCCAAGACCCAGGCGCGTGGTGTTCGGACGGCCTCGGTATCGAAATGCGCGACCTGTCCTATGGCGTGCACGCCGGCGTCGGTGCGCCCGGCACAGGTGAGCGTCAACGGGTGATCGGCGATGCGCGAGAACGCGCTTTCAGCGACCGCCTGGATCGAGGGGGAATGCGGCTGGATCTGCCAACCGGCGTAAGCACTGCCGTCGTACTCCAGGCCGACCGCGAGCCGGGTGGTCTCGGACATTCGCCTCTGGATGCGCCCGCCGGGCGCGGAAACTCAGCCCGGGAGCGACTCGATCAGGCGCTGCGCTTCCTGCTTCTGGGTGGCGGATCCTTCCTGCAGCACCTCTTCAAGAATGCTGCGAGCACCCTCAGGATCACCCATATCCATGTAGGCCCGCGCCAGGTCAAGCTTGGTGCCGACCTCGCTCATCGTGACCGGCTCAAGCTCCGGCAAGCCCATCTCGTCGGCGGGGATGCGTGCCGTACCGGTCGGTGCCCGATCGCGATCGTGCTTGACCTCGCCCACGTCGAGATCCAGGTCCGTGGCCGCAAGGTCCTTTGCGCCGAACACATCCGATGCGAACTGCTCTTCCTCGACGCCCTTGCGTGGCTGCTTGATCGTGTCAGAAGTGAGCGCGGCTTCGAGTTGATCCAGATCCAGATCCATCTCATCGCCGCCGGACCGCGGCATTTCCGCGGTCGGATCGCTGTCGATCCTGCGACGTCGTGCCGTATCACCAGTCCCGTCGCCCGAAAGTGCGCGGTTACGTGCTGTTGTCGCGGAGGTGTCGCGCTCCGGCGCGCCTGGCAACGCCAGCGTCGCCGCCATGGTCTTGTCCTCGAGCACCCAGGTGCCCGTAGGACTGATCTTGGTCTCGTCCTCATCCGCGAGCCTGTTGCGACGCGCTTCGGCTTCTGCGAGCAGTCGGCGGGATTTCTCGTCGAGACCCGCCAACATGGTCGGCGCATTCGGCGGATGATCAGTCTGCTCGAGCGGGTCGGATTGCGCCGCAGCCAGTTCATCGAGCTCCAGCCCGAGATCGTCCAACGCAAGCTCGGCGGTCTGATCCGGGCTGCTGTCGTCCTTGCGGAACAGGGCCGAGTCGATCTTTTCCTTGATGGTTGGCGAATCGCGGCCGCGCAGCGTGGGAGATTCGACCGTCGGCACGTCACCGGACCGATAGGTCTCAGTTTCGATGGTCGGCGTCTCCATGGTGCGCGCAGTGCGCGCAGTCATCTCGCGCGTCGTAGCACTCCCATCTGAGATGCGCGTCGGCTGGTCCTCGAGAGGAAAGTCGAGACCCTCGTCCTTCAGAGCCGGGGATTCTCCGGTGTCGACACTCGAATCATCTCCACCGGCGGAGCCCAGATCGAGGTCGATAGCGCCGCCCGCCTCGCCTTCCGGCGGCCCAAGCAGATCGAGATCGACGCGGTTCTCACCGCCCTCGAGATTCAGGTCGACATCAGCCGCAGCGGCAGCCGCGCCGGCTGCGCCGGGCGACTGAGTGAACATTGGATCTTCTGGGCTGATCTGGCGGCCCATGATGGCGATCTTTTCCCACTCGCCCGGACCCGCTTCGTCACGGGTCTGCGCCAGCTCACGGGCGGCCTGCAGGAACGCGTCCTTGTTCCCCCAGACGAAGAAGATCTCCAGCAGTTTCAGCTTGAGGTCGCGGCGCTTGGGCTCGCGCTCGATCGCGATGCGCACCAGATCGGCGGCCTGGTCATAAAGACCATAAGCCATGTGGAAGTCGGCCTCGGCCAGCGGATCGCCCTGGTCGAGGTTGATGGCGGTTTCCGAACTCAACGTATCGTCGGTGCTCTTGCCGCGCGCAGGCTCAGCCTTCGGGCGTTCGGCACGCGCAGGTTCAGGCGCCTTCGCGAACTTGGGCTGCTGGCGCTCGCCACTCTCCTCGACGAGGAAAGCATCGTCGGCCGGGCGCGTCGCACGCACGGCGGTGGTAACAGGCTCCCGTTCGATCCGGGGCTCGCGCGCTGCACCGGTCCGAGCGGCATCGGCGAGGCGGCCCAGCTTCGAAAAATCAGGTTCGTGGCGGCGGCGGCGTGCGGCCAGCCACAACAGGACCAGGATCAGCAGGGCAGCCAGTGCGTAGTACCAGTGCGCGATGACCCAATCGAGAATCGAGGGCTTCCCTTCGACCGGCGCTTGCGGCGCGGTCTCCGCAGGCTTGGGCTGTTGCTCCGCGGGCGTTGGCTGCGGCTCGACGGCGGGTGTGGTCGTCGCTTCGGGCGGCGTTTCTGCGGGTGCCGGCTGCGTCTCGGTCGGCGTCGGGGTCTCGGTCGGCGCAGGCGCCGGCGTCGGTGCGGGCTGCGCAGGCTGTCCGAGCTTTCTGCTGGAGCTTCGCGAGCTCGTCATCCTTCAATTGGATCAGGCGACGCGACTCGTCGAGCTGGGTCTGCAGCTGCTGAACCTTGTCGCGCAGTGCTTGTGATTCGGCTCCGGAAGCACCCGTCTGGGTCGTGGCGCCTTCGCCGCCTTCCGTAGGTGTCACAAGCCGCAAGCGCTCTCCGGGTGGCGCCTCCGATGCAGCGACGCCTCGATTCGCGCGCCATTCCGCGTACTGGCGGCGCACTTCGGCACTCGCTTCGGAGCCACCGACCGCTTCGAACTCGGTGTCGTTCGGCAGGCGAAGGATCGCGCCCGCGTGCAGATCGTTGATGTTGCCGCTGAACGCCTCGGGATTGGAGCGATAGATCGCCATCATCATGCGGTTGACGTCCGAGGTCGCACCGGGTTTCAGTCCGCTCGCGATGCGCCACAACGTGTCGTTGTTACGGACCGTGTAGCTGGAACCGGCGCTGATCTCCGCGGGCACTTCCGGAGCGCGGCTCACGCCGCTAGGTGGCGCAGTCTCCGCGGGCGGCTCAGGTGCACGCTGTACGCTTCCACTGCGTGAGCTCTCGGTCTCTCCCGCCTGAGGTGCCGAGACGGGCGCGCTGGCCGCTTGCTCCGCGCCGGGCGTGTATACCGGCGGGTCGAGCAGCATGGTGTATTCGCGCAGCAGCCGGCCTCGAGACCAGTTCACATCGACAAGCAGCGTCAGGAAAGGGTCGGGGACCGACTCATGCGAGCGCACCAGCAACGCCGGGCGACCATCGCGGCCCTGTCCCACCTTGAACTCGATTTTCGAAAGAAAGGCCGAGCGATCGAGCCCATAACGGGCGAACGCCTCCGGGTTCGCGAGAGTCGCCCGCAAGGATGTCAGCTCGTCAGGCGCCGCACCGACCAGCTCGATCTCCGCATCCAACGGCTCGTTCAGCGCCGAGTTGAGGCGGATGTCACCGAGACCGAGGGCGAATAGCGCCGTAGGGCAAGCCAGCAAAAAAAGAGCGATCAGGCGCTGCAATATTCCTGTCATCAGGGCTCCCTGGAGAGCGGGACGTGGATCTGTAAGTCCACTTTGTACAGCAACTTGTGAGATATAGCTCACGCGGACTCGTAATTTGGGGCGAGACTATATCTTATAAGTACTCGGCAACCAAAATCTCGGCGATCTGCACACTATTCGTAGCCGCGCCCTTGCGCACGTTGTCGGCGACGATCCACAGATCGAGGCCGCGTTCATGGGAAATGTCCTCCCGGATCCGGCCTACGTAGACCGCGTCACGGTTTGCCGCCTCCGTTACCGCCGTCGGGTAGCCCCCTGGTCGGGGCTGATCGAGCACCTCGACGCCCGGCGCCTTCCTCAGTAGCTCGCGGGCCTCGTCTGCAGTGATTTTGTGACGCGTCTCAATATGCACCGCTTCGGAGTGCCCGTAGAAGACGGGCACCCTTACCGTCGTGGCGTTCACGCGGATGTTCGGGTCCTCCATGATCTTGCGGGTCTCCCAGAGCATTTTCATCTCTTCCCTGGTGTAGCCGTTGTCCTGGAACTTGTCGATGTGCGGCACGCAGTTGAACGCGATCTGCTTGGGGCTCACGTGGTTTTCCACCGGCCTGCCATTCATGAGCGCCGCTGTCTGGCCGGCGAGCTCTTCCACCGCGTCCTTGCCCGCACCCGACACCGACTGGTAGGTCGCGACGTTGATGCGTTCGATGCAGGCTACATCGTGAATCGGTTTCAGCGCGACCACCATCTGGATCGTCGAGCAATTGGGATTGGCGATGATATTGCGCTTGCGAAACTGTGCTATGGCGTGCCGATTGACCTCGGGCACGACCAGCGGAATGTCGTCGTCGTAGCGAAATTGCGCCGTGTTGTCGATGACGATGCAGCCCGCCGCTGCTGCCCTGGGGGCGAAGTCTGCCGAGATCTCACTCCCCGCCGAGAACAGCCCGATGTCCGCGCGCGAGAAGTCGAAGTTCGCCAATTCCTCGACTGAGTAGTGCCGGCCCCGGAACTCGACGCTCCTGCCGAGCGAGCGATTGCTGGCGAGCGGAAACAGCTCCTTCACCGGGAAGCTGCGCTCCTCCAGCACCTTGATCATAGTCTCGCCGACCAGGCCGGTCGCTCCCACGACCGCCACGCGCCACTCTCTAGCCATCGACAACCTTCACCGAACAGCAGTGAATCACCGCCGACGCCACAGTACCTGAATCAATGCCCGTCGATAAAGGTGTCCCGTCGCGATTGCGGCAGCGTGTGAGACGCGTGAGCCAGGGAGTGTGATCAGCGTCGCCGGCTGATATCGGGCGTGGGCGACGCAACGTCTGCATTCTGTGCCCGATGACGCAGGTAGTGGTCCATCAGCACGATCGCCAGCATCGCTTCAGCGATCGGAGTAGCCCGCAATCCGACGCACGGGTCGTGCCTGCCGGTCGTCGAAATCTCCACCGGCTGCCCCTGGACGTCGATCGTCATCCCGGGGATGCGAATGCTCGAGGTGGGCTTGAGCGCGATGCTGACCACGAGGTCCTGGCCCGATGAGATCCCGCCGAGCACGCCACCGGCATGATTGGAACGAAAGCCCTCGGGCGTCAGCTCGTCGCGATGCTCGCTGCCGAGCTGTCCCACGGCGCGGAATCCGGCGCCGATCTCGACTCCCTTCACGGCATTGATGCCCATCATCGCGCCCGCGATATCCGCATCCAGGCGATCGAAGATCGGCTCGCCGAGTCCCGGCGGTACGCCCGAAGCGATGACCGTGACGCGCGCGCCGACCGAGTCGCCCTGCTCGAGCAGTTTCCAGATGAAGGCCTCGAGCTCCGGCACCCGGGCCGGATCCGGACTGAAGAACGGATTCGAATACGCACCGGCAGGATCCTTAGCCTCGAGTTCCAGCGGACCCATCTGCGCGAGGTATCCGTAGATCTTCACACCGAGGCGCTCGCGCAGGAACTTCCGCGCGACGGCACCCGCCGCGACGCGCATCACGGTCTCGCGCGCTGAGGAACGACCGCCGCCCCGGTAGTCGCGGAAGCCGTACTTCTGCTGATAGGTGTAGTCCGCGTGGCCCGGGCGGAAGCGGTCCTTGATCTTGTCGTAGTCGCGCGAGCGTTGATCGGTATTCTCGATCAGCAGCCCGATTGGCGTGCCGGTCGTGCGTCCTTCGAAGACACCCGACAGGATGCGAACCAGGTCCGCCTCGCGGCGCTGGCTCGTGAAGTGAGAGTTGCCCGAACGACGACGATCGACATCGGGCTGAATGTCCGCCTCGCTGAGTGCCATTCCTGGTGGGCAGCCGTCCACGATGCAGCCGAGCGCTGCACCATGGCTCTCGCCGAAGGTGGTGACCGAAAACAGTTTGCCGATCGTGTTACCGGACATATAGAAATGATGAGTCGCTATCGTTTCCGCTTGGGTCTGTCGTTCTTTGCCAGAGCGCCGCGATGTGCCTCGAGCTCCTCACGAGTCAACACGAACACCCCCCCGCCGCCGCGCTGAAACTCGATCCAGGTAAACGGGATTCCCCGATAACGCCTCTCGAGTGCCCTTTGTGTGTTGCCCACCTCGACCACCAGGATGCCTTTCGGCCGCAGAAACTTCTCGGCTTCCCGCAGGATCCGCGCGACCGCATCGAGTCCCGAGTGGCCGCTACGCAACGCGATGCCGGGCTCGCGTCGATACTCCGCCGGAAGTGAGCGGTATTCCCGCGTGCCCACGTAAGGCGGATTGCTGACGATGATATCGTACCGGCGGGAATCGCTCGCGCTGAACAGGTCGCCGTGCAGAGCACGCACACGGCGGGCAAGACGGTACCGCCGTATGTTGCGGCGGGCTACCTCAAGCGCTGGCTCCGAAATGTCCACGGCGTCGACCGTGGCTCGCGGAAAGCGCATGGCGGCTGCAATGGCGATGCAACCACTGCCGGTCCCGATATCGAGCAGGTCGCGGACGCGTCGCGGTTGCACCCATGGTGCAAAGCCATGCTCGATCAACTCGGCGATCGGTGAACGCGGCACGAGTACGCGCTCATCGACGTAGAACTCCAGTCCTGCAAACCACATTCGCTGCGTCAGGTAGGCGGCCGGGCGCCGCGTGCGAATGCGTTGTGCGATCAGCCTATTGACACGCTCGCGGCCGCGCGCGGAGACGACGCGCGTGTACACCCCTGGCGCCTCTTCATGGCTCAAGCGCAGTGCGTGAAACACGAGTGCAGCAGCCTCATCCAACGCGTTGTCCGTGCCGTGTCCGTATGCGAGCTGCGCCCGCGCAAGCCGCTCGGTACCGGCGAAGATCAGCTCCCCGACGGTGGGCGCAGCGACTCGCGCATGGCGTTTCCGTGAACCCAATGTGAACTCTCCTCTGATCAGCACTGTAACCAATGGGCTCCCTGCTGGGGACCGCAAACTATGATGTGGGATAATCGCCTGCATGAAATGGTCGACCACCTGGGCGCTCGTCGCGACGCTGATCCTCGCAGCGCTGGCGGGAGCTTGGCTGAGCGCGCGCACCGGCGAGCCTACGGCGCTGCAGTTTGGAACGCGCATCGATCCGCCCCAGCCGCTGCCGTCTACGGTGCTCACCGGGCAGGACGGTTCCGATTTTGATCGCGCAAAGCTGCACGGGCACTGGAGCCTGATGTTCTTCGGCTTCACGCATTGCCCGGGCATCTGCCCGATGACGTTGACGACGCTCGCGCAGACCAAAAAACAGCTGGGTGGCCTCGCCTCCGATGAACAGCCGCAGATCGTGTTCGTCAGCGTCGACCCCGAGCGCGACACCCCGGACCTGGTGGCCAGGTATATGTCGCAGTTCGATCCGAGCTTCACCGGTGTAACCGGTTCCGTGGCCGCAATCGATGAATTCACAGCTGGGCTGGGGATAGCTCACAAGAAGATCGGCGCGGCAACCGATGACTACATGGTCGATCACACCGCAGCGATCATGATGATCGATCCGCAGGGCCGCCGCGTCGCGGTCTTCTCTCCGCCCTTCACAGCCGAGCATCTCGCCGCGGATTACATGCGCATGCTGGGTCGCAGCTGACGCACCGACGCCATGGACTCAGCTGAGACTCCGGGATTCGGTGCGCGGCTGTTTGTCGCAATCCAATACGTTCTGCCCCAGCACCTCCTGTCGCGCATCGTTTTCTGGGCGACGCGCCGTCAAAGCGTGTCCTGGAAGAACGCCCTGATTCGCTGGTTCCTGCGACACTTCGACGTGGACATGACCGAGGCTGCCGAACCCGATCCTTTCGCCTACCCCACTTTTAACCTCTTCTTCACGCGCGCCCTGCGCCCCGGGATACGTCCCGTGACAACCACGACATGCTCGATCGCGAGTCCTGTCGATGGTTCGGTCAGCGCCGCCGGGGCGATCGATGACGACCTGCTGCTGCAGGCGAAGGGTCATTACTATTCCCTGGACGCGTTGCTGGCCGGGGATACTGCGCTGACACGCCAGTTTCGCGGCGGTCGGTTCGCTACTCTTTACCTGGCTCCGCACAACTACCATCGGGTCCACATGCCAATTGCCGGCACGCTTACAACGACCACGCACGTGCCTGGGCGGCTGTTCAGCGTGAACACGACTACTGCGGCACGAGTGCCGGGCCTCTTCGCACGCAACGAGCGCGTGATTTGCGCATTCGATACCGAGCACGGGCCGCTGGCCGTGATCCTGGTTGGTGCGCTCTTCGTGGGCAGCATGTCCACAGTGTGGGCCGGCGACATCACGCCACGCAGCGGCCGACGCCCGGGCCAGATTGCCGCGAACGCGCGGCATATTCACCTCGAGCGTGGCGCCGAGATGGGTCGCTTCAACATGGGTTCGACAGTCATCGTGTTACTGGCAGGGAACGTGAAGTGGGCCGAGACGCTGGTTGCAGGACGTCCGGTGCGCGTCGGCGAAAGCATCGGGGTCGCGAGCGCCACGAATGAGGTGCGCCCGTGAGTCGCCTCGAGTGGAAGCCCAGTGCCAATCTTCGCACGCTGCAACTGCGGGCCTCGCTCCTCGAGATTGTCAGGGACTACTTCCGCACCTCTGGGGTGATGGAGGTCGAGACACCGGTGCTCGCGCGAACCACCGTAACCGATGTGCATCTGCAGTCGCTGCGCACGCGAATTGCGGGCCAGGGTGAGTTCTATCTACAGACTTCACCTGAGTACGCTATGAAGCGCCTGCTCGCTACCGGAGCAGGCGACATCTACCAGATCGCGCGAGTGTTTCGAGACGGGGAGTATGGCGCACTCCACAGTCCCGAATTCACGCTGATTGAATGGTATCGGCGTGGTTTCGATTCCATGGCGCTGATGCGCGATGCCGCCCAGCTCCTGGATCGTTTGCTGGCACCACATCGCACGCTGCGGGCGCCAGACTGGCTGACCTACGGCGAAGCGATGCGCCTGCATGCGGGAGTGGACTCGACTTCGGCCAATTTCGGAGAGCTGAAGGCATGCCTCGACAGCCACAAGGTTCCGTTGCCACGCGGGATGACAAGCGATCGCGACGCGTATCTCGACCTGATCCTCTCCACCGTCGTGAGCCCGCAACTGGGACGTGGCGGATTGACGTTCCTGCACGAGTATCCGGCCTCGCAAGCGGCCCTGGCACGCCTCAAGGCGAGCGACCCTTCCGTCGCCGAACGCTTCGAGATCTACCTCGAGGGCATCGAGCTGGCGAATGGTTTTCACGAGCTTGCCGACGCAGCCGAGCAGCGAGCCCGCTTCGAGGCCGACCTCAAGCTGCGGCGCTCGCGGGCACTTCACGCACCGCCACTCGACGAACGCCTGTTGCAGGCACTGAGCTTCGGCCTGCCGGATTGCTCCGGTGTTGCGCTGGGATTCGACCGTGTCGTAATGCTTGCTGGCGGAGCTGACAAGATCGAACAGGTTATCGCGTTCTCTGTCGAACGCGCCTGACGGGTGTTCGCCATGGAACCAGACACGCCTGCGATCGACTTTTCACTCAAGAGCCGCGGCTACGATGAACTCGCGAGTCAACTCTCTGCCCTGCTCAGCGGTGAGCATCACCGTGTTGCCAACGCGGCCAACACGACCGCGCTCATTTACGGCGCACTCCCTGATCTCAACTGGGTTGGCTTCTACTTCCTGGACTTCACCGAGCTGGTCGTGGGCCCGTTCCAGGGCAAGCCGGCCTGTGTGCGCATTCCGATGGGGCGCGGCGTATGCGGACAAGCGGCGGCCCGGCGCGAGACGATCGTGGTTCGAGACGTGCACGCATTCAGCGATCACATCGTGTGTGATGTCGCCTCGAACTCAGAGATTGTCGTGCCGCTGATCCACGACGGTGAGCTGCTCGGTGTGCTCGACCTCGACAGTCCGAAGCTTGCGCGCTTCGACGACGAAGATCGGGTGGGACTCGAGCGGCTGGCGAAGATCTATCTCGACAGCCTGTAGAGCGATGCGCCTATTGCTTGGCGCGCGAGATATAGGCGCCAGAGCGCGTGTCGACCCGGATGATCTCGCCTTCATTGATGAAGAGCGGGACTCGTACCACGGCGCCCGTCTCGAGCTTGGCCGGCTTCTGCCCGCCCGTTGCGGTATCCCCGCGCACGCCCGGATCCGTTTCGATCACCTTGAGCTCTACGTGCGCGGGCGGTGTCACTTGGAGCGGCACGTTGTTCCACAGGGTGATGATGCAGACATCGCCATCCTTGAGCCAGATCGCGCCCTCGCCGACGACCGCTTTCGAAGCCGCGTACTGCTCGAAGGTCTCCGGCACCATGAAGTGCCAGAAATCCCCATCGTTGTAGAGATACTGCATGTCCGAGTCCACGACGTCCGCGGCATCGACTGACTCACCGGACTTGAATGTGCGCTCGATCACGCGGCCAGTCTTCAGATTGCGGATCTTGACGCGATTGAACGCCTGGCCCTTACCGGGTTTTACCATCTCATTTTCGACAATTGCGTACGGGTCGTTGTCGAGCAGGATCTTGAGCCCTGTGCGGAACTCGTTGGTGTTGTAACTGGACATCGCCTGAGGCTCGTTGGGCCCCGGAATATGGCATTCCTGGGGGTTCTGAAAAGGGCGCGTATGGTAGCACGTCACAAGTTGTTGAAATCGGGGGTGCTACAATCCGCGCCTTCACAGGGGTCCTCAGGGTGGTAATGAACGCGAACGCAGCATCCGCTTCGGGCGTTCCTGATCGCAAGGCCAGCACGTTGAACGAGCAGGCGGCCGTGCCGATGATCGTCATGACGCGCAGCCAGGATCACGTCGAAGCCGTCAACAGCACCCTGCGCAATGCCGGCCATCCCGCCCACTGCACCTGGATCTCCGACATCCGCGATCTCGGCGATGCGCTGACGCAGATCAACCCGGAAATGCTGTTGGTTTTCGTGGAGCCCGGCATTGATCTGGGCTCGATCATGAAAATCCGCTCACAGTTCGGACCTGAGGTGCCGGTGCTGTTGGCGCGCGATGGCATCGATGAAGAAATGATTGCCGAGGCACTGCGCCTCGGCGCCCAGGATGTGGTCTCGCTTGCCAACCGCAGTCGCTTGCAGTCGGTCGTGAGCCGCGAGCTGCGCGCCTTCCGGCTGGAGCGAGCCCTCAATTCGACTCTGTCCTCGGCGCGCGAGTACAAGAAGCAGCTGCAGGCTTTCATGGCCGGTTCCGCAGATGCAATTGCGCACGTGAGCGACGGCATCATCGTTGACGCCAACCCCGCATGGCTCGAGCTCTTCGGATTCAGCGAACCCGACGAGCTGACCGGTCAGCCCCTGATGGATCTCTTTGAGGGCGAGACGCATGCCGCGCTCAAGGGCGCGCTGGTTGCCTGCATGCAGGGCAAATGGGCCGATCACAACCTGCGCGCCAACGCGCAATTAAGCGATGGCTCGACACTGGCGCTGGAGCTGCAGATCGAGGGCAGCGAATTCGATGGCGAACCGAGCGTGCGCGTGTGCGTGCCCTCGCCACGGAATTCCGGTGGACAGGAAATAGAGAAGGAACTCAAGGACGCGGTACGCCGCGATCCGTCGACGCGCTTTCTGCATCGACGTTACCTGATCGAGGAATTGCGGGCGCGCCTGGCCGAGCCGGTGAAGGGCGGCGTGCGCCAACTCGCTTACATCAAGCCCGACAAGTTCGGCAGCATCCAGGCTGACATTGGCGTGCTGGCGAGCGAGGACTTCCTGGTGGCGTTCGCGGAGGTACTGCGCGATCAACTCGCTCCAAATGACCTCGCGGGACGTTTTGGCGGGAATTGTTTCGTGGTGCTGCTGGAACGCGGTGCCGTGCGCGATGTTGAGGCGTGGGCAGATCATTTCGTGAAGCGAGTGGCCGGGAACGTGTTCCAGATCGCGCAGAAATCGTTCTCAGCGACCTGCACCGTTGGCCTTGGCGTCCTCCCGCCAGCCAATTCCGATGTCGGCAAGGCGCTTGCGGACGCGGCCGCCGCCAACAAGCTCGGCCGTGCCGAGGGTGGAAGTCGTTTCTACACCGTGGACAAGGCCGACACCGACACGCGTGTCCAGGCCTACGATCAGATCTGGGTCAAGCACATCAAGGCTGCATTGATGGAAAACCGTTTCCGTCTGGTGCAGCAGCCGATCGCCAGCCTGCAAGGCGAAGACAAGGGCATGTTCGACGTACTGGTGCGAATGCTCGATGAGTCGGGCAAGGAAGTATTGCCTTCGGAGTTCATGGAGGCGGCAGAGCGCAACGACCTGATGAAGAACATCGATCGCTGGGTGATCGGCGCGTCGATGTCATTCTGCGCGGCGCGCCAGCCGGCACGGATCTTCGTGCGCCTCTCCAAGGACAGCGTGCTGGATCGTTCCCTGGCGCCATGGCTGCAGAACCAGCTCAAGGCGATCCGCATCGAGTCACGGCGCATCTGTTTCGAGATTACCGAAGAAACAGCTACGCAATATCTGAATCAAACCAAGGAGCTGGTGCTGACGCTGCACAAGCTGGGGTTCTCCACCGCCCTGGAGCATTTCGGCGCCGGGCGTGATCCCCTGGCGCTGCTCGCTGCAATACCCGTGCAGTTCATCAAAGTCGATGGCTCCTTGATGCAGGGACTCGCCACCAACAACGAGCTGCAACAGAAGGTGAAGCTCTTCGTCGCGACGGCGAAGCAAAAAAAGATCGAGACGATCGCCGAACGGGTCGAGGACGCCAACACCATGGCGGTGCTGTGGCAGCTCGGCGTCGAATTCATTCAGGGCTATTTCGTCAACGCACCCGAAGAAGTCGTGATGGGCAGCCGCTAAGCGGCCGCGAGCGCCTCGATGCGATCCACCTTGCGCCAACCCCGTGGCAACATCGCCCCGCGCTGGCCGCGCGCTCCCCGGTAAGGTTCGAGCTCCGCGAACGACAGCGTCATGCGCCGCTCGCCGCTCGCAATGACGAGCTTTCGATCCGCGGGCAGCACTGTCATGGCGGTGAGGTATTCCTCGCGAGCCGCGAATTTCTTCCCCGAAATCCCAAACAGCTTGTTGCCCTTGCCCCGCGGGAGTTCCGGCACTTCCGCGACCGGAAACGCCAACATCTTGCCATCCGAGCTCACTACGACGACCAGCGATTGAGGATCGGTCGGCACGGGCGATGCCGGCAATACCTTTCCGCCCTCGGGCACTCGCAGAACGAGCTTGCCGGCGCGGTTGCGCGAATGCAGCTCCTTGAGGCGAACCGTGAAGCCATAACCTGCATCGCTCGCCACCAGCCACAAATCATCAGGCTCACCGATCAGCACGCCAGCAAAGGTGGCGCCATCCGGCGGATTCAGCCGTCCGGACAACGGCTCGCCCTGCCCACGCGCGGACGGCAAAGTGTGTGCGGGAAGACTGTATGCGCGGCCCGTGCTGTCGAGAAACACGGCGAGCTGCGTGGACTTGCCGAAGGCCGCGGCTTGAAACTCATCTCCGGTCTTGTAACTCAGCGCCCGAGCATCGATGTCGTGACCCTTTGCGGCTCGCACCCAGCCGCGCGTCGACAGGACCACGGTGACCGGTTCACTGGTAACGAGTTCGGTCTCATCGATCGCCTGGGCGGCTTCGCGTTCGACAATCTTGGTGCGCCGTTCATCACCGTGCTGTTCGGCGTCGGCGATCAATTCTTCGCGCACTAACTTGCGCAACCTGGCCTTGCTCTTGAGCGTCGCCTCGAGGTCCTCGCGCTCGGCGTCGAGTTCCTTCTGCTCCTCGCGAATGCGCATCTCCTCGAGCTTCGCGAGATGGCGGAGCTTGGTCTCGAGAATCGCCTCGGCCTGCTCGTCGCTCAGCTTGAAGCGCTTCATGAGCACGGGCTTGGGCTCTTCTTCGCGACGGATGATGCGGATCACCTCGTCCAGGTTGAGATAGACGATCAACAGGCCATCGAGGATGTGCAGGCGCCTCAGCACCTTGTCGAGGCGGAATTTCAGACGCCGCGTGACGGTTTCGAGCCGGAACTTGAGCCACTCTTCCAGCAGCTCCTTGAGGTTGAACACCTTGGGCCGGCCGTCGAGCCCGATGATATTCAGGTTGACCCGGTAACTGCGTTCCAGGTCCGTGGTGGCGAACAGGTGCTGCATGAGTTGCACCTCATCCACGCGGTTCGAGCGCGGGATGATCACCAGTCGGGTCGGGTTCTCGTGATCGGACTCATCGCGCACGTCCTCTACCATCGGTAGCTTTTTGGCCTGTCGCTGAGCATCGATCTGTTCCTGGATCCTCGCGCCCGAGACCTGGAACGGCAAAGCCGTGATGACAATGTGACCGTCTTCGACCTCGTAGGAAGCGCGTGCCCGAAATGCGCCGTTTCCAGACTGGTAGAAATCCAGCAGCTCTTTGCGGGCGGAGACAATCTCGCCGCCGGTCGGGAAGTCGGGGCCCTTGATGTGCTGGCACAGCTTGCGCACCGTGATATCCGGCTCATCGAGCAGATGTACGCAGGCCGCCACTACCTCACGCAGATTGTGCGGTGGTATATCCGTCGCCATGCCGACTGCGATGCCCGAGGTTCCATTGAGCAGCAGGTTGGGCACGCGCGCGGGCATGACCAACGGCTCCTCAAGCGTGCCATCGAAGTTCGGCTGCCATTCCACCGTCCCCTGCGCCAGCTCGCTCAGCAGGAGGCTCGCGTACGGGGTGAGGCGCGATTCGGTGTAGCGCATCGCTGCGAAGGACTTCGGGTCGTCGGTCGATCCCCAGTTACCCTGGCCATCGACGATCGGATAGCGGTACGAGAACGGCTGCGCCATGTGGACCATGGCTTCGTAGCACGCCGAGTCACCGTGCGGATGAAACTTGCCGATCACATCACCGACGGTGCGTGCAGATTTCTTGTGCTTCGCGCCCGCGCTGAGACTCAGCTCGCTCATCGCATAGATGATCCGGCGCTGCACAGGCTTGAGCCCATCGCCGAGTGCCGGCAGCGCGCGATCGAGGATCACGTACATCGAGTAGTCGAGGTACGCCTTCTCGGTGAAGGTCCTGAGGGGCTGCTTCTCGATGCCCTCGAAATTCAGTTCCGGCTGATCCGTCATACCTGGGCGAGGTTCCCTTTGGTCTCGAGCCACTCGCGCCGGTCGGAGGCGCGCTTCTTGGCGAGGAGCATGTCCATCAGCTGATCGGTCTTGTCATTGCCCGTGATCGTGAGCTGCAGGAGCCGGCGCGTCTGCGGTGCCATCACGGTTTCGCGCAGCTGGGTCGGGTTCATCTCGCCGAGGCCTTTGAAGCGCATCACCGTCACCTTGCCTCGGATGCCCTCGGCGGAGATCCGGTCCATGACGCCCTGGCGTTCGGCATCATCGAGCGCGTAGAAGACCTGCTTGCCCACGTCGATGCGATACAGGGGAGGCATCGCGACAAACACGTGCCCGGACAGGACCACGGGACGGAAGTGACGCAGGAACAGAGCGCACAGGAGCGTTGCAATGTGCTGCCCGTCCGAATCCGCGTCCGCCAGGATGCAGATCTTGTGATAGCGGAGCGCACTGAGATCCTGCGACCCGGGATCGACCCCGAGTGCTACCGCGATATCGTGCACTTCCTGAGACTTCAGGATCTCGCCCGGTTCGACTTCCCAGGTGTTCAGGATCTTGCCTCGTAACGGCATGATCGCCTGGTAGTCCTTGTCACGCGCCTGCTTGGCGGAGCCGCCGGCGGAATCGCCCTCGACGAGGAACAGCTCGGAGCGCGCCGGGTCGTCGCTGGTGCAGTCGGCGAGCTTGCCGGGCAGCACGGAGCTGCCGGTATTGCGCCGACGCGTCACCTTCTGCGCCGCCTTCATGCGCGATTGAGCGTTGGTAATTGCGAGTTGCGCGATCCGCTCACCCGCATCCGGGTGCTGGTTCAGCCACAACGCGAACGCGTCCTTCACGACTCCGCCGACGAACGCGGCGCTCTCACGCGAGCCGAGCTTCTCTTTTACCTGCCCGGCGAACTGGGGGTTCTGCATCTTGACCGACAGGATGTAGTTCACGCGATCGAACACATCTTCGGGCGTCAGCTTCACGCCGCGCGGGACCAGGTTGCGAAATTCGCAGAACTCGCGCACCGAGTCGGTCACCCCGGTGCGCAAGCCATTCACGTGCGTGCCACCTTCGATCGTCGGTATCAGGTTGACGTAGCTCTCGGTGACAGGATGTTCGCCATCAAGCAGCCACACGAACGCCCACTCAGCCGCTTCACGCTCGCTCTTGAAGTCACCGCTGAAAGGCTCCTGCGGCAGCCATTCTCCCTGCTTGAGCTGATCGACAAGGTATTGGGACAGCCCGCCGGTGTAGAACCACTCCTCTTTCTCACCGGTCGCCTCGACTTTCAGCCGGACTTTCAATCCCGGGCACAGCACCGCCTTGGCGCGCAACACATGCTTCAGGCGCGGAATCGAGAATTTCTCGGAATCGAAGAACTGCGGATCCGGCCAGAAGCGCACCGTCGTGCCCGTATTCTTCTGTCCCACCTCGCCAACGACCTCGAGCTTCCGCTTGGCGCGTCCGTCCTTGAAGCTGATGTTGTATTCCTTGCCGCCACGCCTTACCCAGCACTCGAGATTCTTCGAGAGCGCGTTGACGACTGAGACCCCGACGCCGTGCAGGCCGCCGGCAAACTCGTAGTTCTTGTCGGAGAATTTCCCGCCCGCGTGCAGGCGCGTGAGGATCAGTTCCACGCCAGAAATCTTCTCTTTCGGGTGGATGTCGACCGGCATGCCGCGGCCGTCGTCCTCGACTTCGAGCGAACCGTCCTTGTGCACGGTCACCTGGATGTTCTTGCAGTAGCCGCCGATCGCCTCATCGACGCTGTTGTCGATGACCTCGTGGGCGAGATGATTTGGAGTGCGGGTGTCGGTGTACATCCCCGGCCGGCGACGCACGGGGTCGAGGCCGCTCAGGACCTCGATATCGGAGGCGGTGTAAGACTGGGCCATCGTGCGCTACATCACCTGGGCCGGCTGAACGGAACGCGCGCGATTGTACAAGACGACTGCCGCACGTGCGCGGCATGTTGGCCCATCAGGTGCAACCTCGCTATCTGCGCACTGCGGCGGGATCGTCGAGATCGGCGACCAGAGCGACGCGCACTGCATCGGGCAAGTGTCCGATCGCGTGCCGATAATGCTCGTGATCGACTCCAACGCCGAACTTCGAGCCCGCCTTGAGCGCGTGGCGCATCGTTGGCTCAAGCTCAAAGCGCAGAAAGTGCACCGAGGAGGTCTTTTCGTCAGTCTCACGCTCAAGGTCCTCGTCCGGGATCGCCCAAACCCGCTGGTGGCCATCCACCTGGATCCAGCAGCGCTTCTCAAAGCCTCGGAGCCTCGCGAGTGCGATTCGCCGTTCGGCTGCGTCCGTGAACTCGATCAGCAGTGTCACTTTCCAATTCGTGCCGTCGGGGATAAGTGGGTTGTACGCCGCCAGCTCATCCTCAATCCCTGCGGGCTCGAAGATCCGTTCGGCGCGCAGCATTTCCTGCACCTGGTACTGGATCGTCAGCCGGTCTTCGAATACCCAGGTACAGTTCGGGCCCACGGCGAGGTGCCTATTCTTCTTGTGACCCAGCACGCGTGCCCGAAATGTTGCACGCTCGCGCGCGTACTGCTCCAGACCCATGAGCTCATTCGGCGCGAGCTTTTTCATAGACCGTAAGCCATGCGCAGCAACGTCAATGGATGTTCCGGCGAGCCCTTGTGATCGATGCCCGCTTCGATCTGGTGCCCGGCCATCGGGCAATCACTCGAATAGTGATCAGCGCCGCTGGCAGCAACCCGCTGCGCCACCGGGCGGCCGATTTTCATGGATATGTCGTGAAACTCCTGTTTCACCGCGTAGGTGCCATTGTGGCCCGAGCAGCGCTCGATCACCTCGAAACTGGTGCCCGGCACCAGCATGAGAACGTCGCGCGTCTTGAGGCCAATGTTCTGCACCCGCAAGTGACACGGCACATGGTAAGCAATTTTTCCGAGCTGTTGCTTGAAGTCGGTTCTCAGCAGGCCGGCGCGGTGACGCAGCATCAAATATTCGAATGGGTCGAAAACATGATCACGGACCTTGGCGACTGCCGCATCGTCGGGAAACATCAACGGCAGCTCCTGCTTGAACATGAGGACGCAGGAGGGAACGGGCGCAACCACATCGTGTCCGGCGTCGATCAGGTTCGCAAGCGCAATCACATTAGCCCTGCCGAGTTTCGCGACGCTCTCGAGGTCGCCGAGCTCGAGCTTGGGCATACCACAGCAGCGTTCGCCGGACGCTAGCGCAACCGCGATGCCGTTGTGCTCGAAGACTTTGACCAGGTCCGAGGCGATGTCAGGCTCGTTGCGATTGCAGTAGCAGGTAACGAACAGTGCCACCTTGCCGCGAGTCTCTGCGGTGCTCTGTGGTGGCGTCGTCAGCGGCACGCGCTTACGGTCGCGGCGCCGGAACGTGCGGCTGTAGTACTTCGGCAGCGGAGCATTGACGTGCACACCGAGCGCCTTCTGCAGGAGTCGCCGTCCGCTCGGGCTGCGGTTGACAGCATTAACGGCTTCCACCACCACCGGGATGCCGGCAATTCGCCCGACCGCTTCGGTCGAGCTCAGGACTTTGTCGCGCCAGCGCGTTTCGCCCTGCGCATGCCGTACCGCCTTGGCGCGCAACATCAGGTGCGGAAAGTCGACGTTCCAGGGATGCGGCGGCACGTACGGACACTTGGTCATGTAGCACATGTCGCACAGGTAGCAATGATCGACGACTTCCCAGAACGCCTTGCGCTCGACGGCCGCAACCTCGCCGGTTGCGGTGGCATCGACCGCATCGAACAGCGTCGGAAAGGCGTTACAGAGATTGAAACAGCGCCGACATCCGTGACAGATGTCGAACACACGCTCGAGTTCCTTCTCGAGCGCGGCTGCTGCATGGAATTCGGGTTGGTCCCAACCCAGCGGATGGCGCGTGGGTGCTTCCAGGCTCCCTTCGCGCCTTCCGCCCGGCAACTCGTTGGACATGAATCGGCTGGCGAACTGCCGTCCGATCAGAGCGCGTCGAGTGCTTTCTGGAAGCGATTAGCGTGCGAGCGTTCGGCCTTGGCGAGAGTCTCGAACCAGTCGGCGATTTCCTGGAAGCCCTCCTCGCGCGCCGCCTTGGCCATTCCGGGATACATATCGGTGTACTCGTGGGTCTCACCGGCGATGGCGGCCTTGAGGTTCTTGGACGTCTCGCCGATCGGCAAGCCCGTGGCGGGATCGCCGACCTGCTCCAGATACTCGAGGTGCCCGTGCGCGTGCCCGGTCTCGCCCTCGGCAGTAGAGCGGAATACGGCAGAGACATCGTTGAAACCTTCGACGTCGGCCTTGGCTGCGAAGTACAGGTAGCGGCGATTGGCCATGGACTCGCCCGCAAACGCATCCTTCAGATTCTTCTCGGTTTTGCTGCCCTTCAGATTCATAAACGCAATCCTCCGGCGTTAGCCATCAAAAGGTTTGGACAAGCCCTTAGAATCATTCTAGCGGCCGAATCTAGACTCGGCCCGAGGTGAAGTCAACGCCAAAAACAGCGCGACGCTTCGAATTGACCCTCGTCCGAGCGCCTGTGTACCTTACGCCGCGCTCTGGAACACACATGCCAGGCGTTGACCGAACCCCATGACCGCACGCAAAGAGAAACTTCCCGATTTCGAGCAATGCATGGCCGAACTCGAAGCACTCATCGAGCGCCTCGAGCGAGGCGAGCTGACACTCGAGGAATCGCTCAAGCACTTCGAGCGCGGAGTGAGCCTGGCGCGCTCCTGCCAGACCGCGCTCAAGGCAGCGGAGCAGAAGGTGGAAATCCTGCTCAGGCCCGCGGGCGAGAATGACGCTGAGGACGTGGTCGAGGATTTCGAGCCCGAATCCTGATCTGGATCGCCCTCGTTGACTTCCAATTCCCTGGCACTTCCTAGGGCGGCTCTGCGCAGGTTTCGTGGAGCGCGTTGTGTCGCCAACGGTGCAGATGCTAGACGCACCGTGCAGCTATTGGTCGATTCCATTGGCAAGCGGTGCAACGACGCAGCTGCCCGTTCGCGACGCAACCCGTACGGGACCGGTCTCGGCAAGCTTCTGGTGGCGTTGCGAGTCTTATCGATATCGACATATCGACTGCGCCTCGCGCCTAGCCAGAAGCTTGCGGAGGCACGGTCGCGCCCATGAAACCTGCGCAGAGCCGCCCGAAGCGCATCGCCGAGTACCGTGTCCGCATCGAGGCGGTGCTTGAACACTGGTTGCCCGACGAGAATCGAGTACCGCAACGGCTGCACAGCGCTCTGCGTTACAGCGTTCTCGGCTCAGGCAAACGCCTGCGCCCCGTTCTTGTATACGCCACTGGCGAAGCGCTGGGCGCTGACCTTGCACGACTCGACCCGCCGGCCGCGGCAGTCGAGCTGATTCACGCCTACTCGCTGGTCCACGATGACTTGCCCGCCATGGACAACGACGATTTGCGACGCGGGCGCCCCACAGTTCACAAGGCATACGACGAGGCGACTGCAATCCTGGTCGGCGACGCGTTGCAGGTGCTCGCATTCCGGATTCTGGCTGTCGATCCGTCATTGGATAAGGAGCCGCACACCCGCGTGCGGCTGATCGACCTGCTCTCGGAGGCAAGCGGCACTGCGGGAATGGCAGGCGGACAAGCACTCGATCTCGGCGCCATCGGCCGGCACCTGGTCGTGAGCGAGTTGGAGGAAATGCACAGTCGCAAGACCGGGGCTCTCATCCGGGCGAGCGTGCTGATGCCCGCGCTGGCGCAGGACCTCGATTCACAACGCTTCGCAGTGCTCGACCAGTTTGCGCGCTACATCGGGCTCGCCTTCCAGGTGCAGGACGACATCCTCGATGTAGAAGGCGACCCAGCGACGGTAGGTAAGCCGACCGGTGCAGACCGCGCCAAGGACAAACCCACGTATCCAAGCGTGCTCGGACTGGAAGCATCGAAGCGCCGCTGCCGCGAGTTGCATGCGCTCGCGATCGAGAGCCTGAGGGATTTCGGACCCGGCGCCGACAATCTGCGCTGGCTTGCGGACTTCGTCATCGAGCGCGACAGCTGATTCGCCGCCACGCCGTCTCCACTAGTACACTTTGCGACATGGCTGACCAGCCTCAATATCCCCTGCTCGATGCAATTCGATCACCCGCCGACCTGCGCAAGCTGGCGGCGAACAAGCTCGAAGCGCTGGCCGCGGAGCTGCGCACGTTCCTCATCCAGACGGTTGCTACACGTGGCGGTCACTTTGCAGCCGGTCTCGGAACCGTCGAGCTCACGATCGCACTTCACTACGTTTACGACACGCCCGTCGATCGGATCGTGTGGGACGTGGGACACCAGGCCTATCCGCACAAAGTGTTGACGGGGCGACGCGAACGCCTGCACACGATCAAGCAGACCAGCGGCCTCGCGCCCTTCCCGTCCCGCGCCGAGAGCGTCTTCGACACGTTCGGCGTGGGCCATTCGAGCACCTCGATCAGCGCGGCGCTCGGCATGGCAATCGGTGCGGCGCACTCCGGCGAACAACGCCGTGTCGTCGCGGTCATCGGCGATGGCGCGATGAGCGCCGGCCTTGCGTTCGAAGCGCTCAACCACGCCGGGAGCCTCGATGTCGACCTGCTCGTGATCCTCAACGACAACGACATGTCGATTTCCGAGAATGTCGGCGCGCTTTCCAACTACTTCGCCAAGGTGCTCTCGGGAAAGCTGTACGCGGGACTGCGCGAAGGCAGTAAAAAAGTGTTGCGGCAGATGCCCACGGCGTGGGAGCTCGCGAGACGTTCCGAGGAGCACATGAAAGGCATGGTCCTGCCGGGAACCATGTTCGAAGAGATGGGGTGGAACTACATCGGCCCGATCGACGGGCATGATCTGAAGACGCTGACCCGCACGCTGCGCAATCTCAAGGGACTGCGCGGCCCGCAACTGCTGCACATCGCAACTCGCAAAGGCAAAGGTTATCCGCCCGCGGAGGCTGACCCCATCAAGTGGCACGGCCCGGGTCCGTTCGACCCCGTGAGCGGCACGATCTACAAGGAAAAGGCCAGCGGGCCGACCTATTCACAGGTTTTTGGACAGTGGCTGTGCGACATCGCGGAGCGCGATGCGCGCATCGTCGGGATCACGCCGGCCATGCGTGAAGGCTCAGGCCTGGTCGAATTCGAAAAGCGCTTTCCTGACCGCTACTTCGATGTCGCGATCGCCGAACAACACGCCGTGACCTTCGCCGCTGGCCTTGCCTGTGAAGGAGCGCGTCCGGTAGTTGCGATCTACTCGACGTTCCTGCAACGCGGCTACGACCAGCTCATCCATGACGTCGCCTTGCAGAAGCTCCCGGTGTTGTTTGCGATCGATCGCGCCGGGCTCGTGGGCGGCGACGGCGTAACTCATCAGGGTAACTACGATCTGAGTTACCTGCGCTGCATTCCGAATATGGTCGTCATGGCACCGGCGGATGAAAACGAGTGTCGCCAGATGCTCTACACCGCCACGACGCTCGATCAACCGGCGGCGGTTCGCTACCCGCGCGGCCAGGGGCCGGGCGTCGCCATCCAGGAGAGCATGCAGGCCTTGCCGATCGGTCGCGCTCAGCTCAAGCGCGAGGGACGCAGCGGTCTGGCAATCCTTGCGTTCGGAACGATGGTTTCACCTGCCGAGCGCATCGCCGAACGCCTCGATGCCACGCTGGTCAACATGCGCTTTGTCAAGCCGCTGGACGACGAGCTGGTGGAGCGGCTTGCCGCGCGTCATGCGGCGTTCGTAACCATCGAAGAAAACGCGGTCGCCGGCGGCGCCGGTGCTGCAGTCGGGGAACTGCTCGCCGCGCGCAACATACAAATGCCACTCCTGCATCTTGGAATTCCGGATCGGTTCGTGGAGCACGGCTCGCGGGACGACTGCCTGAAAATGGCCGGACTCGATCCGGCCGCGCTGGAGGCTGCGATCGAGCGTTTCTGGCGACGGCCAGGCCTCGCCCCCGCCGCACCGGCCTCCGCCTAGAATTCGTGAAGGCCGGGACCGCTCGGTGAGCGCCCGCCGCTGCGTGCGTATAATCCACCTCCCCCGCAAGGACATTCGAGAATCGTAATGGACGTGCCAGCCAGAACGGCCAGAACCCGCAAACCCACTGTGGTCGGCATCGAAGATGTGCAGAATCGCGCCGACACACGCCGCATTCCGATCAACCGGGTTGGAGTGAAGGATGTGTATCACCCGGTGCGCGTCAAGGATCGCTCCAGCGGCGAACAGCACACCATCGCCAATTTCAACATGTACGTGAACCTGCCCCACGACTTCAAAGGCACGCACATGTCACGTTTCATCGAGATCCTGCACCACGAGCGCGAGATCTCGGTGGACTCGTTCCGCGCACTACTCGAGGAAATGACTCGCAGACTCGATGCCGACTCGGGACACATCGAAATGTCGTTCCCGTATTTCGTGATGAAGAAGGCTCCGGTATCAGGAGTCGAAAGCCTGATGGACTATCGCGCCTCGCTGATCGGCGAGCGGCACGAGGGGCGCACCGACATCTGGGTCAAGGTGGTCGTGGCCGTCACGAGTCTGTGCCCGTGTTCGAAGAAGATCTCCGACTACGGTGCACACAATCAACGTTCACACATCACGCTCAAGGTGCGCATCCGCGAACATGTGTGGATCGAGGAGTTGATCGACATTGCCGAGAAGGAAGCCTCGTGCGAGCTATACGGCATTCTCAAGCGTCCGGACGAGAAGTACGTAACCGAGCACGCCTATGACAATCCAAAATTCGTCGAGGACATGGTGCGCGACATCGCGCTGCGTCTCAACGCGGATGAGCGCGTGTTGGCGTACGTCGTGGAGTCGGAGAATTTCGAGTCAATCCACAACCACTCAGCTTACGCGCTGATCGAGAAGGACAAGGAGTCAGCTCGCAGTGGCAAGCGCTGAACATGGGGCACGCAGCCCGGCTGCGCCGCTCCGCGATCACGGCCGGTTGTGAAGTCTTTGTTCCGGCCTATCTGAAGACGCTGGCCAGCAAGTACTGAGTCGTCTCGCCGCCGGTCTTGCCGAGATAGTCGGTCACGGCGGGAACGAACTTGGCCGCGGTCTCGGGGTTCAGTCCCATACGGCCAAGAGCGTCGTTCAGCCCGGCCATGCTCGTCACTGGCCCCGTCACAGCACCAAGCCTGCGGGCGGTGTCCAGATAGGTGGCGCCCGGAACGAGGCTCGCCACCTGCTCGAAATCATCTTTGGCCAGTTTCTGCTGCGCGAGCGCCAGCATGGAGCCGATTCCACCCCTCGCCTGATTCTCGGTGACCCCGAGCTTGCTGTAGAGCAGAGTGACGAGAGGTTCTTTGAACGACTTGAGTGAGTCGAGGGTTTGGGCCGAGGCCAGGTTTTGGGCCGTGGCGACCGGCGCTATGGCTAGCAGAACGAGCAGAAGGACGATTCTGCGGTTCATGGCGTGACTCCCTTCACCCGGAAACTCGGCGCGGGAAGTTAACGCCGGTGCATGCCGGCGTCAATCGACCCTTGGGGCAGGGTGAAAACTGGAGAAACGCAGAACTCATCAGCCCTGAAGCTGAATCAGCTCCGGGTTCGTTCACATTGGCTGGCGCGGGTTACTTGGATGCGCTTGCGGGCAGATTCGAAACACCACTGTCGCCTGCCTTGCCGAGGTACTCGGTAGCGGCGGGCGCGAATCTTGCTGCGGTGTCCGGGAGGATCCGAAAGCGCCAGGAAGCGATCTGTGCCGGGGAGCGTCGCTCAGCCGACCTTGCGCTCGGCGTTTTGCAGCCGGCCGATGAGGCTGCGCAGGAAGACCTTGTTGAATCGCAGTTGACACGAAGCGGAGACCTGCTCGAGAAGCGTCGAGCTCACTTTCATCACCGTGACTTCACCATCCGCCTTGATCGTCGCGGTGCGCTTGGCGCCGCGCACGTAGCTCGTCTCACCGAAGCAATCGCCGCCGCCCAGCCGGCCGACGTCGGCGCCGTGGCGTTCCACCTTCACGTGGCCCGAGACGATGATGTAGAAACGGTCATCCATCTCGCCTTCCTTGACGATTTCCTCACCGTTCGTGTACTCCTGCCAACTGCTCGCACGCAGCACTTCCCAGATCTCGCCGTGCGAGAAATCGTGGAAGAACTTCAGGCGCCTGAGCAGATCGAACTGCTGCTGGCTATCGATCTGCTCGTACTGCGCGCGCAGTTTCTGATGTACGCGCGTGAGCTCGGCAGCGAAGTCGAGACCACTCTTGTAGCGCTTGTCCTGCTCCTTCTGCAGCGCGGTGGCGACCACATTCTCCAGCTCTTCCGGGATCTCCTTGCGCATCGTGTGAATCGGTGGCGGTGTCGCGAACACGATCTGGTGCAGGAGCTTGGAAAGATTGCCGGCGCGAAACGGTCGGAATCCGGTCAGCAGCTCATACATCACCGCACCCAGCGAGTACAGGTCGGAGCGGTGAGTGATCTCGGAGTTCTGGACCTGCTCCGGTGACATGTAGCTCGGGCTGCCCGCGATGCCCTGGATGCTCGAGATGTCGGAGTCCGCGACCAGCGCGATGCCAAAATCGATGATGCGCACGTCACTGTCAGTCGTGAGCATGATGTTGCTGGGCTTGATGTCGCGATGGATCACGCCACGCCCGTGCGCGTAGTGCAGCGCCTTGGCGCACTTGAACATGATCTCCACTGCGTCGTCGATGCGCAGCAGGTTGTCGGGACGGCAATACGCGACCAGGGTGCGCGCGCCCTGTACGTGCTCAGTCACGATATAGCAGTGACCGTTCTCTTCGCCCGCGTCGTAGATCGGCAGGATGTTCGGATGCTGCAACATGCCCACCATGTGGGCCTCGGAGAGGAACATCTTGCGTGCCACCTTGGCACGCTCCTCGTCTCCACCAGTCTCCATGTTGTAGACCTTGATCGCGACATCGCGGCCGTAGTACGGGTCATGCGAGAGGTACACGACGCCGGTGCTGCCGCGACCGACCTCGTTGATGATGACGTACTTGCCGATTTTCTCCGGCACGCCGCTGGCCCGTGCGGAGCGCTCTGCGATCAGATTACGAATGATGGTTCCCCATGCGCAGTTCGGGCGGCAGGATACGGATGGGGTCCGGACCGGACTGTGACGTAACTCCCGGATCATTCCCGCGTGCTCGCAGGAAGGCCGGGCACACGCAAATTCTGAGATATTTGAACGGCCTCCGAGCCCTGCGCTCAGGGATTCCCGCAACGCGGCTCAGCGCGAAAAATGGTCGAATCCGTGCACCGACTGACTGACCGCAGTTCCATCCTGAAGCGCGAGGCCGGGACGCGAATCGATCACCCCGATCCTGGACAGGGCACAGCCCGCCGCTGATTCGATACCCGGTATCAGGTGCTCGTGGCGAGGCGCAAGCGTGAAGCACAACTCGTAGTCATCACCGCCACCGAGTGCCAGCTCGAGCGCACGTTTTGGTTCGAACGTGGCGGTAAGTGCGCCGGACATGGGCAATCGAGCCGTATCGATACGTGCGCCGACTCCGCTTGCCTCGAGGATATGGCCGAGGTCGGCGCCCAAGCCGTCCGAGACGTCGATCATCGCGGAGGCCAATCCGCGCAGTGCCCTGCCCAGGCCGATCCGTGGCACGGGCCTCAGGAAGCGCTCGATCAGATAGTCCCGATGAGCTTCATTGGACGTCTCCGCCCGCTTCTCGATGAGCGCCAGGCCCGCGGCCGCGTCACCCACGTGCCCGCTCACGAAGATCAAGTCCCCGAGCTGCGCGCCACCTCGGCGTAGTGCCTTGCCGCTCGGCACGTGACCCATGATCTGTACCGTGATCGTCAGCGGACCAGCCGTCGTGTCGCCGCCGATCAGCGTGACGTCATGGGCGCGAGCCAACGAGAAGAAACCCGCGCAGAACCCCTCCAGCCAGCGTTCGTCTGCAGCTGGCAGAGTCAATGCGAGCGTCGCCCATGCGGGCATTGCGCCCATCGCTGCAATGTCACTGAGGTTGACCGCCAGCGCCCGGTAACCGATGTCTTCCGCCGGCGTGTCGAGCGGAAAGTGGACTCCAGCGACGATCGTGTCCACGGTTACCGCGAGTTCGGTCCCGTCCGGTACCCGTACGAGCGCGGCATCGTCGCCGATACCAAGAGTGACGTCTTCGCACCTTGGACCCGCGTCCGCAAAGAAGCGCTTGATCAGCTCGAATTCACCCAGGGACATCGATGTACGCCCCTGCACGCCTAGCTAGAGCGTGCTCCACGCTCGCCGGCACGCAGTTGCGCAGCCGCACGATCCAGGACTGCATTCACATACTTGTGGCCGTCAGTCGCGCCAAACTTCTTGGCGAGACCGACACCCTCGTTGATCACGACGCGGAACGGCACGTCGCTTCGCGCCTTGAGTTCGTATAGACCGATCAGCAGGATTGCATGCTCGACCGGATCGAGATCCTTGGTGGGCCGGTCGAGAAGGGAAGACAGGTCGGCATCGAGCAATTCGCGCGACCCGCACACCTGCTGCACTAACTCGCGGAAGTATTCGCCATCGGCGCGCGGCATGTCTTCGTTCGACATGAATTGCAGGTGCAGATCCTGCCAGGGCTGCGCGTTGAGCTGCGCCTGGTAGATCGCCTGCATCGCCAGCCTGCGCGCCACCGAACGTGCGCGAGTGCTGGGGCGCAACTCTGGGGAAACCGTCATCGAACGCCCCTCAGCCTTCCAGGCGCCTCAGCAGGTTGGCCATCTCGATCGCGGTCACCGCAGCTTCCGCACCCTTGTTGCCGCTCTTGGCGCCCGCACGCTCCACTGCCTGCTCGATGGTGTCAGTCGTAAGCACGCCGAACGCAATCGGGACGCCGGACTCGAGCGCCACACGGGAGAGTCCGCTCGCGCATTCACCCGCGACATACTGGAAGTGCGGTGTCGCGCCCCGGATCACGGCACCGAGTGCGATGACAGCATCATGCCGACGAGCGGCGAGGAGCTTCTTCACCGTCAACGGCATCTCGAACGCTCCGGGGACGCGGACCAGCTCGATCTGCTTTTCAGCCGCCCCGTGGCGTTGCAGGGTCTCGATTGCACCGCGGATCAGGCTCTCGACAATGAATTCATTGAAGCGCGAGGCGACGATCGCGAATCTCAGGTCGCGCGCCAGATGATCGCCCTCAATGATGCGAATGGTATTCATGGATAAGGAGGTTGGCAGTATAGCGGATGCGCTTGCCGCGACCTTCAAGCCTCGCTGTCGACGTATTCGGTGATTTCGAGATCAAAGGCCGAGATTCCGACCATCTGGCGTGGCGCGCTCAATACGCGCATGCGGGTCACGCCCAGATCCTGCAGGATCTGCGCGCCGATGCCGTACGTGCGCAATACGCGTGCGCCTTCATGCCGGCTGCTGCCGCTCTTGCTCGCTTCGAGTGTCCGTACCGCTTCGATCAGATCGCGCGGACTTTCTGACTGGCGCAGGATGATCACGGCACCGCTTCCCTCCTCGGCGATACGATGCAACGCATCGCGCAGCGGCCAGCCGCGATCGCCCCGGATACCGATCACGTCGCGCAAGGTGTCTGTCAGGTGCACGCGCACCAGTGGCGGATCCGGTCCGTCGAGGGTGCCGCGCACCAGTGCGATGTGCACGTCGCGATTCACATGATCCTCGTAACAGCACATCCGGAAGCGACCGAACTCCGTTTCCACCTCCTGCTCCGAAATACGCTCCACCGAGCGCTCCTTCTTCAGGCGGTAACGGATCAGGTCGGCGATCGATCCAACTTTCAGGCGATGGGTCGCAGCGAATTGCAGAAGTTCGGGGCCGCGCTTCATCGTGCCGTCGTCATTGACGATCTCGCACAGGATGCCGGTGAAGGTACGGAATCCGGCAAGCCGCACGAGATCGACGGTCGCTTCGGTGTGGCCCGCACGGCACAGCACTCCCCCCTCGGTATACCGCAACGGAAAGATGTGGCCCGGCCGGGCGAAGTCATCCGGCTGCGAAGCCGGATCGGCGAGCGCGCGAATGGTCTTGGCGCGATCGTGCGCCGAGATGCCGGTGGTGGTTCCGTGACGATAGTCGACCGAAATCGTGAACGCCGTACGGTGCGACTCGGTGTTCTCCGGGACCATCTGCGGCAGGCGCAGCTCCTGCAGTCGCTCGCGCAACATCGGTTGGCAGATGATGCCGCTCGTATAGCGCACGAAGAAGGCGACCGTCTCTGGCGTCGCCGCCTCGCCCGCCATGATCAGGTCCGCCTCGTTCTCGCGCGCCTCGTCGTCCATGACTACGACCATGCGCCCCGCACGAACCTCGCCGATTATTTCATCGATGCTGTTCATGGTGTGAATTCTGCCAGACGCTCCGGGTATCGTGGGGGGTGGTCAGCGAAAGTGGCGCGTTGCAGAATGACAAGCGGGCACATCCGGCGTATGTATTCCGGCGTCTCCCGGCACGGTCAAACGGTCACGCTCGAGAGCTCCTGACTACTCGCGCGGACCGACATAACGATCGTATATTGCTAGCCAGAATCGAGTACTGCCACAAACCCGATCGAGGGACCGATCCATGAAGACCACCGTTGTCAAACTGACGGGCACCGTCACCTACATCAACCAACAGGGGGTACGCATCACCGCGGCGCCAGGTGTGTATCGCATTCACGAGCTCAGGGACGGCTCGGCGGAGTTGGACAACGGACAGGGCTTTACCTTCGTGCTCACAGCGCGTGAACGGGTGCAGTACGAGCGAGATGGGAAGGTCAAGCCGTCGCCGTAGGACAAGGACAGGCTAACCCTGAACAGCTACTTCGCCTGCAGGCAGAACTCGAGCAGGCCCGCAGTGACTTCCCGCATCACTTTGCGCATTTCGTCGTACGGCGGATGGAACGGTGTGTTCGCGCGGATTCGGCCCCACTCCATCGTGTAGGAAATAATCTTGCCCATCGTGGCGTCGGTGAGGTGGCGACTGTACGCATAGTCATCGGAGGACGCCGTGGTTGGATAGAGGCCGACGGACTGCTGCAATCGATACTTGCGGCCGCGCACGAGCCGGATCGCACCGGCCATCGCCCGGCCCATGCGCACAGCTTCCTTCAGGTCTGCCGCGCGTATGTGCTCCCGGTAGAGATCGTCATGGATCAGGCCTCGCTTGCCATCATAGGCGGGGTTCCTGAAGGACATCTTCGGGTTGTGGGATTGATTCTCGTCCGTCCCCCAGCTGTGGAGAATCGTTTCACCGTAGCTGTGCAGGTCGACGAAGTAGCGGATATTCGCAAACCGATCGAGCAGCCAGATGACATTGCGCGTCTCGGGCTCGGAGGCCGGGCGCGTGCCCACGTACGTCTCGTAGTCGCCCGGCTTGTGGGAGCTCTGGACGGTGCCGG
Source organism: uncultured Gammaproteobacteria bacterium (assembly GCA_963724625.1). Taxonomy (GTDB): domain Bacteria; phylum Pseudomonadota; class Gammaproteobacteria; order Steroidobacterales; family Steroidobacteraceae; genus DATBVX01. The sequence goes on along the minus strand of CAVRVO010000001.1, from coordinate 255,576 downwards.
GGGCGAAGTGGCGATCGAAATGCCATAGGAACGGGAAGTTGCGGTTGAGATCCACACCCACGCAATGGTGGCCGCGTCCACGCGGCGCGGGCCGCCGATTCTTACGCCACATCGGGTGGCGCTCCATGCTGAAGCGCCGGCCATCCGGGTTCACCTGCGGAAAGAGGATCACGTCCCTGGTTTCGACGATCTGGCGGATCTGCGCGGCCGTGAAGGCCTTCCTCCCGAGCCGAATGCCTTTGTGGTCGCGGTAGGCGCGCAGCAGCCGCATCGCGAAGTAGACGAGAATGTCGGGGCTGCCCCACTCTCGCCCGTGCAGGCCGCCGATGAAGCAGACGGCCGTGCGTCTCTTGCCGCGGCCATTGCCGATCCTTACCGCGTGGCAGCGTCGCTTCTCCCAGGTCAGGTGGGGCAGCGCGATGCGTTCGAAGTAATCAGCGTGGTTCTGTACGCCGAGCTCGATGCAACGCTCGATCTCGTCGGTCGTGAGGTAGCCCCCACCCCAGATGACATCGCCGTAGCGTCCGCGCTTGAGCCGCGTTTGTACCGCCGCGCGGCCTTCCGCCTGTCGCTTTCGATCGCGGGCATCCACCTTCTCGATGCGCGTGACGCCATAGCCCTGTCGCTGCAGCCACGCAATCTTCTCGGCGGGAACAAAGGCATCGACAACGATGCCCCGCTTCTCCTCGCGATAACCGACGACGACGACCCGGAGCTTGGTTCCCAGTTCAGTCAGGTGGCGACGGTCCCGTCCTGTCACCGCAACATGGTAGAGAGCCAAGGCATTCCTCCTCAGTTCGGGCCGATCGACCCCTGTGCGATCGACTGCCCCAGCAGACGCTCCACGTAGCGAGCGATCAGGTCGACTTCGAGATTCACGCGCGCATCCGGGGTGAGATCGCCGAGCGTCGTCACCGCGAGCGTATGCGGGATGAGGTTGACACCGAAACGCGTGTCCTCGACATCGTTGACAGTGAGGCTGACGCCGTCGATGCAGATCGACCCCTTGCGCGCCACGTAACGGGCGAGTTCGGGCTCGAGCTCGAATTCGAGGCGCTCGGAGCGCGCATCGGCGTGCCGCGATACGAGGCGTCCCACACCATCCACATGACCCGATACAAGGTGCCCGCCAATGGGTTCGCCCGCCTTGAGTGCCAGCTCCAGGTTGACGCGGCTCTGCGGCACGAGATTTCCGAGCGTGGTGCGCGCGAGCGTTTCACGCGATACATCGGCCGCAAATGTCGAGGCGGCGGTCCGGGTGACTGTGAGACATACGCCGCTCACTGCGATGCTGTCGCCAAGACGCACGTGGCTAAGATCGAGCCTGCCAGCTTCGATCATGAGCTCGAGATCGCCGCCCCGCTCCCGGCAGGCACTGACGGATCCGATGGCCTGAATGATTCCGGAGAACATTAATCGCCTAGGCCTCACACCCTGCAACTATCCGGATGTCAGGCCCGATTCTACGCACGTCCCGAAAGCGCAGCTTCACGCGATCCTCGAGCGAGGTGAGCGGCTCGAGCTGGAACATTCCCTGCGCCGTCGCACCGAGAATGGACGGCGCGCTGTAGACCACGATTTCGTTCACGAGGCCAGCGCGGAGCAACGCACCTGCCAATCGCGGTCCCGCTTCGACCCAGACCTCGTTCACTTCCAGCTGGGCGAGCCGTTGCATGAGCGCACTGAGGTCAAGGCCGCGTGCATCGCGACTCACAGCTTCGACGATCACGCCGCGCGCCTCGAATTGAGCCCGGCGCGAAGCATCGGCGCCGGTCAAAATCAGCACCCGCCCGGGCGCATCGAGGATGCGCGCATCGAGCGGAGTGCGCAGCTCCGAGTCAAGCACGACGCGCAGCGGCTGACGAGGTTGTGCGTGTGACCCGGGGCGCGCGTCGAGACGTGGATTGTCCTTCAACACCGTTCCGGATCCCGTCAGGATCGCCGAACTGCGGGCGCGCCATTGATGCACGTCGGCGCGCGACTCTTCACTCGTGATCCAGCGGCTCTCGCCATTCGCAAGCGCGATGCGCCCGTCGAGGCTGGCGCCGAACTTGACCCGTACCCACGGCAGGCCTCGTTCCATGCGGCGAATGAAGCCCGGATTGAGCGCGCGTGCCTCGGCCTCACACAGGCCTGATTCGACGTTCACGCTCGCATCCCTGAGACGTTTGATACCTGAGCCACGCACGCGCGGGTCCGGATCTACCATCGCACATACGACGCGGCTGACACCCGCCCGCAGCAACGCCTCCACGCAGGGCGGCGTGCGCCCGAAATGTGAGCACGGCTCGAGTGTCACGTAGATATCTGCGCCACGACTCGCCTCACCGGCAGCATGCAGCGCCACGATCTCGGCATGCGCCTCACCAGGGCGCTCGTGCCAGCCCTCGCCAATGATCTTCTGGCCTCGAGCCACGACGCTGCCGACGCGAGGGTTGGGATCAGTGGTGTTGAGCCCGCGTTCGGCAAGCTCAAGTGCGCGCAGCATGCAGCGCTGATCAAATTCGCTGAATGACACGAGTCAGCCTTTCTTGTCTTTACCGCCGGCGCCGCCTGTGCCACCCGAGCCCGGCAGGAGCGACAGCTGGTCGGCGCTTCCTTCACGGCGACGACGGTGCCGCAAGCGCTCGACCTCATCGCGAAACGCCTCGACATCCTGGAAGCTGCGATACACGGAAGCGAAGCGCACGTACGCGACCTCATCCAGGTGACGCAGCTCCTCCATGACCAGCTCGCCGATCTGCCGCGCTTGCACTTCGCGCTCGCCGAGACTGCGGATCTTATGGCAGATCCGGCTGACGGATTCCTCGACAGCTTCACTGCTCACCGGCCGCTTCTCGAGTGCCTTGAGGATCCCGGCACGCAATTTGTGCTCATCGAAAGGCTCGCGCGCGCGATCCCCTTTGACCACCTGCGGCATGACCAGCTCGGCGGTCTCGAAGGTGGTGAAGCGCTCGGTGCACTTCAGACATTCGCGTCGCCGGCGGATCTGAGTCCCTTCGCCGGCGAGACGCGAGTCGATCACCTTGGTCTCTTCATGTGCGCAGAACGGACAATGCATGTGGGAGCATTCCGCACCGCTGCGGGTACCTCAGGCGTACACGGGGAAATGGTGGCACAAGTCGATTACCGCACGCTGCACGCGCTTGAGTGTTGCTTCGCCGGCGGGATCGGCGAGCACATCTGCGATCCAGTGGCTCACTTGCTCGACTTCCTTCTCGCGAAAGCCGCGCGTCGTGATGGCGGGCGTGCCCATGCGCAGCCCACTGGTGACCATGGGCGGGCGCGGGTCATTCGGCACTGCATTCTTATTGACAGTGATATTGGCCCGGTCGAGCGCGGCGTCGGCATCTTTGCCGGTAAGGTTCTTGTCGATGAGGTCGAGCAGAAACAGGTGGTTGTCGGTACCACCGGATACGATCTTGTGCCCGCGCTCGATCAGCACGCGGCACATGGTCCGCGCGTTGCTCAGGATCTGGCGCTGATAGTCGGCAAACTCGGGCTGTAGTGCTTCGAGTAAGGCGACAGCCTTCGCGGCAATCACGTGCATCAGAGGGCCGCCCTGGGTGCCGGGAAACACCAGCGAACTGATTCGCTTTTCGATTTCCGGGTTGGCGCGCGCGAGGATCATGCCACCACGCGGACCGCGCAGCGTCTTGTGCGTCGTCGTCGTCGTGATATCAGCAATCGATACCGGGTTCGGATACAGGCCCACCGCGCACAGTCCCGCGACGTGTGCCATGTCCACCAGCAGATACGCACCGACGGCGTCGGCGATCTGCCGGAAACGCGGAAAGTCGATGATCCGGGAGTACGCAGAGAATCCCGCGATGATCAGCTTGGGGCGATGCTCGTGCGCGAGTCGCTCCACCTGGGCGTAGTCGATCAGCCCGGTCGCCGGGTCGAGGCCGTACTGAACCGCTTTGAAATAACGACCGGAGAAATTCACCTTGGCGCCATGCGTCAGATGACCGCCCTGATCAAGGCTCATGCCAAGCAGCGTATCGCCCGGGTTGATGAGCGCGAAATAGGCAGCCGCGTTGGCTTGTGAGCCCGAATGCGGTTGCACGTTCGCGTAAGCGGCACCGAACAGTTTCTTCGCGCGATCGATGGCGAGCTGTTCGGCAACGTCCACGAATTCACAGCCGCCATAGTAGCGCTTGCCCGGATAACCCTCCGCGTACTTGTTGGTCAGCACCGAACCTTGCACCGCGAGCACGCGCGGGCTGGTGTAATTCTCAGAGGCGATCAGTTCCAGGTGCTCTTCCTGCCGGCGACGTTCGCCATCGAGAGCCCGTTTGAGCTCCGGATCGAAATCAGCCACCGTCATCTTCGCATCGAACATCAGTTACTCCACTATCACCAATAACGGGCCAATATCGGGCCAGTATCGCGCCAGTTTATCAGTCGGACTCGACCATCGAGCGCACTACGCGGGTCCAGGCACGGGCGAGGTTGCGCCGGTTGTAGCCACCTCCGCCCATCGCAAGGAGTCGCCCTTGCGCCGAACGATTCGCAAGCGCGCATAGCCGGGTCGCGGCATGTGCATGCGCCTCTTCCGAGAGCCGCAGGTGCGTGATCGGATCGCCCTCGAGACTGTCCGCGCCGCACTGGAACAGGATGAACTCGGGCTGGGATTCCTCGAGATAAGTCTCGATGCGGGCCCAGGCGCGATGAAACTCGGCATCGTCAGCCCCAGGCGGCAGCGGCAGATTCAGCTTGGTGCCCTTGGCGGCTCCGACTCCGGTTTCGGATGCAGCGCCAGTACCCGGGTAGAGGTATCGGCCATCTTCGTGGATGTCAGCGAACAGCAGGTATGGATCGTCTTCAAAGCTGTAGAACACGCCATCCCCGTGATGGGCATCGATGTCGACATAGGCAACTCGCTTCAGTCCGAAACGACTGCGAAGAACCTCTGCAGCTACACCACAGTCGTTGAAAACGCAGAATCCCGCAGCGTGACCACGCGAGGCGTGATGCAGGCCCGCGATCGGGATGAAGGCACGCTGCGCTTCACCCGACATGATCGTCTCCACGGCGGTCAGCGTAGCTCCGACCACGTTGCTGGCCGCCTCGAAAATGCCCCGATATGCGGGTGTGTCGCCAGCATCGAGATAGCCCTGCCCGATGACGGAGCGCTCCTCAACCAGATCGATGTAGGCAGGACGTGTGGAATGTGGCGAGTTCCGCGCGCGTGGCGGTACGTGGCTCGAGTTGCCGCACGGCCGTGTCGAGTGACTCCGACTTCAGCTCGCGCATGAAGGCATCGTGACGGTCATAGCCGAACGGATGCCCGTCGCCAAAGCCGTAGCGCGCGATCTTTTCGCCGGCGACGAGCGCCACCGGTGAGCGCGTGGATTGCGCCATCGGACTTCAAGACCCCCCAGGCGGACGCGGTAGCCTAACACAGGGGGTTGGTGGATAATGCGCGGCCTTTTTTCCGGCCCAGCCTCCACTTAGCAACATGGCCCAATACATCTACACCATGAACCGGGTATCCAAGGTGGTACCCCCCAAGCGCGTCATCCTGCGCGATATTTCCCTCAGTTTTTTCCCCGGCGCCAAGATTGGCGTGCTCGGCCTGAACGGCGCCGGCAAGTCGACGCTGCTGAAGATCATGGCGGGTCTCGATGCGGAGATCGAAGGCGAGGCGCGCCCGCAGCCGGGGATCAAGATCGGCTACCTCCAGCAGGAGCCGCAGCTCGATGCCACGAGGGACGTGCGCTCGATCGTGACCGAAGGCGTTGGCGAAACGCAGCAACTGATCGACCGCTTCAACGCCATCAGCGACAAGTTCGCCGAGCCAGTGTCGGACGAGGAGATGCAGAAGCTCCTGGACGAGCAGGCCAAACTCCAGGATGCCATCGATGCCGTTCAGGGCTGGGAACTGGAACGCAAGCTCGAAATCGCAGCGGATGCGCTGCGCCTCCCGCCCTGGGATGCCAAGGTATCGACGCTGTCGGGTGGCGAGCGGCGGCGCGTGGCATTGTGCCGATTGCTGCTGTCGCAGCCTGACATGCTGTTACTCGACGAGCCGACGAATCATCTCGACGCCGAGTCCGTGGCCTGGCTGGAGCGCTTTCTCGAAGAATACCCAAGTACGGTCATCGCGGTGACCCACGATCGCTATTTCCTCGACAACGTCGCCGGCTGGATTCTCGAACTCGATCGCGGTTACGGCATCCCTTGGCAGGGAAACTATTCCTCGTGGCTCGAGCAGAAGGACGCGCGCCTGCAGCAGGAGGAACGGCAGCAGGACGCCTTGCGCAAGTCACTGCAGCGGGAGCTCGAGTGGGTGCGTGCGAATCCCAAGGCGCGCCAGGCAAAGAGCAAGGCGCGCGTGCAACGCTATGAGGAGCTCGCCGCGACTGAGTTCCAGAAACGTAACGAGACCAACGAGATCTACATTCCGCCCGGCCCGCGACTCGGCGAGCTCGTGGTCGAGGTCAAGAACCTGCGCAAGGGATTTGGTGACCGGCTGCTGATCGACGATCTCAGCTTCCGTTTGCCCGCAGGCAGCATCGTCGGGATCATCGGCCCCAATGGCGCGGGCAAGACGACCCTGTTTCGCATGTTGACCGGGGTCGAGAAGCCTGATGCCGGCGAGATTCGTGTCGGCCCGAGCGTGAAGCTCGCGTACGTCGACCAGTCACGCCAGTCGCTCAATGATGCGAATACCGTCTGGACGGAAATCTCCGAGGGGCTGGACGTGATCCGCGTCGGCACCTACGAGACGCCATCACGCGGCTACGTCGGACGTTTCAACTTTCGCGGCGTCCAGCAGCAGCAATTGATCGGCGAGCTCTCGGGCGGCGAACGCAACCGCGTGCACCTGGCCAAGGTCCTGCGCACTGGCGGAAACGTGCTGCTGCTCGATGAGCCGACCAACGACCTCGATGTCGAGACGCTGCGAGCGCTGGAGGAAGCGCTGCTGGCGTTTCCCGGCTGCGCCGTCGTCATCTCCCACGATCGCTGGTTCCTCGATCGCATCGCGACGCATATCCTCGCCTTCGAGGGCAACTCCGAGGTCGTGTGGTTCGAGGGCAATTACGCCGAATACGTCCAGGACTTTCATCGTCGCCGCGGCACAGACGCCGATCAGCCACATCGAATCCGCTACAAGCCCCTCAACACTTGAACCAGGGAGACCCTGTACAGGTGCAGAGTCTCCCTATGGCGTGCGGAGTGCGTCAGCCACGCCCGTGAAGACTCTTTCCAGCACACGCTGGAACGCCGCGAAGCGCGGCTGAGCGGTCGCGGATGCCGGCTGGCCCTCGAGCATGTAGAGGCGTTGACACATTTCGATCTGCAGCGTTTGCACGCCTTCCACCGAGCAGTAATGCGCGGTGATGAATCCGCCCTTGTAGGGTTGATTGACATTGACCAGCAGCTTCTCGGCACGAAACAGGTCGCGTACCAGCTCTGTGAGCACCGCATCGCAGGTAGTGCCGTCCCGATCGCCGAGAAAAACGTCCTCCTGCAACTCGCCGTGCAGCCGGCTCGCCCGCGATTCGACGCTGTGCAGATCGATCAGGTAGCAGCGGCCGAATTGCGCAACCTTTTCGCGCAGGCGCTTTTCCAGCGCGGCGTGATAAGGACGGTGGTACTTCTCCACGCGCGCAGCGACTTCGCCTGGCGTCGGGAGCACGCGCCAGATCGGCTCGCCCTGGAATGTCTCGGTGGGAACCAGGGTGGTCTCGAAGCGCCCTGGATACAGAGGCCTCGAATCCGCGGGACGATTGAGATCGACCACGAAGCGATGGTGGGTGGCATGGAGGACATCGACACCGAGGTCGGGCAGGAAGGCATAGAGCTCATGCAGGTGCCAGTCGGCCATGAGTTCCGCGGCGGCCGTAGCATGCGCGAACTGCGCAGCGATCTCATCCGGAACGAATGTCCCGGTGTGCGGGATGCTGGTGAGGATGGGGATCTCCTCGCGACGGGCCGGCAGATAACGCCAGATCGGTGGTGCAGACATCAGCAGAACCTCTCGTCTCAGACCCCATGCCGCGGCGAGTCATGCAGATGTCGCATCGTGCTCGCAAATCGCGCCGCGTCGATGCCACGTACCAGCGCCCCGCGCTCCACGCGCCGCTCGCCACCGACGTAGACGGAATCGATCTGCGCCCCACTCCCGCCGGTGAGCCAGGCGTCGAGGGCGTTCTCGGGCGCGACACCGAGGAACAGTGGATTCTCCAGGTCGATCACGACCAGGTCCGCGAATGCGCCCGGCACAATCCGTCCCACCGGTTGGCCGATCGCGCGCCCGCCGGTCTCGGCCGCTTCACGCCACAGCGGCAAGCCCAGCCCCAGAGTCCCGCTCAATACGCTGCGCTTGTGCGCCGCGAGGCGCTGACCGTACTCCGCCCAGCGCAGCTCTTCGATCGCATCGATACGCGCGTTGCTGTCCGAACCCACGGCGAAGGTGCCGCCCCGCGCCACGAATTCCGGCAGCGCGAACAGTCCATCGCCGAGATACGCCTCGGTGAGGGGGCACAGCACCAGGTTCGCGCGGCGCGAATGTATCAGCTGGACTTCCTCCGGCTCGGCGTGCGTCGCATGCACGAGGCTCCAGCGCTCATCGAGTGCCACGCTGTCATCCAGGCAGCGGATCGGCGGCTGGCCATAAGTGGCGCGACATTCGCTGACTTCGCGGATCTGCTCGCTGACGTGGATGTGAATGGGCGTACGCGGCCCGAGCACTTCATTGGCAAGCGCGACAAGCTGGGGTAAGACCTCAGGCGCGACCGCGCGGAGCGAATGTGGGGCGACGCCGCAGGGCTCGTGGCGCAGTTGCTCGAGCAGGCGTCCGAATTCATCCAACGACTCGTGGATGAAGCGACCCTGTTCGGGAGCCGCTGCACGATTGAACCCGCCGCGCTGATACAGCACCGGGAGCAATGTCATGCGGATACCGGCCTCCCGCGCCGCTTCCCTCAGGGCGAGCGCCATATCGACGGTTCTGGAGCCATCGCGCGCATGATGCAGGTAGTGAAACTCGCCCACCGACGTGAATCCACCGCGCAACATTTCCGCAAAGGCTTGTGATGCAACGACGCGCAGATCGTCGGGCTCGAGGGCATTCGCGACTGCGTACATGGCCTCGCGCCAGCTCCAAAAGGAGTCGGTGGCGCGTGTCTCGGGGACACCCACCAGCGCACGCTGGAACGCATGGCTGTGCGCATTCGGCATACCCGGGAGGGCGAGTGTTCCGTCCCAGGGACCGGCGGCCGCTGCTTCAATCGATGCAATCCTGCCATCGTCCGCAAGCACCACCCGCCGGCCCTTCTCGAGGCCCGCGGGTGTCAACAGATATTCAAAAGCAAGCGTCCTCGGCATACCCTTGAGCGCATATCAATGCAGGTGAGTGCTCTTGTTCGATCTCAAAGTCGATAACGCGCGATTGTATCCGATGGACGGCACAGCCAAGCCGAGTGTCGCGCGATCTTTCGCTGTGAACGATGGCAGCATTGTCGCCCTCGATGCTGAGGGTCCGGCCCGAAATACGTACGACGCAAGAGGCGCGATCGTGCTTCCCGGGTTCGTTGACTGTCATACGCACGCTGTCTATGCCGGAGATCGGTCGCGCGAGCATCGCATGAAACTCTCTGGTGTCTCGTACGCGGAAATCGCACGCGCAGGCGGTGGGATCATCTCCACCGTGCGCGCGGTGCGCGCCGCGAGTGAACGCGAGCTGGTAGAAGCGGCACGGCCGCGGCTCGCGGCGTTGGCTGCGGAGGGAGTGACCACGCTCGAGATCAAGAGCGGCTATGGTCTCGACGTCGAGAATGAGATCAAGATGTTGCGCGCCATCCGCGAGCTGGCGCGGCTGACCCCGATGCGGCTGGTGCCGACCCTCCTGGCCGCACATGCCGTGCCACCTGATTCGAACCGGCGCGAATACATCGAGCGTGCGATCGGCGAGCTACTGCCGCGCGTGCGTGAGGAGCGTCTCGCCGATTGCGTGGATGCATTCGTCGAAACGATTGCGTTTGATCTGGATGACGCGCGGCGGTTGTTCACCCGGGCGAAAGATCTGGGCTTCGGAATTCGCGTACACGCCGAACAACTTTCGCCAAGCGGTGCAGCGGCCCTCGGCGCCGAGTTCGGCGCCCTTTCCTGCGATCATCTGGAGCACCTGGACCCGAGCGGTGCACGCGCAATGGCTGCCGCCGGCAGCGTCGCCGTGCTCCTGCCCGGCGCGTACTACTTTCTGCGTGAATCACATCGCCCTCCAGTAGGGCTACTGCGCGAACACGGCGTAGCAATGGCGGTAGCCTCGGACCTCAACCCCGGTACCTCGCCGATCGCGAGTCTCCTCACTTGCCTGCACATGTCGGTGCTGCTGTTCGGATTGACGCCAGAGGAAGCTTTGCTCGGCGTCACCTACAATGCCGCGCGCGCATTGGGTCGCCAGGATCTGGGTGCGCTGGCGCCGGGACGGTGCGCGGACTTTACGGTCTGGGACATGCCGGAACCTGAGTTCCTCGCCTACCAGCTCGGCGGGGTGAGACCTCAAGCAATATTTGTCAACGGAGAGCGCCAGCCTCGTGACTGACACATGGCAATTGACGGGTGCGGATCTCACCATCGAGAAGCTTGCCAGCTATGAGCAGTCGCGCCCGAAACTCGCGCTGGGCGAGGATGCGCGTCGGCGCGTGCAGGCCAGCCGCGACACCGTTGCGGCAGCGGTCAGAGACGGCCGTGTGAGCTATGGCATCACCACCGGTTTCGGCGCATTCGCCAATCGGCAGATTCCTGCAGGCAAGGTCAAGGAGCTGCAGCTCAACCTGGTCCGCAGCCACAGTTGCGGCGTCGGCGAGCCCCTGCCGGATCCGATCGTCCGCCGTATCCTGCTCCTCAAGGCCAATAGTCTCGCGGCGGGGTTTTCCGGCGTTCGCCCATTGGTGATCGAGGCGCTCATCGCTCTTCTCAATCGCGACGTACTACCGGTCATTCCCGGCCGCGGTTCGGTCGGTGCCTCCGGAGATCTCGCTCCGCTCGCGCATCTCGCCCTCGCGTTGATCGGCGAAGGTGAGGCGCGCCAGGACGGTCGCGCATTGTCTGCCAAGGAAGTATCGCATGCCGCGGGCGTTGCTCCGCTCGAGCTCGAAGCCAAGGAAGGACTCGCGCTCCTCAACGGCACACAACTCAGCGCCGCGCTTGCCATCGAAGGATTGTTGCGCGCGCAGAACCTGTTGCACGGCGCGATCGTGGTGGGCGCTTTGACCGTCGATGCGCTGGCCGGGAGCTACACGCCCTTCGATCCCCGCATTCATTCCGCCCGCGGCTTGCCTGGCCAGAACTATGTTGCGGACTGCTTCCGGCGGTTGCTCACCGACAGTGAGATCAAGCGCAGCCATGAGAATTGCGATCGCGTGCAAGATCCATACTCGGTGCGCTGCATGCCGCAGGTGTTCGGCGCCGTAGCCGACACACTCACACACGCTCACCTCGTATTGCAGGCAGAGTGCAACGGCGTATCAGACAACCCGCTCATCTTCGGCGAGGAGATTCTCTCTGGTGGCAACTTCCACGCCGCACCGCTCGGGTTCATCAGCGATTTCCTCGGCATCGCCGTAGCAGAGCTCGCCAGCATGTCGGAACGTCGCACGGACCTGCTCGATCGCCGCGTCAATCCCGCGCTCAATATGTTTCTGACCAGCGAGCCTGGAGTGGAATCCGGTTTCATGATCGCGCACGTCACGGCGGCGGCCCTGGCGTCGGAGAACAAGACGCTCGCTCATCCTGCTTCTGTCGACAGCATCCCGACTTCGGCGGGCCAGGAGGATCACGTGAGCATGGCGCCGTGGGCGGGGCACAAATTACTCAGGATCTGCGACAACACCGCCATGGTTCTGGGCATCGAGTTGCTCGCTGCAGCGCGCGCTATCGACTGCCTCCGCCCCCTGCGTTCGACGCCTGCGCTCGAAGCACTGCATGCGGCTGTGCGCCAGCGCGTGCCCTTCAATCCAAAGGATCATCGGCTCGATGGTGACATAACGAGGCTTACCGACATGGTGCAGTCCGGGGAACTGCGTGAATTCCTTCGCCGCGACTCGGACGCTCCCGCTACGCATGTGTGAGCGCGAGTAACTGGGTTACACTCCTCCGGCCGGCGCGGATTCGGGAGATGAAAACGCCGGTGTGGATAAGGAACAAGAAATGTCGGTGTATATCGATACGCAGAGTCATCTGCACCACGATCAACAGCAGAATCTCGCCGTCTCCTGTCCGCATTGCCAGGTGCTGTCGCACATCACGCCCATGGCGGTTCCGAAATACGATCAGCTGGTGACTTTCCGCCCCAAGCAGGTGGGTATCGTGTTTCGCTGCGATTCTTGCAACGCCCCGGTGTTTCTGAAATTCAACGCCAAGATGTACGCCGCCAGCCGCGTGGAGTTGTCTGCAACGTTCGTGGAGCTCGAGCGCGCCAAGGAGAAATTCAGCTTCACGTATCTGCCCGAGGAAGCGGAGCTGCTGTTCAAGGAAGCACTCTCCTGTTATTCGGCGGTATGCTTCAACGCATTCGCCTCGATGTGCCGGCGCACCGCGCAGGTTGTATTTGCGGAGCTCGGCAATTCCGGCAAGCTCAAGCTGTTCGATGAGCTCAACGAGATTCGTGATCTGGGAGAAATCGATCCGGACACTTTCAACATCGTCAAGCGCGTGATCTTCGGCAGCGACAACGAGAATCAGCCGGCATTGCCCGAAATCAGCGCGTACGTCGCGGGCGTCCTGCTCGAAGTGATGAAAGACCTGCTATACCAGGCTTACGTCCGCAAGGGTCGGTTGCAGCAGGCGATGATGGTGCGACGTTTCTTTCTCGAGGAAACGGATCCGAATCTCGCCGCGACGCTCGCCAAGAATCGCGCCTAGCCGCCCAGCATCGGCACATCGACCCCACGTTCACGCGCTATCTGCATGGCACGCTCGTAGCCCGCATCCGCGTGCCGCATGACACCGGTGCCCGGATCATTGGTGAGCACTCGTCGTAGCGCAGCTTCGGCACGTGGTGAGCCGTCCGCCACAATCACGACGCCGGCATGAAGCGAATAGCCCATTCCCACGCCGCCGCCGTGATGGAAGCTCACCCATGAGGCGCCACTCGCCGTATTGAGCAGTGCGTTGAGCAGCGGCCAGTCAGCCACCGCATCTGTGCCATCCCGCATGCTCTCGGTCTCGCGGTACGGCGAGGCCACGGAGCCTGCATCGAGGTGGTCGCGGCCAATGACGATCGGCGCTTTGAGCTCGCCGGCGCGCACCATGTCGTTGAACGCGAGCCCGAGCCGGTGACGCTCACCGTAGCCCAGCCAGCAGATGCGCGCCGGCAGTCCCTGGAACTTGATGCGCTGGCGGGCGTGATCCAGCCAGCGAATCAGATCCTGCTTTTCCGGAAACAGCTCGCGCGCTTTCGCATCCGTGCGCGCGATGTCCTGCGGATCGCCCGAAAGCGCAACCCAACGGAAGGGCCCCATACCCTCGCAGAACAAAGGCCGGATGTAGAGCGGCACGAATCCCTGGAAGTCGAATGCATTCGTGACACCGGCATCTCGCGCCATGGCGCGAATGTTGTTGCCGTAGTCGAATGTCGGGATGCCACGCTCATGAAAGCCGAGCATCGCGCGCACTTGCACAGCCATCGAGTCCTTGGCGAGCCGCATGTATTCCTTCGGATCTTGTTGGCGCAGCTCCGCCGCCTTCTCGAGTGAGTAACCCAGCGGGATGTAACCGTTCAAGGGATCGTGTGCAGAGGTTTGATCCGTGACCAGGTGCGGTTGACGAGAGCCCGCCAGCACTTGCGGAAAGACTTCCGCAGCGTTGCCGAGAAGCCCGACGGAAATGGTCACGCCACGACCTTGGGCGGCTGAAATCATGCCGAGCGCCTGCTCGAGCGTCTCGGCACGCGCATCGAGGTAGCCGGTGCGCAAGCGCATGTCGATGCGCTTGGAATCGACCTCCACTGCAAGGGTAGAGAGCCCGGCGAAGGTCGCTGCCAGCGGTTGTGCGCCACCCATTCCGCCGAGACCGCCAGTGAGCAGCCACTTACCCGAACTCTGTCCGTCGTAATGCTGGCGGAGCGCTTCGGCGAAGGTCTCGTAGGTGCCCTGCACGATTCCCTGTGAGCCGATATAGATCCAGGAGCCCGCCGTCATCTGGCCGAACATCATCAGGCCTTTGCGATCGAGCTCGAAAAAGTGCTCCCAACTCGCCCAGTGGCCGACGAGATTGGAGTTGGCGAGCAGGACTCGTGGTGCGGCCTCGTGGGTTTTGAACACGCCAACTGGCTTGCCGGATTGAATCAGCAGGGTCTCATCGTTTTCGAGACGCTGGAGCGTCCGCACGATGGCATCGAAGCACTCCCAATTGCGTGCGGCCCGGCCGATGCCGCCGTAAACCACTAACTCGTGCGGATTCTCCGCGACATCGGGATCGAGGTTGTTGTGCAGCATGCGCAGCGCCGCTTCCTGCTGCCATCCCTTGCAGGTGAGCTCAGTGCCGCGCGGCGCGTGCAGCGTCACATCCCGGTATCGTGTGATCATCGTTCTTCCCCTTCTGTCGCGATCAAACGCCGCGGCTCAGCTCACCCAGACGCGCGCATTACGCCACAAGCGCATCCAGCCGCTGTCCTCGCCCCATTCCGGCGGGTGCCACGAGTTCTGTACGCTGCGAAATACGCGCTCCGGATGCGGCATGGTGATGGTAATTCGTCCATCCGCGTTGCTCAGCGCCGCGATGCCGAGCGGCGAACCGTTCGGATTCTCCGGATAGTGCTGCGTAAGGCGCCCGCGATTGTCGACGAACTGCATCGCGATCAGGCCAGCGTCCCGGCAGGCTTCAAGCCCCTGCGGTGAAACGAATTCCGCTCTGCCCTCGCCGTGGGCGATGGCAATCGGCATCACCGCGCCCTGCATGCCGTGTAGCAGCACCGATGGCGACGGTGTGATTTGCACCAGGCCGAACCGCGCCTCGTATTGCTCGGACCGATTGCGCACGAAGCGCGGCCAATGCTCGGTGCCCGGAATCAGCTCTCGCAATGCCGACATCATCTGGCAGCCGTTGCAAACACCTAGTGCAAACGCATCCTGGCGCGCGAAGAAGCGTACGAATTCCTCACGCGCGCGCGCATTGAACAGGATCGACTTGGCCCATCCCGCGCCCGCGCCCAGAACATCGCCATATGAAAATCCGCCACAGGCAACCAGCCCGCGGAAGTCACCGAGCGTCGTGCGACCCTCGAGAATGTCGGTCATGTGCACATCGGATGCTTCGAAGCCAGCACGCATGAACGCAGCCGCCATTTCGACCTGGCTGTTGACTCCCTGCTCGCGCAACACCGCGATCCTCGGCCGCGCGCCGCGAGCGACGAACGGCGCAGCGACATCGGCGGCGGGATCGTAGGTTAGCCGCACGCTCATGCCCGGATCCTCAGCATCACCGACGCGTTCGAACTCTTCGTCCGCACACGCCGGATTGTCACGCAGGCGCTGCAAACGCCAGGAGGTCGCCGACCACTCACGGCGAAGCTGCGTGCGTGATTCGTCGAGCAACTCGTGTCCTGCGGCGATTCGAATGCGGTCGCCCCCCTGGGCAGAGCCGAGATCGTGCGTGCAGTTCTCCAGATCGTGTTCACGGAAAACGGCACGCACGGCATCGAGATCACCGACACGCACCTGGATGACGGCGCCGAGCTCCTCCGCGCACAGCGCGGCCAGCGGCGTCGCGTCCTGCAGCGGAACCACAACGTCGAGGCCACAATGGCCGGCAAAGGCCATCTCCAGAAGAGTGACGAGCACACCGCCATCGGAACGGTCGTGATAGGCGAGCACCAGGTCGCGCGCCTTCAATGTTGTAATCGCGCTGACAAACCCCTTGAGCAGTTGCGGAGCGTCGAGGTCGGCCGGCGCCGTGCCAAGTGCGCCATACACTTGAGCGAGGCATGAACCACCGAGACGACTACGTCCACGACCGAGATCGATCAGGAGCAGGCGCGTCGCGCCCGCATCGAGCCGCAACTGCGGCGTGAGCGTGCGCCGGATGTCGCGCACCGGAGCGAACGCCGAGACGATCAGGGATACCGGCGAGACGACTGACCAGGCCTGATCCCTGCCGGCCCACGCGGACTTCATCGACAGCGAATCCTTCCCGACTGGGATCGTAATACCGAGGGCGGGGCACAGTTCTTCGCCTACAGCCTTGACGGTGGCGTACAGCGTCGCGTCCTCACCCACTTCGCCGCAGGCCGCCATCCAGTTCGCCGACAGGCGCACCTGTGCCAGTGAGTCGATGTCGGCAGCGAGAATGTTGGTGATCGCCTCGCCCACTGCCAACCGCCCCGACGCCGGACCGTCGAGCAAGGCAACTGGCGAGCGCTCACCCATCGCCATCGCCTCGCCGGTATGCCCAACGTAGTCCGATGCGGTGACCGCGACATCCGCCACCGCTACCTGCCAGGGTCCGACCAGCTGATCGCGTGCGATCAGCCCACCGACGGTGCGATCGCCGATGGTAATGAGGAATGTCTTGTCGGCAATGGTCGGCAGCGCCAGCAGACGCGAAACCGCATCGCGCAACGGGATTGGCGCAGGATCGAAGCCAGTCCCCTGCGAGCGAACGCTCTTCACATCCCGCAGCATCTTCGGCGCCTTGCCCAGCACTACATCGACCGGCATATCCACCGGCCGGTCTTCGAAATGCCGGTCTTTAAGTGTCAATTTGCCGTCGCCGGTTATCTCGCCGATCACGGCGTACGGGCAACGTTCGCGGTCACAGATGGCCTCGAGTGCGCCCAAACGATCGGCGGCAACCGCGAGCACGTATCGCTCCTGTGCCTCGTTACACCACACCTCGAGCGGCGACATGCCCGGCTCCGCGGTCGGGATGCTGCGAAAATCGATGCGTCCGCCGCGGTGACTGTGCGCAACGGCCTCCGGCACAGCGTTCGACAATCCGCCCGCACCGACATCGTGAATCAAAAGGATCGGGTTGCGCTCGCCGAGCGCCCAGCAGCGATCAATGACTTCCTGGGCACGCCGCTGGATCTCCGGGTTGCCACGCTGCACGGAGGCGAAGTCGAGATCCTCCTGGCTCGCGCCGCTCGAGAGCGATGAGGCAGCACCACCGCCCAGGCCGATAAGCATGCCGGGGCCGCCGAGCACGATGATGCGCGCGCCAACCGGGATCTCACGTTTCTCAACATGCGCACGCCGGATGTTGCCGAGACCGCCCGCGATCATGATCGGCTTGTGGTAGCCGCGAACCCTGCCGGGCGGATCACCTGGAAGCGCGAGCTCGAAGGACCGGAAATAGCCGAGAACGTTCGGCCGGCCGAACTCGTTGTTGAATGCCGCCGCGCCGATCGGTCCATCGATCATGATCTGCAGCGCTGAGGCGATACGCGGCGAGAGCTCTCGCTGCGTTTCCCATGCGTTCAGCGCATCCGGAATGTGCAGGTTCGATACCGTGAAGCCTGTCAGTCCGGCCTTCGGCTTCGCACCGCATCCGGTCGCCCCTTCATCGCGAATCTCACCGCCCGAACCGGTTGCTGCGCCGGGAAACGGCGCGATTGCGGTCGGGTGGTTGTGCGTTTCCACTTTCATCAGGATGTCGATCGGCTCCCGCGCATAGCTGTAGGTGCTGCCGGGGCCTACAGGAAACAGGCGAGCGCCGGGCCAGCCCTCGATCACGGCGGCATTGTCACGGTAGGCAGACAGCACACCGCGTGAATTGTGCGCGTAGGTGTTGCGGATCATCGCGAATAACGACTTTGGCTGCCGTTCACCGTCGATGATCCACTCGGCATTGAAGATCTTGTGCCGGCAGTGCTCCGAATTCGCTTGCGCAAACATCATCAGCTCGACATCGGTCGGATCGCGGCGCATGCGCTGAAAGTTATCCACCAGGTAGTCGATTTCATCTGCCGAAAGCGCGAGGCCGAGGCGCTGGTCCGCCTCCACGAGAGCAGTGCGTCCGCGCTTCAGGAGATCGATGCGCGTGAGTGGCTTCGGTGCGTGATGCTCGAAGAGCGGGGCAGCCTGCGCAGGCTCCCACAACGGAATCTCGATCATGCGGTCGTGCAGGGACGACGCGATCTGCTCCAGCGCGCTGGGACCGAGGGCGTGCTCTGCACGAACACGGTAGGCAATACCACGCTCCAAGCGCTTGACGGCGTGGAGACCGCACACGTGGGCGATGTCGGTCGCCTTGCTCGACCACGGCGAAACGGTGCCAAAGCGCGGGACTACGAGAATCAGCTCGCCCGCTTCATCGCCGGCATCGAGATGGGGACCGTAGGTCAGCAGTTGGTCGAGGATTCGTCGTTCGGCCGGATTGAGCGTGCGCTCCAGGTCAGCGAGGTGATACCAGCGTGCGGTGATTGCAGTGACGCCGGAATGTCGCGCCTGTACAGCGCTCAAGAGCTTGTCGAGACGGAACGAAGAAAGCGCCGGCGAGCCTGGCAGTAGCAACATTCTGTTGGGCGGGTGTCCGGGCCGCGTTCGGCCCGTCAGCGAGGCGCGCATGATAGCAGTTGCGCGTTATTGAACCTAATCAGGGAATTGATCAGCCACGCTTGGTCGTGTCGGTACCGGGCGTGTAAACGGGGCCCGGAAATTGCGTGACATTTGCGCCTTCGAGCACGGTGATCTTGCTGACACCCTGCTTCTTGACTTCATCGATACGCACCACCGCGTGCAACGGCAGATAGGTACGTTTCACGCCCGCGAATTCACTCTTGATGCGCTCCTCGGCAGGATCGAGGACCACGCCGGAGCGCTCCCCGAATACCAGCTCCTCCACCTCGATGAAACCAAAAAGGCTGCCATGGCTCACCTTTCGGGCGTAAATCTCGTAGACCTTGCCCTGGTTCACGAACATGACCTTGAAAATGTGACTGGCTGCCATTCGGTTTCGTCGATCGCGCTGATAGTGTTGCGCCCGACATTATACGGAGACTGGCGAAATTGCGTCCGCCCGCTACTCCGCAGGCAGGCGCTCCGACCGGAATCCAACATAGTGGGGCCGCGTGCGGTCCCCAGGGCGAACGGGTGGTTTGGCGAGGGAAGAACATGGCTTTGCGACTCAGAGTCGTTAGTAATCACGCGAGAATTCTCGGCCCCGAGGGCACCAAGATATTCGGTGTCCACGGCGGCTCCATTGGCCGCGCCAGCGATAACGACTGGATACTGCCCGATCCGGAACGTTATGTTTCGGGTCATCACGCCACCATCGAATACCGCGACGGCGGGTACTGGCTGACCGACACCAGCTCCAACGGCACCTACCTCAACGAGGAAACGGCACCGATCTCCGATATCGGATCCCAGGCGCTCAAGGACGGTGACCGGCTACGTATCGGCGACTATGAAGTGATCGTCAGCGTCGACGCTGCGAACGATTTTTCGCCGGAAAAGAGCGCGATCGTTGCCTACGATGGCCTCGGCTCATCCGCCGCCCGCCAATCGACCGAGGACGACCTCGGCGAATCATTGAATCTCGATGCGCTGCTCGCGCCGGAGTCGAGCGGTTCACGCCCGGCGACACCCGTGAACGCCTACGGCCAGGCCGTGGACCTGCCACGGATCAGCTCCGCCGACGCCCCGCTTACGCCGAAACCACGTGTCCCAGTTCGACCGAAGGCCGCCGCGGCCAAGTCTGGCGAACAACCGTGGAATCTCTCCACGCGGCGGCGCATCGACCCATATCGCAGCCCTGCGAAGACCTCGGATCCCGAGCCGAACGTGCGCACGTCGGGCGAGCCCGCAGCGGGGCCTGACGCGGGCCTGCAGGCGCTATGTCGTGGCGCCGGCATCGATCCGTCCGGCATTCCTGCCGCCCTCCAGCCGCAGGTATTGCCGCTTGCCGGCCAGATCCTGCGCGAGGTCGTGATGGGCTTGATGGAGATCATGCAGGTCCGCGCCGAGCTCAAGAACCGGTTCCGCATCAGCCAGGAAACGGTGCAGGCGACCGCAAACAATCCGCTGCGCTTCGCAGCGGGCGTCGACGAGGCGCTGCGGAAGCTCTTCGAGCAGCAGGGTAATCGGTATCTCGGTCCCGTCGAAGCCGTGCGCGAGAGCTTGCGTGAGCTCCGTCAGCACGAGCAGGCCGTGGTCGGCGCGATGGAAGAAGCCTTCAACGATTTCCTGCAGCACCTGGATCCCGTGGAATTGCAGGACCGCTTCGATCGCGGCGGCAAGCGCACCGGCCTTCTCGGCGCGGCGAACAAGATCAAGTATTGGGATCTCTACGCCGAGCTTTATCACACGCTCAAGCACAACCCGAAGGATGCTTTCCCGCACACGTTCGTCGAACGGTTCGCGCGTGCCTACGAGGGAAAGCTCGCCCAGCTGGCCAATCGCCGTGCACGCCCGGCGCCATCCATAGAAGTGGTAGAGGGAGAGCTTGAGGACGAACCGCCGCGCAAGCGCGCCTCACCTAGCGAGCAGTAGCGCGACGCGTTGCTACGTTGCCTTTTGACTCGCCGGCGTCGGCGCGTCCTTCCCCGCAGCCTCCTCTTGCCTCGCTTGCGCGAGCTGCCGCGCGACCTCGGCGTACATGCGGACATACCAGGCTGCGAAGCGGGGGCATTGCGAATATCTTCGAACAGCGGGTTATCCTCGCCGGCGCTTGAGTTCCGCGAAGGACCTGGAAGGCCCGCTGGCAGTACCGTCCGCGCTCATGGCCGCGCGATTGTACCTGCGGCGTGCGGACAACGAGAAAACTGGCGGAGAGGGTGGGATTCGAACCCACGTGGGGCGTAATGCCCCCATCGCATTTCGAGTGCGCGCCGTTATGACCGCTTCGGTACCTCTCCGTTGATCAGCGCCGTAAACAGATAAACGACGCACGTTGTGAGCGTCGACTACGGCGGGGCTCGGGGCGGCGGGGTATTCTACCTGAAGCTCGGACGGAGTGAGCCATCAACGCCGCATGTCGAATAGCGTCCTACAGCGCATGCCCGCGATCCAGTTCGCCGCCGCAGCTCTCTTGTGCCTGCTGGTCGGCACCTGCCAGCGCGTGCCCTCCACGACTCGAACAGATCCAGACCCTTGGCCAACTGCGAGTCGTTTCGCGCAACAGTCCTACCGCGTACTACAACGGCGCCAACGGCCCCGAGGGCCCGGAATACGACCTGGTGCGGCAGTTCGCCCATGAGCTCGGCGTCAGCCTTTTCATTTACACAGTTCCGGCGTTCGCTGACATCCGCGCCCAGCTCGCCAGCGGGCGCGCGCATCTCGCCGCTGCGGGGTTGACGATCAACAATGCCTGGGGAGATTCAGTGCTGTTCGGTCCAGCGTATCAGCAGGTGCGCCAGCACCTCATCTATAAGCAGGGCCGGCCCAAACCCCGCTCACTGAAGGAGATCAACGGCTCACGCCTCGAGATCACGGCCGGCAGTTCCCAGGCCGAAACCCTGCGGCTGGTTCGCGAACGCCTGCCGACATTGGCCTGGGTAGAGCGCCGGCGTGGCGATTCGGTGGAGCTGCTCGGCGATGTCGCCGCAAATGCGATCGACTACACCATCGTCGACTCCACTGAATTTGCCCTGGGCCGAAACTTTCACCAGCAGGTGCGCGTCGGCTTTGATCTGATGGCAGGTGAGTCGATTGCGTGGGCCATGAACTCGCGCGATGACAGTCTGCAACAGCGCGTGAACGCGTTCTTCGAACGGATGACGGGCGGCGGGCAACTCGCCGCGATCCTGGATCGCTACTACGGGCGTTCGGATCGTTTCGATTACGTGGGTGCGCGCGGTTTCATTCGCGACGTGCAGGCGCTGCTGCCGCAGTATCGCAAGTGGTTCGAGGAAGCCGCCGGAACGATCGGCGAGGACTGGCGGCTGATCGCCGCCATGGGTTACCAGGAATCGCGCTGGGATCCGAATGCGGTGTCACCGACCGGCGTGCGCGGGTTGATGATGCTGACCGAAGACACCGCCGCGCATCTCGGCATCGCCGATCGGACCGACCCCCATCAGAGCATTCTCGGCGGCGCGCGCTACTACCAGTCGATACGTACGAAGATTCCCGCTCGTATTGCCGAGCCGGATCGGACCTGGCTCGCGCTGGCCGCATACAACGTTGGTTACGGACACCTCGAAGACGCCCGCATTCTCACGCAGATGCATCGGCGCAATCCCGACTCGTGGCAGGACGTGCGGGCGTTTCTGCCACTGCTCGCGCAGGAGTTCTGGTACACGCAAACCGAGCGGGGCTACGCGCGTGGCTGGGAGCCCGTGCGTTACGTCGACAACATCCGCAGCTATCTCGATATCCTGGAATGGGTCGCAGCCGATAGCGGACCGAAGACCGCCGCGAACGACGGCACGGCGCTTTCCAGAGCCGGCGCTACGAACTAGAAGTCAGCGTTTCCCCTCAAAGAAACGGCGCAGTTGCGCGCCGCATTCCTCGACGAGCACACCGCCGAACGTGTCGATGCGGTGATTGAAGGTCGGCGCGTTCACCAGGTTGAGCGCGCTACCCGCGGCGCCCACCCGAGGATCCCAGGCGCCGAATACGAGCCGGCTGATGCGAGCGTGCACCATTGCCGCCGCGCACATGGCGCATGGTTCGAGCGTGACGTAGAGCGTCGTGTCACTCAGGCGATAGCTGTTGAGGACGCGGGCGGCGGCGCGGATCACTTCGATCTCCGCGTGGGCTGTCGGATCGTTACTTGCGATCGGACGATTCCAGCCCTCGGCAATGATCTGGCCGTCCTTCACCAGTACCGCCCCTACCGGGACTTCACCCTCTGCTTCGGCACGACCCGCCAGTTCCAGGGCGCGCACCATGAAGTCGCGATCAGATGAAGCGCATGAGGTGGCGGGCGAAGTCAATTGATGGAGTATGACGCGTAGTGGTACGTGAGTATTGCGAACAATAACGCGACGCCAGCGTAGTGCGCGGCTCGCATCTTCACGCCCACCAAGGCCAGCGAGACGACCAGGGGCGCCGCCATCTGGATGAGCGGGCGCGCGATATGTTCATGCGGCAGAGGCAGTCCGACGAAATAGAGCCCGTGGGCCAAGTACCCGAACTGAAACAGGGCCACCAGCGTCCAGAAATAGCGTCGGTTCCTGGCGTAGTACTCGCGCAGATCGTTTGCCTCGCCGGCCTCATCCGGCAAGCTCGCCGCGGCGATCAGGCCGCGAATGTACCAAACAGCACGAAGAGACTCGCCACCAGGGAGAAGGTAGAAAAAGAAATGCCGTGTGGCGGCGAAGTTGCGCACGCCCCAGATGTCGAACCACATGCCGACTGCGGTGCAGAGCGCATACAGAGCGGCGAGCAGCGCGAGCGGATCCCAGACGACCGGCGATCTGCTGCGGACCAGTCGGTGAAAACTCGTGGCGATGTCGGCGACTGCGAGACCGATGAGAACGGCAAACAGCCCCAGCGCGTACTCGAACGCACGTGTTTCGGGGCTCATGACCTATTCCCACTCGATCGTTGCGGGAGGCTTGCCGGAAATGTCATAAGTCACGCGTGAAATGCCCGGAACTTCGTTGATGATGCGCAGCGAAACGTGATCGAGAAATTCGTACGGCAGATGCGCCCAGCGCGCCGTCATGAAGTCGACTGTTTCCACGGCACGTAGCGCCACGACGTAGTCATAACGACGCCCGTCTCCCATCACGGCGACCGAGCGTACTGGCAGGAATACCACGAACGCCTGGCTGACGCGGTCGTACAGATTATGTCGGCGCAGCTCCTCGATGAAGATCGCGTCCGCCTGGCGCAGCAGATCCGCGTGCGGCTTGGTCACCTCTCCCAGGATTCGAACGCCGAGGCCGGGACCGGGGAACGGGTGGCGCAACACCATCTCGTGCGGCAGGCCCAGCTCCACTCCTATCCGACGCACCTCATCCTTGAACAGCTCACGAAGTGGCTCGAGCAGCTTCAGGTGCATCCGCTCGGGCAGGCCGCCCACGTTGTGATGCGACTTGATGACATGAGCCTTGCCGGTACGCGCCCCGGCTGATTCGATGACATCCGGGTAGATCGTGCCTTGCGCGAGCCATTCGATGCCAGGGATCTTCCTCGACTCCTCTTCGAACACCTCGATGAAGAGCCGTCCAATCGCCTTGCGCTTCTTCTCCGGATCCGTCTCCCCTTTCAGCGCCGCCAGGAAGCGATCCTCGGCATTGACGCGGATCACCTTCACGCCCATGTGGCGCGCGAAGGTGTCCATCACCTGCTCGCCCTCGCCGAGGCGCAACAAGCCATGATCGACGAATACGCACACGAGCTGCTGACCGATCGCGCGATGCAGGAGCGTCGCGACCACCGAAGAATCCACGCCGCCCGACAAACCCAGCAGCACCTTGCCCTTGCCTACCTGCTCGCGAACGCGCGCGATGCTGTCGGCGATGATGTTTCCTGCATCCCACAGGGCTTCGCAGCCGCAGATCTCGCGCACGAAGCGCTCGAGAATCGCGCGACCCTGCAGCGTGTGCGTCACCTCGGGATGAAACTGCACGCCGTAGAACTTGCGTTTCTCGTCCGCCATCGCGGCGAGCGGAATCGTCGCTGTACTGGCCTCGGCCGCGAAGCCCGGCGGCAATACATCGACGTGATCACCGTGACTCATCCAGACGTCGAGCACCGGGCGACCTTCGGCATCGGTGTGATCGCTGAGGCCGCGCAGGAGCGACGCTTTGGCCGCATTGGTTACGCGCGCAAAACCGAATTCACGATGCTTGGCCGCGGTGATCTTGCCGCCGAGCTGCAGCGCCATAGCCTGCATGCCATAGCAGATGCCGAGCACTGGAACGCCAGCCTTGTAGACGAGGTCAGGTGCGAGAGGAGGCCTTGTGTCGGTCACCGATTCCGGTCCACCCGAGAGGATGATGCCGCGGGCCTTGAATGCGCGGATCTCGG
Source organism: uncultured Gammaproteobacteria bacterium (assembly GCA_963724625.1). Classification (GTDB taxonomy): domain Bacteria; phylum Pseudomonadota; class Gammaproteobacteria; order Steroidobacterales; family Steroidobacteraceae; genus DATBVX01. The sequence continues at coordinate 230,698 of CAVRVO010000001.1, read as the reverse complement.
CTTCGCTCGCGTCCCAGGGGAAGATCTCGCAATAGACGCCGATCTCGCGCACGCGACGCGCAATCAATTGCGTGTACTGCGCGCCGAAGTCGAGAATCAGGATGCGGTGGGCGTGGATGTCCGCAGCGGGCGGCGGGATGGACTGCAGCTCTCTGGCCATTCTCAGCTGGTGCGGTAGTTCGGCGCTTCCTTGGTGATGCTCACGTCGTGCACGTGGCTCTCGCGCACGCCCGCCGTCGTGACGCGTACGAAGGTCGGTCGTGTGCGCAACTCCTGGATGTTGTGGCTGCCCGTGTAGCCCATCGCAGCCCGCAGCCCGCCAGCAAGCTGATGCAGGATGCTCACGAGACTCCCCTTGTACGGCACCCGCCCCTCGATACCTTCCGGCACGAGCTTTTCGAGCTCACTGGTAGTGTCCTGAAAGTAGCGATCGCTCGAGCCGTGCAGCTGTCCCATCGCGCCGAGCGAGCCCATGCCGCGATATGACTTGTAGGAGGCGCCCTGGTAGAGCTCGACCTCGCCGGGAGACTCTTCGGTGCCCGCAAACATCCCGCCGATCATCACTGCATGCGCACCGGCCGCAATTGCCTTGGCAATATCGCCGGAATAACGGATGCCACCATCCGCGATGAGCGGCACGTCGCTATTCTTGAGAGCCTCCGCCACGCGAGCCACCGCACTGATCTGAGGTACTCCGACGCCCGCCACCACGCGCGTGGTGCAGATCGAACCGGGACCGATCCCGACCTTGACGCCATCCGCGCCCGCCTTCACGAGGTCGTTGGCGGCTTCGGGGGTGACGACGTTACCGCCGATGACCTGCAGCTCGCCGAACTTCTCCTTGAGACGGCTCACCATTTCGAGCACGCCCTTGGAATGACCGTGTGAGGTATCGACGACCACCAGATCGACGCCCGCTTCGCGCAGCGCCGTGACGCGCTCGATGGTGTCTGGCGATGTGCCCACTGCTGCGCCGACGCGCAATGCACCGTTGGAGTCCTTGCAGGCGCGCGGAAATTCCGTCGCCTTCTGGAAGTCCTTGACGGTGATCATGCCTTTGAGCTCGAAGTTGCCATTGACCACCAGCACCTTCTCGATGCGGTGCTTGTGCAGAAGCTGCAGGACCTCTTCCTTGGGCGCATTCTCCCGCACTGTCACCAGGCGCTCTTTTGGCGTCATCACGCTTGCGACCGGCGCGTCGAGCTTGGTTTCGAAACGCAGATCCCGATGCGTGACGATGCCGACCACTTTGTCGCCGACCACAACCGGGACACCGGAGATTCCCTTGGCACGCGTCAGGTCGATGACTTCTCGAATGGTCTTGTCGGGCGTGACAGTGATCGGATCGACGATTACGCCGCTTTCGAACTTCTTGACGCGTGATACTTCGCGCGCCTGGCCGGCGATCGTCATGTTCTTGTGGATGATGCCAATGCCGCCTTCCTGCGCGATGGTGATCGCGAGGCGCGCTTCGGTCACCGTGTCCATCGCTGCGGACAAGACCGGGAGATTCACACTGACTTTGCGCGTGATGCGCGTGGCGAGATCAACTTCCCGAGGCAGGACTTCCGAGTACGCCGGCACGAGCAGGACGTCGTCGAAAGTCAGGGCTTCTTCCAGAATTCGCATCGGCTCTGCCCGTCTCGTCCGGGGCCCAGGGCGCCCCGCGAGTAAAGGGCGCGATTGTACGCGCGCCAACGGGCCGGGTAAACCGCTACACGCGCCGCGCTCAAATCGTGCGGCCCGCAGGGCGGGAAATTGCCCGGTATGATCCGTACGTGACTTCTCTCGATCTATTTGTCGCCGCGACCGTCACGAATCGTGACGTGTACACGGTCACGCGCCTGAACCGCGAGGCTCGCGGGCTGCTCGAACAGGGTATGCCGCCGCTGTGGATCCAGGGTGAGATCTCGAACTTCGCCGCGCCCGGCTCCGGCCATTGGTATTTCTCTCTCAAGGACTCAGGTGCACACGTGCGCTGCGCGATGTTCCGCCAGCGTGCCCTGCTCTCGAAGTGCCAGCCTCGGGACGGGCTACTGGTGCTCGCGCGGGCGCGTGTCAGTCTCTACGAGCCGCGTGGCGAATTTCAGCTGCTCATCGACCATCTCGAGGAGGCCGGCGAAGGCGAATTGCGCAGGCGGTTCGAGGTGCTCAAGGCGAAGCTGCAGGCAGAAGGTCTGTTCGCGGCGGAGCGCAAGCGCCCACTGCCCTCCTTGCCGCAACGCATTGGCATCGTCACCTCGCCGACCGGCGCAGCGATTCGCGACATCCTCAATATTCTGCGCCGCCGTTTCCCGGCCATTCCGGTGCTCATCTACCCGGTACCGGTGCAAGGGGCCGGAGCCGCACAGCGGATCGCGGCTGCAGTGCGCTTCGCCTCCGTGAGTGCCAGGTGCGACGTGCTGATCGTTGCTCGTGGCGGAGGCTCCCTCGAAGATCTACGGGCATTCAACGACGAAGCGCTGGCGCGTGCGCTTGCGCAGTGCCGGATTCCGACGGTTACCGGGATCGGGCACGAAGTCGACTTCACGATTGCGGATTTCGTTGCCGATGTCCGCGCACCAACACCGTCCGGTGCAGCCGAGCTGGTGGTGCCCGATCAGCAGCAGTGGCTCGCGCGCTGGACTGCAACGCTACATCGACTCGCCGGCGCCATGAACCGGAACCTGACACGCCGCTCGACTTCGCAGGAGTGGCTGATCGGACGTCTGCGCCAGGCGCATCCAGGCGTGCGTCTGCTGCACCAGGTGCAGCGACTCGATGATCTCGAGCAACGCTTGGCGTTGTCCGCGCGGCGCTGGCTCGAGCGCTCGAGCGCAAGCTTGCATCGCCAGACGGCGAGGTTGTCGGGATTTTCACCGCTCACCCAGATTCGCAGACTGTCGAGCAGGTGTGCGGAATCTCAGCTGCACTTGAGAGCCGCAGCGCGAGCCCGCGTGGGCGGAGCCAGGGCGCGTCTCGATCTTGCGATGCGAGCGCTGAATGGGGTGAGCCCGCTCGCTACGCTGGAACGCGGCTACGCCATCGTGATTCGCAGCGCGGATGGACAGGTTTTGCGCTCGGCGAGTGAAGTGCGATCCGGCGAAGACATCGAAGCGCGCTTATCGAAAGGCCGGGTCATCGCACGCGTCAAGGACGTCAAGGAATGATTGAACGGTCTCTGGCGAGCGTCACGTGCGCGCTTGGCGCCCTGGTTCTTGCCTGTGCAGATGCCGCGCCAGAGCTTCCGCAAGTATCCGCCGTGCCAGGCGGCCTGGTGATCCTCGATGTCGGCCCCGTTACTGCCCCGGTTCCCGAGATTCACTACAACGACCATCGGGTGATGGTGGTCGCGGACGCGGAGCGCTGGCGCGCGATCGTCGGGATTCCATTGTCCGTTGAACCTGGCAAGCAACTGGTACGCATCGGACGGGATGGCGAGAAGCCGAGCTATCGGTCATTCAAGGTGGCGTCGAAAACGTACGCCGTGCAGCGCCTCAAGGTGCCCCCCGCCCAGGTGAATTTATCCAAGAGAAGATACGGCGCGAGTGGCGCGCGAACGCGTGCGCATCGATGCCGCGCTTGATACATGGACGGATTCCGGGCCGGCTGACCTGCGCCTGCAACAACCGGTCGACGGCGTCCGCTCCAGTTCATTTGGGCTGCGTCGCGTGTTCAATGACGAGTCGCGCAACCCGCACAGCGGCATGGACATCGCTGCGGGCTCCGGTACGCCGATTCATGCGCCAGCACCCGGGACCGTAGTCGATACGGGTGAGTACTTCTTCAACGGTCGCACCGTGTTCATCGATCATGGTGCCGGACTCATCACGATGTACTGCCACATGAGCGAGATCGACGTGCAACCCGGTCAGAAAGTCGCAACGGGGGACGTCCTCGGAAAGGTCGGCGCGACCGGACGAGTAACCGGCCCGCACCTGCATTGGGGCGTCAGCCTGAATCGAGCGTTCGTGGATCCGGCGCTCTTCCTGGGCCCGGCGCCGGTGGAAGGACAACAGCAGGGCGAGCGCGCGCCCTAAAGATCCAGGCCGAGGGACTTCTCGCGACGCACGAACCAGTCGCCACCGGCGGGCTCGAACATCGCGCAGTGATCCATGTCGCCGCCGTAGATGTGGATCGAAATGGCGGTATCGGTGCTGCGATTGGCGATGCGGTGATACTCGTGCGGCGGAATGAGACAGCCCGCACTGCCGGTGCCGGCCTGGAACGAATTGCGCTTCTCGAAGCGGTAGCGGTCGGCGCGCTGCTCGATGAGCTCGTACTGCTGCACGTCGATGCTGCCATCCCAGACGCCTTCGACGCACCACATGCCGCCGTGATCGTGGAGCGGTGTCGCCTGTCCCGCCGCCCACGTCATCGCGACCACCGAGTAGCCGCGTGCGTCATCGCGATGAATGAGGCGCCGCGCATAGTGATCGGCGCAAGTACGGTGGAATTCCTCTGGCAGCTTCACGCTCGCCGAGCGGATCAGCTCGCACAGCCCGGTGCGTAGTTCATCGACGATCTGCTCGACGTCGTCGTGGGCGACGGCTCGATCGACGAGCGATACCAGTGGTTCTGCGCCGGGAAAGGACATGTCAATACCTGCAGGCGCGAAGTTTACCAGCCTGTCGGGCCCTTGCGCATGAACCACTCACAACTTGGCGACGAATTCGCCTATTGCGGGACGGAAACGCTCCATGTCGACCAGGAATGAATCGTGGCCCTGGATCGACGGTAATGGCTTGAATTCCGTCGCCACACCCACCCGTGTCAATGCGTCGGCAATCTCGCGCTGGCTCCAGAGCGGAAACAACAAGTCGGTCTCGACCCCGATGACGAGTGCGCGTCGCAACTCGCTGCGCTTTAGCGCCGCGTCGACCGATCCGCCATGCTCACTGAGGTCGAACAGATCCATCGCCCGACGAAATGTAGAGATAACAGTTGGCGTCGAACTGGCCCACGAACTTGTTTGCCACGACCTCCAGATAGGCCTCGATCTCGAAATCGATGCCGAACGGGTCCCCGCTCTTGCGTTCGGCTGCCATGCGCTGCCGCCCGAAGCGCTGCTGCCATTCCTGTGCGGAGCGATACGTGATCATTCCAAGCTTGCGTGCCAGGCGCATGCCGGTGATCGGTCCGGCACCCGGAGCGAATTGCCCTTCGGCCCAGGCGGGATCACGACGGATCATCTCCCGCTGCAGCGAGCGCAGCGCAATCGCGAACGGCGTCGAACGTGCCGCGGCAGAGATCGAGATCAGGCTCCTCGCAAATCCCGGGGAACAGCGTGCAGAACGCGATGTGCGGTCATGCCTCCGAGCGAAGGCCCGATCACCCCGGCCAGAGTGTCCAGGCCGATACTGCGTAAAGTCTCATACCCGCCGTGGGCGATGTCCTCGACGGTGAGCACCGGAAAGCGCAATCGGTAAGGCTGCCCGGTTGCCGGATCGATCGATGCCGGTCCCGTGGAACCGAAACAACTTCCGAGTGAATTCACACAGATAATGAACCAGCGACTACTGTCGAGCGGTCGGCCGGGTCCGATCATGTCTTCCCACCATCCGGGGGCGGGATCCTCGTGCGACGACGCCGCGTGTGCCGAAGGCGACAGCCCGTGAAGATGAGCAGGCCGTTGTCGCGCGTGCCGTTGAGTTCGCCCCAGGTTTCGTACGCGATCTGCGCTTGCGCCAGTGTGCCGCCCAACCGCATCGGAAATGGCTGCTTCAGGCTGGCAATGCGACCGCGCGCTCATGTGGCGCTACTTTCGCACGATTCGTCGTCGTTTGCGCCGTTGCCGGGCGTAAGGACATTGCGCCGTCCCGCGTAGGGATTCTCGTCGGAGCGAAATTCGACGCGCACCGGTGTGCCCTGCAGGCCGTAGGTCTTGCGAAACACATTGATGAGATAGCGTCGGTAGGCCTCTGGAACATGCTTGATCTGGTTGCCGTGGATCACGATGACGGGCGGGTTGCGCCCGCCCTGATGTGCATACCGTAACTTGATACGCCGGCCGCGAACCAACGGCGGCTGGTGCGCTTCGAGCGCGCCCTCGAGCGTGCGCGTGAGCTCGGGTGTCGCGATCTCGCGCATCGAGGCGCGATACGCTTCATGCGCCGATTTCATCAGCTCACCGACCCCGCTGCCGTGGCGCGCGGAGATGAAGTGCAGCGGAGCGAAATCCACGAACGGCAGACGCACAGCGAGTTGCGAGCGAATCAGTTCGCGTTGCTCGGCAGGCAGCGCGTCCCACTTATTGACGCCGATCACCAGTGCGCGTCCGCGATCGACGGCGAGCCCCAGGAGGCTCGCGTCCTGTTCCGCGACACGTCTCCTGCGCATCGAGAAGCGCGATCACCACGTGGGCGGAATCGATCGCCTGCAAGGTCTTGATGACGCTGAAGCGCTCCACGCCTTCCTCCACGCGTGCCCGACGGCGAACTCCGGCGGTATCGATCAATGTGTAGCGGACGGCAGTCGCGCTCGAACGGGATGAGGATGCTGTCGCGAGTCGTGCCAGGCTCATGCGCTCGCAATGACCCGTTCTTCGCCGAGCAACCGATTGATGAGCGTCGACTTGCCCACGTTGGGTCGGCCGATGACCGCAACGCGAATGCCCTCATCCACGGGCGCAGGCGTCTCACCGGGCGCGAGTCCGTCGAGCACTTGCTCCATCAGCGCCCCGACACCCTGTTCGTGGGCCGCCGAGATACAGATCGGCTCTCCGAGCGCGAGGGCGTGAAATTCCGCCGCCATGAGCACGGGATCGCGGCTCTCACACTTGTTGACGGCCAGTGTCACCGTCTTGCCGCCGCGGCGCAGGCTCTTCGCGACGTACTCGTCAGCTGCCGTCAGTCCTTCTTTCGCATCCACGACCAGCACCACGCGATCGGACTCGCCGACTGCGCGCAGGCTCTGTTCGGCCATCTGCGCTTCGAGACCGCCGGGATATTCGATGAGGCCGCCAGTATCGACGACGATGTACGGGAGCGGACCGACCTTGCCGAAGCCGTACTTGCGATCGCGCGTCAGGCCCGGCTGGTCTGCAACCAGTGCATCGCGCGTGCCGGTAAGCACGTTGAACAGCGTCGACTTGCCGACGTTCGGTCGACCGACGAGTGCGATGACGGGTAACACTGACTCACAACCTTAGCGAAGCCGTTAGGTGAGTATTCTCAACTCTTCTGATCCTTCGGAGGCTCACGTCGGAAGGCGCTCAACCGGCCACCATCGGTGAGTACGTACACGGTGCCGTCCACGACCAGAGGTCGGCTCGTGACCCGATTGCCGTCAGTCGAAGCACGTGCCAGCAACTCTCCGGTGGCGGCGTCGAGCCAGTGCACGTAACCCTCGAAGTCCGCCACGACGATCGCAGAGCCATCGAGAACCGGCCCGCTCAAACCGCGTCGATGCAGCGCCGCTTGTTTCCAGAGGGGCGTGCCGTCGCGGCGCTTGAGTGCCTGGATATCACCATCGGCGTCGGTGATGTAGATCGTCTCCGCATCGACGACCAGACCGCGATCGCTCGACTCGTCGCGTGACCACCAGATCTGTCCGGAGTCCAGCGCCAGCATGGCTGCACGGCCCTGGAATCCTACGACATACAGGTCCTTGTCGACCGGCTGCACCATCGAATCGATGTCCACCAGCCGCGCAAGCTCGGTGCGCCCCTTCGACGAAGCAACCTGCGTTTCCCATTGCACGCCGCCGTCGGCGAGGCTGACCGACACCACTTTGCCGTTGTCGAATCCGCACACCACGACATCGCCGATGATCACGGGCGCCGCGGTGCCGCGCAGTGACAGGCGCGGCACTTGCTGTTCGGTGTTCCAACGTTCTTGCCCGTCCGCCAGGTTGAGCCCAACCAGCCGGCCATCGACGGTGCGTATGACGACGATGTCGGAACCAACTGCGGGCGCTGCCAGCACTTCGCCGCTGACGCGGACCTTCCAGACCTGCTTGCCGTCGGCGGCGTTGAGCGCGATCACATCCCCTTCCGAGGATCCCGCAACTACGCGTCCGGAGCCCGCGCCTGGGCCTCCGGCGAGCGGCAGCTTGGTGGCGGCACGCCACACCGTGCGACCATTCTTGGGGTCGAGGGCAAGGACATCGCCATCGTGCGAAGCGGCGTACAGGCGCTCGCCATCAGATGCCGGGCGCAATCCAAGCCGCAGCTCCTTGGTGCCGCCGACGCCCGTGCTCCAGACCTTGTCAATCTGGATTCGGGGTTTCATATCGACCAGCTCGGCCGGTGGATCGACCTCTTTTTCCTTGTCGCAGGCGCTGAGCCCGGCGAGCAGAGCGATGGCCGCCAGGGTCGACAGTAAACGCGTCATCATTGAGCAGGTTCCTTTGGTGCCGGCGCCGCGCTCTCCTGAGTGGGTTCTTCGGCCGCCAGATCAGTAATCTTGAGCTGCAACAGACCTGTGTCGGTGACGCCGGGTTCCATCGCGGCGAGCGCCTGGCGATAGGCGGCAAGCGCGCCCTTGCGATCGCCCTTCTGCAACAACGCATCTCCGCGGATTTCCTGGTACCCCGCCGTCAAAGCCGCAGGCTCGCCCGTACCCAAGGTCTTCAGCGCATCATCGGCCTTCCCCTGGGCAAGCTGCACACGCGCGAGTCGTTCCCGCACCACGGGCCGGAGCTGTTCGTCTTTGGAATTCAGCATGACACCCTCGAGTCGCTGAGCGGCCTCCTCGAGCTCGCCGCGCGTGACATGCATTCGTGCCAGAGCGAGCTGCGCCTGGTCGACGTAGGGTGTGGCTGAATAATCCTTCTTGAGCTGCTCCGTAAGCTCGATCGCCCGCGCCTTGTCATTGCGCCCGAGCGCGTCCAGCACATCCAGGTAGCGCGCTGCCGCCGCGTTGGAGCGTGCGGTGACGTGATCGCCCCACCAAGACCATCCCCACAGGACGCCGGCACCGAGCAGAACGCCGACGACCATCGCCACGCCATTCTCGCGGAGAAAGGTCTTTACTCGTTCCCATTGATCGCTTTCGGTCAAGAATTCGTCCACGCTTCACTCCACTCTCTATGAATAGGCTTCAATCGAGTTCCGATACCCATTCGCCGATGCGTGATGCCAGCGCATCCTGCGCGCACTGCACCTGCTCGCCCTCGGATCGCAATGGTTTTACGGCCACGAGGCCGTGCTGCATTTCGTCCTCACCGAGGATGAGCGCAATCTGCGCACCGCTCCGGTCAGCGCGTCGGAATTGCGCCTTGAAGTTGCCACCCCCGACGTTGGTGTGAATGCGCAATCCGGGGTGGGCATCGCGCAGCTGCTCCGCGAGGCGCAGGCCCGCGCTTTCGGCTCGCTCGCCAACCACCACCAGGAAGATATGCGGCGGCGCCAGCGCAGCTGAGTCCTGCACCTGTGCCATCAAGGCGACGACCCGCTCCTGCCCCATCGCCCATCCGATCGCGGGCGTCGATTCGCCCCCCAACTGTGCAAACAGGCCGTCGTAGCGCCCACCGGAGCACACGGCGTCCTGCGCCCCGAGCGCATCGGTCAGCCACTCGAACACGGTGCGTGTGTAATAGTCGAGGCCCCGCACCAGCCGCGGATTGATCCTGTATCTGATCCCCGCCGCGTCCAGATGCGCGCACAGCGCCTCGAAATGCAGGCGCGATTCCGCATCGAGATGATCGGTGATCAGCGGCGCAGCGTCGATCAGGGCACGCATCGAGGGATTCTTGCTGTCGAGAATCCGCAGTGGGTTGCCGCCGAGCCGACGGCGGCTATCCTCGTCGAGCGCGCTCTCGTGCTTGCGCAGGTATTGCACCAGCTGATCGCGGTAAACCTTGCGCGATTCAGGGGTACCGAGTGAATTCACCTCGAGCCGCACCGACCCGATGCCAAGCCGCTTCCACAGGCGCGCTGCGATCAGGATCAGCTCCGCATCGACGTCAGGTCCGGGATAGCCGAACGCTTCCACGTCGATCTGGTGAAACTGCCGATAGCGGCCTTTCTGCGGCTTCTCGTGCCGGAACATCGGCCCCATCGACCACACGCGCAGGCGCTGATTGTGAGTGATGCCGTTCGAGATTGCCGCGCGCACCATACCCGCTGTCGCTTCGGGCCGCAGCGTCAGGCTCTCACCGCCCTTGTCGATGAAGGTGTACATCTCCTTCTCGACGATGTCGGTGAATTCACCGATCGAGCGCTTGAAGAGATCGGTCTGCTCCACCACCGGCACGCGCATTTCTTCGTAGCCGTACGCCGCGAGTACCTCGCGCGCCACAGTCTCGAGTCGCTGCCAGTGAGCAATCTCGGACGGCAGGATGTCGCTCATGCCGCGGACCGGCTGGATGGTGCTATTCAACCCTGACTCCAGAGATTTTCAGCGCCGCGGCCGCGGGCCGACGTGACCCCGCGCGTCGAGCGAGAACTCAGCGAGGTTACCGCGCCTGACTTCTGCGGGCACCGCGACCACCTGTCCATCGAGCTCAAGTCTGACACCGTCCGTGTACCCCAGAAACACGCGCAAGGGCGCTTCAGCTGATATGGCCCGCGACGTTCCCGTCGCCCCCATGTCGAAAAACACTCGTTGCTCGCCAGCGTCGTAGATTTCCACCCACGAGTCGGCACTAAAGCTCATTTGTATTCGCACCCGCGCAGCTGCTGCACCAGCTCCTTCATTCGGCCGAGCCGCAGCCGGCGCGGTCACGGCCGCGGGTACTGCCGCAACCGGTGTCTCGATCAGCAGCTTCTGGCGCCGGACTCGCCTCAACCTTCGGCGGCGAGCTCTCAACGACACTCGGCTGAGGCTCCGGCGGGCGGGCTACTCTGCGGTTCGCCAGCACCCAGCCCAGCGCGATAGCCGTCAAAGCTGCCACAACGACCGCAACGGCTGTGCGACTGATCCTAAACCTCGCGCGCCGCGTCGCAGGCTTCAGTGGCACCAGCTCAGGCGCCGGTTGCGCGATCTCGCATGCGGCCAGCAAGGCCTCCGCATCGAGGCCGAGCAGTGTCGCGTACCTACGCAGGTGTCCCTTCCCATGAACTGGCGCGCCCAGGCTCGCCAGCTGCCCGCCTTCGAGTGCCTCGATGGTGCTGACACCGACGTGCAAATAGTCTGCGGCCTGCTGCACGCTCAGGCGGCGGCGTTCTCTTGCCGCTCTTAGCCGCTGTCCTGGTGCGGTGCCTGCGTTTGGGTCGATCGGGCTGCTAGGGGAGCTCTGCCCAGGTTTCATGGGCGCGACCGTGCCTCCGCAAGCTTCTGGCTAGGCGCGAGGCGCGGTCGATATGTCGATATCGACAAGCCTCGCAACACCGCCACAAGCTTGCCGAGGCCGGTCCCGTCCGGGTTGTGTCGCGAACGGGCAGCTGCTTCGTTGCACCGCTTGCCAATGGAATCGACCATTGGCTGCACGGTGCGCCTAGCATCTGCACCGTTGGCGACGCAACACGCCTCATGAAACCTGGGCAGAGCTCCCCTGACCCTTTCGCTCATCCGTTCTGCCGTTCGGAGGCGAGCAATGCGCGAGTCTGCTCAGCCTGCGGATACTCATTCTTTAGGCGCCGGGCATAGGCATCGGCCGTTGCGTTGTCGCCGCGGGTGCGCTCCACGCGCACACCGAGCCACAGGATCTCCGGGCCCGCCGCAGCCACCACCGCCAGGTAGCGCTTGATCAGCGCACTCGCTTCGTCGAGGCTTTGCTTGGTGCCGCGCTGGAAGTCCAGGTCCGCGAGCTGCAGCAGCGCATCCCCGTATCGGGGTTTGCGAGTCAAGACCTGGCGGAAGTACTTTTCCGCCTCATCGATCCTGCCCGCACGGCTCATACACATCCCCGCATTGGTCAGCGCCAGCTCGGGTGTCTTGTAGACGGGATCGTTTGCTGCCTTCAGCAACACCTTTTCCCCCTCGTTCGGCTTGTCCTTGCGACACAGGTACACGCCGTAGTTGTTCAGCATATCGGGGTCATCGGGCTTCAGTCGCAGGGCGGCCGCATAGTGCTCGTCCGCCTTCTTGTCTTCGCCGAGCCGGTCGTACACCAGGGCGGCTGTCATCTGCACCGAAACGTTCGACGGATCCTGCGTCAGGGCGCGCTCGATCTTTTCGCGCGCCACGGCGAGATCGCCTTTGCGCAGGTATTCGATGGCGAGCTGCGAATTGAAAGTCGCTGCTTCGGTCGGCGACTTCTTGCCCCCGCCGGGTTCGGTAGGAGTGCTGACGCAGGCGCCGAGCGCCAGCGCGGCGAGCCCGAGCACCAGAGTACGGATGATGTTCATGCTTCTATCGCGACACTATGAAGCTTCTGTCCCAGCCGCACGGTGGTGCGGTCGCGCACGCGGCCGACCAGCTGGCCGCAGGCGGCATCGATATCATCGCCGCGTGTGCGTCGCGTCGTCGCGATCACACCGCGTGCATTCAACAGGTCCCGGAAGCGGCTGATGGCTTCGGGCGACGAGCGTCGGTACTGCGTCCCGGGGAACGTGTTGAAGGGAATCAGGTTCACTTTTGCAGCTCTGCCGCGCAACAGCCGCGCGAGCGCCAGTGCCTGTGCTGGCGCATCGTTGATGCCATCGAGCATCACATACTCGAAGGTGATGCTGCGGCCGTTCTGCTTGTCCAGATAATGCCAGCAGGCCTCGAGCAGCTCCTTGATCGGATGCTTGCGGTTGATCGGTACCAGCTGATCGCGCAGTTCGTCGTTCGGCGCATGCAGCGATACCGCGAGCGCGACGTTGCACTCTTCTGCGAGGCGGTAGATCTGGGGTACCAGCCCCGAAGTGCTCAGGGTCACGCGCCGGCGGGAAAGATCGAAGCCGAGATCATCCAGCATGACCTGGATCGCCGGCAGCACGTTGCGATAGTTCGCGAGCGGCTCACCCATGCCCATGAACACGACGTTGCTGATGATCCGCTCATCACCCGTGCCGAAGCCGAGCTCATGACTCGCAAGCCACACCTGGCCGACGATCTCAGCCGCGGTGAGATTGCGATTGAACCCCTGCTTCGCAGTGGAGCAGAACGAGCAGTCGAGCGCGCATCCCACCTGGCTCGAGATGCATAGCGTGCCCCGCCCCGGCTCCGGGATGAACACCATCTCGATGCCCTGCACCTCATCCATGCGCAGCATCCACTTGCGCGTGCCGTCCGCCGAGTGCTGCACGGTAACGATTTCCGGCGTGCGAATCTCGGCATGCTCCTCGAGCAGCGCCCGAAACTCGCGCGCCAGGTCCGTCATCGCCGCAAAGTCGCTAGCGCCCTGCTTGTAAATCCACTTCATCAGCTGGCGCGCGCGGAAGGGTTTCTGTCCGAGCCCGACCACGAATGCTTCCAGCCCGGCGCGATCCAGGCCGAGCAGGTTCGTGCGTCGAGAAGGTGTGCTCGGGGTGTTCACGACAGGTATTGGCGCCTAGCGCGGGCGCTCACAGATCTCGCTGTCGCTGAAGAAGAAACGGATCTCGCGCGCAGCGGTGTCCGCCGCATCGGAGCCATGCACCACGTTCTGCTCGATACTGGCCGCGAGATCGGCACGAATGGTTCCGGCAGCAGCCTTCTTCGGGTCGGTCGCTCCCATGATGTCGCGATTGCGCTGAATCGCGTCCTCGGCTTCCAGCACCTGCACCATCACGGGTCCTGAGGTCATGTACCGCACCAGGTCCTTGTAGAACGGGCGCTCGCGGTGCACCGCATAAAACGCCTCGGCCTGCGCCTGCGAAAGGCGCTGCATGCGGCCGGCGACGATGCGCAGACCTGCCTTCTCGAAGCGACGGTAGACCTCGCCGATCAGGTTCTTCTCCACGCCATCGGGCTTGACGATCGAAAGGGTGCGCTCCAGCGCCATGCATGGACCTCGGTGAATTCGCGGCAGTCGGGGGTCTTATTCGGCGCGCAACTATACCCGCCACCCGCCGCCGCCGCAATGAAACGGGCGCGCGGAAGTCCGCGTCGCAAAAGGAGATTCCGGCTTGAAGGGCAGCTCTGGCTAGACCGTGAAGCTTTCGCCGCAGCCGCACTCGCCCTTGATATTGGGATTGAGGAAGCGAAAGGCCTCGTTCAGGCCCTGCTTGACGAAATCGACCACCGTACCGTCGATATAACGCAGGCTCTCGGTGTCGACGATGACCTTCACGCCGCGATCCTCGAACACCACATCTTCACTCCCGACCTGGTCGGCGTAGTTCACGACGTAAGCGAACCCCGAACAGCCGGTTTTCTTGATTCCCAGGCGCAGGCCAACACCGTGGCCGCGTGAGTCGATGAAATTGCGAATCCGGACTGCCGCTGCGTCTGTCAGTTTGATTGCCACGGAATTGTCAGCGCCTCTTCAAAAACGGATCAGTATGGACCTGAATTTTACACCTCCGCCGCCTGTCTTTCGCAGATCCGCACCACATCTTCGATTACGAGCAAGCGTCCAAGTTTCTCCACGGGTACTTCGAGCGGCCGGCACAGCGTCGCAATGCCTTCAGGCAGCAGGGCACTCGCACTTCGGCCGAGAATTTGCTGCGCCAGCCACGCCGTGGCAGCGACAGTATGCGGGCATCCATACACCCTGAACCGGGCGTCGGTCACACGTGCGTCCTGAATCTTCAGTTTCAACCTCACCCAGGTACCCAGCGAAACGCTGCCGGCTTCACCGATCAGCAAAGCCTCACCCGCTTGCTCCATGGGGGCCCCCTGCCCGACGCCGATGAAAAGTTGGCGTACCAGGCGGTTGTAGAGTTCCCCGCTCACTCAAGGGCCCGCTGCGGGACTCAGCTGCCTCAGCCTGCGAACTTCGGTCGAGACCACGTGCAGTGCGTATTCGACGTCTTCGGAGGTCGAGAACTTCCCCAGGCTGAAGCGCACCGATCCTTGCGCAAGTGCATCGCTGCGCCCGAGCGCGCGCAGCACATATGACGGCTCCTGCGTTGCCGAGTTGCACGCGGACCCGGTTGAGACAGCGAGCCCCGGCATGCCGAATATAAGGCTCTCCCCTTCGACACCTTCGAACGACACATTGAGCACGTGCGGGATTCGTCGCTGCGGATGCCCGTTGAAATGAACCTCTCCCAATGCTTCCAGACCGGCGAGGAGTCGCCCGCGCAGCGCTTCGATGCGCTGCGCGTCACCCGCTGATTCTGCGCTCGCAATCGCACACGCCGCGCCGAGCCCAACGATCTGATGCGTAGCGAGGGTTCCGGACCGCACGCCGCCCTCCTGTCCGCCGCCGAACATCAGCGGTGCGAGCCCGATACGCGGCCGCCGCCGAACGTAGAGCGCTCCGCTCCCCTTGGGGCCGTAGAACTTGTGCGCGGTGAAGGACAACAGATCGATGTGCAGGGATGCGACATCTACAGGAATCTTGCCGACACTCTGCGCGCCATCCACGTGCAGGAGCACGCCTCGCTCCCGGCACGCGCGACCGATCGCCTCGATGTCCTGGATGACGCCGATTTCATTGTTCACGTGCATGATCGACACCAGGACCGTGTCGGCTGTCAGTGCCTCGTTGATCTGATCCGGAGCAACGATTCCGTGCCGGTCCGGGCGCAGGTACGTGACGCGAAATCCTTCCTTCTCGAGCTGCCGGCAAGAATCAAGTACCGCCTTGTGCTCGGTCTTGGCGGTGACGACATGCGTGCCACGGTCGCGGAGAAAACGCGCGGCCCCGAGGATCGCGAGATTGTCCGATTCGGTAGCACCCGACGTCCAGACGATGCTGGCAGGCTCAGCGCCGATCAGTTGTGCGACCTGCTCGCGCGCTTCTTCCACGCGCCGGCGAGCCGCAAGGCCGGCGCTGTGCCCGGTCGATGAGGCGTTGCCGAAGCTGCCATCGAGCGTCAGGCACTCCGCCAGCGCTGCAGCCACGCGTGGATCGACCGGCGTGGTGGCTGCGTAGTCCATGTAAACGATGCGCTCTTGCATGGCTCTCAATCTCCCTCGCGGTGCTGCCCGGAGCCTGCCGTGCGTCTCTTGCCCTGAATGGCGGTGAGCAGACCTCGCAGGATGTTCACCTCGTTCTGATCGAGTTGCGCGCGCATCAACATCCTGCGGATGCGGCCCATCAGATGCGTACCTGACTGAGTGCGATCAGCAAAGCCGACCTCGGTCATCACCGCATCGAGATGCGAGCGCAGACGATCCATTTCCACCACTGTCGCGGCCGGCGTGTCTCGGACCTGGGCCGGTAGTTCCGCGCCATGCGCGAGATACAACTCGTAGGCAACGATCTGTACCGCCATGGCCAGGTTGAGCGATTCGTAGTCCGGATTGGCTGGAATGCGGATCAGCCAGTTACAGTGCGCAAGCTCATCATTCGTGAGCCCTACCCGTTCAGAGCCGAACAGAATCGCCACTCGGCCGCTACTCGCTGCCGACGTGATTCGCGGCGCCGCCTCCCGTGGACTCAGCGTGTCGAAGTGCTGCATGCGTGATCGCGCGGTCGCCCCGACAATCAGGCCACAGTCGCCGATCGCGCTCTCGAGGCTCGCATGCACACTCGCCTGCAACAAGACGTCCCCGGCAGCGGAAGCCCGTGCCGTAGCTTCGGCATGCGGGAAGGTTTCAGGCCGTACGAGCGCCAGATCACTCAGCGCCATGTTCTTCAGAGCGCGCGCAGCGGCACCGATGTTGCCGGGGTGAGTCGTGTCGATGAGCACGATGCGAATGGCTGGAAGCATGCTTGGCGTTTCAGGTCACAGGCTGGTGTTCAAGGCGCATCTGCTATTCTAGCGGCTCGATTTCCTCATCGCGTCATCGAGTTCCAGCCGCTCGGCACAGCCCGCATGCAACCATTACTCAACATCGCAGTGCGGGCCGCCCGTCGTGCCGGCGACGTCATCGTACGGAGCCTCCCGCGCCTTGACTCCATCAAGGTCGCGAGCAAAGGTCGCAATGACTTCGTAACCGATATCGATCGCCACGCCGAGCAGGAAATCATCACTACTATCCGGCGCGCGTACCCTGACCATGGGATCCTCGCCGAGGAAAGCGGACGGAGCGGCTCGGACGAATTCGTGTGGATCATCGATCCGCTCGATGGCACCACCAACTTCGTGCACGGATTCCCGACCTTTGCCGTATCCATCGCGCTCGAGCACCGCGGCCGCCTGGAACAGGCGGTGGTGTACGACCCGATGCGGCAGGAACTCTTCACCGCTTCGCGCGGCACCGGGGCGGTCCTCGATGGGCGGCGCATTCGTGTCAGCAATCTGCGCGGCCTCGAGGGTGCGCTCATCGGCACCGGCTTTCCGTACCGTGAGAATGCGCGCTGGCTTGAAAGCTATGTCGCGATGATGAAGACCGTGATGTCGATGACCGCCGGCATACGCCGACCGGGTTCTGCAGCGCTCGACCTTTCATACGTGGCAGCGGGCCGGCTCGACGGCTTCTGGGAAATCGGCCTGCATCCCTGGGACACGGCGGCGGGCTCACTGCTGATCACCGAGGCAGGCGGGCTCATCGGTACGCTCACCGGCGCCGATTACAAGCAGGGCGGCAACATCATCGCCGGCAGCCCAAAGGTATATGCCGCGCTGGTCGAATGCCTCGCGCCTCACATTCCAGAAGAGCTGCGCGAGTAGCGTTGACGCTGCATTCACTGCCGCCCGCGAAAGTGCCGAACGTGCCGGCGCGGCGCGGTGCTCGCTCGCAATCATTGGAACCCTAGAGTACATTGCGCCGAATTGTGCGCTGCCCAGGCGCGAAATCTCGGGAGATCGCATGAGCCTATTCAGAACCAAACCGATCGGCGACTGCAATGCGGACACCGGATTGAAACGCGCTCTGACTGCGTTCGACCTCACATTGCTCGGCATCGGTGCGATCATCGGCGCCGGCATCTTTGTGCTGACGGGCATCGCCGCAGCAACCAAAGCGGGTCCTGCAATCGTACTTTCGTACGTCGTCGCCGGCGGAGTATGCGCCCTCGCCGCACTCTCGTACGCCGAGCTCGCCGCAGCGGTGGGAGGATCCGGCAGCGCGTATGGCTACGCGTACGCCGGGCTCGGTGAGATCATCGCGTGGATCATCGGTTGGGCGCTGATGCTCGAATACGGCGTCGCCGTCTCGGCGGTCGCGATCGGCTGGTCCGGCTATTTCAACAACGCGATGCAGGCAATTGGTATTCCGCTACCCGCAGCAATCGCCACAGCGCCTCACGTGGGACAGGGCGGACTGGTGAACCTTCCCGCCATGGGCATCATCGCGGCATTGACCTGCCTGCTGTGCGCAGGCGTGACAGCGAGCAAGTGGGTCAATACCGCGGCCGTGCTCATCAAGCTCACAGTGGTCATCCTCTTCATCTTCGTCGCCGCCGGGCACGTCAAACCGGCGAACTGGGACAATTTCATGCCATTCGGCTTCAACGGCGTGATGAACGGTGCATCGCTGATTTTCTTTGCGTATATCGGTTTCGATGCGGTCTCCACCGCGGCCGAAGAAGCCCGCAATCCGCAGCGCGACCTGCCGATCGGCATCATCGCCTCGCTCGCCGTCTGTACGGTCCTGTACATCATCGTCGCCGGGCTTCTCACCGGAATCGCCCACTACTCCACGCTGAACAATCCCTCGCCGGTGGCACAGGCGATGCTGGACCTCGGCTTCACCTGGTTTGCGGGCGTCATCGCGTTTGGCGCGATCGCCGGCCTCACCACCGTGATGCTGGTCGTGTTCTATGGCCAGACGCGGATCCTGCTCGCCATGTCGCGCGATGGACTGTTGCCGAAATTCTTCTCGCGCATCAATCCCAACACCAAGACGCCGACGACTGTGATCATTGGCACCGGCACGATCCTTTCGCCTGCATTGCCGGCTTCGCGCCGATCGGCACCGTCGCGGAAATGGCCAACATCGGCACGCTAGCGGCATTTGTCGCGGTATGCATTGGGGTCGATGGTCCTGCGCAAGAAACGGCCGGATCTGCACCGTCCGTTCAAGACACCGTTCATGCCGTTCCTGCCGATTCTCGGAGTCGCCGGATGCTTGTGGCTGATGAGCCATCTCGGTCCGCACACCTGGATCTACTTCCGACCTGGATGACGCTCGGACTCATCGTGTACTTCCTGTACTCGATGCGCTCCAGCGTGCTCGCGCGCCAGAGCTAGGCCAGGCAGCTCTAGAGCCGCATCTCAGCGAGAGCTTCGATTCTCGGCCGACGTCTTGTCGGTCGGTCACGGGCTGCGCGGCTTGATCAGCATCGAGGCCAGCACGCCGATCACGAGCAATCCCAGAATGATCGCCAGCGAGATCAGGTTGGGGATGTGATAGTGAAGAGCCAGGATCATCTTCACACCGACGAATCCCAGGATCAGCACCAGGGAATACTTCACGTAACGGAACTGCTCCATGAGTCCCGCAATGGCGAAATAGAGCGCGCGCAGTCCGAGAATCGCAAATGCGTTTGATGTGAAGACGATGAACGGGTCCTGGGTTACGGCGAGAATCGCGGGGATCGAGTCGACTGCGAATACGACGTCAGCGAAGTCGACCAGCAGCAGCGCTACGAACAGCGGCGTCGCAGTGAGCCTGCCGCCGATGCGTGTGAAGAAGCGTTCTCCGTCGAGCTGATCGCTCACCGGAAACAGCCCTCGCGCCGCACGCACCAGCACGCTGCGTGCGGGATCGAACTGCCCCTCGCCGGCCTTCAGCATGCGCAGGGCGGAAAGCAGCAGGATTGCGCCGAACACGTAGAACATCCAGTCGAATGCGTGGATCAGCGCGGTGCCGGTCGCGATCATCGCGCCACGCAATATGATCGCACCGACGATGCCCCAGAACAGGACCCGGTACTGAAACTTCGGCGGTACCCTCAGGTAGGAAAAAATCAGCGCGATGACGAAGATGTTGTCGACCGAAAGCGACCACTCCAGGACGTACCCTGTTACGAACGCAATGAGCGCATCGCGTCCGCCGGACTGACCCTCAGCCCCCGGATCCCAGTCGAACCAGCGATATTCGTACAGGCCGTACACCAACATGGCGAAGCCGAGCGCGACGACGATCCAGCCAAGGGTCGCCTTGAGCGCCTGCGGGACGCTGAGCACGTCGGACTCGCGATGCAGGACGCCCAGGTCGAGCCACAGCAGCCCGAGAAACAGGATGAGAAACGCCAGCCAGACTAGGAAGTGCACGGCAGCGCCCGATCAGGCGGCGGGGAAGTCAGGCACGTGATGCGCGAAGTGCCATGGAGGTGAGTGAACCATCCTCCCCTCACGGGAGGTCGTCGACCGGGGCTTTCCCCTTGCGCGTCGACAGCAGATCCACTGCGGAGAGCCCCAGATCGAGTGCCGAGGCACTGGCGATGTAAATCGAAGAGTAGGTACCGACGATGATGCCGACCAGGAATGCGGTCGCGAAGCCACGCAACGTTTCCCCGCCCAGCACCAGGAGCGTTGTGACCACGATGGAGGTCGCGCCGTGTGTGATGATCGTTCGCGACAGGGTCTGATTGATCGCCGCATCGAGCACTTCCGCAGGTGGCGCGCCGCGCATCAACGGAAAGCGTTCGCGCGCGCGGTCGAACACGACGACCGTGTCGTTGATCTGGTAGCCGACCACCGCCAGGACCGCCGCGAGCACCGTGAGGTCGAACGTCAAGCGCGTCACCGCAAAAAACCCCAGGATGATGATCGGGGTGTGCAATGCCGCCAGGATCGCGCCGCAACTGAGCTTGAATTCGAACCTGAACCACAGGTACGCCATGATGAAAATGAAGGTGAAGAGCATCGCAAGGTAACCCTTCTGGCGCAGCTCCTCACCCACCTGTGGACCCACCACATCTACGCGCCGCAGTTCAACGCCCGGATCAACTGCTTTCAACGCTTCGATGATCTTCGTGCCAATTATGTTGCCGCTCATGCCCTCGTGCGGCTCGAGACGGATCACGACATCACGCGAGGTGCCGAAATACTGTGTCTGCGCCTCTGGGAAGCCGGCCGTCGCAATGGCGTGACGTGCCTTGTCCAGATCGGCGGAAGCCGGAAACGCAACCTCTACGGCAACGCCACCGGTGAAGTCGATGCCGTAGTTCAGCCCCGGGTGTACCAGCGCGACGATGGAAGCGACGATCAGCACGGCGGAAAATGCATAGCACCACTTGCGCGATGCCATGAAGTGGATGCGAGGGACGTTGTGGAAAAATTCCATCGCTATTGGTTCCTCAGAGGGCGCTCCTCAGATCGACAAGCGCTCGACGCGCGCGCGCCGGCCGTAAATCGCGTTGATCAGCGCACGGCTTCCCATCAGTGCCGTGAACAGTGTCGTCAGGATGCCGAGGCACAGCGCGACTGCGAAACCCTTGATCGGCCCGGTGCCGAGCACGAAAAGCACCACACCCGCGATCAGCGAGGTGATGTTGGAGTCGGCGATCGCTGAGAACGCCTTATCGAATCCCGCCGAGATCGCCGCCAGCGGGGAATTACCGTTGCGCAACTCCTCACGAATGCGCTCGTAGATCAGGATGTTGGCGTCTACTGCCATCGCGACCGTCAGCACGATGCCGGCAATGCCGGGCAGCGTCAGTGCGGCCTGCAGCATTGTGAGCAAGGCAACCAGCAGTACTACGTTGCAGGTAAGCACTACGTTCGCGATCCAGCCGAAAGCGCGGTAATAGATCGCCATGAACGCGAACAACAGCAGGCTGCCGACGAGCAACGCACGCACGCCACGATCGATGTTGTCCTGGCCGAGGCTTGGGCCGATGGCACGCTCTTCGATCGCATACAGCGGCGCGGCCAGCGAGCCGGCGCGCAGCAGCAGAGCGAGCGATTTGGCTTCGCCCATCTTCAGACCGGTGATCTGGAAGTTGCTGGAGAACACGCCGCGAATCGTCGCGACGTTGATCACGTGCTCCTCGGTCGAATCGACCGGCACGCTCTGGCCATCGCGATTCACATAGCGTCGCACTTTCTCGATGAACACGACCGCCATGGGGCGATTGAGATTCGCCTGCGTGGTCTTGAGCATCTCAGCCGCGCCCCGCGCGTCGAGACGCACTGAGACAGCAGGACCTTCCTGCGGATCGATGTGGGACTTGGCATCGGTGAGCTGATCGCCGGTGACGATCACGTCACGCTTTAGCAGCACCGGCCGCTTGTCCTGCGTGTAGTAGAGCTTGGTACCGAGCGGTGCGATGCCGCGGCGTGCCGACTCATACGGATCGCCCGAGGTGTCTGCCAGGCGGAATTCGAGAGTCGCCGTCTTGCCGAGGATATCCTTGACCTCGGCGGAATTCTGCACACCCGGCAGCTGCACATTGATGCGATCCAGGCCCTGGCGCTGCACGATTGGCTCGGACACGCCGAGTTCGTTGACGCGGTTGCGCATCGTGGTGATGTTCTGCTGGATCGCGTAGTCCTGGCGTTCCTTGATCTGCTGCGGCGTGAGCCGCGTGACCAGCGTGGGCGCAGCGACGCTGTTGTCGATCTCGAAGGTCATGTCGCGATTGGCTTTGGCGAGCGCGGCGCGTGCCGCCTCGAGGTTGCCGGCATCACGCAGCACGATGCGCACGCTGTTCGGGTCCCGGTTCTGGCCGGTGGGGAGACCGCCTGGACCAGCCTCGACACTCTGATAAGGAATGCGCTCATCGCGCAACGTGCGACGGAAGTCCTGCTCGAGACGATCGAGCACCTGTTTGACCGCCCCTTCGACGTCGACCTGATACAGCAGGTACAGGCCGCCGCGCAGATCGAGGCCCAGGTTCATTGGACGCAGGCCCACTGCGCGCAGCACGCGCGGCGTGCGCGGTGCCTTGGTGAGCGCAACGATGTAAGTATCGGCGAGAGACTCCGAGATCAGGTCACGCGCCTTGAGCTGCTCCGCCGTCAGGCTGAAGCGCACCGCGAGCTTCCCATCCTCGAGATAACTGTCCACGAAAGCCACGTGCTTGTCGCGCAGAAAGGCTTCGACCGCCTTCTCCGCCGTCGGCGTGATCGCCTCGTAGTTGCGCGCTGCCAGTTGCACCGCGGGATCGGTGCCGTACAGGTTTGGTAGCGCGAACAGGATCCCGAAGATCAGGGCCACGAGGACCGTGATCGATTTCCAGCGCGGGAATTGACTCATCGGTTGGCGGTCCCTTCGGTCAGGCGCTCTTGAAGGTGCCTTTCGGCATCAGCGCAGTAACCTGTCCTTTCTGGACTTTAAGCTGCACGCGCTCGGCTACTTCGACAGTGATGAAGTTCTCGCCAACTTCGGTCACCCGGCCGAGAATCCCGCCACCGGTGACGATCTCGTCCCCCACCGCCAATGCCGCGAGCATCGCGCGATGCTCCTTGGCCCGCTTGCTCTGCGGCCTGATCAACATGAAGTAGAAGATCGCGAAAAACAGGCCCATCAGGATCACGAAGTTGATCATTCCGCCGGGCTGGCCGGGCGCGCTCTGGGCCCAGGCGTTTTCGATCAGGAAGCTCATGGTTGTCCCTTCGACTGGTTGACCGCCGTTCTGGGGGCGGCTGGCAAAAAGAGCGCGGTATTATACAGAAGCGGCTTCACTCTGCGGCCTGGCGCGGAAATTAGCGGCAAATTCCCTTAATCGGCCCTCACCGATCGCGGCGCGCAGGTCCGCCATCAGTCGCAAGTAGAAAAAAAGGTTGTGGATCGTATTGAGCCGCGAGGCGAGGATCTCTCCGGCCTGATCGAGGTGCCGCAGATATGCGCGGCTGTAGTGGCTGCACGTATAGCATTCACAGGCTTCATCGAGCGGGCGCGTATCTTCGCGATATGCGCTATTGCGGATGTTGATGACGCCCGTCGAGGTGAAAAGGTGGCCATTGCGGGCGTGACGCGTCGGCATCACGCAGTCGAACAGGTCGATGCCCCGCTCGACCGCCGCAATGATGTCCTCCGGTCGTCCGACTCCCATCAGGTATCGCGGCCGCTCCGGCGGTAGCAGCGCGGTCGTGTGCTCGAGCACCGCGATCCTCTCTTCGGCGGACTCGCCGACCGCGAGGCCCCCGAGCGCATAGCCGTCGAAGCCGATCGTCCGCAGACCCTCCACCGAGGCCGCGCGCAACGAGTCGTGTACACCACCCTGCACGATGCCGAACAGGGTACCGGGAGGTGGCTCCGCGTAGTACGCGGCGCGACTGCGAGCGGCCCATCGCAGGGACAACTGCATCGATTCGCGTGCCTCACGTTCGGTCGCCGGATAGGGCGTGCATTCATCGAACACCATGGCGATGTCGGAGCCCAGGTCGCGCTGCACGTGCATCGAAACTTCCGGACTGAGGAACACTTCGCTCCCATCGACGGGCGAACGGAACCGCACGCCTTCTTCACTCAGTTTGCGGCGGCTGGCGAGGCTGAAGACTTGAAAGCCGCCGGAGTCGGTGAGGATCGGGCCCTGCCAATTCATGAAGCCATGCAGGCCCGCGTGCGCTCGGATTACCTGGGCGCCGGGTCTCAGCATCAGGTGGAATGTATTGCCCAGGATGATCTGCGCGCCAATGCCGGTGAGCTCCTCGGGCGTCATCGCCTTTACAGTTCCATACGTGCCCACCGGCATGAACGCGGGGGTGTCGACGATGCCGCGTTTGAATTCGAGGCGCCCGAGCCGCGCGCGATCGGATGTTGCGAGCAGCTGGAACTTCACGCGGCCTCCGCTGCCGGGGTGAGGAACATGGCATCGCCGTAGCTGAAGAAGCGATAGCGCGCCGCAACTGCGTGCGCATAGGCGGCCATGACGTGAGCGAAGCCGCCGAAGGCGCACACCAACATCAGCAGGGTCGACTCCGGCAGATGAAAGTTGGTGAGGAGTCGGTCCACCATGCGAAACCGGTAGCCGGGACGAATGAAGAGTTGTGTCTCGCCGCTATAGGGCGCAAGCACGCCACTACCGGCCGCAGTCTCGAGTCCACGGACCACTGTAGTCCCCACTGCAACGATGCGGCCGCCGCGTGAGCGCGTCGTGTTGATCGCCTCACAGGCCTCGGCGCTGATCTCCAGTCGCTCCGGATGCATGCGATGCTCATCGAGATTGTCGACCCGCATCGGCTGAAAGGTACCTGCGCCTACATGCAATGTGATCACCGTGCGCGAGACTCCGGCCGACGCGAGCTGCCCGAGCAATGCCGTGTCGAAGTGCAGGCCCGCGGTCGGCGCAGCGACGGCGCCGTCGACGTGCGCCAGGACCGTCTGATAGCGCTCGCGATCGATCGCCGCTGGCTTGTGTTCAATGTATGGAGGCAGAGGCACTTCGCCATGCTGGTTGAGAAACTCCAGCAACGGTGTGCTGAATTCGATCTCGATGAACCCGCCGCGCCGCGCGATGATCCGCGCACGCTGCTTATCCGGCAGCTCAAGGCTCGAACCCGCGCGCAAGGGCTTGCTCGCACGCGCCTGGAACAGCCCGCGGCACTCGTCCAGGACGCGTTCGAGCAGCAGTTCGACCTGGCCTCCACTGGCCTTGCGCGCAAATAGTCTCGCATTGATAACGCGAGTGTCGTTGAACACCAGCAGATCACCGGCGCGCAAGAGTCGCAGCAAGTCGCGAAACACGAGATCGCGAAGCTCGCCGCTTGCGCCCTCGACCGCGAGGAGCCGGCTAGCGCTGCGCTCAGCCGCAGGGGCCTGGGCAATCAGTTCCGGGGGTAGCTGATAGTGAAAATCGCTGCGGCGCATGGGCCGCGGATGGTAGCAAAGAGTCCGGAACTCGCCTGCAGGCAGAAGGAGACGGACATTGCGGTCGGGGGGATTGTGCCAACTCGGGCGAGCAGTGTTTGCGGGGATGCATTCTCGGGCAGCACTGCCATCAAACGTGATCAGCCCGAAGTTGGCACAACCCCCCACCCAATGGCCGGCTCCGACTGCCCTGATGCGTCAGGTGGGTCCTTCACTTTGTGGTGGAAGCACCGGCTTCGGCGCGCCCGGAAGCGGTTTCACGTCGGGCGGCGGCACCGGGGCGTTGAACCACATGGCGTTGCCGCCACCGTGAATCGTCATGGGGCCGCGGTCCGACACCGTGACGGCCAGTTTGACCGGCTTACGATCGCGCAGAACATTGATCGCTACCTTTTCGCCGGGTTGGTAAGAACCGAGGATCCGCAGCGCGTGCGCGCCGTTTTGCGGCGTGCGTCCATCGATATCGAGGATTACATCGCCATCCTCGAGCTTCAATTCAGAATCTCCCGGTGCGCGCACCACCAACACGCCCTTGTCCGTGCCGAAATACTTGCCGAGCTTGGGTGTCATCGCGACGAGCTCCATGTCGAGCACATTCGCAGCTGGGAAAGCCATCGTGAATGGAGTCGGAGGCATCGGGGGCACTGCCCCGAAAGGCCCCGGCGTCCGCATCATGAAGACGCGATCTGCCGGCGTGCCCATCATGAATGGTCCCGCACCGAATGCTTCCGTGGTGATTTCTGCGCTATTGGTCTTGCCGTCGCGCACGAAGTCCACCTTCACCTTGTCGCCAACCTTCACCGTACGCATGTGCTCGACAAGTGCGGCGGCGGACTTGTCCTTGTTGCGCAGGTTCTTGCCATCGATGCCCACGATGACGTCACCAGCACGCAATCCCGCGTCACTCGCTGGTCCGCCCGGTGTCACGCTCTGCACCCGCACGCCTTCCTTGTTCGCATCGCGCTCATCGCCCAGATTGATTCCCAGCATGGCTCGGGAGTGCATGCCTGCCACACCCGCGACCATGTAATCCTGCATGATCGGACCGGTGAGCTGTCCGCTGAGCTCTGCGACCTCGCGCGCTGCCGCCTCCAGCCGCGCTCGCGCGTCCGCGAGTTGAGCCTCGATGTCGGGTTGGCTCTTCTCTTTGTCATCAGCAGCAAGTGCCAGCGCCGGCAGCAGCGCCAGGACCAGCAGCACGCGTCGAGAAACGTGGATTCGCTTGTACAAGGACATCGGTTCCTCCGGGATTCTCAATTGATCGTTCTCAAAAGGCGCGCGTGCGCGCGTCGGCATAGCGCACGGCCACCAGTGAATTCAGCAGCTCCACGCGCTCGCGCCACAGCAGGTCCTCCTGGCGCGGGTTGATGCCCGCTTCGTTGGCCATGTTGAGTCGATAGTCGACCCAGCGAATCCGGTCCTCGAGGCCAGCGACCGTCAAAGCCGTACCGGCACGAGCGACGCGCGTGTCAGCAGGCAAAGTTGCGAGCACCGCTTCCAGTCGCTGCGACTCAGCAACCAGCACCTGTTGTGGAGGAGCGGAAGAACTCGGTACATCACTCGCAACCGGCGTGCGAGCGCTCGTGCGCTGTTGTGGCCCGTGACTGCCGACGGTGAGCAGAACAGCACACAGCACGATAGCCGCGCTTGCGGCCGGCAGAAGCCATCCCGGTCGGCGCACCCGTCGTGTGGAACGAGCCGCCGCCTGTGCCAGAAACGCGGTTCGGATCGCCAACCAGCGATCGGGGGGCGCGGCCTGCGACGGCAGTTCCCGCAATCGGGCCGCGATGCCTCGGGTGCTTTCGACAGTTGCGCGGCACTCTGCGCAATTGCGCACGTGGACAGCCACGTCGTCCTCGGGCGCAACCCTCTCGCGCAGGCTCAGAAGCTGGTCGAAACTGGGATGCATGTCGAACTCTCCGCCTGTTCCTGCAGCAGCTCTCGCAGCCGTAAATGCGCCCGCATGAGCTGTGACTTCGAAAAGCTGACCGTCATGCCGAACTGCCTGGCGATTTCATCGTGGGTGAATCCCTCGACGTCGTGCAGCCACACCACGGCCCGCGCACGCGCTGGAAGCTTCGCCAACGCCACCTCGAGGTCCTGTTGCAGCGCCGGGTTCGCCTGGTCCTGCACGGTGGCTGCCTCGGACGGCAGGGTCGCGTCACCGTTGTCGGACGCGAGCTGATCCAGCCACAAGAGGCTCCGATGCCAGGGTGAGCGCAAATACATGAGGCACTTGCTGACCGCGATACGGCGAATCCAGGCGCCGAGCGGCGCTTCGCCACGAAACGACGGCAGGCTCTGCAGCACTTCGACGAACGTGTCCTGAAACAGATCATCGGCAACCGCGGCGCGTGGCATGACGCGTCGGATCAGCGCGTAGGTCGCACTCGAAAACGCAAGATACACATGCGCCTGCGCATCGGGCTCGCCAGCCTGAGCGCGCGAGAGCACGTCCGCATCGATCGCGATATCGGTCAGCCGGGTCATTACCTGATTAGGATGCGCGAGGACGGCAAACCGTCGCACCTATAAAGCTGAAACTTTATACTGCACGCCCCGACGCCGGGTTGGGGGCCTGGTAGACCCGGCCGATTCACAAAGGTTCGAGATACACAGCTATTTGCACCCAGCCGGTGTGGCGGAACTGGTAGACGCGCCGGACTCAAAATCCGGTTCTGGCAACAGAGTGTGGGTTCGATTCCCTCCACCGGCACCAAGATTAAGGCTACGCCACGAGACGATTCGCCGCTGCTCGCGTCAGCGATGCCCGGAATGCATGAGCCAGCGCGACATGTCGTGGTCAAGCACTAATCTAGATCCTGTGCATTCACGTCCGAGGTGGCTTTGCAATTTTTGCTGTAGCCTTTTGGCGACAGCGATCGCACCGAGAGACTGCGGAGGCGCGGACCGGGTTGCGCGCTCATGCGAGGCGGAGTAGATGTACGGATAGCAAAACTTATCAGTGCCAGAAGATAAAGTAGACGCAAGGTCGATATTCGGACAAGCCAGGACGTCCGACGGCGAAGAGGGAGCCGATGAAGGTTGTTCTAGTCAGCACTTGGGCATCGCGGGCACATAACTTTCCGTCACCAGGTGGAAGCATTGCGGGACACGCGCTCAATGCCTGCTGACCTCAGGTTTGCGCGAGCCCGCCCGCTACTTGTTTTTTTGCTCACGTTCAGCCTGGGCGGCTTGTGGTCTGCACGAGCTGCCGCGGCCGTAGTTTCGAACCCCGATTCGGCTACAACGCCGGAAGACAGGGCAATCGAAGTGGGGGTGCTCGAAAATGACACCCAGGACCTTCCAGGCTTTGGTCCGGTACCCGCGTCTGACTATCGCGAGGGTGACCCAGCCTGCGAACGGTTCCGTCGAAATCAACGCCAGACCGGGGTTTAATCCGCCGGATTCCGTCACGTACACGCCTCGCGCTAACTTCTCGGGGACCGACACCTTTACCTATGTCCAAGTCAGCTTCTTCGAATCCGGAGTCGAGGGACCACCAACGACGGTGACGATCACCGTCACACCGGTCAACGACGCACCGAACGCGGTCGACGACTCGGCCACCACCGGTCAAGGCAGGGCCGTCACGATTTCCGTGCTCGCGAACGATACGGACATCGAAGGCGATGCGCTCAGTGTCGCCTCAGTAGCTCAGCCCAACCACGGAACGGCGGCCATCGCGGGAAACGCCGTGACATACACGCCGGATCCAGCCTTCAGCGGTACCGATCGATTCACCTACAGAGCCCAAGACGCTACCGCCGCCACCTCGGCGTCTGCGACGGTGACAGTCGTGGTAACGCCCAACGTCGCTCCCACCGCCAGCATCACCGGCGGTAATCGCACGATTCCTGACAGCGACCGAATCGCTGGAGAGAACGTGCACCTCGATGGATCTGCCTCATCGGATCCTGACGGCACCATCGCGTCGTACATGTGGTTCAACCAGCAACAGCCCATCGGGTCGGGTCCGACGATCGACGTCCGCCTGGCCGACGGCGACAACGTCATCAGGCTGGTGGTGACTGACGACGACAATGCCAGTGGATCGAGCACGGCGACAATCGCGGTCGCAATGCCGCCGCCCCGCACGTCGTTGCAAGACCTGCCAGACCTCACGCCGAACCAGCGCTCCGTCGCCGTTGCGCTCGACGATCTGTGCCTGCGCCTGAGTCAGCAATCCACGTTGACCGAAGAAGAATCGGATCTGCTGGCCCGATGCAATGGAATTGTGTTCGACAACGATCCAGCGCGGCAGACGACCGCCGTCAGTGAACTCGGGGCGCAGGATCTCAATGCAATCAAGACACAGACGCTACTGCTGGCGCGCGATCTGTCTCTCGGAGTCATGGATCGACTGATGGCTTTGCGATCCGGCGCGCAAGGTCTGAGCGCCGCTCCGGGACTGGGACTGAGCCTGACCGTCGACGGCAAGCCCGTTCCGCCGGAGATGCTCAAACTGGCGGCAGATGAGGTGGTCGGAAACCCCACGTTCGACAATCCAGAGCCCCTGTTCAGTGACCGCTGGGGTTTTTGGATGCGCGGCAATTTTGGCTCCAGCGAGAAGAGCAATTCGACTGCCGACGCCGGTTTCGATGCGGATCAATGGGGCATCAGCGGCGGTGCCGACTATCGAAGTCCCCAGGAACAGGCGATGTTCGGCCTCGCCCTGGGGTTTGGCCAATCCGATGCTTCCTTCAAGCCGTCCGGCGAGGGCGGATTGAACATGAGTGCGTGGAACATTTCGCTGTACGGTGGGGTGTATCCAGAGGATGGCATCTTCTACGCGGATGGCTTTGTGTCCTATGGTCAGTCAAGTCTTGATTCCGAGCGCCGCATTCACTATGTCGATGCCGACGGCACGGTCGATCGCACTGCACAGGGATCGACCGACGGGAGAATGCTTAGCGTCGGTGTTTCCGCCGGCCATGATTTCCTCGTCGGCCCAGTGACGATTTCGCCCAATGCACGCCTCAGCTACATCGACGCAACCGTGGGCGAATTCGGGGAAAGCGGCGCCTCTGGTCTGGATCTCATCTACGAGAAACAGGACTTTCCAGTCGGCTACTGCCAGCATTGGCGCTCGCATCACCGGAGCCTGGAACCTGGGATGGATCATCTTGTTGCCCCACTTCCGAGCCGACGCTGTATGGGAGTTTGAGGATGGCGTCAACGCGTTCGGTGTGCGCTTTGCAAATGATCCGTTTGCGGGCACCGCAAGTCCGACGCCACCCATCATCGTGACATCAGAAAAAGCCGATCAGTCATTCATGGTATTCGCCGTGGGGATGGCTGCCCAGCTTCGATATGGCATGTCAGCCTATGTCGAGTACCAGACAATTCAGGGGCTCGAGTTCCTCAACGTGTCCGACCTGGCTCTCGGCTTGCGCATCCAATACAGCTTCCGCTGAGACGCACTTCAATCCCGCATATCGCCGGTCGCAGGATATGAGACCACCGGTGGGGCCGGGGTTGAGAGATCATCCGTTGCCTCGCGTTCATGTCGCACCTAGCCAGGCAAGGGGTTTCGGTAGCCGCTAGGCAACATAATCCGCGTCGAGAGGTGCGGTGACACGGCTGGGTTGCGTGCTACTGCGAGGCGGAGTAGATGTACGGCTGAGCTAAGACTCACAGCTGCCGAACAAGAAGCAGCGTACGCGTCGATATTCGGACAGGGCAAGACGTCCGACGGCGAACGAGGGACCGATGAAGGCGTTTCCGGTTAGCACTTGGGCATCGCGTGCACCTGTCTCTGCGCCACGAGTGTCAAGCACTGACGGACCTACGCTCAATGCCGCTGATTCCACGACACCGCGAACCGGCCTGCCCTCGTTATCTTGCTCGCTTTCGGCGTTGCCAGCGGCGCCTGGTCCTCAATTGCTTCAGCAGATGTACATTCCGAGCCCGACGCGGCAACGACAGCAGAAGACAGGGACGTCGAAGTGGACGTGCTCGCCAATGACTCGCAGGAGTTTCCTTGCCCAGGTGGTCCGTGCGAGGTGGTGTTCGAAATCGGGAGGGTGACAGAGCCCGCGAACGGTACCGTCGAAATCAGGCGTAGGGGAGGCCGACCGGATCTCGTGAGGTATACGCCAGATGACAACTTTTTCGGGACTGACACCTTTACCTATACAGCGCTCGACTTCACGGGGACGGAGGGCGCGCCGGCGACGGTGACGATCACCGTCACACCGGTCAACGACCCACCGAACGCCCGCGATGACTCGGCCACCACCCAGGAAGGCAGGGCGGTCTCCATTTCCGTGCTCACGAACGATGTGGACGTCGATGGCGATTCGCTCATCATCGCCTCTGTGGAGAACCCCCATAATGGGACGGCGACCATTGCGGGAAACGCTGTGACTTACACGCCGGATGCAGATTTCAGCGGTACCGATCGATTTGACTACCGAGCTCGCGACGCCAGTGAAGATTCACGTGCGACGGTGACAGTGACAGTCGAGGCAAAGCCCAACGTCGCGCCCACCGCCACGATCACGGGCGGTAATCGTACGATTCCCGACAGCGATCGCGTTGTCGGGGAAAACGTGCACCTCGATGGTTCCACGTCATCGGATCCAGACGGCACCATCGCATCCTACAAGTGGTTCAACCAGCAACAGCTCATTGGCTCGGGAGCGACGATCGATGTCCGTTTACCCGACGGAGACACCGTGATCAGGCTGGAGGTGACTGACAACGACGGTGCAACCGGATCGAGCAGTGCGACGATCTCAGTCGAAAAGCCAAACGGCGCTCCCACCGCGAAGATCACGGACGGCAATCGCACGATTCCAGATAGCGATCGCGTTGCCGGGGAAAACGTGCACCTCGATGGTTCCACCTCATCGGATGCAGACGGCACCATCGCATCGTACAAGTGGTTCAACAAGCAACAGCTCATTGGCTCCGGACCGACGATCGATGTCCGGTTACCGGACGGAGACACTGTGATCAGGCTGGAGGTGACTGACAACGAGGGTGCGACCGGATCGAGCACCGCAACCATTTCCGTCGAAAAGCCCAACGTCGCGCCAACCGCCCGAATCAAGGGCGGCAATCGTACGATTCCCGACAGCGATCGCGTTGCCGGGGAAAACGTGCACCTCGATGGTTCCACCTCATCGGATCCAGACGGCACCATCGAATCCTACAAGTGGTTCAACCAGCAACAGCTCATTGGCTCGGGAGCGACGATCGATGTCCGTTTGCCCGACGGAGACACTGTGATCAGGCTGGAAGTGACGGACAACGACGGTGCGACCGGATCGAGCAGCGCAACCATTACAGTCGAAACGCCAAACGGCACTCCCACTGCGACGATCACGGGCGGCAATCGCACCATTCCCGACAGCGATCGCGTTGCCGGGGAAAACGTGCACCTCGATGGTTCCACCTCATCGGATCCAGACGGCACCATCGCATCCTACAAGTGGTTCAACCAGCAACAGCCCATTGGCTCGGGAGCGACGATCGATGTCCGTTTACCCGACGGAGACAACGCGATCAGGCTGGTCGTGACGGACAACGACGGTGCGACCGGATCGAGCACCGCAACCATCTCGGTCGCGATGCCACCGCCCAACGTCGCGCCCATCGCCACGATTACGGGCGGCAATCGCACCATTCCCGACAGCGATCGTGTTGCCGGGGAGAACGTGCACCTCGATGGTTCGACGTCCTCGGATTCAGACGGCACGATCGCGTCCTACAAGTGGTTCAACCAGCAACAGCCCATTGGCTCGGGCGCGACGATCGATGTCCGGTTACCGGACGGAGACACTGTGATCAGGCTGGAGGTGACTGACGACGGCGGCGCGACCGGATCGAGCACCGCAACCATCTCGGTCGAAATCCCATCGCCACGCGCGTCACTGCAATCGCTGCCCGATCTCACTCCGAACGAACACTCCGTCGCCGTGGCGCTCGATGATCTGTGTCTGCGCCTGACTCAGCAACCCACCCTGACCGAAGAGGAATCGGACCTGCTGGCCCGCTGCAACGGAATCGTGCTCGACACCGACCCGGCGCGCCAGACGACTGCGGTCCGTGAGCTCGGCGCGCAGGATCTCAATGCAATCAAGACTCAGACACTGCTCCTGGCGCGCGACCTGTCAGTTGGAGTCATGGATCGCCTGATGGCGCTCAGGTCCGGCGCAGGGGGTCTTAGCGCTGCTCCAGGACTGGGATTGACCTTGATCGTCGACGACAAGCCCGTTCCGCCCGAGATGCTCAAACTGGCGGCAGATGAGGTGGCCGGAAGCCCCACGTTCGACACTCCGCGAGCCCCTGTTCAGCGACCGCTGGGGTTTCTGGATGCGCGGCAATTTTGGCTCCAGCCAGAAGAGCGACTCGACTGCCGACGCCGGTTTCGATGCGGATCAATGGGGCATCAGCGGCGGTGCCGACTATCAAATTCCGGACGAGCAGGCGATGGTCGGTCTTGCCCTTGGATTTGGCGAGTCCGATGCGTCCTTCAATCCGTCTGGCGAAGGCGGACTGAACACGAGCGCCTGGAACATTTCTCTCTATGGTGGGCTGTACCCTGTGGACGGGCCCTTCTATGCAGATGGCTTTGTGGCCTATGGCCACTCCAGCCTCGATTCCGAGCGCCGGATTCGCTATGTCGATGCCGGCGGCACCATCGATCGCACGGCGCAGGGGTCGAGCGATGGAAGCACGCTGAGCGCCGGCGTCTCCGCTGGTCATGACTTCCTCGTCGGTCCAGTAACGATTTCGCCGAATGCACGTCTTTACTACATCGACGCAAAAGTGAACGGGTTCCAGGAAGAAGGCGCCGCCGGCCTGGATCTCATCTACGAGAAACAGGACTTCCAGTCGGCAACCGCCAGTGTCGGAGCACGCATCACCGGGGCGTGGAACCTGGGATGGATCATATTACTGCCGCACCTGCGAGCCGATGCGGTATGGGAGTTCAATGATGAAGCCAACGTGTTCGGCGTACGCTTTGCGAATGATCCCTTTGCGGGCACGGCAAACCCGACGCCGCCCATCGTTGTGACATCAGAAGCAGCCGATCAATCATTCATGATATTCGCTGTCGGTATGGCGGCTCAGCTTCGATACGGCATTTCAGCCTACATCGAGTACCAGACCCTTCAGGGGCTCGAGTTCCTCGACGTGTCCGATCTTGCACTCGGCATGCGCATCCAATACAACTTCCGCTGATGGTGCGCGCGAACCCGGCATGAATTTCTGCAGTCACTGCGGGCAGCGGGTCAGCCTTAGGGTTCCGCCCGGTGATCACCTGCCACGATTCGTCTGCGAGAGCTGCGGAACGATCCATTATCAGAATCCCAAACTGGTCGCAGGTTGCGTGCCGGAATGGGCCGGGAAGATCCTCATCTGTCGCCGCGCCATTGAGCCGCGCCTCGGCTTCTGGACCATCCCGGCAGGCTTCATGGAGAACGACGAAACCCTGATGCAGGCCGCCGCACGTGAAGCGGTCGAAGAGGCTGAAGCGATCGTCGAAATCGGCTCGATGCTGGCGATATTCCACGCCCTTCGCGCGCGCCAGGTACACGTGTTCTTCCGCGCCCGCCTGCTTGAACCGCGCTTCGGCGTCGGCCCCGAAAGCCTCGAGGTCAAGCTGGTCGAGGAGCGCGACATTCCGTGGGACGAGATCGCATTTCAGAGCGGCACATTCGCGCTCAGACACTACCTCGCAGACCGCGCCGCCGGGCGCGAGGAACTGCACATCACCGATAGCGACAGCGTCGGGCGTCACGACCCGAGATGACGGGCTCCTAGGGCTCCAGGGAATGCGTGTGGCAGAATAACTCGCCCTGCATCAGCCGCGGATCACGTGCTCATGACATTCGTCGTCACCGAAAACTGCATCAAGTGCAAGTACATGGACTGCGTCGAGGTCTGCCCAGTCGATTGCTTCCATGAAGGGCCGAATTTCCTGGTGATCGATCCGGACGAGTGCATTGATTGCACGTTGTGCGAGCCCGAATGCCCGGTCGAGGCGATCTTCTCCGAAGAGGAATTGCCTGCAGGCCAGGAGCAGTTCACCGCACTCAACAAGGAACTCGCCCGTAAGTGGCCGGTAATTACCGAGAAGGGTGAAGCCCCGGCCGATGCCAAGGAATGGGAGGGGAAACCAGAAAAGCTCAAGCTCCTGGAGCGCTGAGCCGACTACTTCTTTTCTTCCAGCGACTTGAGATGTGCGACCAGCTCTTGAGGCGGCAGGTAGCCAGAGATGTAGTCGCCCGCTGGCGTGAAGATTCCCGGCGTGCCGTGAACGTTGAGGTCGAGCGCCATCTGGTACTCGCGCGCGACCGGAGTTGCGCCGCAGTCCTTTGCCTTGATCGCTTCGCCGCGCTTGGCGCGCGTCAGGGCATCCTGCCGGTCGGCTGAGCACCAGACCGCTTCAGCGGTCTTCCAAGCCTCGCTTCCCGGGCCTTCGCGTGGGTAGAACGCGTAGCGTACGCGCACACCCATGCGATTGAGATCCGCAATCTGGCTGTGGAGCTTGCGGCAATAGCCGCAGTCGACATCCGTGAACACGGTGATTGTGTACTTGGGATCCTTTGGTGAGAACACGATCAACTCGCTCTCCGACAGCGAACTGAGTACCTTCCGGCGCACATCGCTGCGCCGCTGGTCGGTGAGGTTCACACCTTCCTTGATGTCGTAGAGGTCGCCACCCAGAAAGTAGCGCCCGTCACTGGTCACATAACCAACGTCTGCACCCTTCGAGAACTCGTACAGGCCCGGGATCGGCGTCGCCTTGAGCTGATCAACCGTGACGCCGGGCATCTTCTTGGCGATGTCCGCGCGCGGGTCGGCCGCCTCGTCTCCAGCCCAGGCCGTGGCGATGCCCATGCAGGTGAGCACGCTCAACAGTGAGTATCGGGCGAGGGACCTGAATTGCGACATGCAGCGGACTCCGGGCTGACTGCCGCTGTTCGACCCAAGGCTGGAGGGATGGTTCACGCCCATAGCGGCGCGCAGTCTAGCAAACGGCAGGGCTGAGAAATAAGTTTAGCGCTCGACGGCGATGGGCCAGGAGGCTCAACCGCGCGGGTGATGCTGCGTATGCAGCTCTTTCATGCGCTCGCGTGCGACGTGGGTATAGATCTGGGTGGTGGAAAGGTCACTGTGCCCGAGCAACATCTGCACCACGCGCAGGTCCGCGCCGTGGTTCAGCAGGTGCGTGGCGAACGCGTGACGCAGTGTGTGGGGTGACAATTCCTTCTGCACGCCAGCCTTGCGCGCGTAGCGCTTGATGATGTGCCAGAAGGCCTGGCGCGTCATCTTGTCGCCGCGGCGGGTTGGGAACATGAAATCCGTCTGACGCTCGAGCAGGATCTCGGCACGCGGGCCCTGAACGAACTGCTGCAGCCAGCGCACCGCTTCTTCGCCGAGCGGGATCAGCCGCTCACGATTGCCCTTGCCGACGATCCGTAGCACCCCCTGGTTCAGGTTCACCTGGTTGTGCTTGAGATTGACGAGCTCGGAGACTCTGAGTCCGGTGGCATAGAGGACCTCGAGCATGGTGCGATCGCGGTGACCGAGCGGATCGGTGACGGCCGGCGCCATCAGCAACGACTCGACCTCGTCTTCGGTCAGTGACTTCGGCAGCGAGCGCCCGATCTTGGGCATCGCGATCTGCGCGGTAGGATCCTCGCGAATCATTCCCTCGCGCGCGAGGTAGCGGAAGAAGCGGCGGAAGCTCGAGAGCTGCCGCGCGGTTGAACGGGGACGGGCACCAGCTTCCACGCGCCAGG
Organism: uncultured Gammaproteobacteria bacterium; assembly: GCA_963724625.1. Classification (GTDB taxonomy): domain Bacteria; phylum Pseudomonadota; class Gammaproteobacteria; order Steroidobacterales; family Steroidobacteraceae; genus DATBVX01. The sequence continues at coordinate 193,407 of CAVRVO010000001.1, read as the reverse complement.
CGATGAACCCCAGCAGATCGTTGCGTGCAGTCTTGATGATCGGGATATCTTTGCGCTCCAGCCAGCGATTGAGCGCCGTGAGGTCGGCGCGGTACGCGGCCAGGGTATTGGGCGAAAGCCCACGCTCCATCCAGACGGCTTCGAGGAACCGGTTGACGACCGGGTCCGGCTCTTCAGCCGTCCTCTCCATCTGCGCCGACGCAGACTTCAGGTCTACCGCTTTCTTGACTGCTGAATTCATGCCTGCCGGCTCTATCCTTGCGATTGAATGCAGGCGTGTGGATATGCAACCGCCTGCGCCATAACGCAAAATGCCCGAGGAGTATGCGGACGGGGTACCCCCATAGGCGTGATTACATTCACAGAATGCGGCCTCCGTTAACATAAAGAGAAGCAGTTCACACCCCTCGTGCCGCAACCTGTGTCGCAGACGCTGTTTCCCCGGACCTGAACGGTGTGCTGATGAAGCTTCTCAAATGGCCGTTGCGTGTGACCTACGGCGTGTATTGCTGGACGGTGTTCGTGCTGTTCGCCGTACTGGCGCTCCTCGCGATGCTGCTAGTGCCGGGACTCGAGCGGCGGCGCCGGATCGCACGCTTCACGGCGCGAGCGGTCTTTGTTGCCTGGGGGGTAAAACTCAAGATTCTCGGCGCCGAGCGCCTGCCCTCGGAGCGCTGTATCGTCGTGGCCAATCATGCGAGCTACCTGGACGGTTTGGTGCTCACCGCCGCCCTGCCACCGCGCTTCGCGTTCGTGATCAAGAAGGAGATGGACCGCGTGCCGCTCGCGAACCTGCTGCTGCGGCGGATCGGTTCGGAATTCGTCGACCGGCACAATCGTCACAAGGGGGCCATGGACGCCCGCCGGGTGCTGAGACGCGCGAGTGGAGGACAGTCGCTGGTGTTCTTCCCCGAGGGGACGTTCTCGACCCGGCCTGGATTACTGCGCTTTCATACCGGCGCGTTCGCTACCGCTGTGCGGGCGAATTGCACGGTCACGCCCGCCGTGATTCATGGCGCGCGTAAGGTACTGTCCAATAGCAGCGTGATTCCTACTCCAGGGCCGATCACCGTCGACGTGCTGCCAAGCTTAGCTGCCGCAAACCGGACACCACGAGGCGGCGGCGCAGCTCCGAGATGCCGTGCGGCGCATCGTGCTCACGCGCCTGGGTGAGCCGGATCTCGAGGCTGAGGAGGAGCCGCGCGCGGCTGCGCAGCAGACGGCATAGGGAAGCTAGACGTTGCGGCGATATTGCCCGCCTACTTCGTAGAGCGCTCGCGAGATCTGGCCCAGCGAACAGACCTTTACGGTCTCCATCAATTCCGTGAAAACGTTGCCGCGCCCCGCGGCAACCGCCTGCAGGCGCTCGAGCGCCTTGGCGCTCTCCTGTGCGTGACGTGCCTGAAAGTCCCGTACGCCGGTCACCTGGCCCTGCTTCTCTTCTTCGCTGGAACGAATCAGCGCGGCACCACGCACTTCCTCGACCGCGTCGCCACTGGCCAGAAACGTATTGACACCGATGAGCGGCAACGAGCCGTCGTGCTTGCGTGATTCGTAGTAGAGGCTCTCCTCCTGGATACGTCCGCGCTGGTACATCGTTTCCATTGCTCCGAGGACGCCGCCGCGCTCGGCGATGCGATCGAACTCCTGGTAGACGGCCTCCTCTACCAGGTCGGTGAGTTGATCGATAAGGAAAGAACCCTGCCACGGGTTCTGATTCTTGTTGAGCCCGAGCTCGCGATTGATGATGAGCTGGATCGCCACCGCGCGTCGCACGCTTTCCTCGGTGGGCGTCGTCAGCGCTTCATCGTAAGCGTTCGTGTGCAGGCTGTTGCAATTGTCGAACAGCGCATACAGCGCCTGCAGCGTGGTGCGGATGTCGTTGAACTGTATTTCGCGCGCGTGCAGGCTTCGGCCCGATGTCTGGATGTGGTACTTGAGCATCTGGCTGCGCGGCCCGGCCAAATACAAATCGCGCATCGCGCGCGCCCAGATGCGCCGTGCGACGCGGCCAATGACCGCGTACTCCGGGTCCATTCCGTTGGAGAAGAAGAACGAAAGGTTCGGCGCGAAGTCGTCGATCTTCATGCCGCGGCTCAGGTAGTACTCGACGATCGTGAAGCCATTCGCCAGAGTGAACGCGAGCTGAGAGATGGGGTTCGCGCCGGCTTCGGCGATGTGATAGCCCGAGATCGAGACCGAGTAGAAATTGCGCACACCGCGTTCGCTGAAATACGCCTGCACATCGCCCATCATCCGCAGAGCGAACTCGGTGGAGAAAATGCAGGTGTTTTGCGCCTGGTCCTCCTTCAGGATGTCGGCCTGCACGGTGCCGCGCACCAGCGACAACGCCTCGGCGCGGATCTTTTCGTACGTCTCGCGATCGAGGAGTTGATCGCCGGACACACCGAGTAGCGCAAGTCCCGAGCCGTCATGCCCTTCGGGCAACTCGCCGCGATAGGGCGGCAGCGGCTGCTGCTTGGCGAGGGCCGCGATCTTGCCTTGCGCTTCCGCCCAGCCTCCGCTCTCGCGCAGGTGACGCTCAACCCGCTGATCGATCGCGGTATTCATGAACATCGCAAGGATCATCGGCGCGGGTCCGTTGATCGTCATCGAAACAGAGGTGCTGGGCGCGCACAGGTCGAAGCCCGAGTACATGCGCTTCATGTCATCGAGCGTCGCGATCGAGACCCCCGAGTTACCTGTCCGTCCGTAGATATCCGGCCGCTCGTCGGGATCTTCACCGTAGAGTGTCGTCGAATCGAACGCCGTCGACAGCCGCGTCGCCTCGTGTCCGCCCGCAAGGTAGTGGAAGCGCCGGTTGGTACGTTCCGGCGTGCCCTCGCCCGCGAACATGCGTGTCGGGTCTTCTTCTTCGCGCCGATACGGATAAACGCCTGCCGTATATGGATACGCGCCGGGGAGGTTCTCCTTCATCAGAAAGGTGAGCAGATCACCCCAGTCGTGGAGCTTGGGCACCGCGATCTTCGGGATCTTCTGATGGCTCAGCGTCTCGCTGTAGTTTTCTCCCGTGATCTCGCGGCCGCGGACCTGGTATCGATACTGCTCGTCGGTCGCCGCCTGCGCCCGCGCCGGCCAACGCCTCAGGATCTCGACACCTTCAGTACCGACTTCCGCGAGCGCCTGGTTGTAAGCGCGCCGTAACTTTGCTCGCGACGCATCACTCGCGTCGTTGGTGTCCGCATCCTTGAAGGGTTCCAACGGCTGTGGAAGCGCCGCGTCACGCAGCGCTTCGAGAGCCTCGCGCAGACTTTGCGCGCGACTGGCCGCGGCCGCCATGCGCTCGATCGACTCACGCACGTTGCGTCCGTCGGCGGCGATCTCCGCGAGGTAGCGCACGCGCTCTCCGGGAATCACCGGGTCGCGCCGTGGTAGTTCATCAATGTGATGGCCAGCAAGCTTCCAGCTCTTGCCAGCGACCGGTTCCGCGTCGAGGCGCTGGCAGAGCGCCGCGAACAGCCGGTTGACGCCCGCATCGTTGAACTGGCTCGCGATTGTTGGGAACACCGGAACCACATCGTCAGCCACGCGGTCTTTCGGATGATTGCGCCGCCACTGCTTACGCACATCGCGCAGTGCATCCTCCCCGCCGCGTTTCTCGAACTTGTTGATGACGATGAAATCGGCGAAGTCGAGCATGTCGATCTTCTCGAGCTGGCTCGGGGCTCCGTATTCGCTCGTCATCACGTACATCGAGAGATCGGCCAGATCGACGATCTCACTGTCGCTCTGCCCTATGCCGGCGGTCTCGACGACGATCAGGTCGAACCCCGCCAGTTTGAGCAGCCCGATGGTGTCGGCGAGCACTGCGCTGGTGGCGAGATGCTGACGGCGGGTGGCGAGCGAGCGCATGAAGATACGTTCGTTGCTCAGGCTGTTCATGCGAATGCGGTCACCGAGCAGCGCACCACCCGATCGCCGCCGGGTCGGGTCCATGGCGACAACTGCGATCTGCCGATCGGGGAAGTGACGCACGAAGCGGTTGAGAAGCTCGTCATTGAGCGAGCTCTTGCCCGCACCGCCGGTACCGGTGATACCGATCACCGGCGCACGACGTTCGCTCTTGGCAATCGCACGCCGGATGGTCTCCAGCGAATGCGTCGCATCTGCCGAACCTTCGAGCACCGAAATCGTCCGGGCGATCTGCTGATGATCGCGCGGACCAAACGGCCGGAATTCGTAGCGCGGCTTGCTGTAGGCCCGCACCCGGCGGAATACGTCCTCGATCATGCCGTCGAGGCCCATCTGTCGGCCGTCTTCGGGGCTGTAGATCTTCTCGATTCCGTAGGCCTCGAGCGCAGCAATCTCATCCGGAGAGATGGTGCCGCCACCACCCACCACGACGCGGATGTGTTCGGCCTTGAGGTCGCGCAACATGTCCACCATGTAGCGGAAGTACTCGTTGTGCCCGCCCTGGTAGGAGCTGACGGCGATACCGTCCGCATCCTCCTGGATCGCCGCGCGGACGATGTCCGAGACGCTGCGGTTGTGCCCCAGGTGAATCACCTCGGCGCCGTGCGCCTGCAGGATGCGGCGAATGATGTTGATGGCGGCGTCGTGGCCATCGAACAGGGACGCGGCACTGACGAAGCGCAGGGGCGCGCGCTCCACGGCGCGGCTCTGGTCGAGCTCGGCAGCAGGAATACTCATTGGAAATCGAGACTTACGTGCTGAGAAAGGGAACTGAAGTCTATCAGTACGGACGCACCAGCGCACCCGCGGGTCCCGTGCCGGCAGCCTATAATTCGCGTCCGCGTTCCGCCGTCGAGTGAGTGATTGGCGACTCGAGAAGCCGCCAGGAGAAACCGTGCAGAAGTCACCCGTCGTAATACTTGCCGCCCGCCGTACGCCGATCGGCGCGTTTCTGGGCGCATTCAGTTCCGTCAGCGCTACCGAACTCGGCGGCGTCGCAATCGCCGCAGCGTTGCAGGACTCCGGCGTGTCGCCTAAGGAAGTTCAGGAAGTGATCATGGGCTGCGTCCTGCCAGCGAATCTCGGCCAGGCGCCGGCGCGACAGGCGTCACTCGCCGCCGGAATTCCGAACTCCGTGCCCACAACGACCATCAACAAGATGTGCGGCTCAGGAATGAAAGCGATCATGATGGCGGCGGACCAGATTCGTGCGGGTGACGTCGAAGTGGTCGTCGCAGGCGGGCTCGAATCGATGTCGAACGCACCGTACCTGTTGCCGAAGGCCCGCTCGGGATATCGAATGGGTCACGGGGAAGTGATCGATCACATGTTTCGTGACGGCCTGCAGAGTCCCTTCGATGGCAAGCTGATGGGACACTTTGCAGACGCTACCGCGGCGAAGTATGGATTCTCACGTGCACAGCAGGACGCGTTCGCGGCCGAGTCCGTGCGACGTGCGCTACGCGCCGTCCAGGCCAGCGACTTTGCCGCCGAGATCGCGGCTGTGACTGTCAGAGGGCGCAAAGGCGACACGGTCGTAGAGCGTGACGAGACTCCATTCACCTGCGACGTCGAGAAGATCCCGACGCTCAAGCCAGCCTTCAACAAGGACGGCACCGTGACAGCGGCAACTTCCTCGTCGATCTCGGATGGCGCTGCTGCCGTTGTGCTGATGAGCGAAGCAGCGGCGCAGGCGCGCGGACTCAAGCCCCTGGCGCGCATCGTCGGCTACACGAGCCAGGCGCAAGCGCCCGAGTGGTTTACTACCGCTCCGGGCGGCGCGATCCAGAAGCTGCTCGAGCGCGTCAATTGGCAACCCGGGCAGGTGGACTTATACGAAGTCAACGAAGCGTTCGCGTGTGTCACGATGGCCGCGATGCACGATGTAGACCTCGATCATGCGCGTGTGAATGTGAATGGTGGCGCCTGCGCGCTGGGGCATCCGATCGGTGCCACCGGAGCGCGTATCACCGCGACTCTATTGCATGCCCTGCGTAAGCGGGCCCTGAAGCGCGGTGTCGCCTCCCTTTGTATTGGCGGCGGCGAAGCAACCGCGCTCGCGGTCGAAATCATTTAGGTCGCCGGCGTGACTACATCAGTGCTGAGCTCCATCGATCCACGCGGTGTCGCGACCGTCACGTTGAATCGCCCCGACAAACACAACGCGCTCGATGCCGGAACAATCGTGGCCTTAGGCACCACGCTCACCTCCCTGGAGCGCGATGTGAAGGCGCGCGTCATCGTGTTGACCGGAGCGGGTTCGACCTTCTGCGCTGGTGCCGACATCGAGTCGATGCGTGCCGCGGCACGAGCCAGCCCGTCAGAGAACCTGCAGGACGCCCTGCGGCTCGGCGAGATGCTCGCAACCTTGAACGCTCTGACGAAGCCGACGGTGGCGCGGATTAACGGTAACGTGTTCGGGGGTGGCGTGGGCCTCATTGCCTGCTGCGACATCGCGATCGCGAGCGCCGAGGCGCGTTTCACGCTGAGCGAGATTCGTCTGGGGATTCTTCCGGCAATGATTTCGCCATTCGTACTTGCTGCGATCGGGCCGCGCCAGGCGCGCCGCTATGTCCTGACGGGCGAGCCGATCACTGCAGCTGATGCGCAGCGCATCGGCCTGGTTCACGAGACTGCAGTGCCCGCCTCACTCGATGCAGTCGTGGAAGAGATCCTGACAGCTCTGCTGAAGGGCGGGCCCGCTGCACAACGTGAGGCCAAGGAATTAATCCGGGAAGTGTCGGTCGCCGGGCGGCTGCCGGATCGCGATTCGCGCTTGGTCACCGCGCAGAGACTGGCGCGGCTACGCGCGTCCGAAGAGGGGCAAGAGGGATTGAGTGCGTTCTTGGAAAAACGCGTGGCACGCTGGGTGCGCGAGGAATGATGAGGGGCAGCGGGTGGGCATCCTTGCCCAGCCATGTCCGATCCGTTGGCCGTCCCTGGTTCCAAGCATCCGTGCCATGCAACATGGGGTCCCCATAGGTATAGCGATAAAAAGGGCATGAAATTGTCACTGCCAGCGGTGATTTTTTTGACGGACTGTCGGACTGAACGGCACTATTCAACATAATCAACGGCCTGCGCGGCCCAACACCGGCGGGAATTCAGGGGTTGCGATGAAGATCAAAGACGCTCGGGCGATCGTCACCGGCGGCGCATCGGGTCTGGGCCACGCAGTGGCGCAACGCGTGATCGCGGAGGGTGGTAAGGCTGCCTTGCTCGATGTTCAAGATGCTGCCGGCACCGCGGCGGCGAAGGCGCTTGGGACGAATGCCACGTTCATTCGCTGCGATGTCACGTCCGAGTCGGAGGTGAATGCCGCGGTCGCGACAGCGCAGGAGCGCATCGGCGCACTGAACCTGGTGGTGAACTGCGCAGGCGTCGTCGGAGCGGGTCGTGTGCTCGGTCGCGAAGGCCCGATGGCGGGCGAATTCTTCACCAAGGTCATTCACATCAACCTGATCGGCACCTTTTTCGTTGACAAGGCCTGCGCTTCGCTCATGCAGAACAACCCCGCCAACGAAGATGGCGAGCGTGGTCTCATCATTCATACCTCATCAGTGGCTGCATTCGAGGGCCAGATCGGCCAGGCAGCCTATTCGGCCACCAAGGCGGGCGTCATGGGCATGACCTTGCCGATGGCGCGAGAGTTCGCCCGGGTCGGAATTCGGGTCATGGCCATCGCGCCTGGAATCTTCCGCACCCCGATGGTGGCCGGGATGCCTGACGAGGTGCAGAAATCGCTCGCGGCCCAGATCCCCTTCCCTTCCCGGCTCGGCAAGCCCGAGGAATACGCGGATCTCGTGGTCAGCATCTTTCAGAACCCGATGTTGAACGGCGAGACTATCCGGCTCGACGGCGCCATCCGCATGCAACCCAAATAAGGATCCCTCAATGTTCCGACAAGTATTGATCGCGAGCATCGCGGCGCTCGCTCTGGCCGGTTGTGCAGGCCAAAAGGTCTCCGCACCGACGAAGGAGCCAGCAGCCGCGACCAGTGCGACGCCGACCGCCGCGGCAGCGCCCGCCCTTAGCGTTCCAGTCGAGTACTACAAGCTCGCAAACGGCCTGCGAGTGGTGCTGAGCGAGGACCACAGCGTGCCCGTCGCCACGGTGGCGGTGTACTACAACATCGGCTTTCGCATCGAGCCGCGCGATCGCACCGGCTTTGCGCATTTGTTCGAGCACATGATGTTCCAGGGCTCAAAAAACCTCGGCAAGATGGAATTCGTGAAGCTGATCCAGAACAACGGCGGGGTGCTGAACGGCTCGACGCGCTTCGACTTCACCAACTACTTCGAGGTGGTGCCGTCCAACACGCTCGAGACCATGCTGTGGGCGGAAGCCGATCGCATGGGCGGCCTCAGCATCACGCAGGAGAATCTCGACAACCAGAACGGCGTGGTGCAGAACGAAGTGAAGGTCAATGTGCTCAACCGCCCATACGGCGGTTTCCCCTGGCTCGACGTGCCGCAATACGCCAATCGCAACTGGTACAACGCCCACAATTTCTATGGTGATCTCGGCGACCTTGACGCTGCGACGCTTAAGGACGTCCTCGCATTCCATGACACCTACTACGGCCCCAACAATGCGGCTCTCGTGGTCGCGGGCGATTTCGATCCGGCGCAGGCGCGCGCCTGGATCGAAAAGTATTTTGGCCAGCTCACGGCGCGCACGCTCCCGGCACAACCTGATATTTCCGAGCCGCCGCAGACCGAGGAGCGCCGCGCGTCGAAGACCGATCCTCTCGCGCCGCGCCCGGCATTCGCGATCGCCTACCACGTTCCGGAGCGCTGGACGCCGGAGTGGCTCGCGTTCGGAATCATCGATGAGTTGCTGCTCCAGGGCGCAGACAGTGCGCTGCCCCGTAAGCTGGTGAAGGAGCGCGGCTACACCGACGACGTGTCGGGAGGAATCAACCTGCTCGGCAACATGTTCAACTACAAGGGACCAATGTTGTGGACCGTCGGCCTGGTGCACGATCCGGAGCACAGTACCGACACCATACTGGCCGACATCGACGCAACGATCCGCAAGATCCAGGATCAGCCCGTGAGCCCTGCGGAGTTCGAGCGAGCGCTCACCAAGATGCGTTCCGGCTTCTACGATGTAATCGGCTCTGCCGCGCGCTTCGGACTCGTGGACCTCCTCGCCTCCTTCGCGTTGTTCGACGACAACCCGGCGCGCATCAACGGGCTCGACGCCGAGTTCCGCAAGGTGACACCTGAGCTCATCCAGCAGACCGCACGCAAGTACCTGGTGCCGACGAACCGCACCGTACTGACGATCGAGCCCGGCAAGGCAGACGACAAGCAGGGAGGTGCGCCATGAGAATCCTCGCCGCACTACTCTTGCTGAGCACCCTCAGCCCGGCACTCGCAGTCGAGGCGCCGCCCGCGCCTGCTGCACCGAAGAACTTTCAGGTTCCGACGAAGGAGGAGCGTGCGCTCCCCAACGGGCTTGAGATGACTTTCATCGAGTTCGGAGCCATCCCGAAGACCGCGATTACCGCCATCGTCAGGACCGGCAACCTCAACGAAGGCGACAAGACCTGGCTTGCCGACCTCACCGGCGAGCTGATCAAGGAGGGCGCCGGCACGCGCTCAGCAAACGAGATCGACGAGGCCGCCGCCAACATGGGCGGATCGGTCAACCTCGCGGTGGGGCCTGATCAAACCACCATTTCGATGGACGTGCTGAGCGAGCACGGCAGTGAAGCGGTCGCACTGATCGCCGACCTGCTGCGCCGGGCGCAGCTTCCCGAGTCCGAGCTGCCGCGGATCAAGCGCGATTTTCAACGCCAGCTCGCGTTATCACGCAGCCAGCCCGACAGCCTTGCGAACGAAGCGTTCGCCGCCCTGCTCTACCCGAATCATCCGTACGGGAAGATCTATCCCACCGAGTCGCAACTGGACGGGTACTCGATGGAGGATGTGCGTGGCTTCTACCGTGACAACTTCGGGGCCGCGCGGACTCACATCTATGTCGCGGGCCGATTCGACCGGACAGCGATCGAACAGGCAGTCGAGAAGGGATTCAGCGATTGGCAGGCAGGCCCCGCTCCGCTGATCAACCCGCCGACCGGTGTGAGCAAGCGCCAGATCCGCCTCATCGATCGACCAGGTGCGCCACAGTCGACCATTCTCATGGGTCTCCCGGTGATCGATCCGAGTCAGCCGGACTACCTGCAGCTGTCGCTCACCAATTCGCTTCTCGGGGGCGAGTTCTCCTCGCGCATCACCAGCAATATCCGCGAGAACAAGGGCTACGCCTATTCGCCGCGAAGCTCGCTGGATGTGCACTATCGCAGCGGTCATTGGATTGAAGAAGCGGACGTCACGACCAAGGACACCGGCAACTCCCTCAAGGAGATCTACGCCGAGATCGATCGGCTGCAGCGCGAGCCTCCCAGTGCAGCAGAGCTCGATGGGATGAAGAATTATCGGGGCGGCATCTTCGTACTGCAGAACGCGACGCGCGGCGCACTCATCGGGCAGCTGGCGTACATGGATCTGCACGGCTTGCCAGATGACTACCTGACGCACCTGGTCGAGCGCATATACGCCGTTACGCCGGATCAAGTGAGTGCGGCCGCGCGCAAATACATCCGCCCCGAGGATATGACGCTCGTGATCGTTGGTGACCTGGCGAAAGTGCGCCCACAGCTCGCGAAGATTCCGCAGCTCAAAGGGCTGCCGCTGAACTAGCGCAGTTCCAGCCAATGCCTGATCGGGACGTGATGGAGTACGACGTGCTCGTCGTCGGCGCGGGCCCGGCGGGGCTCGCGTGCGCCATCCGCCTGAAACAGCTCAAGCCCGAAACTTCCGTCTGCGTGCTCGAGAAAGGCTCGGCCGTCGGCGCGCATTCCCTGTCCGGTGCCGTCATGGAGCCGGGGCCACTCGACGCTTTACTACCCGAGTGGCGGCAGAGTGCCCTCGACATCTGCGTGCCGGTTGGAAACGACGAATTCATGCTGCTTACGCGCCGCGGCGGCGTGCGCTTTCCGACCCCGCCCCAGATGCGCAATCACGGGAACTTCATCGTCTCACTCGGGCTCCTGACGCCGTGGCTCGCAAGCAAGGCCGAGGCGCTCGGTGTCGATGTGTTCGCCGGGTTTGCGGGCGCCGAGACGCTCAGCAATGACGATGGTTCGATCGCGGGCGTGCAAATCGGTGACATGGGACTCAACAAGGACGGCACGCCGGGACCAAATTTCACACCGGGTCCTGAGATCCGCGCGCGTCTCACAGTGCTTGCCGAGGGTTGCCGCGGAAGCCTTACCAAGCAGCTGGTGCGCAAGTTCAAGCTCGATGCCCACTGCGATCCGCAGACCTATGCGCTGGGGCTCAAAGAACTCTGGCAGCTTCCGGAAGGCCGCACCAAGCCCGGCCTCGTCCAGCACACCCTCGGCTGGCCACTCGATGCCGCGACCTACGGTGGCGGATTCATCTATCACCTCGATCGCAATCGAGTCTATGTCGGCTATGTCGTGGGGCTCGACTATCTCGACCCACGATTTCAGCCCTTCGAGGCGTTCCAGCAGTTCAAGCATCACCCGCGGATCCATCCGCTGCTCGAGGGCGGGGAGATCGTCTCGGCGGGCGCGCGCAGCATCGCAGCAGGCGGCTGGCAATCGCTGCCCAAGCTCGAAATGCCAGGCGCGCTGATCGTCGGCGATGCGGGCGGCACGCTGAATTTTCCGAAGATCAAGGGTATCCACCAGGCAGTCCGCTCCGGTGTAACCGCCGCCGAACACATCGCCGCAACCGGAACGAGTATCGGCTTCGATGCCCGCTGGCGCGCTTCGGAAGGCGGCCGCGAGCTGCACAAGGTCCGCAACATCAAGCCGGGGCTCAAACGCGGACTCTGGTTTGGCCTGATCAACGCCGGACTCGAAACGCTGACGTTTGGAAAGCTCCCCTGGACCCTGCATAACGAGGCGAACTGGAAGCTCGCGAAACTCGACTCGTTCGAGTCGCCCGACCGGGAATGGGGCGCTCGCGATCTTCCACCCCGCGATCGCCTGGCTTCAGTGTTCCTCGCCGCCACGGCACATGATGAGAGTCAGCCGGTGCATCTGAAGGTCGCAGACCTGTCGATCTGTGCAGGACGATGCAGCGTCGAATACGCCAACCCCTGCACGCGGTTCTGCCCGGCGAACGTCTATGAAATGGTGGACGATGGTGCTGGTGGCAAGCGTCTGCAGATCAACGCCGCCAATTGCGTGCACTGCAAGGCCTGCGACATCAAAGATCCGTACGAAATCATCAACTGGGTGCCGCCCGAAGGTGGAAGCGGCCCGAATTACCAATCCCTCTAGCCCGATGATGCGCGACCATCGCCACCAACCATCCGCCGCATGAGCAGCGGCGCCCTTCGCTCCGCATACGCCTCACGGGTGGCCCAGGCGGGCCTGACGCGCGATCGCCACCAGGAACAGGTGGTCGGCAAGCTCGATGAGCTGCGCGCACGTCTGCAGGGCAACCCGCGTGAATTCACCTACTGGGCACATCGACTGCGCAGGCTCCTGCCTGGCCACAGCAGCCTGAAGCCGGTGCGAGGGATATACCTGTGGGGCGACGTCGGACGTGGCAAGACGATGCTCATGGATCTGTTCTTCGAATCGCTGCCATTCCCCGAGCGCGAGCGACGTCACTTCCATCGCTTCATGCACGCCGTGCACGACGACCTGCGCAAGTTGAGAGCACGCGCCTATCCGCTGGAGTCGCTTGCCCACCAGATCGCGCGCCGCACGCGCATCATCTGCTTCGATGAGTTCCAGGTCAGCGATATTGCCGACGCGATGATCCTCGGCACGCTGTTCGATGCGCTGTTCCGGCGCGGGGTGACGCTGGTCGCGACTTCGAACCGGCCTCCGCGCGAGCTCTACCAGGACGGGTTACAGCGCGAGCGGTTTCTGCCCGCTATTTCGCTCATCGAAAAGCACACGACGGTGCTGCATCTGGATGGCGCCACGGACTATCGGCTCCGTCATCTGCAACAGGCGCCGATCTATCTTGCCGCCGACGCGTCGGACACGCCGCAGCGCCTGGCGCAAGTATTCACTTACGTCGCCGGTGCGCATGGAACCGACAACGGCACCGTAATGATCGAGCACCGTCGTATCCGCTGCGTGCGACAGTCCGAAGCCGTCATCTGGTTCGACTTCCGCGATCTGTGCGACGGCCCTCGCAGCCAGAACGACTACATCGAGCTGGCACGCAGCTGTCACACGCTCATCGTGGCTAACGTGCCGGTGTTCGATGCAGCGAGTGAGAACGCAGCGCGTCGCTTCATCGCCCTGGTCGACGAGCTCTATGACCGCAACGTCAACCTCATTCTCTCCGCCGCTGCGCCACCGGATGGGCTTTACCGGGGCGAAAAACTGAAGTTGGACTTCCCGCGCACTTCCAGTCGACTGATCGAGATGCAGACTGAGGAATACCTGGCCCGCGCCCACAAACCCTGAATGCATCGAGTGTCTCGACGCTGCGATGTGCGGGCACAAAGCGTTCTCGCTTACAATTCAGCGCCTCGGCCCACGGAGCCTCTGAGTGCAGAAACTCTTCCCCTCGGCTGATGCGGCGCTCGCCGGACTCATCAAGGACGGTCAGACGATCGCCGTCGGTGGCTTTGGCCTGTGCGGCATCCCGGAAGCGCTGATTACGGCGCTGCGCGATAGCGGTGCAAAGAATCTCACCGTCATCTCCAACAATGCGGGCGTGGACGATTTCGGTCTCGGGCTGCTGCTTCGAACCCGTCAGATCCGCAAGATGATTTCCTCGTATGTCGGCGAGAACAAGGAGTTCGAGCGCCAGTTTCTCTCCGGCGAATTGCAGCTTGAATTCACACCGCAGGGCACGCTGGCCGAAAAACTCCGTGCGGGGGGCGCAGGCATTCCCGCATTCTTCACTCGCACCGGATATGGCACGGTGGTCGCCGAGGGCAAGGAGACGCGTGAGTTCGACGGAGATCAGTATGTCCTCGAGCACTCCCTGCGCGCCGATGTTTCGCTGGTCAAGGCCTGGCGCGCCGACACGGCGGGCAATCTCGTGTATCGCAAGACCGCGCGCAACTTCAACCCCATGATCGCCACCGCGGGCAGGATCTGCATTGCCGAGGTCGAGGAAATGGTCGCTATCGGCGCCCTGGAAGCCGATCATATTCACACGCCCGGGATCTTTGTGAAGCGGCTGGTGCACAACCCGACTCCCGAGAAACGCATCGAGCAGCGCACCGTGAGGAAATCCTCATGAGCTGGAATCGTGATCAGATGGCTCAGCGTGCCGCGCAGGAGTTGCGCGACGGCTTCTACGTGAATCTCGGCATCGGCCTGCCGACGCTGGTGGCGAATTTCATTCCGCCGGGCATGGACGTGTGGCTGCAAAGCGAGAACGGCCTGCTCGGAGTGGGTCCATTTCCGACCGAGAATGAAGTCGACGCGGACCTCATCAATGCCGGCAAACAGACCGTCACCGCGCGCGTCGGCGCCGCCTACTTCAGCAGCGCCGATTCGTTCGGAATGATCCGTGGTGGCCACATCGATCTCGCCATTCTCGGCGCCATGCAGGTGACCGATTCAGGCGACATCGCGAACTGGATGATCCCTGGAAAACTCGTGAAGGGAATGGGCGGTGCCATGGATCTCGTTGCCGGCGTCGAACGCATCATCGTGCTGATGGAGCATACGGCGAAAGGCGGCGAGCACAAGATCATCAAGAAATGCACGCTGCCGCTCACCGGTGTCGGTGTTGTCAATCGCATCATTACCGAGCTTTGCGTGCTCGATGTAACATCGCAGGGACTCAAGCTGGTTGAGCTCGCACCCGACGTCGTGCTTGAAGAGGTTCGGGCAAAAACCGGTTGCCCAGTACACGCTCGAATCGAGGCTGCTACGGCTCCTTACCGCTCTTGAGCGGGTAACCGCCGTCGCGCCAGGCCTTCATGCCCCCGTCCAGCGCCACGGCCCGTTGGAATCCCATCTCGCGCATGGTCGCCGCCGCCAGCGTCGAGATTCGGCCGAACTCGCAGTAGGCGAGAATGCGCCTGGTCGGGTCCGGCAGATCCTCACTGGCGCGCAGCTCGAGCTGCCCACGCGGCAGCAGGCGCGCTCCAGGAATGTGCCCGGCTTCGTAAGCATCACGTTCGCGCACATCGAGGATGATCAGCTCACATCCCTCGCGTGCGATTCGTGCCTTCAATTCTTCGAGCGACATGAAGGGCACGACAGCGGCAGCCTCGGCCAGCATCTGTGCGACCGTCTTGCCGCCACTCATGTTGGTGCGCAGCGCCTCTGTGATGTGAGTCGGCATCGAGAGATTGAGGCTGTGCATCATCTCGACGAAGGCTGCGAGATCGCGCTTCTGCAGCCGTGGGTTGTCATTCAGTTCCTGCGCAATGGTCGAATGGCTGCGGCCCTTGTATTCGTGCGCCGGAAACACCTTGAGCGCGGAATCGAGAAGCAGCAGGTGGCCAAACAGGCTGTCGTGAAGCGCTTCTGCCTCACCCGTAGGCAGATCCGTGCGGCCCGTGGCTCCAATGAGAAGCGTATCGCCAGTGAATACCCGATCGCCTGCGATCAGACACATCGAGTCGCGCGTGTGTCCTGGTGTATGCAGCACCTGCAAGCGTAGTCGCCCGACCGCCAGCATCTCGCCATCATCGACGCGCATGTCCACGAAAGGTGCCGGACTCGCACGATGCATCACCACGGGCACCTCGAGCTGACGCGCGAGCTGACGTGTGGCTGTAAAGTGATCGGCGTGCGTGTGAGTGTCGATGACGTAGCGGATACGAACCCCGCCGCGCGCCGCGAGCGTGGCGTAGCGATCCAGCTGGCTGATCTCGGGATCGATCACCGCAGCCGCACAGGTTTCGACGCAACCGATCAGATAGGACTGGCAACCGCCAGTCGCGATTTGCTCGAATATCATCGTGCTCTCCCCCGCGGACGACTCACTCGTTGCCGCGCGCCCGCGGGAGGTCCGATCCCTAGGGCTTCAACTCTTCGTACAAGCTGTCAGATTCGATCTTTCGCAGCTTGTCCAGACCCTTGACCCAATCCCGATACTCGGTGGTCGCCGCGATCTTTGCATCGTCGGCCGCGAGCGCCGCAATGTTGGGATACTCGACCGACACGACAACCGCGCCCGCATTGGGGCCAGCAAACCTGGCTCTCCACACGCGTATCGTCGCGGCGCTCTGCATCTTCTTCAAGATCTCCTGGCCACGTGCGAGTTCCTTCACATAGGCGTCGACATTGTCGCTATGGACGACCACGACCCGCAGCAAGGCGGGTTCACCCGCGCAATGCATAGTACAAGACCCATCAACATGGATGTTGCGATCGCTTTCATGAGGCCGTTTCCTTATTGTGGCGCGTGATGCGCGTTTGTAGGCCGCGCCACCTTGCGACTCGCCATCGCGAGAGTCAATCCTGCGGCGCGGGAGCGGCTAGATCACGCCGCGCCGGATCTGGTCGAGCTCGATCGATTCGAACAGCGCCTTGAAGTTGCCCTCACCGAATCCTTCGTTGCCCTTGCGCTGGATGATTTCGAAGAAGATCGGTCCGATGACATTCTGCGTAAAAATCTGCAGTAGCGTGCCCTGCCCCTGCGTAGGTGCCCCATCCACGAGAATGCGGCGTGACTCGAGCGCCGCCAGATCCTCGCCATGCCCGGGCACGCGCGCATCGACACCTTCGTAATACGAATCAGGCGTGTCCTGAAACTTTACGCCGCGGCTTCGCAGCACATCCACAGTCCTGAAAATATCGTTCGTGCCGAGCGCGATGTGCTGGATGCCCTCGCCCCGATACTGGTGCAGGTATTCCTCGATCTGGGACTTCGGGTCCTGTGATTCGTTGATCGGAATGCGAATCTTCCCGCATGGACTGGTCATCGCGCGGCTGAACAGGCCCGTCTTCTGACCCTCGATATCGAAGTAGCGGATTTCACGGAAATTGAACAACCGCTCGTAGAAGCCCGCCCATACGTCCATGTTGCCGCGCTTCACGTTGTGTGTGAGGTGATCGATGTAGGTGAGCCCCGCACCTTGAGTCGTCGCCGGCGCGCCTTCGCGGCGAAAGTCCACGTCATAGATCGTCTGCTCGCCGTAGCGATCGACCAGGTAGATCAGGCTTCCGCCGATGCCCTCGATCGCTGGAATATTCAGCTCCATCGGCCCTACGCGTCCGGCAAACGGCTTGGCACCGAGCTCAATCGCACGCTTGAACGCCTGGGTCGCATCCTTGACGCGAAATGCCATGGCACACACCGACGGACCGTGCTGGCGCGCGAAGGCTTGCGCTGCGCTGTCAGGCTCGGAGTTGATGATGAAGTTGATGTCACCCTGCCGGTGCAACGTCACGTTCTTGCTGCGGTGGCGAGCCACTACGGGAAATCCCATCTGTTCGAACAACGTGCGCAGCAACTCGGCGTCGGGAGCCGTGTATTCGACGAACTCGAATCCATCGGTCCCCATCGGGTTATCGAACAGGTCGGGATTGGCCATGGCGGTATCCGAGCGCAATTAGTTACACTTGCAACCATTATAGTTGTTAGGGGAGCTCTGCACAGGTTTCATGGGCGCGACCGTGCCTGTGCAGAGCTCCCCTGAGTCCGACATGGGAAACCGTAACGGCCGCCGCCGGCGCCTGAGACTCGAGCATTTCGTCCCCTACCGACTGTCGGTGTTGACCAATACCGTCAGCACGGCGATAGCCGGCGCGTACGCGGCGCGATTCGGACTGTCGATTCCGGAATGGCGCGTGATCGCGGTTCTCGGCCTGGAGCCTGGTCTGTCCGCGGCACAGGTCGCCGAGCGGACAGCGATGGACAAGGTCGCCGTGAGTCGCGCAGTTTCGAGTCTTCTCAGATCGCACCGTATCGCACGAGCGTTCGCGAACTCCGATCGACGCCGCTCGGTGTTGAAGCTCACGCGCAGCGGCGAAAGTGTGTATTGGCGAGTTGTACCTTTTGCACGTCGCTACGAGCGCGCTTTGCTCGCGAACCTTTCCGACACCGAACGAGCGCACCTGGACCGACTGCTCGCTCGCTTGCAACACCGGGCCGTGATGCTCGGTCCGATTCATGCCGACTAGACCGAGTCGATTTTGCAGCGCACGATGCAGACGGGATCGTTGCACACATCAGTTATAATCGCGCGCCGTTTCCAGACCCACCGGGGGTTGAGTCCATGAACACCCGCCTACAACCTGCAGGTCCGACCCCCGTCAGGAAGTCCGAAGAGACCGCAGTTCGCACCGTGGCTGAATTCGAGATCAAGCATCATCAGCTCCTCGACCCGAACGGCCGCTTGAACGGCCCGTTGCCGGAATTCGCACGTGACCCAGCCGAGCTCGTGCGCATGTACCAGCTCATGACCCTGGTGCGCACCTTCGATACCAAGGCAGTGAACTTGCAACGCACCGGCAAGTTGGGCACGTACGCTTCCTGCCTGGGTCACGAAGCGACGCACGTCGGCGCCGGCGCTGCCATGAAGGCGGAGGACGTCCTGGTGCCGGTGTATCGCGAGTACGGTTCGCAGTTCTGGCGCGGGGTGAGGATGTCGGACGTGCTGCTCTACTGGGGCGGCGATGAGCGCGGCAATAATTTCGAAATTGCAAAGCGGGATTTTGCGTGGTGCGTGCCGATCGGTACCCAGTCTCTGCACGCCGCCGGCGCGGCGATGGCTTTCAAAGTCCGTGGCGAGAAGCGCTGCGCGCTCGCCTTCATCGGCGATGGCGGCACCTCACAAGGTGCGTTCTACGAAGCGCTCAATCTTGCCGGTGCCCGGTCGCTTCCAGTGGTGTTCGTGATCGTCAACAACAAGTGGGCGATCTCGGTGCCGATCTCGAGCCAGACGGCAGCTGCGACGCTGGCACAAAAGGCCGTTGCGGCTGGTATTCCGGGAGTACAGGTCGATGGCAACGATGCGATCGTCGTGCGCCATATGGTGGGCCAGGCTCTCGCCATTGCGCGCAACGGCGGTGGACCGTCGTTGATAGAGGCAATTACCTACCGCTTGAGCGATCACACTACCGCCGACGATGCGAGCCGCTATCGGCCCGCGGACGAAGTCAAGAACGCCTGGAAGGTTGAGCCGCTGATCAGGCTGCGAAAATACCTCATCGACACCGGCGCCTGGAGCGAAGAAAAGGAAACTGCACTCAAGACGGAGTGTGCCAAGCGCGTCGAGGCAGCCGTCGAGGAATATGCGCACACCGGCAAACAATCGACCGATACGATGTTCGATTTCCTCTTTGCCAAGCTCCCCAGGAATTTGCAGGAACAGCGCGAACAGGCGCGAAAATACAGCTCCCCGTCCGGCACCCACGGCGGCTCTCATTAGATAAGGTGCGCTCATGCCCAAGATCACGATGATCGAAGCGATCACCATGGCGCACGCCTGGGAAATGACTCAAGACCCCTCGGTAGTCGTGCTCGGAGAGGACGTCGGCGTCAACGGCGGGGTCTTCCGTGCCACGGCGGGATTGCAGGAAAAGTTCGGCAAGGATCGCGTGCAGGACACGCCACTGGCTGAAGGCATGATCGGCGGTATGTCGGTCGGCATGGCAGTGGAGGGACTGAAGCCGGTTGCAGAAATCCAGTTCATGGGCTTCATCTATCCGGCTTTTGATCAAATCGTAAATCACGCGTCGCGCATGCGACACCGGACCCGTGGGCGGCTGAGCTGCCCGATGGTTATCCGCACACCGCACGGTGGCGGAATTCACGCACCGGAACATCACTCGGAGAGCACCGAGGCGATGCTGGCGCACATCCCGGGTCTGCGCGTGGTGTGTCCCTCATCGCCCGCCCGAGCATATGGTCTGTTGCTGGCCTCGATCCGCGATCCAGACCCGGTAATCTTTCTTGAGCCCGTGCGCTTGTATCGGCTCGTACGCCAGGAAGTGGCCGATGACGGGCAGGCGTTGCCACTTGATGTCTGCTACATCCTGCGCGAAGGCAGCGACGTCACGCTCGTAACCTGGGGCGCCATGACGTTCGAAACCATGCGCGCTGCTGAGCAGCTCGCAAAGGATGGCGTAAGCGCGGAGGTCATCGATCTCGCCACCCTGTCACCAATCGATCACGACACCATTCTCGAGTCGGTGGCAAAGACCGGCAGGCTCGTCATCGTGCACGAAGCGGCTCGCAATTGCGGTATCGGCGCAGAGATTGCGGCGACAGTTGCCGAGCGTGGCCTCTACGACTTGCAGGCACCAATCCAGCGCGTCACGGGCTATGACACGGTAATGCCGCTCTTTCGCCTCGAGTACGACTACATTCCGAGCGTCGCGCGCATCCTCGACGGCGTGCGCGCCACATTCGTCGACTAGTTACAGGTCGGAGGTTTTGCCCGATGACCACGTTCAACCTGCCCGATCTCGGCGAAGGACTGCCCGAGGCCGAAATCGTCAATTGGCACGTCGCGGTAGGCGATCGCGTCACGGTTGATCAGCCGATGGTCTCGGTCGAGACCGCGAAGGCGGTGGTCGAAGTGCCCTCGCCTTACACCGGCGTGGTCACCGCCCTGCACGCCAAGAACGGGGACGTTGTCAACACCGGTCAACCGCTGGTCGATTTCCAGATCGATGGCGCCAACGGCGCGCCGCCCGCCACGTCGGGCCCGGCCGCTCCCGCGAAAGTCGACCCGAAGAAGCCCGACGATTCCGGCACCGTTGTTGGCAACATGCCGACCAGCGATGAAGAACTGATTGAGAATGCTGTTGCCGGGGGAGCCGGCACGACGAGAATCGAGCGCGTACGCGCTGCTCCCGCTGTGCGCGCACTCGCCAAGCGTCTCGGCGTCGATCTGGCGCAGGTTCGCGCGAGCGGACGTGGCGGCCTCATTACAGTCGATGACGTGATGTCGGCCGGTGGCACGCCCGTCGCGCGCGCAGCCGCGGCACGAGCACCTTCTCCCACGCCTGCGCCGAGTCGTCCTGTCGCGCCACCCACTGGGGAGATCGAGCGGTTACGTGGGCTGCGCCGTGGCATGGCACACACCATGTCCCTCGCGCGCGATTCCGTGGCGAGCTGCACTCTTTTCGACGATGCCGACCTGCATGCCTGGCTGCGCAAGTCCGACTACACGGTGCGCGTGTTGCGCGCGATGGCCGTCGCTTGTCGCGCCGAACCTGCATTGAACGCTCACTACGATGGCGAAGCAGCCACGCGGCAGGTGTTCGCGCGCGTCGATATCGCGGTGGCAGTCGACACGCCGGAAGGGCTCATCGTTCCCGTGCTCCGCGACGTGGGAAGCAAGGATGCGACACGGTTGCGTGGCGAGCTCAGGGCGTTGAAGGAAGCCGCGATCGCGCGCACTGCAGCCCCGGAAGACCTGCGCGATTACACCATCATGTTGTCGAACTTCGGCACGCTCGCGGGGCGCTACGCCACACCCCTCGTGGTTCCACCCGCCGTGGCGATCCTGGGCTCCGGCGTGCTGCGACATGATGTCGTCGCGGTTATGGGTGGCATCGAGGCGCACCTGCGCATGCCTCTGTCGCTCACCTTTGACCATCGCTGTGTCACCGGGGGCGAGGCAGCACGCTTTCTCGCTCAAGTGATCAAGGATCTAGAGTTGCCCGAGTGAAGATCCCGGCTGCGCGGCTCGAACTGATCAACCGGATCGTCGCGCAGGCGCGCCGTCAGGCCGGTCCGCGCAAACCTGTCGATGTCGCGGACTTCATTCGCGCCTACTACCAGGGTGTAGGCGAGGAAGACCTCGCTACGCACCGCCCGGAGGATCTTGCCGGTGCGGCCCTTCATCACCTGGATTTTGGCGCGAAGCGACGCGTCGGCCATCGACTGGTACAGGTCTTTAACCCCGACCCGTCACGCGACGGCTTCGCATGTCCTCACACCCTCATCGTGATGACCACCGAGGACATGCCGTTCCTCGTCGATTCGATGGGCATCGCGTTCACGCAGTCTGGCCTCGCGATTCATTTTATTGCGCACCCGATCCTGCACGTGCGGCGTGACCGTGGTGGAAAGCTTCGCGAGGTGAGCGGTGAGAGCGAGCCCACCGAGCACACTCTGGCGGAGTCCTGGCAGCTCTTCGAAGTCGACCGCATCACCGATCCGCAGAAGCTCGAGGAAGTCCAGGAACGCATACTCACGATGCTCGATGACGTGCGTTGCGCGACTGGCGACTGGATGGAAATGTGTGGACGCGCGCGCGCGATCGCGAGCGGAATGGAAACACACGCGCCCGGATTGCCGAGCAGCGAGGTTATCGAGACCAAGGAGCTCCTGGAGTGGATGGAGGATAACCACTTCACTTTTCTCGGCTACCGTGAGTACCGCCTGCGGCGCGGACGACATCAGGACTTGCTCGAGCCCGTGCTGGAGTCGGGGCTCGGAGTGCTGCGGCCCGGGCGTCGCCGGCGCAAACCGAAACCGATCGTGCTGAGCGGCGAAATACGTGAGCACGCGCGCGCCAAGGATCTGCTCATCGTCACCAAGGCAAACACGATTTCGACAGTGCATCGGGCGACTTATCTCGACTACGTCAGCATCAAAACCTTCGACGCAACCGGCGAAGTGAATGGCGAACGTCGTTTCATCGGGCTGTGGACCTCTTCGGCCTACAGCATGAGCCCGCACGACATCCCGGTGCTAAGGCACAAGGTACAGCGCGTGGTCGCTCACTTTGAGGTGTCGCCGACCAGCCACGACGGCAAGGCGGTGCTGCACGTTCTCGAGACCTATCCGCGCGATGAGCTCTTTCAGACCTCGATCCAGGACCTGGTGCGCATCGTCCGGGGCATTGTCAACCTCTACGAGCGTCAGCAGGTGCGCCTGTTCGTGCGACGCGATGCGTTCCGGCGCTTCTACTCCTGCCTGGTGTATGTACCGCGCGATCGCTACAACACCCAGGTGCGTCAGCGAATCGAGGCCATCGTGCGCGAGGACTTTCACGGCACCGCCATCGAATCCCAGGTGCAGCTGTCGGATTCGGTGCTGGCACGGTTGCACCTGCTGGTCCGGACCGATCCACACGACCAGCATCGCGCCGACATCGCGCGGATCGAAGAACGCATTACTGCCGCGGTGCGAACCTGGGCCGACGGATTCAAAGATGCCCTCCTCGCCCGCTACGACGAAGCCACAGCGCTGCAGTTGTTCACCCGTTACGCGAACCGCTTTTCTCCCGCCTACCAGGACGACACCTCCGCGCAACTTGCAGTCGAGGATCTGACTGTCCTGGAGTCGCTGCTCGCTGGAACGCTGGAGCGGGGCCTGAGCCTGCATCGTCAGGCCGGACAATTCGCGAGCCAGATGCATGTGCGCCTGTTCCGCCGGGAGAACCCCATCCCCATCTCGGATGTCCTGCCGCTGATGGAGAACCTGGGACTCAAGGCGATCAGCGAGCGCCCCTACGAAGTCGAATCGCCTTCGGGCGGGCTGCTCTGGATTCAGGACTTCGAGCTCGAGCATCGCACCGGCGTCGCGATAGACCTTGCGGCTATAGATCGCGACTTCAAGGATGCGATCTTCCGCACTTGGCGAGGACACGCGGAGAACGACGGCTTCAACCGCCTGGTGCTGGCGGCGGGACTGGACTGGAGGCAGACGGCAGTGCTGCGCGCGTTCTGCCGCTACCTCCTGCAGACCGGGATTCCGTTCAGCCAGGCGTACATGGAACAGGTCCTGAGTACCAATGCCGCGATCAGCCGACTGCTGCTGAAGCTGTTCCTCGCTCAGTTCGATCCGGAGCTGACACCCGGACGTCGGAAGAACCAATGCGAGCGGCTTCGGGAGCAGATCGATTCGGCGCTCGAGGCAGTAAGAAGTCTCGACCAGGACCGAATCTTGCGAGCCTATTCCGCGGTCATCGGGGCAACGGTGCGCACCAACTACTTCCAGCTGGGCGCCGACGGGCAGCCGAAAGCGTACTTCTCGTTCAAGCTCGACTCGGCGAAGCTTCCCGATCTGCCGTTGCCCCGGCCCATGTTTGAAATCTTCGTGTACAGCCCGCGCGTCGAAGGCGTGCACCTGCGCATGGGACATGTTGCGCGCGGCGGCATTCGCTGGTCGGACCGGCGCGAGGACTTCCGCACCGAGGTGCTGGGCTTGATGAAGGCTCAGAACGTAAAGAACACTGTGATCGTGCCGGTCGGCGCCAAAGGCGGCTTCGTGCCCAAGCGTTTGCCGATCGGCAGCCGCGACGAAGTACAGCGCGAAGTCGTCGAATGCTATCGGACCTTCATCCGTGGCCTGCTGGACATCACGGACAACATCGTCCGCGATCGCATCGAGAGACCCGCCTCAACAGTGTGTCGCGACGGTGACGACCCCTACCTCGTGGTCGCCGCGGACAAGGGCACCGCGACTTTTTCGGATATCGCCAACGCCATCGCAGCCGAGTATGGCTTCTGGCTCGATGACGCGTTCGCTTCCGGCGGCTCGGCGGGCTACGACCACAAGAAGATGGCGATCACGGCGCGGGGCGGCTGGGAGTGCGTGAAGCGCCACTTCCGCGAGCTTGGGATCGATACCCAAAAGCAAGATTTTACGGTCGTCGGCATCGGTGATATGGCCGGCGATGTGTTCGGCAACGGCATGCTCCAGTCCTCGCACATCCGGTTGGTAGCTGCATTCAATCACCTGCATATCTTTCTTGATCCTGACCCCGATGCCGAGAAAGGATTCGCCGAGCGTCGTCGGCTGTTCAAGCTGCCGCGCTCGAGCTGGGACGACTACGATCGCAAGCTCATCTCGAAGGGCGGCGGCGTGTTCATGCGCTCCGCCAAGTCGATTTCGCTCAGCGCGCAGGCGCAGGCCCTGCTCGGCCTGCGTGCCGCGAGTGCGACACCCCAGGAAGTAGTCCGCGCAATCCTGAAGCTGCCGGTCGATCTGCTATGGAACGGCGGTATCGGCACGTACGTGAAGTCGGGTCGTGAGTCGAGTGCCGACATCGGCGACCGCACCAACGACGGTGTACGCGTCAACGGCAGTGAAGTGCGCGCCAAGGTCATCGGCGAGGGCGGCAACCTTGGGCTTTCGCAACTCGGACGCGTCGAGTACGCATTGTCCGGCGGACGTCTCAACACCGACTTCATCGACAACTCCGCGGGCGTCAACACCTCGGACGTCGAAGTAAACATAAAGATCCTGCTCAACCCGCAGGTGCTGGCAGGCAAGCTCCGGCGCAGCTCCCGCGACAAACTGCTCGCGCAGATGACCGACGAGGTGGCGACGCTGGTACTCAGGAACAACTACCTGCAGAGCCAGGCCATCAGCGCGCTGGAGGCGCAAGCCGCTGCGCGCTTCGACGAGCACTTGCACGTCATTCGCGTCCTGCAGCAGTCCGGCGAGCTCAATCCGGTGCTCGAGTTCCTGCCGGACGAGGAGGAGGTCGAGGAGCGACGCAGGCAGAACCGCGGCCTGACGCGCCCCGAGCTCGCGATCGTGCTCGCGTACAGCAAGATCTGGCTGAACCATCAGATCATTCATTCCGACGTGCCGGAAGATCCCTATCTCTCGAAGGAACTCGAGCGCTATTTTCCGGCGCCGATCCGCCGGCGCTTTGAGGGCTCCCTCAGTCGCCATCGCTTGCGACGGGAGATCATCGCGACCGCCACGACCAACAGCCTTGTGAACCGCATGGGCCCGGCCTTCGCGTTGCTCGCACGGGAGGACACGGGAGCCGACACCGGCAGGACCGCGCGCGCCTACACGATCGCGCGCGAGGTGTTTGACGTGCGCGACCTGTGGTCCGGCGTGGAGGCGCTCGACAACCGGATTCCGGCGCAGACTCAATACACCATGATGTACCAGACCAGCCGATTGTTGCGCCACATGACCTACTGGTTCCTGGCACGCCACGCAGAGCGCCTCGACATCGACAAGGCGGTGTCGCGCCTCGCGCCTGGCATTGCCCGGCTCGGCCGCAATCTCGGTCGATTGCTGGTCGGGAGCGAACTGCAGCGTTACCGCGACGTCACGGCGTCGCTGCGAGAGACTGGCGCGCCCGAATCCATTGCAGCTCGCATCGCGGGCCTTGGGCCCATGCACGCCGCACTCGACATCGTCGAGGTCGCTCAGGCCGCGCGCCGTGATGAGGAATTCACCGGCCGCGCGTATTTTCATTTGTGCGAGCGCCTCGGTCTCGACTGGATTCGGGAGAAGATCGAAGGACTCGCGATCACTGGTCATTGGCAGGCAGTCGCGCGCCGCACGCTGCGTGACAACCTGTATTCACTGCAACGGCAGTCGACTACCAAGGCACTCGCCACGCAGCGGCGTCACAAGGACCCGATTACCGCCGTCGACGCCTGGATCGCCACGCACGAAACGCAAGCCTATTACGTCTGCCAGATCGTCGACGATATGCGCGGCGGCATAACTGCCGATTTCCCCACCGTCTCGGTCGCCCTCGAGTCCCTGAGGCGACTCGCGGAGCTGTGAAGCTCTCGCTGATCATCGCGACGTTCGACCGCGTCGACGCGCTGGCTTGCGTGCTGCGGAGCGTCGAGCGACAAAGCGATCTGCCTGATGAGCTCGCCGTCGCTGACGATGGTTCCGGCACCGAGACGCGCGACCTCGTAGCTCACTTCGCCAAGCAATTCCCGCGACCGGTTTCCCACTGCTGGCAGCCGCACGAGGGATTTCGACTCTCCCGGGCGCGCAATCTGGCCTTGTCGCGCTCGACCGGCGACTACGTCGTGATGCTCGACGGTGACATGGTGATGCATTCTCAGTTCATCGCCGATCATCGTCGCTTTGCGAGAGCAGGCCACTGGGCGCAGGGAACGCGCATCCTCCTGGACGCAAGGCGCGCCGCAGACCTGCTGAAGGGCGGCCCCCGTGACCTTGCGCCTTGGTCTACCGGTATCAGGGGACTGCGTCGCCTCTATGCCGTGCATGCTTCTCGGCTGAGCGATCGCCTCGCAAGAACGGCAAGTGCGTTCGTCGCCACGAAGGGCTGCAACCTGGCAGCGTGGCGCGCCGACCTCGAGCGCGTTAACGGCTTCAATGAAGACATGGTGGGCTGGGGACCTGAAGACAAGGAACTGGCGGCGCGTCTCGAAAACAGTGGCGTGCGACGCCGGACACTGCTCTTCGGCGGTATTGCCTATCACCTCTTCCACGCACCGGCGAGCCGCGAACGTCGCGCGGCGAACGAACGCATCCTTGCCGAGACGCTGCAGCTGGGCCGCGTGCGCTGCGCGCACGGCCTGGATAGGCACCCACGGCGAGCCTGAGGGGGCTGTGCTAATGTTTCACGCGCGGTGATCGAGTCGAACCGCAATCTCTCCTAAGGAGCTGGGCGTGAGCGGAAAACTGGTGCTGGTCAGGCACGGCCAGAGCGTCTGGAACCTCGACAATCTGTTCACCGGCTGGACGGACGTAGATCTCAGCGCGCATGGACGAGTCGAAGCGCTGCAGGGCGGCCAGGAGCTGATCCGGCAGAAACTCACCTTCGATATCGCGTTTACGTCGGTCCTGAAGCGCGCCATTCGTACGCTCTGGATCATCCTCGACGAAATGGACCTGATGTGGATTCCGGTCGAGCGCAGCTGGAGACTGAACGAGCGCCACTACGGAGCGCTGCAGGGACTCGACAAGGCGCAGACTGCAGAGCGTCATGGCGCAGAGCAAGTGAAGATCTGGCGACGCAGCTACGACATCCCACCGCCGCCGCTCGAGTCGACCGACAAGCGTCACGCCCGCTTCGATCCGCGCTACCGCAACCTCAAGCCCGAAGAAATTCCCGCGACTGAGTCGCTCAAGGACACGCTTGCACGCGTGGTTCCGCACTGGGAGAGCCGCATCGCGCCTGAGCTCAAGGCGAATCGCAACGTGCTCATCGTCGCGCACGGCAACAGCCTGCGCGCGCTGGTGAAGATGCTGGACGGCATCTCCGACAGTGACATCGTGGAGTTCAATATCCCGACTGGCGTGCCGCTCTTGTATGAGCTCGACCACAAGCTCGCGAAGCGCTCGAGCCAATTCCTGGGCGATCCGAACGCCATCAAGGCCGCGGCTGAAGCAGTGCGCCGTCAGACCGAGGGCAAGAAATAGCGGCCTGTTAGACCAAAGGCCAATTGCGGGCATGCATGGCCTGGGCCGACAATCGCGACGAGCTCGTTAGAGGGTGCACTGGGGCGCCGAACAGGGAAGGTTCCCAAGGAGCATCGTCCCAGCGCATCCTCAGCCAGGCTCGGTAGATCGGAGCAGATTCCTCCCAGAGGAAGTGCGCAAAACGCCTCGCAGAGCGTTAATCGCCTCATATCATTTTGCGATAAGCACAGCAGCCCCCGCTGTGCCGCCTTCTTGCCCGACGGGCTTTACCGTGCGGCGCGGCTATTGGCCAGGGAGATCGGAAGACCGACAAAGAACATATGCACGAACAGGTTGGCTGATACCAGCACGGGGTCATGGAAGTTGACCTTGTGAGGAAAAGCAGACAACGGCAGAACGACGAAACTCATGACCAGGTACATGATGAGTCCAAACAGAACACCGGAAATCACAGGCCTGAGCACGAGAAAATCGAATCGCCGACTGACGACATGGAAGATCGTTGCCGCCGAAAACATGATGAAGTAGTGCGACAGGACACCCAGTATCGCCGTGGGGACGCCGCCCTCATAGGCAGCCGACCCGAGCCAACCGCTCGCGACCGACTGCATGATGCGCATGGCCGGAACGCCGTGAAAGCCCGAGAACACGATCGCATATGTGAGGTCGAGCGTCCCCGCGATGAGCCCGCCGATGAGAATTCCAGACCACGCCGGCTTGCGGCGCGCAACTGCTTGATGCATTTTTCTTCCCCCTGATTGTTGATAGCTGTTGCGCGCCTTTCGGCGCGCTAGAACGTTCCCAGAAATCTCGCCAAGGGAAATACGTACTGTCCATGTCCTTCGGCCAGGTACACACCAAACTGCGCGATCAGCGAATACGCAATCCCGAACTGCGCGATCGCACATCCAGCCAGCGTGAACTGGCTGAGGCTCAGTAGTCCCACGCCAAATTGCGAAATGCACACGACACCGCAACCAAATTGCCCAATCGCGATGACGCCTCGCGCCACGACTGGCGTGCGGTTAGGTCGATACTTGAACGAGATGTGCAGCAGCGGCAATCCGGCGATCGCCAGCGTCGACTTGTACTCATAGCCCCACCCATCCCAGTGCTCACGCGCGGGGTACGGCGCCCCACAGTGTGGGCAAGTGAAGGCTTGCTCGGAAATCTCGTGTCGACATTCGCGGCAGGGTTTCATGACGCGAGTCTAATCCTCAAGTCCTGTCCAGAGACATGTTCACGTTGCTCTCTTTGTGGTCAGACGTTACTGCGCTCCTGAAGCAATGCGAAACAGCTCAGACCCCTAGGTCTGTAGATCCATAACGCGCAATTCGGCGATATCTTCTTTCAATGCCGTCGCGACCGGAATGTGCGCGGGATGCTCCAGGTAAGCCGGTAACGTCGCGTAGTCGGCTAGCGTAATCACGATCCCGTGAGTCATCCCACCTGCCCGCTCGGACAGGTTGGACCCGCACTGCAAATCGCGAACGGCAGGCACTCGACCCATGAGCTCACGACACGCCACGAGGTGACGCTCGATCCGCTCTGGGGAGACGCCGGGTTTGAAGCGAAACCATGCGATGTGGAGCAATGACACGTTTGTTCCCCTTACCGCTGTGTCGAGTACCAACTGGCGTCCATAGCGGGCGCGTACGCACCACGTCAGTCGGGCAAAGTCTTGCTATACACAAAGAACGCTTCATCGCGCACCCAGTCGAGAGACTCGTAGAGCGATTGTGCAACGGTGTTGTCTCGTGCCGTCGAAAGCTCCATGCGCGCAACGCCTGCTCTAGTGGCGTGTGCTTCGGCCGCAAGCATCAGTAACCTGCCAGCGCCAGTGCCGCGAGCTTCGGGGCTTACAAACAAGTCATACAGTGTGTAAGTGCGCGCCGCCCTGACGGAGCAAAACGTGGGATAGAGCTGACAGAACCCGACCAACATCTTTGGGGCGGTCTCGGCGACGATGAGAACAGACTCTTGCCGTTGCAACCGTTCATGGATGAACCGCCGAGCGAGCGAGAGGTCGGCGGCCTGTTTGTAAAACTGCCGGTACGCATCGAAGAGCAATGCGACAGCATCCAGGTCGTCGAGTGTCGCAGGCCTCGTGGAGATTGTAGTCATTGGCAGTGCTCTACAGACTTTGGGAAAACGCGTGCAGGCGCTCGTTGAAGGCTGCCGCGTCGTCCCAGAACGCTGCGTGCCCCGCATTCTCTATGAGCTGAACTTGCGCGTGAGGCATCGCCACCTGGTGCTGATCGACGGCGGCGCGTTTGACAATCGCATCCGCGGCGCCATGCGTAATCAGCACGGGCTTGCGAATCTTCGGCAACAGGTCGTCATTGTCGAAGGAGCGCGAGAACAGTCCCTGCCGGACGTATGGCGGGACGGAGACGTTGTATCCCAGCATGAGGTACAGCTCGGTGGCGGAGAGCTCCTGGGCGAAACACAACCGAAGCAGGCCCTTCAGACCGTGGACACTCGTTTCCGTGTCAGTGGAGAACAACTCCGGGACGAGGTTGAGAAACTCAGGAGCGAGGACCGACATAGCCTGCTCACTGCCCAGCTTGGTGACGGCGCCGACCAAGTGGAGCCCGCCGATCCCATCCTCACCGTAGTGCCGGATGTAGTCGAGGAATGACAAGCGGACCGTAGGACCAGCCGCAGAGCACTGGATGATCGAGATTGAGCGCTTTGATGACGGCATTGACGTCGTCTGCCCACAGCTTCGAGTCGTCGTAGCCGACGCGCGGCTTGTCCGAGAGGCCGTGACCGCGCAGGTCCAGTGCAACCAGTCGGTGGTCCTCGCCCAGCTTCGAGTTGAATTGTCGACTCCACTGGAGCCAACACTGCGAGGTTCCATGGATAAAGAGTATCGGACGCCCTCGGGGATTACCCGCCTCCACGACGTGGAGCTGGACGCCCCCGCCGCCTGCAACTTTGCGGTTTTTCATCACGTGCCTCCTTGCCACTGTGGCCTAACGTGTTGTGCTCAAGCCGCGGCCGCCGACGATGGGCCGGTCGCGTCCGCTGGCGGCTTGGCACCCTTGATCAAGAGCCACAGCATGATCGCCAGTTCCCCAAAAAAGGCGGGCTGAGCGTAGGTAAACACCTTTTCCTGGTATTGCGGCAGTAGTTCGCCGGTCAGGCTCAGGATCACATAAGCAAAGCCGCCGAACGCGAGCCAGACGCCCAGGAACCGCGGCAGAAAACGCGACCGGAATACCAGCAACGCCAGTGGCAGCAGCCATATCCCCCAAAGGATTTCGGCGGCAGTGTTTTGCTGATCACGCAGCTTGAGGAACAGCAGGGCCAGCGCGTCCCGCTGAGGTTTGTCGAACACGGAGAGGAAATCGTCTCCACGCACGACCAGCAGGGCAGCAGCGTCGCTCACGACGCCAACGAAATTGATGAGTGCCGGCATCACGCCTCCGAAGATCACCACCAGCACCGCCAGGTTCCGGTCCACTCCTTTGAACAACCGATAAAAGGCCAGCACGAGAAAGATCAGGATCACTCCGCAGACCAGGTCGCTCACGATCCCGAAACGGAAGAGCCACTCGTGAGCGGCGATGTTGTTGACGGTTGCGGTCGCGTTCCCGTGCACGAAAAGTTTGCTGGGAATATAGATAAGGCGCAGTGGGCCGATGATGACCAGGAGCAGCGTACCAGAATCCGGCCACTCTCCCTGGATTGTGGGTCGAGCTCATGTTCCCTCCGTCGTTCAACGGGTCAGGTGTAAGCGTCTACGTTTGCTTGAACGCGTTTGTTAGGGGTCAGATCTCAGCGATGGCCGCAATGGACACCTTTAGTCCCGGGATCCGCGCGGGGAGCTTCGCACCCTGGCGAGCAGGCGGATTGGAGGGAAACCATTTGACCCATTCCTCGTTCATACCGGCGAACTCGTCTTCATCCGCCAGCACGATTGTGGCGCTGACGATCTTGTCCATGGAACTGCCCGCTTCCTCGAGGATGGCTGCGATATTGGTTAAGCACTGTCGGGTCTGTTCCTGAATCGTTGTGCCCCTGATAGCACCCGTGGCCGGATCAGTTGGGGCTGTACCTGAGACAAATACCAAACCGGCAGCTTTGACCGCCTGGCTGTACGTCGGTGGAGGCTTTGCCGCCTTCGGCGTGAACACGATTTGACGAGGCATGTGCATTCCTTTGGGCGCTTCGATTATGACCACGGCAAGTTAGGGCCTCGAGGCATCAATGCCCGGGCGCCTGTGGACGCAGATACATCACAAGGGCAGCAGCAGGCAAGACCGAGGCCAACCGGAGTTGAGCGGGCGGCCGCGATGGTTCCGTCTACCCCAACGCGTGTCAGGTACCGTTACCGCTCCTCAAGCTGGCGTACCACTTGCCCGAGAAAAGGAACCGCCAGAAATTGCAGAATTGCTCCGCATACAGCCTTCGCACAAAGTCGTGCGGACCCGTGAATGGCGGCGGCTTCTGCCGCTCGAGCGAATGGCCATATGCCTGGAGTAGCAGAGATGCAACGACACAACCAAGTCCCGCCACCAGCAGCCCTCTATTGGAGAAAATGCCCGCGACGAGGAGAAGGTGGCCGACTACGAAGAGCGGGACTGCGAATAGATGGATGAGCAGGTTCGCGGTGCGTCTGTGGACTGGCGGCGTCTCCGTCCAAGCCCACGACAGAAGCTCGGAAAAGGACATTGCATTTCTGTGGTTGGTCTCATCGTGTGCCACGGTTCACCTCCGCTACCGGAGCCCGATACCAAGCCACTCTCTTCCCGGCCGGCGCGCGTTACTACGCACCGCTCGAACCCCACCAGGCCAAGAACTCTTTCCGATCGATCGCCCCGTCGCGGTCGGTGTCGATGGCATTGAAGCGATTGCGCCGCTGGGCGGGCGGCATCTTCGCCCCCAGGCTGTCGAGGAGCTTCGAGTACTCCGTGAAATCGATGCGCTGATCGCCGTTCAAATCGCACTCGTCGAACTGCTCTTCGGCATCGGCTAGTTCGTCGCTCGTTAACGGGCGACTCCCCGGTATTGACGGATTGCGTGGCGTCATGGCGATCTAACCTCCATTTCTTCTTGCCGACGGGAAGCATAGGCGCTGCCGACGGTTGGGGGCTACCAAGGCAACCGCCCGTGAATCGCTCCATGCTGCGTCTCCTCCAGAATCAAGCGGTCGGAATGGAATCGCTCCAACACCCCGAGACTCAGGCCTACTCGTCTGGCGCGATGGTCACGCGCAGCCCCGAGAGGGCATCGGTCATCTCGACCTGGCAGCTCAGCCGCGAATTCTCCTGCGTGTGCGAGAGTTCGCTGAGCAGGTCCTGCTCGTCAGATTGCCGACGCGGAAGTTTCGCGAACCATTCCGGATCCACATAGACGTGACAGGTCGCGCAGGAACACATGCCGCCACAGATCGCCGCGACGCCGTAGTCCAGCTCGCGCAGCGTCTCCATCACTTTGAGCCCGCTGCGCGCCTCGACGCTATGCTCGACGCCGTCGCGGTCGATGACCTTCAACTCCGGCATGTGCTGTGCTTCCCCCGAGGCTGTGGACGGACGCGCTAGTCTGCCCAATCGGGACGCGACTGACTACCCGTCGGCGCTGCAGCCCGACCCGCGCCAGCAGCGTCGCGCGCCGGGTCATCGACGTGTCATCCCAGACGTCCGCCACCACCAACCAGGCGATGTGCAGAGCATCGAACAAGGCGCAAACGATGTCGAAGTCTGCCAGGTCGCGCGAGACGCCGTAGCAACGCAGCAGCTCCATACGCTGGCGCACGTCGAAGTCGTGGTAGGTCGCGATAGCCGCGAGATCCATCCACGGATCGCCCACCGCGGCATATTCCCAATCAACGAACAACGGCTCGGAACCGAGCATGTTCAAGTGATGCAGATCGTTGTGACAGAAGACAAGCTGCCCGGAACGACGGTAGACCTGCGCGAGTGCCGCAGCCCTGCTCCGCAGCCCATCGGTATCGAGGCCCGCAACACTGCAATGGCCAGCGCTCGTGATGAGCGAAAGCACTCCATCGACCAGATCGAAGGACGCCAACCCTTCTGGAGGCGCCAACGCGTGCAACGAATGCAGGCGCGAGGCCAGCGTTGCGATTCGACTCCTGACATCTGCAACACTCCACGGCGCACCGCTCACGAATTCCATCACCAGCAAGCGCTGCTCGGGATCCGCAAGCACGATCGCCGGAGCCAGGCCTGCCGCGGCTGCCGCGGAGTGAGCCGCATATTCCTGTGCTACGTCGAGCTGAAGATTGGGCTGCTCATGCGCGATACGTGCCATCCAGTCGTAGTCGCGCCCACGAATTCGCCAGAGAGAATTCCTCGCTCCCCTGCCGACGCTGTCGATCCGGGCATCAACCAGTGATCGGCCGAGCGCGCCCTCAATGCCGACGCGGAGCTCCTCCGCGCTGCTCAGGCCGGAAGAGTGCGCCGCCACGAGATGAATCCGGCAATCACGATGCCGAGGTAGATCACAAACAGGAGCGCCGTCGCGGGTAGTCCAGCGACGTACGATAGATAAACCATCACCGCATCCACCACCAGCCAGTAGAGCCAGTTCTCGAGCACCTTGCGTGCGACCATCCAGGTAGTCACCACGCTTCCCCAGGTGGTGAATGCATCGAGGTACGGAAAGCGCGCGGGCGTGAATCGTGCTTCGAGCCATCCGGTCAGGAGTGTCAGTGCCAGCACCGCGACGGCGGCCGATGCATGCTGCGCAGGTTTCCATCGCGAGACCGCAAGCGATCCGGCTCCCGCAGCGGCGCCTCGCCAGTGCCACCAACCGTAAATCGCCATGCCGATATAGAACACCTGCAGGAAAGCTTGCTGATAAAGCCCACGCTCGAAGAAGAGCAGCAGGTAGATCGCGGTGCTCACCAAGGCGCAGGGCCAGCACCAGGGATTCTGGCGAGCTGCGAGCACCAGGTAGAGAAGCGCGAGTACCGCCGCGACCAGCTCGACGGGCGACCACGCCTGCAATTCGCCGAGCAATCCTTGCATGACTCTACGCAGCCGCCAGCGGCCCGAGCACTTTCAAGGCGAAGACGGCCTTTTCTCTGGTTTCGAAAGTACCGCGCAGTTCCGTGTTGAGGGCTTGCATCACGCGTGAGTACTCACCGAACACCTGCGTGCTCATGCTGTTGGTGACGATCTTGAGACCCTCGTGGGTATTGAGGCGATCGATGAAATCCTGGATTGGCGGAATGTAGTCCGCATCGAGCGGATACAGCGAAATCTCGACGGCGATGTCCATCGCACTCTCCTTTAGCGGAAATGCCAGGTTGCAGTGATGCCGAGCTGGCGCGGATCGCCGGCTTGCGTGTAGCGCTTGGGCGTGAAGTCGGGCGGCTCATCGCCAAAAAAGAACCCGAGCTGGCTGTAATCCTCGTCGAAGACATTCTGTCCCCAGAGGTATAACGACCAGCGCTCGGCCTCGTACCCCGCCTTGAGGTTGACGAGTGTCGCGACGCGTGCGCGCTCGTCGTTACTCGCGCTGTAGTAGTACGCATCACGCCCCATGATGCCCAGCCGCGCCATCCAGCCGAGGGGATGCCGCCACGTGAGCCCGACCGAGTACTGGTATGACGGCGCATTGGTCTGTTCGCGGCCATCGAGATTCCGATCGCCGAACATGTAATCGAGATAGTAGGCGCGGAGCAGCCCCAGCGAGGCCTCGACCCAAAGCGTATCGGCAGCCTGCCAGCGTGCGCTTGCCTCGAGCCCGTAGTTGCGACCCTGCGCGGCATTGTCCGTGTAGAACACGAAAGTGAGCGGGTCGGTCGGATCGAGCTGGAATGAGCTGCTCACCTGCTCGTTGCGACGCTGCATATAGAAGAGTGTCAGCGCGGTATCGAGTCGCCCGTCTGCCAGGACCGCCTTCAGGCCGGTCTCGAGATTCCACAGGTACTCGGGATCGTATTGCCGCCGATCGGGCGTAACCGCGAGACCGATATTGAATCCGCCCGAGTTGTAGCCGCGAGACAGGCTTGCGTACCAGCGCATGGCGTCGGCGAACGCATAAGTGACACTCAGGTGTCCACCGAGCATTTCATCGGTTGGGTCGAAACGCTCGCCGTTCGTATCCTCGTAGCGCGCGTCGCGCCCTTCCGCCCGCAGACCGAGCGATAGCTCCAGCGCTGAAGATAGCGTCCAATCGACCTGGCCATAGAGCGCATAGTTCGTCGAACGGAAATCACTATTGAGCGGGCTGAACGTCACATCGGTCAGATAGATGCCTTGGTCGAGCTGGTCGTTGCTTTCATCCAGCTCGCGCACATAGACGCCCGCGATCCATGCAAACGGGCGGTCGGCATCGGCCGCCGGCGATTCGAGCCTCAGGTCCTGAGTAAAAGTGCGCCGATCGCGTTGAATGCGGGTGGTGAAATCATACGGCACACCCCAGAACGCGTCGTTCCCCCAGTCGCCATCGAACCCGTAGTCGATATCGGAATCGGCGTACCCCGTGATGCTCACGACATCGAAAGCATCGGCGTGATAGCGCAGGTCGAGTGAGCTGCCGAGCGAGCGCTGTGAATCGCTCCCGGGACGGTTCGATTGTGTTATGCGCGAGTTGTCGATTGCGAAAGCGTCATAGCCATTGTCGAGATCGATCATGAGTGCGCTCAGGTCGATCTGCCAGCGCTCCGCCGGCTCGAAGCGCACCCGCGCACGGGCAGTCAACTCGTTACGGCCATTCGTATCATCGCGATGGAGGAACACGTTGCGACGGAATCCATCACTCTCGTACTGCTGCACTCCCACCCGATAGGCGCCAGTATCAGTACCTGCAATCGCGCCGCCGATGACCCCACCGATACTCCACTCATCATCCTGGCCCATCGAGACTTCCGTGGCGGCATCGAAGCTGCGCTGCGGCTCACGCGTCTTTACCTTGATCACCCCGCCGAGTGCATTGGCGCCATAGCGCGTCCCTTGCGGACCGCGTAGCACTTCGATCTGGTCGATATCGAACAGCGTTGCCACCATGCCAACGCCGCTGAAGTCGATGTCATCGACCAGGAAGCCGATCGAGGGGTTCGGTGCGCCCTGGTACTGCTCGAGATCGCCGACGCCCCGGAGCTGAAAGTAGCGCGGCCGGGAACTGCCCGCCGCCCAGTTCAGGTTCGGCACCAGTCCCAGCACATCCTGGAAGTGCTGCTCGCCCGCATCCGCGAGGACCTGGCGGTCCAGCACAGAAACACTCGCCGGCACATCGATCAGTGCCGACTCGCGCATCGTGGCGGTGACGGTGATTTCGCCCAGTGGTTCCGCTGCCCGGGATTGCGCATCCACGAGCGGCGCCGCGCATGTCAGGACGATGCTGAGAGCGGCACCAATGCCGAGTCGTGAGAAGAATCTGGATACGTTCAAAACCCGCTCCCTACGCCGGTACTAACCGGATCAGGTTCAACGGGTTCGCTGATGTGCCCTTCAGGCTGTCAGCATCTCAGGTCCGTTCAGACCACCCCGAGGTCGGCTGCGGATTCTACGCGAGTTGCCCGCGCCGGCAAGCCACTTCGGTCCGACCATTTTCGAGACGTGTGCCACCGAACCGTTTCGCCACGGCGGGGATGCGGTTAAGCTCCGCACGCCACGGGCTAGAACATGTCAACACGCAGCTACAGGGCATTCCAGGTCGATGCATTCACACGCACATTGTTCAGCGGCAATCCCGCTGGCGTGGTGCTGGATGCGGACGATCTCAGTGATGACGAGATGCAGAAGCTCGCGCGCGAGCTGGGGCGCGGCGATACCGCATTCATTTCGCAGCCGTCTGGCGAAGATCACGACCTGCGGATGAGGTTCTTCACCTCGAAGTGCGAAGTGCCTTTCGTCGGGCATGCGACCGTCGCCGCCCACTTTGTACGCAGCAGTCTCGGGATGCAGCCGGGAGGTCCTCTGCGTCAACTGTCCGGTACCGGGATCGTCACGATCGATCTTCAATCCGTGGACGGAGCCACTGAAGTGGGCATGCGGCTGTCGGCGCCCCGCAGCGCGCGCGAGATGCTGCCGGCAGAGCTCGATGCGGTCCTCGACGCGCTGGGCGTGAGTCATGGCGATCTCGATCCGCGCTGTCCGGCGGAAATCTGTGCGACTGGCAGCACGCGCATGATGCTGGCACTTCGCAGCCCGCTGTCCCTGGGTCAGCTGCATCCGAATCTCGAGACGCTGGCACGTCTCACCCCGCACCTGGGCGCCGA
This sequence comes from uncultured Gammaproteobacteria bacterium, assembly GCA_963724625.1. Classification (GTDB taxonomy): domain Bacteria; phylum Pseudomonadota; class Gammaproteobacteria; order Steroidobacterales; family Steroidobacteraceae; genus DATBVX01. The sequence goes on along the minus strand of CAVRVO010000001.1, from coordinate 155,232 downwards.
GGGCTATTTCGTATTCGCGCTGAGTGGCGATGAGCGCGAGAGGACTACCGAGGCGCGCATGTTCTGCCCGGCGATCGGCGTGCCGGAAGATGCGGTGAGCGGCAATGCGCACGGCATGCTGGGCGCTTTCCTGGTTCGCCATCACTTGCTGGCGTCGCACGATGGCATCGCGCGCTTTCGTGGACAGCAAGGCCGGGCCCTGGGGCGGCCCGGCGAAGTGCGGGTCGAAGTGCAGGAGTACGGCGGCGAAGCCTACAGCGTGCGCGTTGCTGGCAACGCTGTGATCGTTTTCGAAACCAGAATCGAGCTTCCGCAGCGCGCTTGAACTGCTCGACTCAGCGCGATCGCGGCGCGGTCGTCACTCCTTTTATTCTTCCCTTCTCCAGCCACAACACCCGATTGATGGCGGGCACCAGGTCACTGCGGTGGTGAGTTCCCATCACTAGCTGCACACCGGAGTCCGCCAGGCGCTGCAGATGGGCGCGCACCTGCTTGCGCGACGCTGCGTCCAGACCGGTGCACGGTTCATCGAGAAGCAGCAATCGCGGTGCATTGATCATGGCACGCGCCAGCAGCACGCGTCGCATCTGGCCGTAGGAGATTTCGCGTGGCCGTCGCTCGGCGAGCTTTTCCAGAGCGAAAAAGCGTAACCACCGCCTTGCGGCACGGCGCTCAGCGAGTCGTCGGCCTTTCATTGAGGCCGATGCTGGCATGACGGCCCGAGATGACGACTTCTTCGACCGTCACGTCGTCACGTGCGTGTGCGCTTTGAAGCTCGGGAGAAAGCAATCCGACCTTCTTGCGAAACGGCTCCAGGGGTGTTCCGGGCGGATGGCCGCGACGTTCGATCGTCCCGCCCAATGCCGGTGACAGATCGCCGTAGAGAAGCTTGAGGAGCGTCGACTTTCCCGCGCCGTTGCGGCCGAGAATTGCCCAATGCTCGCCCCTCGCAATTTGCCACGAGATGCCCGCCAGCACCGGCTGGTGCTCCACGAAGACATCGGCATTGCGGATCGAAAGCAACGGAATCGAATGCCGCTTGCTGGCTGGTGCGACAGAACGCCGCGATGAGGGCACCTCCAAAGCGGGCTCCGAAATCAGCGCGGCAAGTGGCGCGCGAGCTCGTGACCCGGCGTACGCGATCCGACCGCGATCGAGCATCAGCACGTGCGTGACTGACCGGGGTAGATCCTCGCGTCGGTGCGCTGCCAACGCCCACGGCATCGTTGATCGCTGGCTCAACTCGAGATAGCGCATCAGCAGTCGGCGCCGATCGTGATCCAGGCCGTTGAATACTTCATCCAGCAGCAGCAAGCGCGGCTTTGCCGCCAGAGCGCGCGCGATGAGCGCCAGCCGACGCTCGCCATAGGAAAGCGTCAAGACCTTGCGTCGCGCGAAGGATTGGAGGCCGAAGCGCTTGAGAAGCCGCCGAGCCTCACGACGCTGCCGCGTGCTGAGCGGGTCCAGCACGATGTCGGTGCGATGGATGCCGGTGCCAACCAGATCGAGAACCGGCAAATCCCACCCGTAGCGTTCGTACTTGTCCTGGCGCTCGGCGCCGACGTAGGCAATCAGTTCCTTGGCGCCGAGCGGCTCGTCCTGGCGCTCTTTGTCTACCACATAGCTGCGTCGGCCACGGCGGGTCGGTGTCGGCCAGACATCGCCCGCAATCAGCTTGAGGAGCTGGGTTTTACCGGCGCCATTCGGGCCCAGGAGCGCCCAGCGTTGGCCGGGGCGAATGCGCCAGCTGATATCACGAAGAATGCGCCGGCCGCCGCGATCGAGGTCGACGTGCTCGAGTTCTACCGTCAGCGAGCGAGCGACCAATCTGCAGCTATTCGAAACGCGGCTTGCGTTTCGCCTTCACGGCGTCGAGCCCTTCACGCACGTCACCGAGACGCATGCCAAGGAATTCCAGCGCGAGCGAGGCATCGAAGCTCGGCCCGGCCATACGCAACCAGTTGTTGAGCGCGTGCTTGGTCCAGCGCACGGCGGTCTGACTGCCGGTTGCGAGCGCGTTGGCAGTCTCGAGTGCCGTCGTGTAGACATTTGCGTCTTCAACGCACAGGGACACGAGGCCAATGCGTTCCGCCTCTTCCCCGCTCAGCGGCGTATTGGTTAACAGGTAGTAACGTGCCTTGGCGAGTCCGCAGAGCAGCGGCCAGATGATCACCGAGTGATCGCCCGCGGCGACGCCGAGCCGCGTGTGCCCGTCGAGAATCTTCGCCGTGCGCCCGGCAACTGAGACATCCGCGAGGAGCGCGACGGCGAGGCCCGCACCCACCGCAGCACCTCGAATCGCGGACACCACAGGTTTCGAGCAATTGATCAGGCTGTAGACGAGATCGCTCGCTTCCTTCCATACGCGCACCAGGGCCGTATCGTCCGCGATCATTTCCTCGATCAACTCGAAATCTCCGCCCGCCGAGAAATGCTCGCCCGCGCCGCGCACCAGTGCGACGCGCACCTGCGCGTCGATGTCGATCGCGCGCCACACGAGTGCCAGATCGCGATGCATGTTGGCGTCGGCCGCATTGATCGGGCCCTTGCTGAGAACGATCTCAAGCACACCAGCTCCCGGCTCGGAGAACTCGAGGCTCGTGAACTCACGCCGGTAGCGTGCCAGGTCGATCGATGTCATGTCGGCTTGGACGGGGCCGAATCCGGAATGTCGAGCTCACTCACCATAGTGAGGACGTCGTAGTTGGCCACGGTTTCGCCGCGTTGATTGGTGATCTCCGTGTCCCAGCGCACTTCCCCATAACCCTGGCCGATGCGCAGGTTCTTTTCCTTGCAGGTGAGGCGCACCTTGATGAGGTCGCCGGGCTTCACGGGCTTGGTGAATCGCAACCCGTCAATCCCGTAGTTGGCAAGCACAGGACCGTAGGCAGGCTCGACGAACAACCCGGCGGCCGCCGAAACCAGGAAATAGCCATGCGCGACGCGTCCGCCGAAGAGCGGATTGCGCGCCGCCGCGCGCTCGTCCATGTGCGCATAGAAGTGATCGCCCGAAAGCTCCGCGAAGCGCTCGATGTCCTCGGTCGTGACTTCCCGTTCGGCCGAGTTGAATGTGTCGCCGATCGCGAGTGATCCGAATGGCTTGCGAAATGGGTGGACACCCGGATCACGCTGCGTCCCGCCCCGGATCCAACGCCCGGTGACCGCACCGATAACGTCCGGTGTCCCCTGCACGGCCGTGCGCTGCATGTAGTGCAGCACGCCGCGAATGCCGCCCATCTCCTCTCCGCCACCGGCTCGACCCGGTCCTCCATGCACCAGGTGCGGTAGCGGCGATCCGTGGCCCGTAGATTCCTTGGCGCAGTGTCGGTTCACCACGAGTACGCGGCCATGGTAGGGCGCGAGGCCGAGCACCAATCGCGCCGCTACTGTGTCATCGGCAGTGAACACAGATCCTGCGAGACTTCCATCTCCGCGTCGCGCCAATGCGATGGCTTCGTCGACATCACGGTAGGGCATCACCGTGCATACCGGGCCGAATGCTTCGATTGAATGAATCGCTCGCGCACTCGCGGGATTCGAACACAACAGCAACAGCGGAGGCACGAAGGCTCCGCGTTCACGATCCGCGCCTGCTGGCTCAAATCGATCGACATCGCCTGCAACCAGCTCGGCATCACTGCGGAGCTTGCGCACCTGCTCCAGGACCTCGCGCTTTTGCCCCAGGCTCGCAAGGGGCCCCATGCGCACGCTTTCGAGACGCGGATCACCAACCACGATCTTCGACAATGCACCCTGCAACGCGGAGACCACCTCGCCCGCTCTCGCCGCCGGCACGATCGCCTTGCGAATCGCGGTGCACTTCTGACCGGCCTTCGCCGTCATCTCGCGCACGACTTCGCGCACGAAAAGATCGAACTCAGGCGCGCTCGGCGAGACATCCGGGCCGAGGAGCGAGGAATTGATCGAATCGGTTTCGGCAACAAAGCGCACCGAGTGATCGATAACCGCGTGATGCTGGCGCAGCGAGCGAGCCGTCGAAGCCGAGCCCGTGAAGGAAACGACATCCTGGCTTTCGAGATGGTCGAAGAGATCGCCGACGCTTCCGCAGATGAGTTGCGCCGCGCCCTCTGGCAGCAGCCCCGACTCCACGATACGTCGGAACACCAGCTCGGTCAGGTATGAGGTCGAGGTGGCCGGCTTGACGATGGCTGGCACGCCGGCGAGCAAAGCTGGAGCGAGCTTTTCGAGCATGCCCCAGACGGGGAAGTTGAACGCGTTGATGTGAACGGCTGCGCCTTCGAGGGACACACAGATGTGCTGTCCCATGAACGTGCCAGTTTTGGAAATGGCTTCGGTCGCGCCCTCAACGTAGACATGGCTATTGGGCAGCTCCCGCGTGCCCTTGCTTGCATACACGAACAGCGTGCTGATCCCGCCATCAATATCGACCCAGGAATCACTGCGCGTGGCGCCCGTCGCATAGGAGAGCGCGTAGAACTCCTCCTTGCGATCGGTCAGGTACTTCGCGAGTGCCTTTAGGGCCGCGGCGCGTTCGTGAAATGTCAGGCGCCGCAGGTTCGGTCCGCCGATGCGGCGCGCGTAGTCCAGTGTCCCAGCGAAATCGAGGCCGTCGGCCGAAGCCTGCGCGATGACTTCGCCCGTCGTCGCGTCACGAAGAGCCACCGCATTGCGCTCACTCGCTTGCCAGCGCCCCTGGACAAAACTCTCGAGCTGCCTGGCCATTTCTCAGATCCGTTCGATCACGAGCGCAATGCCCTGCCCGACGCCGATGCACATGGTGCAGAGCGCATAGCTCTTGTGCGTTCGCAGTAGCTGGTACATCGCAGTGGTCGCGAGTCGCGCGCCGCTCGCCCCGAGCGGGTGACCTAAGGCGATTGCGCCGCCGTTCGGATTGACGTGTTCGGCATCGTCCGCAATCCCAAGCAGGCGCAGCACCGCGAGCGACTGCGCAGCGAACGCTTCGTTGAGCTCGATGACGTTCATCTGTGCCAGGTTCAGGTCGATGCGCTCGAGCAGCTTGCGGGTTGCGGGCACCGGCCCGATGCCCATGATGCGGGGTTCGACGCCCGCGACCGCTGCGCCCAGTATTCGCGCTCGGGGTTCGAGCTTGAAGCGCCGCGCAGCCTGCTCGTTCGCGACCAGAAGCGCACAGGCGCCGTCGTTGACTCCTGAAGCGTTGCCGGCGGTGACGCTGCCACCCGCGCGAAATGGGGTCGGAAGCTTTGCGAGCGCCTCGAGCGTCGTTTCACGTGGGTGCTCATCGCGACTCACGACAATCGGCTCGCCCTTCTTCGCCGGCAACGTCACCGGCACAATTTCGTCCGCGAACAGCCCCGCGCCCTGCGCACGCAACGCTCGCTGCTGACTGCGCAGCGCAAAGGCGTCCTGGTCCGCGCGCGACACTTTGAATTCGGCGGCAACGTTTTCGCCCGTTTCCGGCATCGAGTCGACACCGTATTGCTTCTTCATCATTGCATTCACGAAGCGCCAACCGATCGTGGTGTCGAACATCTGCACATCGCGCGCGAATGGGCTCTCGCTCTTTGACATGACGTAGGGCGCACGCGACATGCTCTCGACGCCGCCCGCGATCACGAGGTCAGCCTCACCCGCGCGAATCATGCGAGCGGCGCTGGCCAGCGCATCGAGACCCGATCCGCACAGCCGGTTGATCGTCGCTCCGGGCACGTCGACCGGGAGACCCGCAAGGAGTGCTGCCATGCGTGCAACATTGCGGTTGTCTTCACCGGCCTGGTTCGCGCAGCCGTAGATCACATCGTCCACAGCGCTCCAGTCGACACCTGGATTGCGGCTGATGAGCGCCTTGATCGGCAACGCAGCCAGGTCGTCGGTGCGCACTGAGGAGAGTGCGCCCCCGTAACGGCCGAAGGGGGTTCGAACTGCGTCGCAGATGAAAGCTTCAATCATTTGGACGCCCCGGAAGCCTGATCGAGAAGGTTGCCCGCGACCTGCTGCGAGCGGCCGCGAAACAGCGCGATGCGTTCACCGTTCTGGTTGGTGACTTCGACCTGGTAGAGCCCCGAGCGCCCCGAACGCCAGAGCTCGCTCGCCGTGGCAGTGAGCTCGTCAGCTTCGCGGGCAGGCGCCAGGAAGTCGATCGAGCCGGCGGCCGCCAGGTTATTGGGTCCGTAGGAATTGCACGCGAATGCAAAGGCCGTGTCGGCAAGCGTGAAAACGAGCCCGCCGTGACACACGCGATGCCCGTTCACCATGTCGGCTCGCACGCGCATAGCGACGCGGGCGCGACCGGGCGTGGTCTCGAGGATGCGGATCCCCAATGCATGCGACGCTTTATCACCCTCGTACAGTTTTTCGGCCGCCAAGCGCGCGATTTCCATGCCGTCGGAGCGCGGTTCAGGCGAGGATTTGTTCATCCGATGCGGCTCCGCGAGTCAATGCCCGACAAACTTCGGCTCACGCTTCGCAGCGAACGCCGCCACACCTTCCGCGTAATCCGCAGAACGGCCGAGCTCACGTTGCAAATCGCGCTCCAGGTCCAATTGCTCGTCCAGCGAATGACGCCAGGAGCTGTAGATCGCGTGCTTGGTGCGCGCGAGTCCCAGGGTGGGTGCTTTCGCGAGGCGCGAGGCGAGCTCATCGACTGCGCCGCCGAGCTCGCTGTCCTCTACACATCGCCAAATCAAGCCCCATGCGGCCGCTTGTTCGGCAGGAAGCTTTTCCCCGAGCAGCGCGAGGCCCATCGCACGCGCCGTGCCCACGAGCCGCGGCAGGGACCAGGTGCCACCGGAGTCAGGAACGAGCCCGAGCTTTGAAAAAGCCTGCACGAAGCTCGCCGACTTTGCGGCGATGACCAGGTCGCATGCGAGCGCGATGTTGGCCCCGGCGCCGGCGGCGACGCCATTGACCGCTGCGATTACGGGCAGCGGCAGGTTGCGCAATCCCATGATCAGCGGTTTGTAGTTGCGTTCGATCGATTCGCCGAGGTCCACGCGTTCGCTGCCGGGAGCTACAGCCCGGTCCGCGAGATCCTGGCCAGCACAAAACCCCCGCCCGGCGCCGGTGATCACCAACACGCGTGCTCGCTGTTGAGTCACCTGCGACAGCGCATCGCGCACTTCCGCATGCATTGCCGTGTTGAAGCTGTTGAGCTTGTCCGGACGATTGAGTGTCAACCGCGCGATGTCAGCGTCGATCTTGAACTGGATGTTTTCATAGGCCATTGAGCGGAGCTCCGGAGCGTCTCGCCGGAGGCTCCGGCGGAATTTGCCCTCAACGTTCGTCGTAGCTGACTTCGAGCTGTGGCGTGGTGGGACGGGATTGGCAGGCGAGTACGAAACCCGCCTCCACTTCCCACGGCTCGAGGGCGTAATTCTGCGCCATTTCGACCGCGCCCTTCACCACCTTCGTGCGACAGGTCGAGCAGACTCCGGCACGACAGGAGAAAGGCAGGTCCAGCCCTGACCGTTCGGCCGCCTCAAGCACAGTTTCGCTGTCCGGCTCCATGTCGAACGATCGCCGTCGCCCGTCCATCAGTACGGTCACCGTGGTCACGCCCGCCTTCGCCACGGTTGCGCTCTCTGCCACTCTGGCAGGGGCAGGCGCTGGCGTTCCGGCGACAGTGAAGCGTTCCGAGTGAATCCTCTCCCCCGCTGCACCTAGGGCCTGCAAGGCGCCCGTCACCTGGTCGTTCATGTCGCCGGGACCACAAACGAAAAACTCGTCTGCAGTCGCCACGTCGAGGAAACGAGCGAGCTCACGGACCTTGCTGGCATCGAGGCGCCCGTTGAAGAGCTCGACATCCTGCGGCTCGCCGCTGAAGAGAAAGTGCAGGGACAGACGCTCAAGGTTGCAATCCTTCAGTGCCTGCAACTCCTCGAGCAACATGATTCTGGAAGTCGTGCGATTTCCATAAAAGAGGAATACGCGGCTCTCTGGCACCTCGAGAGCGGCCTTCACGATCGAGATAATGGGCGTAATGCCACAGCCGCCGGCAAACGCCACGATCGTCCGCCGCTCCCCTGCCGCGAGCCGCGTGTGGAAACTGCCGTTCGGCGTAAGCACCTCGAGTACATCGCCGACGCGCACGTTGCGCGCGAGATGTCCCGACATGCGGCCCCGATCATGCACGCGCGCCGCGATCCTGATGTCCGCATCGCCTGGTGCGCTGACGATCGAGTACGTTCTCCTTAGCTCCTCTCCGTCCAACAACGTGCGGATGCCGATGTGCTGGCCGGCCTCGAAACTGAACTCATCACGCAATGCCGACGGCACGGCGAACGTCAGGTAGATCGCTTCCTCGGGCTCGACCCTGAGCTCCGCAACCTTTAGGGGATGAAATTTGAGCATGCGCGCCTGGGCAAAGCGCTCAGATGCACTTGAACAGATCGAAGGGTTCGGCGCAGTCGAGGCAGCGATAGTGCGCCTTGCAGGGCGTGGAGCCGAATTCGCTGATGCGCTCGGTGTGAGTCGAATCGCAACGCGGACAGGCAGCGCTCGGCGCGCCAAACAGGTGCCGCACACGAGACACGGTTTTTTCCGGCGGTGCGATACCGAAGGCCTTGAGCTTGCGCAGCCCTTCCGCGCTGATCCAGTCGCTCGACCAGGGCGGCGACAGAACGTCTTCAATCTGCACGTTCTCGAAACCTGCGCTCCTCAATTGGCGCTGAATCAACCCGCGGATCACTTCGGTCGCAGGACAGCCGGAGTACGTGGGCGACACACCGACCCGGACTCCACTCTCACCGGCATGCACATGCCGGATGATGCCGAGATCCACGACCGATAACACCGGAATCTCCGGATCAGGCACGTTCCCGAGAAGACGCCACACCTCGGTGGCGACTGTGTCACCAGCGTTGGTCTGTTTTCCGGCCACATTCACCACTGCGATCCCGGGTAGGTTCGCTGCATGAACTGCATCTCCGCGAGCAGGTAGCCGAGATGCTCGGAGTGCTGTCCACGCTTGCCGTGCCACGGATAGCTCACATCCGCTGGACGAGTCAGAGTAGCCTCGCGCAGCACCGCATCGATCCTCGTCAGCCAGCGAGCGTGAAGCTTGGAAAGATCAGGCGCGACGCCCAGCGTCGCCATATCGTCATCGAGCGCATCGGCAACGAACAACTCCGCCGTGAAGCGCCACAGGTTATCGAGCGCACTTTGCACGCGACTCTTGCTTTCTTCAGTACCATCGCCGAGCCGCACCAGCCAGTTGGCGCTATAGCGAAAGTGATACTGGGTTTCCTTAAGCGCCTTCGCTGCAATTTCCGCGAGCCGGCGATCGGTCGAGTGCTGCAGCTCCGTGTACAGCTCCAATTGCCAGGCATCGAGCAGGCATTGCCTGACGATCGTGCGCCCAAAATCGCCATTTGGCTGTTCGGCGAGCGCGACGTTGAAGAAATCAGTTCCGTCGCGCAGAAATGCGAGCTGATCTTCGTCCCGACCGCGGCCCTCGAGCTCACCAGCGTAGGTCAGCAGCAGGCGTGCCTGCCCGATGAGATCGAGTGACAGGTTGGCGAGACCGAGGTCCTCCTCCAGCGCGGGCGCGTGTCCGACCCACTCGCCGAGACGCTGACCGAGAACCAGGCTGGTATCGGCGAGTCGCAGAACGTAGCGGGACCGCTTCGCATCCGATGCCGTGCTCACGCTCCGCGGGGCCACTGCCGGACTCACAGGTTCTTCACCTCGTCCGGAATCGCGTAGAAGGTCGGGTGCCGATAGACCTTGTCCTTCGCCGGCTCGAACAATGCATCTGCCTCGTCAGGGTCCGAGGCAATGATTTCGCTCGAGCGGACCACCCAGATGCTGATGCCTTCCAGGCGACGCGTGTAAACGTCCCGCGCGTGCTCGATCGCCATGCTCGCATCCGCCGCGTGAATGCTGCCGACGTGCTTGTGCTCGAGACCGGAGCGAGCCCGGATGAAGACTTCGAACAGCGGCCATTCCTGCTTTGACTCACTCATGATCTGAACCTCATGCGGCGCGCGAGGCTTCTCGCAGCCGCAGTTTTTCGGCGTGTGCCAGTGCGGCTTCGCGCACCCAGCGTCCTTCGTCCCATGCATCCTGTCGCGCCTGCAATCGCTCGCGATTGCACGGGCCGTTGCCCTTGAGCACGGCGTTGAATTCATTCCAGTCGATCGGGCCGAAATGATAGTGCTGGGCCGACGCATCCCATCTGAGATCGGGATCAGGAATCTTCAGTCCCAGGAAATCGGCCTGCGGCACGGTGATGTCGATGAACTTCTGCCGCAGCTCATCGTTAGTGAAGCGCTTGATCTTCCAGCGCATCGACTGCGCAGTGTGCTTCGACAGTGCATCGCTCGGACCGAACATCATGATTGACGGCCACCACCAGCGATCGAGCGCGTCCTGCGCCATGTGCCGTTGCGCTTCGCTGCCGCGCGCCAGCGTCATCATGATCTCGAAGCCCTGGCGTTGGTGAAAACTTTCTTCCTTGCAGATGCGCACCATCGCGCGCGCATAGGGCCCGTACGAGCACCGGCAGATCGGGATCTGGTTCATGATCGCCGCGCCATCGACCAGCCAGCCGATCGCTCCGACATCCGCCCAGGTCGGTGTCGGGTAATTGAAGATGCTGGAGTATTTCGCCGCGCCCGACAGCAATTGCTCGAACATCTGGTCGCGGGAAATGCCGAGGGTCTCCGCCGCGCTGTAGAGATACATGCCGTGGCCGCCCTCATCCTGCACCTTCGCGATCAGCACAGCCTTGCGCTTGAGCGTGGGGGCGCGCGTGATCCAGTTGCCTTCCGGCAGCATGCCCACAATCTCCGAATGCGCGTGCTGGGAAATCTGCCGGATGAGCGTTTGCCGGTAGGCATCCGGCATCCAGTCCTTGGGCTCGATCTTGTCGTCCGCATCGACCTTGCCCTGGAAGCGCGCTTCGAGTGTCGTGCTGTCGCCTTCCTGGTGCAGGCACTCCTTACCGAGTGAATCGAGACCCTGCGTGTACATGCCGCACTCCGGTTTGACTCAGCTCGCTGGCCAGGTGTGAAGCGTATTGACCACCGCACTCAGAAACGCGTTCGCCTGGAACCCGTCGAGTGCGCGATGATCGATGCTGAGCGTGAGGTAGCACATCGGTCGCACGCTGACACTGTCTACGCCGTCGACTTGCTGCACGGTGAGACGTCGCTCGATCTTGCCGACGCCCATGATGGCGATTTGCGGCTGGTTGATCACGATAGGCGCCGCGAGAAGACTGCCGCTCACGCCATGATTCGAAATCGTGAAGGTGCCGCCGCGTACCGCATCCGGCGAAAGTTTTCCATCGCGTGCCGCCGTCACGAGCTCGTTGAGCCGGGCCGCAATTCCGAACAGGTCGAGAGTCTGCGCGCGGTGGATCACCGGCACGATGAGACCTTCATTCCCGAGTGCCGTACCCACGCCAACATTGCAGTCACTGAAGATCTCGAGGGTATCAGCGTGAAAAGAGCTATTGACCTCAGGAACCGCCTGCAATCCCTTCACTGCCGCAGCGACGAGATATGCCGTGTAGGTGAGTTTCGCTCCCCGCGCTTCGAAAGCCGTGGCATGCCGGGCGCGGTGCGCGCTCACTCGCGTCATGTCCGCTTCGAAGAGCGTCGTGACATGCGGCGCTGCTGAAACGCTCGCCACCATGTGGGCAGCGATGCGTCGCCGGATTGCCGAGTGTGGAACCTGGCGGCTTGCGAACGCGCGCCCTACGGGTGATTCCGCGGCAGACTCGCGCGCAGGACGCGGCGGCGCATCGAGCGGCCGAGCACTTCTGGTTTCGGGTGGCGACTCTTGAGCACGGCGCACAGCCGGGTCGGGCAATGCTGGCCTGGCCGCAGATCGGGTTTCTACATAGCGAGTGATGTCCTGAGCGGTGAGGCGGCCGTCCTTGCCTGTGCCCGGAATCTGGCTCGCCTTCAGGCCGTGCTCGGTGAGCATTCGCCGCACGGCTGGGCTCAACATTCCTTGATCCGCAGCTTCCTTCCTGGTCACGGCTGCGCCGGCGGTCGCTGTGGCAGTGTGCTGTGCCGTTACTTTGCCGGGGGCGATGCGTCCGAGAACAGCGCCAGGCTCAACTGATTCGGTTTCCTTGCGCAACACCTCGAGCAGCGTTCCTGACGCTGGTGCGGCAACCTCAACGGTCACCTTGTCGGTTTCCAGCTCGAGCAACGGCTCGTGCTGGTTGACGGTGTCACCGACGCGCTTGAACCAGCGCAATACCACCGCTTCGGTCCCTTCCCGATCGGCAGGCGTGACGACATCCACCGTGCCAGGCGCCACTAGATCTCCGCGATCTCGCGCATCACCCGCGCAATCTTGTCGACTGTAGGAACCACTGCTTCAAGAAGTGTCGGGCTGTGCGGACTCGGCATATCGGGCATTGTCAGCCGTTCGATTGGAGCATCGAGATGGAAGAATGCTTCCTTCGCCACAACCGCCGCAAGTTCCGCGCCGAAGCCGGCCGTCAGCGTGTCCTCGTGCACGATGAGGCAGCGGCGTGTCTTCTCGATCGATGCCAGCACCGTCCCCTTGTCCCACGGCATCAGGGTGCGCAGATCGATAACCTCCGCATCGATACCGGAGCGTTCGGCAGCCGCTTCACAGCGCTCGACCATCGCACCCCAGGTAATGACGCTCACCTGCGAGCCCGCGCGGGTCGTCTTTGCCTGTCCGAACGGCACGATGTAGTTGTCGCCCGGATAAGGCCGGCGCGCCCAGGCCCCATCCAGCATCGCGCGATGCTCGAAGAAGATGGTCGGATCATTACCGCGCAAGGCCGCGCGCAACAAGCCAACCGCATCTTCTGCGTTCGATGGCACCGCTACCCGCCAGCCAATGCCATGCACCCACTGCACTTCACTCGTCTGGCTATGCCACGGGTCACCGCACTTGAAGAATCCGCCCGGGATGCGGACCACCATCGGGGCCGCAAAGCGGTTCGCGGTGCGCCAGCGCATCGTGCCGCAATCGTTGAGTTGCTCGGCGCAGGAATCCGCGTACTTGCGGAATTGGATCTCAGGCACCGGCATCAACCCGGCAACTGCCATGCCGACAGCTCGGCCAATGATGCCCTCCTCCGATAAGCTGGTATCGAACACACGACCCGCGCCATATTTCTGTTGCAGCCCAAGGGTCGCCGCGTGCACACCGCCCTTGGGACCGACATCCTCGCCGAAAATCACCACGCGCGGATTGACACTCAGTTCCACATCGAGCGTGCGCCTGATCGCGGTCACCATGTTGATGCGCGTCGGCTCGGGTTGCGGCTCGACGGTGCCTGGACGATGCAGGTGTCCAGCAACGACGACGCCACCCTGTCGTTGAAGCTGCGGCTTGCCATCCGCATCCATCTCACAGAACACGTGACGCGCCGCGCTCGCGGGGTCCGGTGCCGACTGCTTCTGCACGTCCATGAGCGCGAACGCGACCTCCTGCCGCGCCTGCTTTTCGAGGCCTTCCCAGGCTTGAGTCGTGATCTGTTCGGGCACCAGGAAGCGCTTGAGTCGATCGAGCGGATCGCGGGCCTTTTCCGCCGCGATCAGTTCGGGTGGCTTGTACGCTTGCGTGTCCTGCCCGGAGTGGCCGCTCAGTCGCGGCACCTGCAAGCGGATGAGCGCTGGCCCTTGCCACGTACGTGTCACGGCCACGGCCTGCGCGATTAACGCAGCCGCACTTTGTGGGTCCGTTCCATCGCCATCGAACACCTGCAGGTTGCGGAACGATGCGAGGTTCGCGGCGATGTCACCGCCTGGTGTCTGCTTGGTGCCCGGCACCGAAATGCCGTAGCCGTTGTCCTCGATCACGAACAGCAGCGGCAGCTTCTCCGTGGTCGCAATCGTGAGCGCCGACCAGAAACCGTTGGTCGCGACCGACCCTTCGCCACCTTGAGCTACCGCGATGCTGCCTTCGACGTCACTCTCTTTGAGGACGCGCGCGCGATACACGAGTGCCTGTGCCCAACCGACTGAAGGGGTGTACTGCGTGCCGACGCCGCCGGCGCCGGGCAGTGCCGTGATGCCGCGCGTGCGCGGCAGGTTGTAGATCACACCGACGTCGCGCCCGTTGCTGAGGCTTCCGGAGCGCATCATGGTCGACGCGAGCGCCTCTTGCAGCGTCAGTCCGAGTGACAACATCAGCGGGCGTCCACGGTAATAGACGCCTAATCCATCGTGTGCGCCGGTGAGGTGCTCGGCAAGCAACGACTGAACGAGTTCATGACCGCGCGCGCAGAACTGGTACAGCACTTGTCGCTGCGGCAGGAGCTGTTTCTCTTCGAGATCATCGAGTGCGCGCGACAGCAGGACGCGATACGCGACGCGCGACCAATCGATCCGGGTGGGTTCGCCGTCCGTCTGACGAGCCACCGGTTGCAGGACTGCAGAACGAGCTCGCATTGAACGGCCTCAAGTTGTAGAGCGGCGTGCGCGCGATCGTACGACCCGGCGGCGGCAATAGGCTTGTCTTCTGTTGCCTATTTTGGCCACTTTGGGCAATCTATCAGCCTTCTAGACGTCTAACCAGCAATATAATTGCCATGACTGATCTCGACAAGACGGACTGCCGGATCCTGCACGAGCTGCAACGCGATGCACGCCTGAGCAACCAGGAGCTCGCGGAGCGCGTCGGCTTGAGTCCTGCACCTTGCTGGCGGCGCCTGAAGCGACTCGAGCAGGCAGGACTCATCGGGCAGTACTCGGCGATCCTCGAGCCCGAGCGTGTCGGCTTCACGATCACCGCGTATTCGCACGTCTCGCTCGAGAACCATCACCCTGATTCGGTGGGAGCCTTCAACGAGCTGGTGCGCGAACGGCCCGAAGTGCTCGAGTGTTTCATGATGTCCGGGCAATACGACTATCTGCTCAAAGTCGTGGCGCGAAACATGAACCACTACGAGGAGTTCCTCACCAAGCACCTGTTGCCGAGTCCCGCAGTGAGATCGGTGAGTACCAGCTTCGTGCTGCGACGAATGAAGTTCACCACTGCGCTGCCCGTGGAAGCCAGGCACTCGTAGCGGACGAGACGGACATTGCGGTCGGGGGGTTGTGCCAACTCCGGGCGATCACGCTTGATGACGTGCTGTCCGAAGATGCATACCCGCAAACCTGATCGCCCGAGTTGGCACAACCCCCCGACCGCAATGTCCGTCTCGTCTCGTTCGACTGGAGCCTGACGCCAGGCGCCACATCCAGATGCTGAGCGCACCGGCGACGATTGCACCGATCACGCTTATGGTGGACGAGATCGGAGTGCCGCCAATCAGTACCGCGGTGTGAGTCACCAGTCGCCAGATGTGGGCGATGGCAACGACTCCGAATATAGTCCCCGCGACGCGCAATCCCAAGACTCTGGAACTCATCGTGTGCTCCCCTCAGTGTTGAGGTCGCTACCGGAAGGCTCGGGCCTCCAACGAAACAGGCCGATCGATTCCTTGTCGGAGCCGATCATCTCCTGGAACGTCCAGCCGAGTGTCCTGAGGAAGCGACCCAGATTCTTGGTGCCTGCATACACTTCAGTATAGCCACGCTTGCCGGCTTCGTCCGCGAGTGTCTCGATCAGACTTCCGCGCAATAGCCCGGCCGCGAAATTCCGGCACGACGAACAAGCCGCCGAGCCATGGGCCCAGATGCGCATGCGATTCGCGCCACTGTGCGCGCAGCATCACGGTGCCACAGGGCTTGCCATCGATCTCGGCGATGAGCACGACTGGCAGACCGGCTGAGGTACGCGATGGGCGTGAAGAACTCAGTGATGATCCGCTGCGCATTCCAGTTACGGAAATGCTGATCCCATTCGCCGCGGAACCATTCCGCGAGGAGCGGCGCATGCTCAGGGCAGTCGACCAGGGAACGGATGCGCAGCTCCTCACTCATCACCTCGCGATATTGCGCGCACGGCTCCGCGGTTCCAAGAGGTGTTAGTGGAGGTTCGCCTCGATGAACGTGTAGATGTCCGCCTGTTCAGCGGCTTGCGAGTTCAGGTTTTCCACCCTGGTACCCGGATTCAGTATCGATATTGCTGGTCTTGCTATTCGGAGGTCGTATCGACGCCGTGGTGGTGCGCTGGATTGTGAGCCTTGCGCCCGCCGCGCTCGATGTGTTCGCTCGACATGTGCTGATCGATCAGATCGCGTGCCATGTGCACCGCCCTGGAGACCAGTTCACTGGCCCCCTGCCGGAGCGCAGCGCTCTGGCGCACGTACTCGACGTTGCGCTCCATGTTCTCAGCGGTCCAGCCGAGCGAGTGCGCAATGAAGGGAAACGGCGGGTAGACGAACCCAAGTTCGCTGAAGAACGCGAGCATCTGCCCCGCGACCGCCTGGATGTTGTCCTGGCCGCCGGTGATGATGAAGGCGACGGCCTTGTCGCGGATCAGCACTTCGTTGCGCAACGTGATCTGGTTCTGGATGCAGTTCATCCGTTCGATCATCTTGTAATAGAGCGAGCTGGGTGCGCCCCAGCGGATCGGCGTCGCGAGCAGGACGACGTCCGCCCAGTGCACGACTGCTTCGTACACCTGATCCATCTGATCGGACTCGTCCATCTCCGTGATCGAGCACGGCCAGGTGCAGGCGCGAGCGCTCTTGGAGTAGTAGCCCTCGCAGTGCCTGAACTTGAGGGCATTGAGCCGGATCAGCCGCGTGTCGCAACTCTCATTCACCTTGGCGTGCGAGAGCGCGTGTTCGAGCAGCACCTCGGAAGTCGAATAGCGCGGGTAGTTTTCGTCCATGACCGTGGTAGAGATTCCCACAATTCGAATGCCGCCCGGCTCACGCTTCGGCTTGCGCGCCAGTGGATGCGGCGGATGCGGCAGGTGGTTTCGACCCTTGACCGCCTTGGGATTGACGAACAGGCGGCCGTTCTCGATTTTCAGCGCATATTGCGGGACGCGATCCGCTTCGTAACCGGGTTCGCCATCGCCGCTGCTGCGGTGGAACTTGTAGTGATGCCAGGGACACACGACGTACTCCCCGTCGAGGGTGCCATCACCCAGCGGGCCACCGACGTGATTGCAGATGCCGGAAATCGCGCCGAACTGGCCATCGCGATACGAGAGCGCGATGCGCAGGGAGCCCGCCTTGATTTCACGCAATGGCCGATCGCGCAGCTCATCGACGGAACCGAGGTCGACCCATGCTGGCGCTTGTGGTTCTTGTGCCATCACTCATCCCTCCGCAGAAAGTCGCTCCAGTCGGCAAACGCGTGGAAGAACTGCTGCAGTCGCTGTTCTGGATCCCGCGCACGCCTCAGTTCCGCGTAAGGCATCACGGCGCCGTCCCAGCCCCGCGTATGCCAGTAAGCGCCCGGCGGCAGACGCGTCTTCATGCGTTTCATCGGATCCGGATACGCGGTCGCGTAGAAATACGCCTCGCGGATTGCATCATCGCCGGGCACGAAGCCGAAGTTGAGCTGCTCATCGCTGACGTCCGGATCGCTGTGATCGGTCTCTGGAATCTTGCGCCCAGAGCACAGCAGCATCGCGATGTCGAAGTGGTGCGGCCAGAGCTGTACCGGGGAAGTTTCCGCATGATGCGACGCTTTGAAGCGCTTGAGCTCGACGTCGACCCAGGACAGCACGCGCCAATAGCGCTGCACCGCTTCAGTGTCGAAATCACGCCATACGGTGCGTCCGAACTCGGCGCGCTTCACCTTGGCTACGCGGACGATGCCAGCCAGCACTGGTGCCGTTTCAGCAAACAGTTCCGCTGCGGATTGTCCGCGCAGTGGCGTGTTCCAGTGGCTGCCATCACTGAAGTCGACGCACCAACGCGCAGTCGCGAGCTCGAGCGAAATCTCGAAGGTGCCGCTGCGCGCCGGTACCGGCATGGTCGCGAGACCGCGAGATGTCGCGCGCAAGCTCACGTGAAACCAGTGTTTCTCACGCGGCGAAAACGTGCCGCGCACCGCGCCTGCGACCTGCGCGTACGCATGCAAAGCGTCGCGCGTTGATTTCCAGGCGCTGAGTTTCAACTCGGGGAGTGCCGATCCCTCTTTCGGCATCGGCGGATGCTCACACGGCGTCGCCTTGCAGTCCAGCCCCTGTGTCGCGCCCGTCGTACGGACGAATCGGCCCACGGTTAACCAAACTTCACCCCTTTCTCGCTCAACTTGCGCCGGCTCGCACAATCCAAGCTGGTAAGTGAGGCGCGCTCGCCTCACGACCAGGCCGCGGTGTGACGAAGGAGAGTGACATGAATCAGCAACTTCACAGCGGCCTGCTGATCGGACTGAGCATGGCCGCCCTCGCCGCCTGTACGACGATGGGCACGGGCTTTGGACGAGTCGGTCAGACAGACCATTCCGTCGCTTTCAACTGGACTGCCAAAGATGCGGTTTCAGGCACGATGACCGCAACGCTCGCGCGCGACAAGACCTACTCCGGGCCGTTCTTCCAGATCACGAGTGAGACGCGGGGCGAAACGCTCGCTCCGTTGTGGCTCGGCTGGCGTCGCGGCTGGTATGACTGGCCCTACTGGGGCGGCTACGCAGCGCCCGAGTTCGAGATTCGCTACTCAGGCAAGGTCGTCGCCAATCTCGATGGCTCCGACGGCAATCACATGCGATGCCGGTTTCACCTGATGCGACCGTCGAGCGGCATGGCCGGCGGCGGCGCCGGCGAATGCCAGGTAGCGGGTGGCGAAACGATCGAAGCAACCTTCCCGGCCGCGTAGACCGCCTTGGACGCTAGGGGGGACTCGCGGTTGACTGTGAGATGTCCTTCAGCGCGTCTCCCGCCTGGTCCTGCGCGGCCTTGCTGAGATCGCCCAGTGACACAACCCCAACCAACCGCTTGTCGCGGTTGATCACCGGCAGACGTCGGACCTGGTTGTCGCCCATGCTTCGCAATGCTTCCTCGATGCTGTCGTCCTCGAAGCAATAGAGGATCTTCGGCGACATGATCTGGCGCGCCGTGGTTCCGCGCGCGTCCTGGCCGTCGGCAACTGCACGCACGACGATGTCGCGGTCCGTGACGATGCCGATCAGCCGCTCACTTTCGGCGACGGGCAACGAGCCGATATCTTCATCGCGCATGCGACGCGCGATCTCAGGTATCCGCATGTCGGGATCGACAAAGCTGACGTTCTCAGTCATGACTTGATGCACTCTCATGACGGGGCCCTCCGTGGCGCGCTCACTTACTTCTCCTCACCGCTATCTGCAGTTTTCACGCCGTTGTCGGCGGCGATCTGATTGATCTTCACCAGATGGGCCTCGACCGTCGGCAGGATCTCTGCGGCGAATGCCTTGGCGTCAGCATCTTTTCCAGAGTCAATTTCCTTCTTCAGGAGCTCAAGTGTTTCCTTATGAGCCTTGACCTGGCTCTCGATGTAGTCCTTGTCGAAGGAGCTGCCGGATTTCATCTCCAGCATCTTGAGCTTCGCTTCTTGCGTCAGACTCGGCTCCGGCAGCTTCACGCTCTTGGAGTCAGCGAGCTTCTTTAGTTTCTTATTCGAAGCCGAGTGATCCTCGACCATCATCGCGCCGAAGTCCTTGACTGCCTGGCTCGCTCCATTCTTCTGGGCGAGCTTTCCAGCTGCAACTTCGACACTGCCGCCTTGCGCTGCATGCTCGTAGAACGACTTATCGGGATTCGAGTACTGGGCGAGCGCCAGGGCCGGCAGGCTCGTCAACAGCAGGGCTATCAGGGTTTTCATGTCAGCTCTCCATCCGTGGTTGAGTAAGTAATGTTCAATATCCGCCGACGATTCGCAGCGCTTCGTTTTCTACCGCCTGCTTTGTAACTTTGGCATAGGGCATGCGATCTCGGACTCAGCGCGTCGACTGCACCTCGCGCACGCCAGTATCGGCTCTGCCCTTGCGCAGATCCTCGCGTGCACGTTGTGCGAGCTTGCGGTAGCCCGCGTGAATGCGGTTGAGCTCTTCTTCCTCGAGTTCCTCGAGATCGAGCAGTGCCAGATGCGCGCCCTGGATGGAGCGGATCAGCTCATCGAGTTTGACCTGAATGGCCTCCGAGTCGCGGTTCTGTGTAGCCTGAATCAGGAACACCATCAGGAAGGTCACGATGGTTGTGCCCGTGTTGATGACGAGCTGCCACGTATCGCTGAAATGAAAGACCGGGCCGGAGACCAGCCACGCGATCACGACGCCCATTGCCAGCAGGAACGTTGCCGGGCGGCCGGTGAGGGTCGCGGTCTTCTTTGCGAAGCGCGAGAACCAGGAGCGCGATTTCGTGGGGCGCATGCTGAAAACGAGCAGGAATCGTGCCAGCAACCGCTGAGCACCTCTCGCTGTCGTCTTCAGCGCAGCCCATGCGTGGGATTGCGCCTACGGAGGCGGACGAGAATGCCGCGTCAGCGCCCGCCATCCCACAGCCAATGGTCAACGTGACAATTCGGGACGGATGCGGCTCATCCACTGGCGCGATTCGTCCGCCGCTCGCGGGGAGCGCGCTGCACCCGTGCGGGATTCGTCCCGAGCATCGGCGGCGGAAAGCAGGTGAGCGTGCGAAGCGACGATCTCGAGCCAGGTCGGACCGCCCCATGTGAGAGCTGTTGCCCAATCGAGCAAACGTGGTTCTGCGTGCATTGGAATCTCCTCTGAATTCGGTTGCGTGGAACCGCCCACGCGTATGGCGCATGATGCCCAGAGGCCTGTCGCTCGCTCCGTCAACCAGTTGACACAAGCCGGTATGCGGCCGGCATGATCTGATTGCGCGCATAAGCAGCCACACCTCGCACACCTGGAGCGCCCGTGAGTTCCGATGCACACAGCGTGGAGTCGCACAGCGGTACCCACACCGTCGTGGCAGGTCTGCCGATGCCTGAGTTCAGCAGAATCAGTGTCGAACCACTGACAGGGGCCTGCGGTTGCGAGATTTCCGGAGTGGACCTGTCGTGTCCGCTGGATGAGCCGACGCGCACGGAAGTGATGCTCGCCTTCGAGCACTTCCTGGTGATCATGTTCCGCGATCAGCAGCTCACGCCCGAACAGCACAAGGCGTTCTCACGCTACTTCGGTGATCTCACAGAATTACCGCAAGCGCCGACCTACGGCGGCCACGATGACATGCAGGAGGTCCGACGCGAAGCTGACGAACCCGCTAGTGTTGTGCCCTCCTTCGAGCACTTCCACACGGATAGCCCGTTCCTCCCGCGGCCACCGCTGTGCGTCGTGATGCGTGCGCTGGACGTGCCGAAGTACGGCGGTGACACGGCTTTCGCGAACATGTTCCTCGTGTATGAAGAACTGTCGCAGGGTATGCAGGAGCTGCTGGGTCGGCTGCGAGTCGTCTATTCAGGCAAGGACATCTGGTCCAAGAACGCCAAGCTCGAAAAGGACAAGCGGCTCAGGCTCCGGGAAAGTCACAACTTCACGGAAGATCAGCTGGAGAGTATTCACCCGGCTGTGCGGAGTCATCCGCGTACCGGGCGCAAAGGGCTCTATGTCACGACGGCGTACTTCAAGCGCTTCGTGGGCTGGAACGAGGACGAGAGCCGCGCACTTCTCAACTATCTGCAAACCCTGCCGCATCGTCTGCAGTACCAATGCCGCATTCGCTGGAAGCCGGACACGGTCATCGTCTGGGACAACCGCTTCCTGTTGCACAGGGGCATTCACGATTTCAAGAACGAACGGCGCCATCTCGTGCGTACGACCGTGATCGGCGAGCGGCCGATCTAGGCCCGACCTTGCTGGCTGACGGTCGGCGCGAATCGAGCTCTCGGCTGAGGTGGTTGTCGGCCCGGCGTTGGGCGTATGCTCGCGCCCGACGGCGGTGTGCAAGGAGCGCGTTGCCGATCTACCACCCTTGACCGAACAACGGGCCTGAAACGCCCGCGTCACCGTCTTCGCTCTCAACTAACCAAGGAGTCGTCAACACGACGACAAGGAGGCTCACCATGCCCGGTATCCTTGACTCACTGAATTCCATGCTGACGCCGGATGTGAGTTCGCGGCTCGCTAACGCATGTGGCGTTGATCCTGCGCTGTTCCAAAAGGGCGCAAGTCTCGTCGGGCCCCTGGTGCTCGGTGGCTTTGCGCGCCGCGCAAGTACACCCGACGGGGTAAACAGCCTGATGGAGAAACTGCCCACGGATACACCCGACCTCCTCAAGAGCCTTCTGGGCGGTGCAATGGGCGGCGGACAACGCGATCTGACGACCTCACTGCTCGGAAGCGCTACCAACGCCATCGGGAGCTCGCTGTCCCAACGGCTGGGGTTCGATGTACGGCCTCTGCTCAACCTCGCCGTACCAGTGGTGGGTGGAATTATCGGAAAGTTCGTGCGCGACCAGAAGCTGTCGACAATGGGACTGACCAGCCAGCTGCACAAAGAGTCGAGTGACTACCTCAATGATCCGGCCAATGCTGAGGCTGCCAAGGTAGTCAAGGCGACGCTCGAGGAAGGTGAACGCTCAGAGGCACTGCGCCGCAACTTTGCGGACGCGGAATGGGACAAGGTGCGCCGCGCACCGGTGGCGGCGATGTACGTTGTCGCCTCAGCATCTCCTTCCGGTCCCATTGGGCTGACAAAGGAGTTCTCGGCCGCAAGCGAAGCGATAACGCTTGCCGGGAAAGGAGCCTCACCGACATCGCTGGTGGCGAGCGCATTTGGCGGCGGTGTGGAAAAGGAAGACTTTGAGTTTCTGCGCAAGGAAAAACCGGATTCGGACCGGCTGCTAGCAGAAATTCATGACGCTTATGTGGTCGTTTCGCAAAAGGGCGCGCCGGAAGCCGCGGGGTTTCGTGATCTCGTGATGAAGGTGGCGCAGAGCACCGCGGAAGCTGCAAAAGAAGGTGGCTTCCTGGGGATCGGCGGAACGCAGGTGAGCGCCGAGGAGCAAGGCGCAATCGACAGGATCCGGACCGCCTTGAACTAGCGCTGTCAATCGACCGGGCTCGGCGGCACCGGAAGTGCGGTGTCGCCGAAACCTGGCGCGCCCGGAGAGATTCGAACTCCCGACCCTCAGGATCGAAGGTTTTTTCCACTGTGAGAACCGTGTGACGATAAGACTACAACGGCTCAGAGCTTGAGTGCCTTGCGCACCTTGCGAAAGTCCGTGGGTCGCTCGCGCGGCGGAATGAAGTCGTCCGGGAACCAGACGAGCGAGATGCGCATGAGGCGGGTCGTGGGATCGCAGATCGGCGGCGTACAGGGTTCACGGCTCGGCTCGACCTGGCGGATATAGAGACCGACGCGATTGCCGCTGCGCAGGAGCGTGTTATCCGAGTACGGCAGCGAGTACGCCGACAAGGTGAACTCGACGAATTCGGGGATCGCCGCGGGCTCGCCGGGCTTTGGCGCGCGCGCTTCGGCGGAAAGGAAGACGCGTACAGTCTGCTGCGTCCAGTTGAGCTCGCTCAAAGCGACGATGAACCGGTCGCGACAATCCGGCGATCGAATGCTGAAGACATTCGGCGTCGGTTGCGGCGTAGCCGCAGGCGCCCCGCACTCGAGCGTGACGCTCCTTCCGTCGGTGACCGGATTCGTACAGGCGAGCACGCCCTCGTCCGGTTCGGAGGCGTCGGAGCGCAACCAGATCTCCGTGTCCTCGCTGCTTGCCTTGCAGTTAGCTAGCTTGTCCTCGGTCGAGGGCTCACCGAGCACCGCGAGCTGGCGCGAAATCACGCGGCGCGCGACCGAGCGCAGGCGTCGCCGATTCTCGGCGCTCTGGTTCGGCAGATTGTCGACATACAGTAGGAGCGGGCCGAGCTCGAAATGCTCGTGAAAGTTGAGCGCCAGCAGTTGCGCAAGTAACGCGAGTCGCTCCGGGCGAGTCGCATCCGCCGCAGCACCCGCGTCAGAGGAGCCCGTGGGCGTGAGGAGCGGCGCGACGAGCTCCTTGAACATCGACGAGCGCAAGCTCGATTCCGCCTGCTCGCGCTGGTTGATGGTGTCGCGGAGGTTGTTCTCCTCCGAGATTCTCATAGTGAGCCACGTGCCAACGATCGTCGCGAGCACCGTGCCGATCGGCAAGGCGAGCTTGTGAATGATCTCCGCCCAGTAGCTGACAAGCTCCTGCCAGCGGGCCTTCTGCGGAGGATCGGCCACGGAGATCTCTTCGTCGGCTACTGGCAGTCGATGTTGACTGTGGTCGGCTGAGCCATGCTGTAGAGGCTGCGCTGCGAGGCTTTCGGTGCCACGCATTCCGCCGTGAACTTGCCAGCCGCCAGGTTGAGCTGGAACGGCCCCGCCTTCAGCGTCGCGACCACCTTTCCGGCGCCATCCTTGATGTGAACGACGGCGTCCTTCGGGGTGACGGCACCCTGCACGAGGTCGGCCATGCAGATGACTGGCACGCATGCCAGGACGGCGAGCGCGCTCAAGAGCCACAGTTTGCGCGTGGGTTTCATATTGGAGACGAGGGACGCTACTCCTTTGGGGCAGCCTTGTCACGACCGGCACGACGCGGTGAGCGCAATCGAAGCGGCGCTCGCGCCGAGCGCCATTGTTGTGCCATTCGAAGCGCAGACCCAGTCGTCCAACTGCGCGGCTGTGGCATGCATTACAGGCAGGCGCTAGGTGCCAGAGTGCAGTGTTTGCCCCCAAATGACGGCTACCGCGGGCATCCTAGCCTGTCATCGAGACAATCCAAGCTTGCGGAGTAAGTCAGAGGTCATTTGCGCCTCAAGTTCCGCAAACGTTTTCCCCCACATGCGCTGTTGTCGCGCAGATTCTTTCTTCGCCATTGCATCAATTCGCGGTATGCAGCTGTCAATGGTTGGTACTACCTTGCCTGGATTCGCGTCAAGGTATGGCTTCGACCTGCGGCTTGCCTCCGTAAACGCGGACACGTATTGCGATTGCAACTCGCCGTCAGCGTAGTACTTCGATAGTAGCGCTACGTGGGCACGACTCGATTCGCACCCGGGTCTTTACGAAAGATTGGAATCCACGAGTCTCTAAGGCAGGCTCTACCCCCATGCCGTGGAACCGATGCATCGTCGCGGGCGGTTTCGTGCTCGTCGCGAGCGCGCTGCTTTTTGGCTGCGTCACGCCGCGCCCGCCCGTGCCGCCGCCGAAGCCTCCGATGCACACGCTGCGCTACGAACGCGCCAGTTGGCCGCAACTGCCGGGCTGGGGCGCCGATAGTCTGCAGGAGGCCTGGACCGCGTTTCTCAGCAGCTGTCGCGCCTTGCGGTTTCGCGTGGAATGGAAGCCGCCCTGCGATGCGGCGTTGGCGATCACGGATGAGTCGCTCGGAGCCCTGCGCCACTATTTCGAGCAGTACTTCGAGCCCTACCAGATCCTGAAGCTCCCAAGCCCGATCCGGGAGGACACGGGACTCATTACGGGGTACTACGAGCCGCTGCTGATGGGTGCTCGCACGCCGTCCGCAGAATTCACGACGCCGCTCTACGCTCCGCCGCCGGATCTCCTCATCGTGGACTTGGCATCACTCTATCCGGAGCTCAAGGGCAAGACCGTTCGCGGCAGGCTCGAAGGCAACCGGGTGCTGCCGTACTACACGCGGGCCGAACTTCCCACCGACCCGGACCTTCAGGGCAAGGAGATCGTGTGGATCAACAGTGCGCTCGATGCCTTCCTGCTCGAGGTCCAAGGCTCGGGGCGCGTGCAACTGCCGAATGGCGAAGTCATTCGGCTGCAGTATGCGGATCAGAATGGACAGCCCTTTCGGTCCATCGGTCGCCACCTCGTGGAGAAGGGAGAGCTCACCACCGAGCAAGCGACGATGCCGGGCATTCGCGCGTGGCTCGTCGCCCATCCGGAGCGGCTTCAGGAAGTGCTCAATGCCAATCCCAGTGTCGTCTTCTTCAACGAAACACCGCTCGGTGATCCCAACGTCGGACCCAAAGGAGCCCAGGGCATTCCCTTGACGCCGGGCCGATCGATCGCGGTCGACCCGGCCATCGTTCCGCTCGGCGCGCCGGTGTTTCTGTCGACGACACGGCCCGCATCAGATGCACCGCTGCAGCGACTCGTCATTGCGCAGGACACCGGAGGCGCGATTAACGGCGCGCCGCGCGCTGATTTCTTCTGGGGCACCGGGCCTGAGGCAGGTGAGCTCGCGGGGAAGATGCGGCAGACGGGAAGCATGTGGCTCTTGTGGCCGCGCGGTGTGGCGCTGCCGGGGAGCTGATGGCTTAGCGAGGAAAGGATGTTCCATGATGCAGGACATCATCCACTTGCCGAGACCCTTCCTGCGGTGTGCACGCGCGATCACGAGATCCGCAACCCACGAGAAGATGGACTTCGATGGAAGTCCTTGGACAAGCGGATGGTGGTGAGGGCACCCTCATATTGGCTGCGCTTCTCCGCGGAAAACAAGCCTCCGCCGATTGATCGATGCAGCAGTTACCCCCAGAGTTACCCCCAGCAACTCCAGGTCACTCGTCTCGCGCGCGCGCGTGAGGGCCAGATCGGTGCCCGCCAGCGCACTCCGGTCCTCACGTCAGTTCATCCAGTAGGCGTCAGTACTGGATGGACTCGATCCACCTGTTGACGGAAGCTCCGCGCCTTCCTCTGTCGAGCGACCGCGGATGCCATTCACATTGAACGCGACGCTTGCCTACGCCGTCCGTTGTTCGCGCGCTGTTGCCTTTGTCACCACTCCCGGCGCCTGCCTCCATTCCGGCTCGCCACCAAGTTTGGCTGGAGCGTCTCGATGCTCGAGATTGAACGGAGGCTCCGGTGCATTCGTTGCGGATCACGCGACTGCCAAGTGCTCGACTTCGATCCCAAGCAACGCCACAGTAGCTCCGTGTGCCAATCTCACGATGGAGATGACTGCAATAAGCTGTCCTGTGTGTATCTCCGAACGAGTCGTGTACTCGATGCAAGATACGAAATACACCTGTACCTCGCCTTGTCGGGCGCGCTTTATGGCCTCTGCGAGTGCTTATGCTAGCTCACAATTTGCTCGGCGGCCGCTTCCTCGAGGCCAGCAGCGGCTTGGGCGGCAAGAGCACGGGCCGCTGCTTGTGAATCTTGAAATTCCTCGAGTGCATAGACTCTGCCCCACCGCAGGGTGAACACGTGGAGACCACGGTTGACGTACGACGCGTCGCCGCTGGGCAGCGTCGCGGTGCCGTCCCACTGCGCAAACACTGTGGTATGCCACGGCCAGCCCTTCACCCAGATGTTGTTGACCGTAAGATGGAGGGTGGGCAGGACGCGGCCGAGGCGCTCAAACCAGCGGCCCACGGCTTCTTTGTCGTGGCGCTCACCACCAAGCGCGTGGGCGCCGGAAACGCGGTGATGGACATCCGGCGCGACTGCTTTCACCGCCTCATCCCAGCGATGGTTGTTGACGTGATCAAAGCTCTGTCGGATTGATTTTTTGACAAAGTGGCTGTAGAGCATAAGGGCTCCTCTAAACTTGGTTGCATAACGAAGCAGGTGGCCATCAATATCTCCTAAGTCGCCCAACGTCATCTCCTAAGTCGCCCAACGTCATCTCCTAAGTCGCCCAACGTCATCTCCTAAGTCGCCCAACGTCCCGACTCAGCGGCCGGCCGATGTAAATTGGTACGAACTCATTGACCTGGAAGACACCACCCGCAGATGTCTGCGAGATCATGTACGTATCTGTGCCCATCGGGATGACCTCACTGGTCGCACAGGCAGCAAAGTGCAGCAAATAAGGATCATGGCGGTGGACGTAAAGGTGTGGGGTAGAGTCGCCCAACGTCCGCGTTGAGCGATTCTTCGTTTCAGCCACTCTATCGCTCGGGCTCCCACTCCTCCAGCTCGCTCAACTCGACTCAAGCGAACGTCATCGACGGGCCCACGGCCACGCTTGATGTTGCGCACGGTGAACTCAACCTCCGTGAACTCGCTTCGGCTGACAACCTCGTGAGCGCCCCCCGTTCGGCGAGAACGTTGGCGTCCCCGCAAAAGGCACCCCCTCTCGAATAGCAACCTGCAGCAGCAAAAGCGCTTGCGCCGCGCGCCGGAATACAATATGATGCTCATCATATGAAACGAGCCGCTACCAGGTCCAAGGAAGCTACGCACGATCGCATCGTCGACGCCGCCGCGCGCGCCATCCGGCGCAGCGGCTACAACGGCACCGGCGTCGCCGACATCATGAAGGACGCCGGCCTGACGCACGGCGGCTTCTACGCCCATTTCCCGTCGCGCGAGGCGATGCTCGCCGAGGCCGCCGACCGTGCGGGCAGTGAAACCGTGGCGAGGATGGAACGCATCGCCGCCAGCTCGCCGCCCCAGCAGGCGCTCCCGGCCATGATGCGGGCCTATCTCTCGAATGAGCACCTCGAAGGGATTGAGAGCGGCTGTGCAGCTGCCGCGCTTGGCTCGGAGATGCCACGCCAGGCGCCTGAGGTAAGGCGCGCCGCCACACGCCGCATCAAGGAGATGATCGACCTCGTCGCCCGCCACTCGCCCCACTGGGGGCAGCCGGGCGCACACGAGCGCGCCCTCTTCACCGTCGCGACGATGGTTGGCGCACTGGTACTGGCGCGTGCTGTCGACGAGCCCAGGCTTTCCGATGGGCTCCGCAAGTCAGCGCTCAAGCATCTCGCTCGGACCCAGGGCTGACCCCACTTGGAACCCGCGTTTACGCGCTCGATTTGGAATATGACGTTCATCATATCAACGGCATGACTTCTACCCCTCCGACAAAAGGCACTCCCATGAAGATCAAAGGATCCATCGCCCTCGTAACAGGCGCTTCATCAGGTATCGGCGAAGCCACTGCGCAGCGGCTCGCAATGGCCGGCTACAAGGTCTACGGCACCAGCCGACACAGCGTCCAGTCGGGCCAGCGGTCTTTCGCAATGCTGCCGCTCGACGTGACCAGCGATGAATCGGTCGAAGCCGCCGTGAGGGAACTCATTCGGCTGGAAGGCCGCATCGACCTGCTCGTGAACAACGCCGGCTTCGGCGTTGCACCTGCCGGAGCGGAGGAGAGTTCGATCGAGCAGGCCAAGGCGATCTTTGAAACCAACTTCTTCGGGCTGATCCGCATGACCCGTGCCGTCGTGCCTCATATGCGACGCCAGGGAAACGGTCGCATCATCAACATCGGCTCGGTGCTTGGTTTCCTTCCGATGCCTTACGGGGCTCTCTATGCCGCAACCAAGCATGCGGTTGAAGGCTATTCGGAGTCGCTCGATCACGAGCTGCGCACAAGAGGCATCCGGGTCTCGGTGATCGAGCCCGCCTACACGAGGACGCAGTTCGACACGAACTTTCTGGCCCCCGATTCGAAGCTCGATGAGTATCGCGAAGTTCGCGCGCTCCTGGACAAGGTGCTCAACGAGGTAATGGCAACTGCTGCCGAGCCGACCGTGGTGGCCGACGTCGTGTTGCAAGCGGCCATCGCCGTTCGGCCAAAACTCCGGTACCCGGCCGGCGGGCTCGCGAATCGCCTGCGATTGCTTCGCAGATTTGCGCCGGCTCGATTGGTGGACGCTGGCATTCGAAAGGATCTGCGGCTCGACGCCCCAACGGCGTCGCTGCCACGCACCCCGGTGCTGGAAAACTAAGCGATCTTCAACAGAAGGACTTCAAGAGGACCTCCCATGAAACTTCAAGCAATCTTTTCACACGCCGCAGCCATCTTCATGATGACAGTCGCAGGCTCCTCGCTCGCCGCGGAGAGCCCCGGTGCCGACCAGGCCAAAGACCTGCTCAACAAAGCGGTCGCCTACCTTGAAAAAGAGGGATCGGCGCGCGCTTTTTGCGCATTCAACGATCCCAGCGGAGAATTCCACAAGGGACCTCTATATGTATTCGCGATAAACATGGATGGAGTCTATTTCGCAAATGGTGCGGCCCCGACGCTAGTAGGAGTCTCGCTACGCGATACGAGAGATGCCGCCGGCCAGCCCTTTGGAAAGGACATCATGGAAGTCATTGCAACTCAGGGCGAGGGTTCGGTGGACTACATGTGGCTCAACTACACTACCAATAAGGTTGAAAAGAAACATTCTTTCGTTAAGCGGGTGAACGATTTCGTGCTCGGGGTGGGTTACTACACTCGCTGACGCCCGCGCGGACGGAGCAATGGGACTCCCGCGTCGGATCGGGCATCGGCGGCGGGGGGGCCGTCGACGCCGCGTGCGAAGAGGACCTGCGCTCGGGCCCGAAACGGCCCGTTCCACGTGTGCCGCGAGTACACCGCAAAAAGCGTCAGGAGAGGCGTTCTTGCGTCGCTTCGGGCAGACCCGCCAGCAAGGCGTGGGTTTCGGCGACGGCGAATCCTCGCAACACAACTGCACCCGGACCCAGCGGCTCGGAGGTCTTCGTCGAAACTAATCAAGATCAGATTTCAGGAACTCAATAATCTTCATACGCAGGGACTTGTCGGTAATGCCCTTGTAGGGCTTCATGTTGTTGTTCCGGGCGACTGCCTCGGGATCGGCAATGAATTTGTCGAGTGTCGACTCGTTCCAGATGATTCCAGAGCTGACTAGGCCGTACGAGTAAGCGGCGTAGCCTGGTACGGCACCCGCCTTCGCGCCAAAGATTCTGTGAAGAGACGGACCGAGCCGATTGTCGTTTTCGTTCATCGAATGACACGTTCGGCAATGGTTGTTGAATGCAGCCTGACCATCGTCAGCGGCGCTAGCAGGCACTGAGGCAGCCAATGCCAGCAGGACGAACTGGGCAAACGCGGACGTGAGTACGGCAATTCGCATGTTGCGGTACGTAAGCGATGGACCCTCAACTGTCGCGACGCACGTAGTCGACATCAATGAGGATAGCGCGCTGTCCCCTCGAGAGCACGGATCGGCGCGCACACGATGTACGCGAAATACAGGCATCAGAGACGAGGCGCCGATAAATCGAGGCGAAAACCATGTTCCTTGGCGTGCTCCAGATGAGCTCGTTCGTTGGGTGGCTCACTCATCATCGACAAAGTGCGTGCGTAGGCGCGCGCGAATGTACTGCGTTATCTCAAGCTTTGGAGGCTGCAAAGCGCGAGCGAACCGCATCACGAACGTGTCGCCGACGTGCTGGCCGCCGTGATTTGCACATCCTTAGCGCTGCATATCGAGCAGTCCAGACGCGCCAGCGTAGCGTGCTCCCCCAGCGAGGTCACGAAACTTTGCGGCGGCGCGTAGCGATAATGCTGGCAGCGCAGGCACTTGATGAAGACGATGCAGAGCTTGCGGACGTTGAGGAGGCGCACGCAGCGCAGAGTAGAAGCGTCGCATCCTAGCGTCCATCCAGTAGTGTGCGGTGCGGAAAACTGTATGAATGACGAGCAGAGTTTGTGCGGCCGACTTAGCGGGGGATCTAGGAGGGGCTAATCGTCTGAACTCGGTGGCGCTGCACTTCATTCCGAAATAGTCCTCCGCCTGTGTCAACCGCTTGACAGACCGCGCGGGTGCCGCCCGGCACGATGTTCGCGAGTGAACCATCGGATCGGCACCAAAACCGGGATGTTTACGGGGGGAGGGAGTATGTCGTTCGACGGGAAAAGTGCGGCACTCGCGCTCGCACTGTCTTGCATCGGTGTGCTGGCAGACACGTTACTGAAGCTGGCTAGTGCAGCACGTCATCCATTTTGGAATCGCTGGTTTCTGCTCGGACTGCTGACTACGGCATCATTTGCAGTGCTCTGGATTCTGCT
The DNA here is from genome assembly GCA_963724625.1 of uncultured Gammaproteobacteria bacterium. GTDB lineage: Bacteria > Pseudomonadota > Gammaproteobacteria > Steroidobacterales > Steroidobacteraceae > DATBVX01. The sequence continues at coordinate 123,755 of CAVRVO010000001.1, read as the reverse complement.
GATGCAGAGAATGCGGCTCGGTGCCGCCGGCGTCTTCTATGCCGTTGCCAGCGCGTTGCTCCTGGTCTGCATCGGGGTGCTCTTCTTCGGCGAAAAACTCACCGCGGCGGAAACGGCAGGCGTCGTCATGGCTCTCTCAGCGGTCGTGTTACTGGGGAGCACTGCATCGACGTAGGAGACGACACTGGACCTACGACTTTACTCGTCCCCGGTGAGGAACTTTGGCCCAGGTATCGCCTCGTTCGTGGTGCTTCCTTCCGATCCAGCACCGCAGCCAGCATTGCGGCCTGCGGCAAGAACGAGGAAGCGACGACTGCAGCGGGGTCGCCACCGCCCGCCTGGGCCGCCGGCGTGATTACCAAAGAAAAGTGCGACGCTAGGTTCCCACATTGACGACCACGCTAATGTCCGCTTTCGGCCTTGTCGGCCACGATACGCGCCAGCGCAGGGTTCTGAGCTAGTTTACAGTGCTTCGGCCGCGTCGCCCGGCGCCACGCTGCTTCGTCGGCCTCGCTCGCCCGGTACGACCGTCGACCGCCATTGCGGCGGATCTCGCGGCTCACCGTGCAGGGTGCTCGCGCAAGCGAGCATGCAATCATGCGAGCCGACAAGCCGGCCATCACGCCGCGCGAGATCTCTTCGCGTTCGCCCAAAGCGAGCGCCAGGTGCGAGCGACGTCGTGGCGGGGGGCGAATGCCACCGGTTCTCAACAGAATGCCGCCGATCGCGGAATGGTTACGCTCGAAGAGCTGAGCTATCGCATGCAGGGACTCGCCCTGTCGCCAGCGGTCCCACATCAGCGCCTTATCGGTCTCCGTGTACTGGATCCTGGTCCGGTACTTCATGTGCAACATCCTCCCCTCTACATCGAGAGTCTAGGTGTTGCATCGACCAGTTGAATCCGCAGCCAGAAGCGGCCGCTCGCCAACCCACGACAACGCCGACTGTCAGGTTCGTGCAACGTCTGTCCGCAGCATTGGGGCATCACCTCCGACGCCAGAACCGCATTTGTCCTATTGCGCGGTCATCGGCGAATAGTGATTAGCCACCAGCTGCCATCTCCCGTCCGTCATGACCCAGACGCGCGTGAAACGATTGTCGCGCGGAACGGCCTTGCCCCTGTCCTGGCCGACCATCGTGGAGCGACCGGTTTGCACCGCGGCAATTCCATATACGCGCACGCGAACCTCGGCGGTGGTGATGGATTGGTACGTCAGCGCATGCGTGGTGAAGTCAGCGATGACGTCTGCCTTGTTGCGCACGACGCCGGTCGGTCCGATGCCGAGAAAGTCATCGGCATAGATTCGGCGAAGCGCGACCGGGTCCGCATTGATCTGCCCACGAATCCGCTCCTGATCCTGCTGCTGAACGGCCTGCTCGGCGCTCGCCGTATCTCGTGTACGCACGCTCTGCTGCTGCGCGATGGCGGTCACGACAGCCGACAGCACGAGCGCAGCCATGATCGGCGTTCGTTTCAATGGACCCTCCCGCTAGGTGATCGTCCGGGCCTCGCTCTGATTCCGATCGTTGTTCGTCCGCCTAACGTCCGCGTTGAGCAACGCGCTGCTGTGTGATGGATTCTGGCACTTTATCCCTCTCGCGTTTGCTCCAACGCGTTGTTAGGCGGCCGAACAATCATTTTGGCTCGGGGACTGGGACGCCGGGCTTTACGTCCACGTTGTGATACGCGACGATCGTCCATTCCCCACCCCGTCTCGCGACGACCTGCAGCAGCCGCGTGCGCAGATGCCCTTTGCTGTCCGTGGCCGTTCCGGGTGCCGTCTCCGACATGCCACTGACCGAGGTCAACGTCTCAACGACGGCGACATCGGGTCCGTTGAATTTGAGCGAGACGATCTCTTGCTGCGATGTAGTGTTCTTAAAGATTCCTTGGAAGATCACCTCGTGCTGCTTCAAGAATGCTTCGTGGCCGGTGAAGAACTGGCCCCGAATGTTGGTGAACGTGCCATCGGTTGCAAACTGCCGTGAATACGCGGCGGCGTCTCCCTGATTCCAAGCGGCAACCTCGTCCTGAATGATCTTGCGAATGGCAATTTCATCAGCCGTTGCAACCATCGACTTGATCCCCTGTGCATCGGCACTGGGCTCGGCGGCGGCGTGAACGAGGGGGACAGTGGCGCAACCCAGCAGCGAGGTAATTGCCCATCTGTACATTCGTGATGACTTCTTCATTGTTCGATTTCTCCTTAACCAGTTGTCAGCCTAACGTCCGCGTTGAGCGACGCGCTGCTGTGGTTTCGATGCTGGTACTTTAAACGTGGATCGCATCGTAGCCATTCACAGGAAACTGCGCCGCTCTTATTCCTCTGGGTGTAGCCAGTGCGACCTCGCTTGTAAACTCACGACGCCAAACTCTGTGACAACCTCGATGTCCTCACTCAGCGAACTGTCAATCTTGGAACTTATTGTCTGTTCAAATGATGCGCCTTGAGAGGAGGGAAGCTCGACTGAATAGCGCGAAACGCGCTGAAACGTATCTCGATTTCTCGCCGCGGTTGGGTGCGTACACTTAGATCAGGGCGCGATGGAGGGGCCTCTGGGGGGTTGGCCGGGAGGTACAACCTTCGGACGGTAGCGAGCAAGACTGTTTCAAGATGGAACGCCCCGACCGCCCTGGTCATGAGTCTAACCAGCGACGCGGCGACTACTTGATACGCGTTGCTCACACGGTGCTCACATGCGACGAGGACTCTCGCGCATGGCGCATGCAAATGCCTGATTGGGTGGCGCGCCCGGAGAGATTCGAACTCCCGACCCTCAGGTTCGAAGCCTGATGCTCTATCCAACTGAGCTACGGGCGCCGTTAAACTTCATCCATGATGCCCCATGGATGAAAGCGTCTGCTAGTGTCAGCTGGACTGTCACCAACTGCATGACCCACGCGCTGCGGGCGATGCGGAGCATCCTGTCGCTGGCGCGCGACGGTCCTCCGGTACTAAAGGAGTCATCAGACCCAGTACGTCGGTACGTTATGTCGCGAAGCGAGCACAGTCAGCCGGCGACGCACTACCCTGACGGCGTTGAAGCCCTGGTCAGAGGACAATCCGGAAATGGACAGATCAGCGGTGCTGCTGCAGCTGATACAAGGCACCGTTAGCGAAATCGTCTCGAACACATACGTCACGCGAATCACGCTTGACGATGAAACGGTGTGGTTTCGCACCTCGCGTGCCGGGCGGCCGCCAATCGAGACCGGTGACTCGGTCGCGGTCGTGGCAGGCACTATCGGCCCGGAACGCATACTGATCGCAATTCAGATCCGGCGCTTGCGCGATGCACGGTCTTTTCGTCCCCACAAGCACAGCTCGATCGCGCTTCAGCTTGCAGCCTCCGCGCTCTTCAACGCGCATGCCGTTGTCGGAGAGCGCGGCCTGTCTCTGGTTGCCGCGGCGGTTGGCCCGCTCGCATTGTTCGGAAGGGGCTACCTGCAAGCTCAGATCGACATCGTGGCTCGCCATGCGGCACTGGTGGCCGCCCGGACGCGGGCTTTGGCGGCAGCAACCACCGCGGCCGCGGCTAGTAGTTCTTCGTCCGAGGTCTCGATTGGCCTGCAGGGCGCAGCTCCGACAACGGAGAGTCCGTGGTGGCACTCGGAGCTGCTCGAATACACGCACGACGCAATCATCATCTGGGAAATGGACGGCGCCGGGATCCTCTATTGGAACCAGGCAGCTGAGCAGCTCTATGGGTACACCCGCGAAGAGGCTCGGGGAAAGGTTACTCACGACCTCCTTCAGACTGTCACGCGAAAGCCCGTCAAAGAACTCGAGTCGATGCTGGCCCGCTACGGAGTATGGATCGGCGAGATGCGCCACACGACTCGCGACGGCCGCATCGTGGAGGTCGAAGGCCGACTTTCACTCATGTCGCAGCGAAGCGGGAAATGGCTGGTGCTCGAGGTCAATCGAGACGTCACGGATCGCCGCTACGCCGAGGCTGCCGGAGCCGCTCGAGAAGCGAGTCTTTCGAATCTGAATCGCGAGCGCTAGGCCGAAGGCCTCACCTCCGCGTGTTCCCTGCCCGAGCCGCTGCGCCCGAGGCCTACGGTCTCATAACTTGTTGGAGTTATTGATGCGCACAGAGCTTGGCGCATATTGTGCCGGACTCGGTGGGAAGAACGTGTCGCGAGCCCCGTGATGTCAAATCCCCCTACAACGCTTAAAGGGTTCACCCTCCGGTAGAGCATCGATGATCGATCTTAACGGCAAGCTGAGACTGCACAGCGCGTTCGAGCACTCGGTCGCACACGTCGGCAACGAGCGCTCGCCCGTGCTGATCGTCGACAATTTCTTGAGCGATCCCGGGGTGCTGATCGATTACGCCGCGACGCATTGCGAGTTTGATTCGGTCACGGACGCCTTCTACCCCGGCGTGCGCGCGCCGATTCCGCAGATCTACACCTTTGCGGTGCGTGCTTTCCTCGGCGACCTGATCAGTGCGAGCCTCGGCCTGGGCGCCAGCCGCGTGGTGAAAGAACTCGCCACCTTCTCGCTGGTGACGACGCCACAGGCGAAGCTGCAGGTTCTGCAGCGGCTGCCGCACTTTGACAACACGAACGATCAGCAGATCGCGGTGCTCCATTATCTTTGCCCGACGGAGCTTGGCGGCACTTCGTTCTATCGCCATCGCGCGACCGGCTTCGAGAGCATCCGGCCGCAGCGCCTGGCTGACTACACGAAAACGGTGGAAGCGGAACTGAAGGTGCACGGGCCGCCGCCCTTCGAGTACATCAGCGGCGATACAGCGTTGTTCGAGCGGATCGCGCGTTTCGAGGCGGTGCCGAATCGGGTGCTGGTCTACCGCAGCATCTCATTGCACAGCGCGGACATTCCGCAGGATTTTGCGTTCGACGGCGATCCGCGCCGCGGGCGCCTCACTGCGAACACGTTCTTCTTCTTCCGTTGATTGGCGACAGCTACTGGCCGGCGCGTTTCTCTACGGCGCGTACCACTCGACGTGCTTCTGCAGGCTGGCGCATCAGGGTGCTCTTGCCAAACAGCGATTCGATCAAGTCCACGGCGAGCGCTGCGGTCTTGTTGCGTACATCAAGCGCCGGGTTGAGTTCCACGATATCGAGTGATGCCAGGCGGCCAGTGTCGGCGATCATTTCCATGCAGAGTTGGGCTTCCCGGTACGAGGGCCCGCCGGGAACCGTGGTACCCACACCCGGGGCGATATCGGGATCCAGATAATCGACGTCGAAGCTGACATGCAAATGCGTATTCGCGTCGATGCCCGACAGAGCCAGTTCCATCGTGTCCCGCACTCCCATCTCGTCGATGTAGCGCATGTCGAATACTTCCAGCCCTTGCTCGTGCACGAAGCGCTTCTCGCCGGCATCGACGCTGCGAATCCCAATCTGGCGGATCCACCTCGGACTGATCGCGGGTACGCGGCCACCGATCTCTATCAATTCACGAGGGCCAAACCCGCACAGGCAGGCGACCGGCATGCCATGCAGGTTGCCGCTTGGAGACAGCTCGCGAGTATTGAAATCAGCGTGGGCGTCGAACCACAGAACGCGCAGCGTTTTGCCTTGTTCGCGACAGTGGCGAGCCACCGCACTGATCGAACCAATACTCAGGCTGTGGTCTCCTCCGAGCAGAATGGGCAGGCATTCATCTTTCAGTTCGCGGTGCACGGCGTCATGCACCTGCCGGTTCCATTCCACGACTTCGGCAAGATGCCGATAGCCATCGACCGGCGGCTGCCAGGGATTGGCTGGCCCCTGCAGATTTCCCCGGTCATTCACCATCAATCCGCGACTTACCAGCGCACTGTGCAGGCCGGCCACACGTAGTGCCTCAGGGCCCATCAAAGCCCCACGATCGCTGGCGCCGATATCAGTCGGGGCGCCGATGAGGCTCGCGGTGCGCGGTGTCGATGAGGTCATGCGTTCATTCCCTCGCGCATGGGTCGCTGGGTCATGGGGCGCTGCGCTTGCCCGGATGTGCCGATGAGCGCCCCAAATAGATTCTTCGGATCGTCGAGATGCGGAACCAGATCAATCCGGTGCTGAGCGCCGCGCAGTTCCATGTGCATGCGATGCAAGTATCTCAGTGTGGAGAAGTCTTCCAGCGCAAAGCCGACCGAATCGAAAATCGTGACCTCACGTTCGCTCGTCCGGCCCTGCATCTTGCCCGACACCACATCGCTGAACTCGATGACCGGAAATGTCGCGTCGAGCTGCTGGATCTCGCCTTCCGCCCGGGATTGCGGTTCGAACTCGACCACGACCCGTGCGTCGGGCCTGCGCAGGATATCTGCGTGAAGCTCGGTCTTGCCGGGGCAATCTCCGCCGATCGCGTTCAGATGCATGCCCGGCTCAATCATTGCGGGCGTCAGGATGATCGCATTGCACTTGTCGGCAGTGACCGTCGTGACGATATCGGAACCACGCGCGGCATCGGCAGCACTCGCGCAGCGCACGACGCGAAGTCCCCCGAGTTGCAAGGCCGCCAGGTTGCGTTCGAGCTTGGCGGTTGCGCGTGGATCCGTGTCGTGCAGACGCAGTTCACGAATGCCCAGCATGTGGTGAAAGGCAATCGCCTGAAATTCGCTCTGTGCGCCATTGCCGATCAGGGCCATCACACGGCTCGATGGCCGGGCCATCCAGCGCGCTGCAAGTGCCGACGTGGCGGCCGTGCGCAGTGCCGTGCTGAACGTCAGTTCCGACAGCAACAATGGATAACCGGTGTCGACATCGGCCAACACACCGAAGGCCGTGACCGTCAACAGTCCCGCCGCGGTGTTCTTGGGATGGCCGTTGACGTACTTGAATGAGTACTGGCGTCCGTCGCTCGTGGGCATGAGCTCGATCACGCCGACGCTCGAATGCGATGCGTGCCGCGGCGACTTTTCGAATTCACGCCAGCGCCGGTAGTCGGACTCGATCTCGGTGGCCAGTCCTTCGATAAAGCGGCCGGTCCCGACGCGAGCAACCAGCTCCCGCACCCGCTCGATTCCGATGTAATCGACCATGACGGCCTCGCTCATTCGCTTGGATGTGTTGGTGGGCGCAGCCGCAGACCACGCCTGATGGCAGTGTCCCCGGGTCGCTAGGCCAAAGAAAAGCCAGAAAACTGCTCACACTGAGTCACTTATTGAACACTTTGACACTCAGTGCTGTCGTTTTGATTAGAATACAGGCCACTTCAATGGTGGAGCCGCCATGGACGATACCGATCGGCAGTTACTGGGCCTGCTGCGTCACAACGCCCGAACCTCGATTGCCTCGTTGGCGAAAGCGCTGAAAGTCTCGCGCGGGACGGTTCAGAACCGGCTGCGCCGACTCGAGTCCGAAGGCACGATCACCGGTTACACCGTGAGACTGCGGCCGCAGGCCGAGGAGCACCGCATTCGTGCGTTGATGACCATTGCCGTCGAGGGCAATCGAACCGAGGCGGTTCTCAAGGCACTGCGGGGTGAACCGGCGGTGAGCTCACTGCACAGTACCAACGGCCGGTGGGACATCGTCGCAGAGCTACGCACCGACAACCTCGAGGCATTCGATCGCGTCCTGGCACAGATCCGCATGCTCCAGGGGATCTCGAACACGGAAACGAGTCTCTTGCTCTCGACGTACAAGGTCTGAGGGACCGCGACAACGACGCGCTCGGCTATTCCCTCTGATCAACGTACCGAGGAGAGGTGCTTGGCACGGCAGTGTTCGGCGATGAAGCCTGCATGCGTCGGCATGGCTTCCGCGGTCTGGCGGATCAAGCTCTTCAGTCGCAACAACTGACGTTTCGTTTCTTCTTCCGGCATCAGGTATGTGAGTGGATCAAAGCGTTGCGGCCAGATCTGCTGGCCGATGAAGATCGACAACCAGTTGGATTCGACGAACAGTTCCTTGTCATAGAACGCTACCCGTCCGCTGCTGCGAAACAGCTGAATGCGGTATGCAAGCGAGTCGGGTATCGACATGTTTCGGCAATACGACCAGAGCGGCTGGTCCTCACGCTCGGTAGCGAAGTAGTGGAGCGTGATGAAGTCGCGGGTGTGCTCGTATTCGCCGATCTGCAGCCGGTTGTACTCCTCCGCATCCGAGGGATCGAAGGTCCGGTCGGGGAAAATCGCCGCGAGCTGCGTCACGCCGCTCTGGATGAGATGGATGCTGGTGGATTCGAGTGGCTCCATGAAACCGCTCGCGAGCCCCAAGGCAATGCAGTTCTTGTTCCAGAACTTCTTGCGCCGCCCGGTCGTGAAGCTCAGAAACCTGGGCTCGGCCAGCGCCTTCCCATCCAGGTTCGCCAGCAAGGTCGCCGCCGCCTCGTCATCGCTGACGAAACGACTGCAGTAAACGTAGCCGTTGCCGATCCGATGCTGCAGCGGAATGCGCCACTGCCAGCCCGCACTGCGCGCCGTTGAACGTGTGTAAGGGGTCAACTCTCCTGCACTCTCGCACGGCACGGCCACCGCCCGATCGCACGGTAACCAGTGCAGTCCAGTCTTCATAGCCAGTCTTGAGCGCCTGCTCGATCAGCAGTCCCCGGAACCCGGAGCAATCGATGTACAGATCCGCTTCGACCCTGGTTCCATCATCGAGCTGCAGCGCGCGGATGAACCCGTCCTCACCGCGCAACTCTACGTTCACCACTTTCCTCTCGAGCCGCTTCACCCCTCGCGCCTGCGCGTACTCGCGCAAATACACAGCGTACAAACCCGCATCAAAATGAAACGCGTAGGAAAGACTGGAAAGAATGAGTCGCGGGTCCTCTACGGGACGCATGAACTTGCCAAGATACGCCGCGGTGCCGGAAAGCGAGTACTCCCGCAGCGGTGTTTCATCTCCCAGCTCACGCAGCCGTAACCAGTGATGATGGAAGGCGACCTGTTCGATGGTGACGCCGTATTTTCCGAACGGATGAAGATAGGTATGCCCGATTCGCCCCCAGTCGCGAAACTCGATCCCGAGCTTGAACGTCGCCTGTGTCTTGCGGATGAAATCGTTCTCATCGATGCCCAGAAGCTGATTGAACGAACGAATGGGCGGAATCGTCGCTTCACCTACACCGATGGTCCCGATCTCGGGAGACTCGATCACCGTAATGGCGCAATCCCCGTTCTTCAGTACGCGGGCGATGAGCGCGGCAGCCATCCAACCGGCGGTACCGCCTCCAACAATAGCGATGCTGCGAATGCGATTGTCCGGCATCTACGTCACGCTCACGCCGGTGGGATTCGCGCGACAGTGCCGAGCGATGTAGTCGGCGTGCTGTGGCGCCGCTTCGGCTGTTCGACGGATCACGGTGCGCATCTCGTGCAAGTTTCTACGCAGCTCTTCGAGGTCCTGTTGATCGACCAGTGGATCGTAACGCTCCGGCCAGATGTCCTGCCCCATGAGCACAGCGAGCCAGCTGGTTGCTACGAAGAGCTCCGCACCATATCGCACCACGCGCCCGCTATTGCGGAACTGGTCGATCCGGTACGCGAGGGTATCGGGTATCGGCATGCGGCCGCAGTATTGCCACAGCGGCGTGTCCTCACGCGTGGTCGCCTTGTAGTGCAGGATGATGAAATCGCGAATGCGCTCGTACTCGGTGATGGCCTGGCGGTTGTACTCCTCGATGAGGATCGGCGAGAAGCTGCGATCTGGAAACAAGTTGAGCAGGTGTGTGAGCCCCTTCTGGATGAGATGGATGCTGGTGGACTCGAGCGGTTCCATGAACCCGCTCGCCAGTCCGAGCGCAATGCAGTTCTTGTTCCAGAACTTCTTTCGCCGCCCCGTCGTGAAGCTCAAGAACCGCGGCTCGGCGCGCGCCTTGCCATCCAGGTTTGCCAGCAGCGTCGCCGCCGCCTCGTCATCGCTGATGAAGCGACTGCAGTACACGTACCCATTGCCGATGCGATGCTGCAAGGGAATGCGCCACTGCCAGCCGGCGTTTCGCGCGGTTGAGCGGGTGTAGGGCGTCAGCTCCCCTGCGCTCTCACACGGCACCGCGACTGCTCGATCGCACGGCAGCCAGTGAGTCCAGTCCTCATACCCGGTCTTGAGCGCCTGCTCGATCAGAAGCCCTCTGAACCCGGAGCAGTCGATGAAGAGGTCCGCTTCGACGCGGGTTCCGTCATCGAGCTGCAGTGCGCGGATGAACCCATCCTCACCGCGCAGCTCCACGTTCGTCACCTTCCTCTCGAGACGCTTCACCCCTCGCGCCTGCGCATACTCTCTTAGATATCCCGCATACAACCCCGCATCAAAATGAAAGGCGTATGAGGAGGCGGACCAGATCGGTGTCTCGGCTTCGGCTGGTCGCATGAAGTGACCAAGCCGAGCCGCGACAGTGCTCAGCGAGAAATCCTCGAAGCTCGTCGTCTCCCCTGATTGACGCAGCCTCAGCCAGTCCTGGTGAAGCGAAGTCATATCGAGACTCACTCCATGCGCGCCGAAGGGATGAAAGTAGCGATGGCCCACGTGGGCCCAGTCGCGAAACTCGATGCCGAGCTTGAACGTACCCTGCGTATGGCGCAGGAAATCGTTTTCATCGAGACCGAGTGCGCTGTTGAAGAGCCGAATGGGCGGTATGGTCGCCTCGCCCACGCCGACGGTGCCGATATCGGGCGATTCGATGACCCGGATCTCGCCGAAGCGATCCTGCAGTTTGCGAACGAGGATCGCCGCCGCCATCCAGCCGGCGGTGCCGCCACCGACGATCGCGATGCCCCGTATGCGCTGCGCGGACCTCGTCGCGTCTTCGGCCGGTCGAGTCGCATCAGTCATGACGCCCTCGGTCAGTGCTGCGATGACTCTCAATGAACTGGCGATGCGTCGGCACAGTCTCGACCGCATCGTGAATCATCGAGCGCATGCGCAGCGACACTGCCTTCACTTCCTCGAAGTTCACGACATCTGCGAGCGGATCGTAGGTCCGCGGGATCACGCCCTGCCCCAGCAGGACCGACACCCAGCTTTCCTCGCCGAAGTGCTCGTCATCGAAAAGGCTCACGCGTCCACTGCTGCGAAAGAGCTCGACCTTGTGGCGCAACGTGTCGGGCACGTTCATGGAGCGGCAGTACTCCCAGAAGGGCGAGTCGTGCCGCGTCGTGGCCCAATAGTGAAGAATGAGGAAGTCACGAATGCGCTCGTGCTCGGCGATGGTGAGCCGGTTGTACTCCTCGGCATCGCTGGGATTGAACCGTTGATCCGGAAACGTCGTTAGCAGACGGGAGATGGCGGTCTGCACCAGATGCAGTCGGATCGGCTCCAGCGGCGCAAGGGCGTCGCCCGGAATCCAGACGCAGTTTCGGGTCCAGAACCTCTGCGGGCGTCCCGCCGCGAAACGCACCAGTCGCGGCTCGCCGAGCGCTGGGCCCGGAAGCGCATCGAGTAACGCGTCGGTCGCAGCGTCATCGTCAAGGAAACGACTGCAATACGACTGACCGCAGTCGAGGCGCTCGTGCAGCGGTATGCGCCATTGCCAACCGGCGCCCGAGGCAATCGCCTGCGAATAGGGCGGCGCATCCTCGAGCCCCGCACACGATGTCGCAACGGCGCGATCGCAAGGAAGCCACGGGCTCCAGTCTTCAAAGCCGACGTCGAGGGCCTGCCTCGCAAGTGTCCCGTGATGACCGGTGCAGTCGAGATACAGATCAGCCCCGGCGCGCGCACCGTCATCGAGTACCAGTGCTTCGATGAAGCCGTCGTCGCCACGCAGCTTTACATCCTTCACATGGCTGACGATCCGTTGCACGCCTCGAGCCTGCGCATAGTTGCTCAGGTAGGCGGCAAGCCGATTCGCACAGAAGTGATACGCATATGAATAGAGTGTCAGCACCGAGCGCTGTTCGGCCACAGGAGGTGCGAATCGCCCGTGTTTCGCGAGCTGGGTCGCAGTGGAGAATTCCTCGATGCTCGCGGCATCCCCTGATTCGCGCAGCTTCAACCAATAGTGGTGGAACGGCACAGCTTCGAGCCGGGCTCCAAACGAGCCAAAGGTATGGAAATAGCGATCTCCGATCTGGCCCCAATCCCTGAATTCCTGGCCAAGGTTGAAGGTCGCCCCGGTCTCGCGCACGAGGTCGGCTTCGTCGATGCCCAGCAGGCTTCTCAGTCGCTGGAACGCGGGATTGGTTGCCTCGCTCGAGACGTCGGTGTCGGGCCCTGGCACATCGATCAGTCGAATGTCGCAGTAGGTGCGCTTCAGGACTCGCGCGAGCACCGCAGCGACAGTCCAACCGGCGGTGCCGCCGCCGACGATCATGATCGTTCGAATGCGATGGTCAGACATACCTGTGTAGGTCTCGAAAGCCGTTCGGGCCGGACATCCTAAGGTCTTCGGGCGAGTGTGTTCAGAATGGTCGCGAGCCACCATGTTGCCCAGATACGACAAAACTTTCGGAAAAACCTCCTTGACATAGAAAATCCGATTTATCCTATAATAAGGAACGGGAACGAGTTCGTCATCGTTCGAAATCGAGCCATTCCGTCAGAGGGGGGAATCTCTGTGAAAGCCAAGCATCGACGGGCTGTGTGCGCGCCGAGCGCGCTTGCCATCCTCAGTTCCTTTGGCGCGACAGCCTACGCTCAGGAACAAGACACCAAGATCGGCGAGGTCGTGGTGACTGGCGTGCGCCAGGCCATGCGCGATTCGATTGTCATCAAACGCAATTCTGAGCTCGTCAGCGACAACATCTCTACGTCCGATATCGGCCAGCTGCCCGACGTGACGATCGCCGAAGAGCTGAATCGTCTCCCGGGCGTCAATACCACGCGAGATCGAGGCAATTCCAGCCAGGCGGCGGTCCGCGGATTGGGGCCGCGTCTCGTGTTCGGTACGGTCAACGGGCGCGAAGTGGCTTCCTCGGAACCCTCACAGGATCTGCGCTGGGAGATCTATCCTTCCGAAGTGCTCGCAGGCGCCCAGGTGTTCAAGACTCAGGACGCAACGCTGATACCGGGTGGCATTGCAGCCACGATCGACATCCGCACCATCTCCCCGCTCGACTACCACGGCCCCACATTCACCGTGCGCGCTGGCCCGACGTTCAATGAAACGGCCAACGACCTGCCGCACTACGACGGGACTGGCTATCGCGGCAGCGCCGGCTTTGTTACGCATATCAGCGACACCCTGGCTGTGTCACTCGCTGCCAGTATCCAGCGCGAAAAGAACGGTTTTCCGGACGCGCGTACGTTCGGATGGAACACGCCGGACAATTCCGGCGGCAGCACCGGTGATCTGAACGGCGACGGTGTGCTGGACAACACGACCTGGGGCCTCGTCACTGAAGTCAAAGAAGTTACCCAGGACCGTGGCGCGGTATCCGGTTCCTTAGGCTGGCGCGCGAGCGACAATCTGACGATCAAGGCGGACGCCCTGTGGTCGCAATACGAAATCAAGGAAGACCAGTTCCAGGCCTGGTATGGCAACAACATCACGGGTAACTGGCAGAACAGCAACTCCGGCATTTACAACGCGCCAGGGAATTCCTACCAGATCGTCGACGGATCGGTGGTCGCGGCCGACCTCAATGGCGCGTTCCCGAACTACGAAAGCTCCATCAACAACTACAACGAGAAGCACTCGCTGCTGGTGACCGGCCTCAATGCCGAATGGAACAGCGGCAATTGGGCGGGGGACGTCGACCTCTCATACTCGGAAGCGTGGCGAAAGAACCGGTGGGAGGCGATCTATCTCAGCGACATCTTTCCACCCAATCTGGCGTTCGACGTGCGGGATGGGAAAACACCCTTTGGCGCGACGCCAGGGCTTTGATCCGTCCGACCCCTCGATCCAGTCCGCTGGAGGGTTCCGTGCCAACAGCGGTTCCAACGTGAATGGCACGGGCCAGAGCGACGGCCCGGAACACACGGACGACAGGATCTGGGCAATCGCACTCAATTTCACTCGTACCTTCGAAACCGAGAGTCCCTCCAGCGTGACGTTTGGCGCGCGCTATTCCGATCGTGAGAAGAATCACCATCGAAACCGGTACGGGCTCTGCGCAGGGACGGGCTCCACCGTGTTCGCGGTACCCAATGACATCAATTCCCAGGCGTGCCGGCCGGGATCGGGCGTCGTCGATCTCTCCAATGCCGGTCTCGAATCGTTCACCGTTCCCGGTGTCAATGTCCCCCCAATGGTCTGGGGCGATTTCGATTCTTTGCGCCCCCTCGTCTATCCGGATGATTCCGTGCCAGACGGATCCGATCAGCTGCTCGTGCGTACGACGGTCGGCGAGAAGACCTACGAGGGCTTTGCGAAACTCAGCTTCGAGGGGACGCTCGGCAGCTTGCCGGTCACGGGTGGAATTGGTGTTCGCGTCGCGCGCGTGGAAACCACGAGCGATGGCTTTCAGACCACGGACAACCTCAACTTCAGCCCGGTATCGATCGACAACGACTACACAGACATCCTTCCCAGCCTGAATGTCGTAACGCATCTTGCGGATGACCAACTGCTGCGCTTCGGGGCATCGGTTGGCATCTCGCGTCCGCCACTCGATGCGCTGGTGACCGGCTTCAGTCTCAATCCGACCGGCACACCGCCTTCAGGCGGTGGCGGCAATCCGACCCTGAAGCCGTACAAGGCCGATCAGCTTGACCTCTCTTATGAGTGGTACTTCCACGAGGAGTCCCTCTTCGCCCTCGCGGTGTACTACAAAGACGTCAAGAACATGATTGGTGCCAGCCAGTCGACGCAGACGATTGACGGTATCCAGTACATCATCACCGCGGAAAACAATACGGACGGTGGCCCGGTGAGAGGCGCGGAGCTCACGTTCCAGAGCAGGTTCTATTTCCTGCCTGGGTTCCTGCGCGACTTTGGCGTGTATGCGAACTACGCCTACGTCGATTCGGATGTCCACGAGGTTGCGCCCACATCCGATCCGTACACCATGGTGGGCCTGGCGCGCAGCACTTCGGAGTTCGACCTGTTCTACAACAAGGGTGGCTTCGAAACGCGCGTCGCCTGGAAGCACCACAGCGAATTTACCGTGGCGCCAACCTGGGTCGGAACGACACTCAAGGAGCTCGCTCCCGAGGACATTCTCGACGCCAGTGTCTCCTACGACTTCAAGCAATGGGGCGTGCGCCTGCAGGGACACAACCTCACCGACGAGCGAGGATTGATGTCGAGCGATAACAATCCGCAGAACCTGTCGAACGACGGCGGCTACCAGCTCTACGGCCGATCGTATCTCCTGGACGTCGCCTTCAGGTTCTGATCTAACCCTCCAGAACTGAAATCAGGCGGGGCCGTGCGCGGTCCCGCCGTTTTTTCAGCTGCGTACCGCGAGTCGGCTCGCTTACCGACGTTCCGTGAGTCCGAGCACGCCGAGCCACTGCAGAAACTGCTGCGGCCAGGCTGCAACCGGACCGGAGTTGTCTGGCGCAAACCGAACCCATGGCCCACGCCGGCGTAGATGTGCAGCTCCGCAGAAACGCCGGCGCGCCTCAGCGCGAGGTAGAGATCGGCCACGCCCTGCGAGATCGCGGGCTGATCATCCGCGCCGCACAGCAGGAACATCGGCGGCGTATCCGCGTTCGATTGCATGTTCTTCGGGATCGATGGATAGAGGAGCGCTACAAATGCAGGCTTCGAGCTCGCGCGCTCGACCGGGTCTGATGAATCCGGCGCGCCGCGATCGTAGCTGGGTGCCGGAGAGCGCCGCCAATTCTCCACCGGCCGAGAAGCCCATCACACCAATACGATCCGGATCCACGTGCCACTCGGTCGCCCTGCTCCGCACCAGCCGGATCGCGCGCTGCAGATCGATGAGCTGCGCTGCCTTCGACGGTGTAGGGCGACCGCTCCTCGCGCGCCAGACGATACTTGAGAACGAAGGCCGCCACGCCGTGCGCAGCGAGATATCGGGCGACGCTGTACCCCTCGTGATCCATCCAGAGCTCGCGGTGACCACCGCCGGGAACCACGACGACCGCGGCCCGCGTCGAATGATCAGTCGCCGGGAGATACGGCGTGATCGATGGGAAGTGGACGTTGGAGACAATGTGCTCTCCGTACTCGTTGATTCGCACGATCTCGGGCGAGTTCTGGCCTTCAGAGCCTGGCGCGCCCTGCGGCCAAAGACGAATCGCCTCCGGCTCAGCGAGTGCCCGGTGTGCCAGCAACGATAGGAGCAGGAACGCAAACAGCGTCCCTGGACGGGTCCTGCTCGCGCCGGAAATCGAGTCCTGCATCGAGTGCAATTTCTTGAGTCCGGCGCGCCCTACTTCCGGGCGAAGCGATCGAACACGGTCACGACCGGCAGCGCGTTGTGTCGCTCATCGAAGTACCCGCGCGATGTCAGCGGCCCGGTGACGGCCGGCTCCCACCAGAAAACGCCTTGGCCGCGGCTATTCGGGGTCTCCATCACGACGCGATTCACCTCATCCAGAAACTCGCGCTGGCCCTCAGGCGTCTCCGGAAAAGGTGCAGGCTTGTCCTTGTACTCCGTCGGCGTCCAGTTGTAGGCCGCTTCCACCACGATGATGTCCTTCGCATACGTGCGCGCCATGAACTCCAGGTTCTGCCGCAGATCGTTGAGACTTCCATGCCACCACGGGTAATACGACTGGCCGATGATGTCGTACGGCACGTGGTAGGAATCGAGCTTGTCGAGAAATGCCTTGGTGCCCGCGACATCGCCACCGCGATCGATGTGGATCATGATCTTCGGCCGCGGACCGTTGCCACGGCCTGCATCGACTCCGTTGATGCCCGCATAGACGAGTTGCGCGAAGTTGTCCCACTGTTCAGGCAACTTGCCATCCGGCCAGAGAATGCCGTTGGTCACCTCGTTACCGATCTGGACCATCTCAGGAAGCACGCCCGCATCGCGAAAGGCAGCAATCGTGTCGCGCGTGTACTCGAATATTGCCTGCACGAGGTCCGGATGTGATTTGCCCTGCCACGCTTTTGGGATCGGCTGCTTCCCCGGATCGGCCCAGCCATCGGCGTAGTGGTAATCCAGCAGAAACTTCATGCCGCGTTTCCTGGCGTCCTGCGCCAGGGCGATCGTGTAGCTGAGATCGTTGGGCAATTCCGTCGGCGTGTGAAAAAGGCGCAGACGCACCCACCCGTAGCCATGCTCCTGCAGGATCTGCAGACCCGGCTTTCCCTTCCCGCCGTCCTTGAAGATCACCCCTTGCTGCTCAGCCTGGCGCAGGAACGAAACGTCGGCACCAATCGCGTAATCGCCCGCGTGAAGTGCAACGGGAAGAGCCAAAGCAACGAGCAGCACACCCGCACGGACCGAGCCTCGATTCATGGCGACTCCAGCGTCCGCTCGGTCGCGACTGTGCCCGTGGGATGGAGGAGCGTGACCACGAGGCGCGCGACCGGGGCCTCCGCGTTCTGCGGCACTGGCCCGGAAATCGTCTGTGGCGCGTTGAACTCCGCGAGTGGCCGCTCGCCGCTCGCGACCGCTTTGCCCTTTGCATCCAGGAGCTTCCACGTCAGCAGGTAATCGTGCAGCGGGTAGAACGGCAGTTGCCGCTCCGTATTCGGAGTTACCGTCGCGGTGAAATCTGTGGGCGTGCCACCCGGCGTCTGGTTCCAGCGCGCTTCGATCTTCGCGGGCACGTTCAGATCCTTCCATACCTGGTAAGACGGTTTGCGCTGCCGGTTCTCATCCACTACGCCATGTTCGACGTACCCCTCCTCCTGACCCGGCCAGAGATTGCGGCGTGACTTGTAGTCCTGGTAACACCAGAGAATCGCGCCGGCGATCCAGTCGCGCCGCGCGAGCTCCGGCATCTGGTCCTGCATGGTCTTGACGCGCGCCCGATCGGCTTCTACCGGATTGCTGGCAAAGATGCCGGGGAAGCCGAACTCGGAAATGATCACCATCTTGTTCGGGAACATTCGATCGACCTTGTCGAGCGAGGGCACGAGTGCCGACGCGGGCCCGTGCCACGCGCCGAAATACTGGTTCATCATCAGGAAATCCACGTCGTTCGCTGCGGACTGATCGGCGCGCTCGAGTTTGGGCAGGTTGTCGTCCGCGTAGCTCACGTAGCGTCCGGGATCGAGCTTGCGGATGAAATCGCGCATCGCGCGCACGTAGGCGATGCCGCCAGGCGTCGCGGTCGCGCTCTCGTTCAACACACTCCAGGCAAAGATGCTGGGATGATTGCCGGCCTGCGCGATCATCTCGCCCATCTGCTGCTGCGCGAGCGCGAGCACCTTAGGATCTGAAAGCTGCGCCTCGCTGAATTGCCACACCGGAATTTCCGGGATGAGCAGGATGCCGTGCCGGTCGGCGTAGTCGAGAATGAAAGGATTCTGCGGATAGTGCACCGGGCGCGTCAGCGTCATCTGCAGCGCTTTCATGTCGTCATAGTCGTGACGCATGGTGCCAGCCGTTTCGGCCAGGCCTTCCCACGGCGAGTCTTCGTGTCGCGCCATGCCGGTGAGACGCACGCGCTCGCCATTGACCAGCAGGTGACGATCTCGAATCTCTACACGCCGCACGCCAAACGTATCCGTGTGTTGATCGAGCGGCGTGCCATCGCCTTTCGTGAGCTCGACGAGCATCGAATACACATTGGGCTGATCGATGCTCCAGAGCGCCGGCTTGGGAAGCTTGATCGATACCGAGACCTCGGACTCGCCGGGTGCGACCGTGATCGAGCGTGTGGCGCTGCCCTCCGCTCGGTTGTCCGGGCCCAGAGCCGTGGCACGCAGCGTTACCTTGCTGGCGCTCGATGCTGCGTTTCGCAGCGAGATCCGGTCGTGGACCACGGCACTGGCATCGCTCAGTTCGCTCCGGATCCACTGTCCACGCACGCGCAACGCGCCACTCGTCGTGAGCCACACGTCGCGGACGATGCCGCCGTACGCCCACCAGTCGTACCAGGCCTCGGGCTCGCCGCGCGCCCCGAAGCCCGGGATCGTGGCAAAGCCGGGCCGATTGTCGATCGCAACGGCCAGGAAATTGACCGGGCGCAAATGAGGCGTGATGTCGAAGGAGTACGCCGTGAAACCACCTTCGTGCTTTCCGATCTCGACCCCGTTCAACCAGACGCGAGCCGAGTAGAAGGTGGCGCCAAAGTGCAGCTCCACCTGGCCCGGTTTCGATCCGGCGGGCAGTTCGAATTTCCGGAAATACCAGGCGGTTCCGAGATAGGCGTGATGCTGGCCGATGTTCCAGCTGTGCGGCACGCTGACCGATTCCGTTCCGGCTGGAGGACGCGATGACCAGCCCGATGCTTCCCCCGACTTGTCGGGATCGATGCGAAACCACCAATCGCGGTTCAAGTCGATGCGAGTCGAGGCCGCTGCCGGCATTGCCAGCGCGCAGCACAGCAGCAAGCAGAGACACGCGGACTCGATCGCCCGCCTGAGATCGCCGGTCTCACTCATGGCATCACCTGGCCCCCGTTGACGTGAATGATCTGGCCCGTGATGTACCCGCTCAGCGCGGCCGAGGCCAGGAACAGAAAAGCGCCCACACAATCTGCCGGCGTACCGATCCGGCCGAGACAGACGGACTTCTTCATAGCCTCCATCCGTTCGGGCGGAGTCGTGGCATGGAAAGCCGTATCGATGACGCCGGGCGAAACGGTATTCACGCGGATATTGCGCGCGGCGAGATCCCGCGCGAGATGACGTGTGAGGTTGTGAATGAACGCCTTCGAAGCCCCATACACGCCCGTGCCGGGACCGCCGCCATCGATGCCTGCGATCGAGCCGACATTGATGATCGCCCCGCCCGAGCGTTTTTCCATGTGCGGCACCGCGGCCTGGACTGCCGTCATGACCGCCCTGACATTGAGATCGAACACCGAATCGACGAATGCATCGTCCATCTCGAGAAACGGGCGACGCGCGATGAGTGATCCCGCATTGTTGATGAGCACATCGAGACCTCCGAGAGCCTCGGCACTTTCTTCTACCACTCGCTTGGCGACGCCGGACTGAGACAGATCCCCCTGGACCAGGACGGCTTTGCCTCCTGCCTTCCCGATCTGTGCTTGCAGCTCGCGAGCTGCGTCGGCGCTGTCGTTATAGTGGATCGCGACTCGGGCGCCCTGCTCAGCAAACGCTCGACTCACCGCGGCCCCGATGCCGGTGCTCGCTCCGGTAACCAACACCAGCCGCCCGTCGAGATCATCGATCTTCAATACGGCCGCCCCCGAATGCCATATGTCCCATTAATCATACTAAAATGGCTATCCTGTTGCGCGCCACATACAGGGAGGGGCGTTTTAGTGCGGCGGGACAGCAGGTTCGAGCTTTAATTTCGTGTCAAATGCCCCCTCCGGTATATTAGTCATATAAAATAACCGAGCGGGCGAAGAAGCGGCCCCCGACGGGATTCAAGTGGCCACACCTAAAGACAAGCCGCCCCTCAGGAGTAGCAGGAGCTACGGCGGCAGGGACAAGGACGCCTTCATTCATCGCAGCTGGATGAAGAGCCAGGGATTCCCTGCGGATGTATTCGACGGCCGGCCGGTCATCGGAATCTGCAATACCTGGTCCGAGCTCACGCCTTGCAATGCCGGCCTGCGCGATGTCGCCGAGCACGTCAAACGCGGCGTCTGGGAAGCGGGTGGCCTGCCGCTGGAATTCCCCGCCATGTCTCTGGGCGAGACGCAGATGCGTCCCACCGCCATGTTGTTTCGCAATCTTCTCGCCATGGAAGTCGAGGAATCGATTCGCGGCAATCCGATCGACGCCGTGGTGCTCCTCGGCGGCTGCGACAAGACCACACCTGGACAACTGATGGGCGCGGCGAGTGTCGACCTGCCGACCCTCGTGGTGTCGAGCGGCCCGATGCTCAACGGCAAGTTCCGTGGCCGGGACATTGGCTCGGGAACGGACGTCTGGAAATTCAGCGAAGCGGTGCGCGCTGGACAGATGCCGCTCAGCGATTTCCTGTCGGCCGAAGCGGGCATGTCACGCACGCCCGGCACCTGCATGACCATGGGCAGCGCCTCCACGATGGCAAGTCTCATGGAAGCGATGGGCATGGCCCTCCCCTACAACGCTTCCGCACCGGCTGTCGATGCGCGCCGCAGGATGATCGCGCACGAAAGCGGCCGCTTGATCGTCCGCATGGCGCGCGAAGACGTGCGACTTTCGAAGATTCTGACGCGCCCGGCGTTCGAGAACGCCATCCGCGTGCTCGCGGCGATCGGCGGATCGACAAACGCGGTGCTGCACTTGCTGGCGCTCGCCGGTCGATTGGGTGTGCCTCTCGACTTGAACGATTTCGATCGTCTTTCCAGCGACGTGCCGTTGCTCGTCGATCTGCAGCCCTCGGGCCGCTTCCTGATGGAAGACCTGCACTACGCGGGCGGAGTGCCCGCCGTGATGAAGGAACTGACATCGCTCCTGCACGCCGATGCTCCCACGATTTCCGGGCACGCGATCAGCGATAACTACGCTGCCGCGGAGTGCTACAACCGTGAAGTCATCCGACCGGCTGCCGAGCCGGTGAAGCCGGTCTCCGGCGTCTGGGTGCTGAAGGGCAATCTCTGTCCGGGCGGAGCGGTGATGAAGCCGAGTGCCGCCAGCGATTCCCTCCTCACTCACCGCGGCCGTGCGGTGGTTTTCGAATCGATCGAAGATCTGCGCTCCCGCATCGATGACCCTGCGCTCGATGTCGACGAATCGTCGGTGCTGGTGCTCAAGGGTTGTGGGCCGAAGGGCTATCCCGGGATGCCGGAAGTCGGCAACATGCCGCTGCCGCGCAAGCTTCTTGCGCGCGGAGTGAAGGACATGGTGCGAATCTCCGATGCACGCATGAGTGGCACGGCCTACGGCACCGTGATCCTGCACGTCGCCCCGGAAGCCGAAGTCGGTGGACCGTTGGCCGTGGTCCGTAATGGCGATGAGATTTTGTTCGACGGTCCTAATCGCAAGCTTGAGCTGCTGATCCCGGCGGCCGAACTCAAAGCGCGCCTCAGCGATTGGCAGGAGAGCCGTCCAGTACCGAAGTACTCGCGCGGCTACTATCGCCTGTATATCGATCACGTCACGCAGGCGGACCACGGTTGCGATCTCGACTTCCTGACCGGCGCCAGCGGCAGTGTCGTGGAGCGAGAGTCGCACTGATGGGTCGTGCGACGTTGGTCGCAGGAGACTGGGGCACGAGCCGCCTGCGATTGTTTCTCTGCGACGCAGACGGCACCGCCATCGACAGCATCGACGGTCCGGGGGCCAGCGAGGCGCGTGATCATTTCCCCGAGACTTTCGATTCCCTGCTGACCGATTGGACGCGACAACACGGCGCGTTACCCGCCATCCTGTGTGGCATGGTGGGGTCGAGCTTCGGCTGGACCCAGGCGCCCTATCTCCCCTGCCCCGCGCGACCGGAGCAGATTGCCGGCGCCTGCGTCGCGTTGCGCGCCGGCCGGGTTCGCATCATTCCCGGGCTCTCCTGTCGCAATCGCCTGGATGCTCCGGACCTCATGCGTGGCGAGGAAACACAGATTCTCGGAGCGCTGCGTCTTGATCCGGCACTTCATCGTGGCCAACAGCTGCTGTGTCTTCCGGGAACGCACACCAAGTGGGTGCTGCTTGATGAGGGCACGGTCCGGGAGTTTCTAACCGCGACGACCGGCGAGCTGTTCGCGTTGCTCTGTGCTCACAGCGTGCTGGTGAGCGACTCGCCGACCCGAGCACAATCCAAGACCATAGCGGTTGGCCCCGCGTTCACTCGAGCATTGGAGCAGCATCAGCGCTCTCCGGATGCAGCACTGCTGCATCGAATGTTCGAGGGGCGCAGCCGCCGCTTGAGCAACGAGCTCGCGACCGATGATGCCGCCGCCTATCTGTCGGGGCTGATGATCGCGAGTGACGTCAGCGGCGCACTCGCCTTGCTTGCGACAGCCATTTCTACGCCCGTCCTCATCATCGGCGCACCGCAGCTGACAAGTCTTTACGCTGCCGCCCTCGAGTCTCAGGGGCGCGAATCCCGGGCGATCGAGGGCTCCGCCGCATCACTCGCGGGTCTGGTGCATGTGCATCGCCTGCTGTCGCACCCAGTGGCCATGCATGGCACCTGAATCGAACAGCGGCGAATCGGCGCTCGTTGCGATCCTGCGCGGCGTGACACCCGAGCGCGTGACGGCGATCGGGCATGCGCTGTACGAGGCCGGCATTCGCATCATCGAGGTGCCGCTCAATTCTCCCGATCCTTTCCGCAGCATTGCGCAACTCGTCTCGGCGCACGGCTCGGACTGCCTGATTGGCGCCGGCACGGTATTGGGGGCTGAGGACGTTCGTCGTACGCAGGGCGCCGGCGGTCGATTGATCGTCGCACCGAACTGCGACGTCGCGGTCATCGAGTGCGCAGTGCAGCTCGGTCTGCGAGTCATGCCAGGCATTGCTACGGCCACCGAGGCGTTCAGTGCCATCCACGCCGGTGCGACGCAGCTCAAGCTCTTCCCGGCGATCACCTACGGCCCACAGCATCTGCGGGCCTTGAAGGCGGTGCTCCCACGCTCCGTGCAGGTGTTTCCGGTCGGTGGCATCGGTGCCAACGACATCCCTGCATGGCTTGCGGCCGGCGCAGACGGCTTCGGATTCGGATCGGAGCTTTTTCGTCCCGAATACCGCCTCGAAGACATCGCCAGTCGTGCGCAGGACCTGGTTCGCGCGCTACGCGACGCCCGGCACCAGCTCACCAGTCGATTGCAAGCTGCCAACAACTAAAGAACATCCTCAGGGGGACATTCGTGACGCTCGCTACGCTCGACATTGCCATCATTGCGATCTACGCCGTTTCCATCTTCGTGCTCGCGCAGTGGGTCTCGCGCGAGAAAGGCGAGCATCAGAAAGATGCGCAGGACTACTTTCTCGCCAGCCGTGCCCTGCCCTGGTGGGCGATCGGCACCTCACTCATCGCGGCGAACATTTCTGCCGAGCAGATCATCGGCATGTCCGGGTCTGGTTATGTGATCGGGCTCGGCATCGCCTCCTACGAATGGATGGCGGCACTGACGCTCATCATCGTCGGCAAGTATTTCGTGCCGATCTTCCTGAAGAATCGCATCTACACGATGCCGGAGTTCCTGGAGAAGCGTTACAGCCCGAGCGTACGTACCGTGATGGCGATCTTCTGGCTCGGCGTGTACATCTTCGTCAACCTGACCGCGATCCTGTGGCTCGGCGCCACCGCGGTGCATACCGTGGCCGGCATCGAGTTGCAGACCGCGCTCATCGCGCTGGCCGTGTTCGCCGGTGCATATGCGCTTTACGGCGGGCTGAAAGCAGTCGCACTCACCGATATCGTCCAGGTGTCACTGCTGGTACTCGGGGGGCTCATCATCTGCTTCCTGGCGTTGAGCCAGGTCTCCGGTGGCCACGGGATCGCTGCCGGCTTTCATGCGCTGACAACGAACTTCCCGGAAAAATTCGACATGATCCTGTCGCGCAGCAACCCGCACTACAAGGATCTGCCCGGCCTCTCGGTGCTGCTGGGCGGCATGTGGGTGATGAACGTCTCCTACTGGGGCTTCAACCAATACATCATCCAGCGCGCGCTCGGTGCCAAGGACATTCGCGAAGCGCAGAAGGGAATCGTGCTGGCCGCATTTCTGAAGTTGCTGATGCCGGTGATCATCGTCGTGCCCGGCATCGCCGCCGTCGCACTCGCACCCAACCTCGAGCGGCCTGACGAAGCCTACCCGCACCTGATGGCGATGCTCCCGAGCGGCATCCTGGGCCTGGTGTTCGCTGCGCTGGTCGCGGCGATCATTGCGTCGATGGGCTCGAAGATCAATTCGATCGCAACCATCTTCACCATGGACGTGTACAAGCCGTTGCGCCCGCAGACCTCGCAACATCACCTGGTGCTGATCGGTCGCACCACCGCGGTCGTCGCCCTGATCATCGCGGCACTTTCCGCCCGACCGTTGCTCGGTGGGTTTGAGCAGGCGTTTCAGTACATCCAGGAGTTCACTGGCTTTTTCACGCCGGGAATCTGCGTGATCTTCCTGCTGGGAATGTTCTGGCAGCGCACGACCGCGACGGGCGCCCTGGTTGCGGCGATTGCATCCGCGGTCCTGTCCTTCGCGTTCAAGATCCTGTGGCCTTCCCTGCCCTTCATGGACCGTGTCGGCCTCGTGTTCCTGCTGTGCTTCGCCATCGCCATCGTGCTTTCGTTGCTGTGGCCTCGAGGTGATGCGGCGCTGCGGGTCGAGCTCAAGGACATCGATTACTCAACAACCACCGGGTTCAACGTGGCGGCAGTCGTGATCACGCTGATCCTCATCGCGCTCTACGCGACCTGGTGGTGAGGCCGTTTCAATGCGCTCGCCCGCGACAGCACCACTCGAGATCATTCCGGCCGGCAATACGCTCGGCGAGGGAATCCTCTGGGATTCCCGTCGTGAGGTCTTGTGGTGGACTGACATCCAGCGCCGCCGACTGCATCGCTACTATCCCGGATCCGGCGCGATGCAAACCCTCGACACACCGGAGCGCGTCGGGTCGTTTGGCCTGGTTGCCGGGAGTCAGGAGCTGATTACCGCCTTCGAGAGCGGGATCGCGTTGTATCATCCCCTGGAGAAGACAGTGAAATGGCTGGCGCGTCCACAGGCGCAGGTCGCGGGGGTACGCTTCAATGACGGTCGTGTCGATCGTCGTGGCCGCTTCTGGAGTGGCACGATGGTCGAAGGTGCGGGGAACACAGCGCGCGGCAATGTCTATTGCATCGACAAGACCGGGACCGCGCGCTGCCAGATCCGGGACGTGCGGATCTCGAACAGCCTGTGCATGAGTCCGGACGGCGCCCTGCTCTACTTCGCGGACTCACCCACGCGCACTATCAATGTCTACGAGCTCGCCGAGCCCGAAGGCATCCTCGGTCCTCCGCGCGTATTCGCCCGCACGCCCGAAGGGTCGGTGCCTGACGGCGCGACCGTGGACGAGGATGGCTGCGTCTGGAGCGCGCACTGGGGTGGTGCGTGCGTGGTGCGGTACACGCCCGACGGACGCGTCGATCGCACGCTCGAAGTGCCGGCAACTCAGCCAACCTGCGTATGCTTTGGCGGAGCGGACCTGGATTTGTTGTTCGTCACCTCCGCGCGTGAGAACCTCGATGCCGCCACACTGCTAGGCGAGCCACACGCGGGTGATGTCTTCATCTACCGTACCGGCGTCAAAGGTTTGCCCGAACAAGAGTACTTGCCATGATCGTTCGCGCCTCTGGACAGAATCTCACCTACACCATCGTGCACGATCTTGGGGTCGCGATCGTCACCGGCACTTATTCGGACAAGAACCCATTTCCCGTGGAGGCGGAGCTGTGTCGCAGGTACGGCGCGAGCCGCAGCATCCTGCGCGAGGCTGTCAAGATGCTCACGGCCAAGGGTCTGCTCAGCGCACGGCCGCGACAGGGAACCTGGGTAGAACCGGAATCGAACTGGAATCTGCTTGATCCCGACATCCTGGGCTGGCTGCTCGAACGCAAGTTCTCTCCCGCGCTCCTGATCGAGTTCACCGAGATTCGCCTCGCCGTTGAACCGGGCGCTTCGGCCCTCGCGGCGAGAATCGCCGGCCCGCAGGAAAAAGCCGCGGTCCGCGCTGCGATCGAGCGCATGCAGGCCGCCGAGCGGGACGAGGACGATCCACTCGAATCCGACATCGCGTTCCACGTCGCCGTGTTACGGGCGACGAAGAACCGCTTCTATGCGCAGCTTTCTGAGCTCACGACCACCGCACTCCGCTTCAGCATTCGCACCACCAATCGCTACAAGGGCGTACAGCTCGCAAGCGTTGCTGATCACAAGAAGGTCGCGGACGCGATCATCGCGGGCAAGCCGACGGTCGCCGCCGAAGCGATGCGCAAGCTGATCCAGGAAGCCCTGGACCTGATCAGCGCGCGTGAAGAGCGCCACGCCGTCACCACGACAAGCGACGACGGCACGCTGAGCGCGATCGGTTCGAATAACGACGCGCCTCCCACGGAGCCTGCGGCATGAGAAGCATCGTTTGCGCGTTCCTCCTGCTCGCGAGCTCAACGCTGTCTTTCGGCGCAGACCGATCGCCGTCAATCTATGTGGATGACGATGGGGTCATGCGCTGGAGCACCTCGAAGCAGGAAGTTGCACTCTTCGGCGTGAACTACACGGCGCCGTTCGCGTACGCGTATCGCGCGCACCAGCGCCTCGGCATCCCGATCGAGAAAGCCATCGACGCCGATGTCTACCACCTGGCGCGCCTCGGCCTCGATGCCTACCGTGTCCACGTCTGGGACCGGGAGATCAGCGACGCCGAGGGCAACGTGCTCGCGAACGACCATGTCCGTGCCTTTGACTACCTGCTTTCGAAGCTCAAGCAACGCGGCATCCGCAGCATCCTCACACCACTGCAGTTCGGCAACGCTGCGTATCCCGAGCCCGGCGTGCCACTCGCAGGGTTCAGCAGCAAGTATGGCAAGCAGGGAAGTCTCGAGAACCGCGAGTCGTGGCCGCTACAGGAGCGCTATCTCGCCCAGTTCGTGAGTCACGTGAATCCCTACACCGGTCTCGCTTACAAGGACGATCCCGCCATCCTCGCCTTCGAGATCTGCAACGAGCCGGGACACTTCGAATACGCGCCGACGGTCGAGTACATCAATCGCATGGTGGCTGCGATCCGCAGCACCGGCGTCGAAGCAACCCATCTTCTACAACATGAGTCACGGCATCCCGGTCGCCCAGGCGTACCTCGACGCCAATGTCCAGGGCGGAACGTTCCAGTGGTACCCGGCGAATCTCGTTGCGGGCCATGAGCAGCACGGCAATTTCCTCCCGTACGTCGATGACTACCCGATCCCGTTCGCGGACAACCCGAAGTTCAAGCGCAAGGCGAAGATCGTCTACGAATTCGATGCTGCTGACATCGGACGCGCGTACATCTACCCGGCGATGGCGCGCACCTTTCGCAAGGCCGGCATGCAGTTCGCGACGCAATTCGCCTACGACCCGATGTTCATCGCGCCCTTCAACACCGAGTACCAGACGCACTATCTGAATCTCGCCTACGCACCGCAGAAGGCAATTGGGATGAAGATCGCGGCGGAGGCGTTTCGTCGCGTGCCGCGTCACAAGGACTACGGTGCCTATCCTGGCAATACGCGTTTCGAAGGCGTGCGCGTCAGCTACGCAGAGGATCTCGCCGAGTTCGTGAGCGCGGAAAGATTCTTCTATTCGGGCACGACGGCGACACAGCCGCCTGCGCCTCAAAAGCTCACAGAGCTTGCGGGCTATGGCAACTCCCCGCTTGTCCACTATCCCGGCATGGGCGCGTACTTCCTGGATCGCCTTGAGCCGGGCGTCTGGCGCCTCGAGGTCATGCCGGATGCGGTATGGATTCGCGATCCGTTCGAGAAGCCGAGCCCGGCAAAACAAGTCGCGCGCATTGCCTGGAACGAGTGGCCGATGCGCATCGATCTCCCGGATCTGGGTGCGGGCTTTGCCGCGAGGGGACTCAACGACGGCAATGATTTCAGTGGCGGCGCGGACGGAACCACTCTACAAGTGCGACCGGGCGTTTATCTCCTCACGCGCCATGACATCACGACGAAGTGGGGCCGTGACAGCCGCTGGAGGAACATCACGCTGAAGGAGTTCGTGGCGCCGGAAGCTTCTGTCGACCAGACCTACGTCCTGCACACGCCGATTGTCGAAGCGACTGCCGGGCACGAACTGCGAATCACGGCAGTCGTCGCCGCGCCGCAGGCACCGAAGAAAGTTGAGTTGGTGGCTTATCCTCCGCCAGCATCGGAGCCTCCGCCGTCCCCGACAGTCCCCGCGCCAAGAGTGCAGCCGGGTGGCGACAACGGGCCGGGGCTCGGGCGCGTCGATACCGGCGGCGCTCAGATCATCGAAATGAAACAAAGTGGACTCGAGTACTCAGCGCAGATTCCCGCCGAGCAGCTACGGGCAGGAACCTTGCACTACGAGATTTCCGTCCAGGGTGCTGATGGCTACACGACCTTTCCGGCGGCAGTCGCCGGGTTCCCCACCAATTGGGATTTCTACGGCCGGCCGTGGCAGGCGCGCATCGTCCCGCAAGGCGCACCGATTCTGCTGTTCGATGCCGCTGTCGATTCGAATCTGATCACTGCCGATCATCGCGGGATAAATTATGACCTCGTGCCTTCGGACAAGCCGGGCACGAGTGCGATTCAGTTGGTGGCCGCCGATCTCGCCGCAGGCGAGCACGATCTATCGCTGCGGTTTTTCTTCAAGGACAAGATCAACGGCCGATCTTCCGATCTCGGCAGTGCCCGCAGCATGGTGCTGTTTGGCAAATCGACCACCGACCAGCCGTGCCCGGTCCAACTGGCTCTTGTAGCGAAGGATGGCGTGACCTACGGCGGAGCGATCACTGTGAAGCCGGATCATGGCGCCTATTCAATCCCTGTCAGCGCGTTGAAACAGGTGCGTGCGCCGAACATTCCGCACGGCTATCCGGTGTTCATCCCCTTCTGGAACTCTGTCAACGCGACTCCGCCGCTCGATCTCAACCAGGTCGAGAGCGTGCTGGTCTCGATCGGGCCGGGTATTCCAGCCAGTGAATATCAGCAGCCGCACGGAATTCAGATCGAACGAATCTGGCTCGATCCGCGCTAGCCGCGACCGACAAACGGCATCTTGGTCGCCATGACCGTGAGCGACAGCACGTTGGCATCGAGCGGCAGGCTCGCCATGTATTTCACCGCCTCTGCCACGTGCTCGACGTTCAACGTCGGCTCGACCGCAGTCGAGCCATCGGCCTGCAATGTACCCTTCATGATGTGCGAGGCCATCGGGGTCGCGGCATTGCCGATGTCGATCTGACCACAGGCGATGTCGTAGCGACGTCCTTCGAGCGCCGTCGACTTGGTCAGCCCGGTGATCGCGTGCTTGCTGGCCGTGTAAGCCACCGAGTTCGGCCGCGGCGTCATGGACGAGATCGAGCCATTGTTGATGATTCGTCCGCCGCGCGGGGTCTGGCTCTTCATGAGTCGAAACGCTTCCCGCGTGCAGAGGAATGCGCCGGTGAGGTTGGTGTCAATGACCGCTTGCCACTCTGCAGGCGTCAGCTCTTCGAGCGGCGCAGGTCGTGAACCGATGCCGGCGTTGTTGAACAACACATCGAGCCGTCCGAATTCCTTGACGATATGCTCGAACAGGGCGTGTGTCGCTTCCGGACTGGATACATCGGTCGGCACGGCGAGCGCGCGCTCACCGCGCGCGGTGATTTCTGACGCCAGCTGCACCAACGGCTCAGCACGGCGCCCGGCAAGCACGACGGCAAATCCCTCGGCGGCGAGCGCCAGGCTCGCTGCCTTACCGATCCCACTGCCCGCGCCAGTCACGAGCGCGACTTTCAGTGCCTTGCTCATACGTGAGTTCCGGAGTATTTCGCAGGTTTCGGTCGCCGCAATGGTTGTCGCTGCGCAATGCTAATTATCATATCATTAAGCTCAGAGCGCCCTGCCGGCACTCACTCTTATAGATAGGCACGAGCCGGCCTCCAGAGCACCTGATGAACAGGATCAAGACAGCCATCGTCGGCCTCGGCAAGATTGCGCGCGATCAGCACATCCCGTCCATCGCCGCGAGCGATGCATTCGAGCTCGTCGCCGTGGCCAGCCCGCACAGCACGCTCGACGGCGTGCCGTGCTTCCAGAATATCGAAGAGCTGCTCAAGGCCGTGCCGGACGTAGCGGCCGTCGCGCTCTGTACGACTCCGCAAGTGCGCTACGAGCTGGCGCGCCGTGCACTCGAGCAAGGCTGTCACGTGCTGCTGGAAAAGCCGCCGGGCGCAACCATCAGCGAAGTGCAGGCGCTGGTCGAGCTTGCAGAACAGAAAGGCGTGACTCTCTTTGCCTCCTGGCACTCGCGCTTCGCATCCGCGGTGGAACCTGCTCGTGCCTGGCTCGCCACGCGCAAGATCTCGAGTGTTTCTGTGATGTGGAAAGAAGACGTCCGCGTCTGGCACCCTGGCCAGAACTGGATCTGGAAGGGCGGCGGACTGGGTGTGTTCGATCCTGGGATCAACGCCTTGTCGATCCTGACCCGCATCCTTCCCGGCGCGCCTGATGTTGCACGAAGCGGAGTTGTCGTATCCGTCCAATTGCGAAACGCCGATTGCCGCGCGCCTGCTGCTCGCCGACTCGCGTCGCACTCCGATCCGGGCCGAGTTCGATTTTCGACAAACCGGTCCGCAGAGCTGGGACATCGAAGTCGAAACCAATGACGGGCGCTTGTCGCTATCGATGGGCGGCAGCGTGATGCGAGTCGATGACAAGATCGTCGCAACGCCGGACAGCCAGGAATACCCGCTGCTTTACGCTCACTTCGCAACGCTGGTGCGTGCGCGACGCAGCGACGTCGATCTGGCGCCGTTCCTGCTCGTCGCCGATGCACTGATGTGCGGCCGGCACCTGACCGTGGACGCTTTCGAGGAGTAGGTCATGAACGCTTCGCAACTGACACGGCGACATTTGGCCTCGTGACCGGCATTAACGCGTGGGTTCGAATGCGCCTCCTGTGGAACTCGGCCGAGTTCCGCACGCAATGCCCGGCATGGACTGCTCGACACGCCGAGAATTTCGTCGACCGGTCGACGCCGACACGTCGTGCGACTGATCGCGGCCATTGGCTAACGCCAGCGTGGCGCGCAATATGCCTTGCCTACGCAACCACTTTGCTCGCCACCGTCCTTCGCAACCCAAACCGACTACGGACGGTCCAAAGCAGAGTCAACATGAACGCCAATATCAAGCGACAAGAGGCCTTGCTTTCCTCAGGCGTGCCCGGTCTGGATGAGGTTCTGTGCGGCGGGTTGACGCCCAATCGCGAGTACTTGATCGAGGGGACGCCGGGCTCCGGCAAGACCACCCTGGCGATGCAGTTCCTGCTCGACGGCATTCAGCGTGGCGAGCCCTGTATGTTCGTGACGCTTTCCGAGACCGAGGAGGAGCTGCGGGCGACGGCTGCGGCTCATGGTTGGAACGTCGGTGAACTCAATTTCGTCGAGCTGATCCCGTCGGCGGAGAATCTCAACCCGGATGCGCATTACCGGATGTATCACCCCTCCGAGGTGGAACTGGGCGAGACGATCAAGACGGTGCTGGCGGAAGCAGACCGCATCACTCCGCGACGCGTGGTGGTCGATTCGGTCGCGGAGCTGCGTCTCCTGGCCGGAAACGCGCTGCGTTACCGGCGACAGATCCTCGCCTTGAAGCGCTACTTCTCCAAGCACCAAGCGACGGTCATTTTCACCGACGATCGCACGGGCGAGGAAGGTGATCTGCACTTGCGCAGTCTTTCGTATGGCGTCATTAGCATGGAACGCGAGCTGCCTTCGTACGGCACGATGCGGCGGCGGGTGCATGTCGCCAAGATGCGCAGCGCCCCCTTTCGTGAGGGTCTGCACGACTTCGTGATCCGCCGCGGCGGACTCAAGATGTTCCCGCGGCTGGTAGCGGCCGAGCATCGGACCAGCCGTAAGCGGGGCTCCGTCAAGAGCGGCATCGATGCGCTCGATTCGCTCCTCGGCGGCGGCCTTGCCAGCGGCACGGCCACATTGATCATGGGTGCCGCCGGCACTGGCAAGTCCTCGCTGGCCGCGCACTTCGCGGCCACCGCGGCGCAGCGAGGCGAGCGTGTGTCGCTGTTCATCTTCGACGAGTCGATCTCGACGTTCCTGGAGCGCAGCTCCGGCCTGGGCATGGAGTTCGAACCCCTGATCGAGGCGGGCCTTGTGAATCTGCGGCAGGTGGATCCCGCCGAGCTCTCACCGGGCGAATTTGCGCATGATGTCCGCCTAGCGACGGAAGAGGGGGGGAGCCGCATCGTCGTCATCGACAGCCTGAACGGTTACCTCAATGCGATGCCCAGCGAGCAGCTTCTCACGCTGCACCTGCACGAACTCCTGACTTTTCTTGGTCAACGAGAGGTGACCACCCTCCTGCTCCTCACTCAGCACGGGATCATCTCGAGCGACGTATCGTCGCCCGTCGATGCGAGTTACCTGGCCGATAGTGTAGTGCTGTTGCGTTACTTCGAGGCCGCCGGCGAGATTCGCCAGGCGATCTCCGTCATCAAGAAGCGGACCGGCCAGCACGAGCGAACGATTCGAGAGCTGTCCTTCAATCACAGCATTAAGGTTGGCGAAGTACTGCGCAATTTCTGGGGAATCCTCTCAGGGATACCGCAGATCATTTCCGAAAGGACGACGCCCGGTGGTGCAAGCAGCTGACCAACAACGGGTGTTGGTACTCGCCCCTACCCGGGCGGACGCGATATTCAGCCGAACGATTCTCGCGGACGCGGGCCTGGCATGCAAGTTGTGCAACGGACTGCCCGAACTCGCTGCGTGAACTGAACGCCGGCGCCGGCGCGGTGCTCCTGACCGATGAGGTCCTGGCCGCCGGAGACCCGGAACAATTCGCGGCGATTTTCCGGGACCAACCTGCCTGGTCCGACCTGCCGATCGTCATCTTGTCCGCTTCGGGCGCCGATTCCGCGATCGCAGTGTGGGCGATGGAGCGGCTTGGGAACGTGACGGTGCTGGAGCAACCGGTGCGCATCACGACACTCGTCAGCTCGCTGCAGACAGCGGTGCGAGCGCGACAGCGTCAATATCAACTGCGCGACCAGATAGAGGCGCAGGCACTCCTGGCCTCCGTCGTCCATTCGTCCGACGACGCGATCGTCAGCAAGACCCTGGACGGCATCATCACGTCATGGAACGCGGGCGCGGAGCGACTTTTCGGCTACACGTCCGAAGAAGCCATTGGTCAGCCGATCACGATCATCATTCCGCCGGATCGGCACGACGAGGAGCGCGCGATCCTGGAGCAGATCCGTAGCGGGAAGCGACTGCAGCACATGGAGACGGTGCGCGTATCCAAGCGTGGTGAGCGCCTGGACATCTCGGTGACGATCTCGCCGATCCGCGATCCCGCCGGTCGCATCATCGGCGCCTCCAAGGTCGCGCGTGATATCTCCGCGCGCAAGCGCGCGATGGACCTGCTGCGTGAAAGTGAGGCGCGCTTTCGCTTCCTGGCGGAGACCATTCCTTCCATCGTCTGGACTGCGGCTCCAGACGGAAAGGTAACGTACGCCAACCAGCGCTGGTTCGAGTTCTGCGGCATCCCAGACCTGGAGCGTGCAACCTCCTTGCCCGAGCTGACGGTGCACCCGGATGATCTGGAGCGGTGCACGAAGGCGTGGCAGTGGCATCTTCGCAAGGGACGCGACTTCGAAATCGAACTGCGCCACCGCCGTTATGACGGCGAGTATCGCTGGTTCGTCGCGCGCGCCGTTCCGTTCAGAGACGCCAGAGGAGAAATTCTGAGCTGGTTCGGTACCACCACGGATATCCACGACCAGAAGGAGATGGAAGAGACGCTGCGCCAGGCAGATCGTCGCAAAGACGAATTCCTGGCGACCCTGGCGCACGAGTTGCGCAATCCGCTGGCGCCGATCCGCAATGCGCTGCATATCATGCGGCTCAAGGGCGATGATCCGGCGACCGTCGATCAGGCGCGCAGGATCATGGATCGGCAGCTCGGACAGCTCGTGCGACTGGTCGATGATCTGCTCGATGTCGGGCGCATCACCCGTGGCAAGCTCGAATTGCGCCGCGAGCGAATCGAGTTCGGCGCCGTGATCAGGAACGCGGTCGATGCGTCACGGCCGCTCATCGAGGCCGCCGGCCATCACCTCGACGTCAGCCTGATGCCGGGGCCGGTCTACCTGGACGCAGATCCCGTGCGCCTGGCGCAGGTGCTGTCGAACCTGTTGAACAACGCGGCGAAGTACATGGACCGCGGCGGCAAGATCTGGCTGACCACTGCTGCCGACGGCGCAGAAGCAGTGGTGGTAACTGTGCGTGACCAGGGAATCGGCATCCCGGCTGAAGCGCTGCCCTCGGTCTTCGAGATGTTCACCCAGGTGGACGGCTCGCTGGAGCGGTCGCATGGAGGTCTTGGCATCGGCCTCACACTGGCAAAGCAACTCGTGGAGCTACATGGCGGGAGCATCCATGCACGCAGCGAGGGGGTCGGTCGCGGCAGCGAGTTCTCCGTGCGGCTGCCGATTGTGCTGACGGTGCACCGCGAAGCTCCCGTCGTCGAGAAGCCAGACTCGCTGGGCCACCGCACGTATCGCATTCTCGTCGCGGACGACAACCATGACACGGCAGAGAGCATGGGCATGATGCTGCGCCTGATGGGCAACGAGGTTCGCACCGTTCGCGACGGTCTTCAGGCAATCGAAGAAACGGCCGCATTCCGCCCCGACCTGGTGGTGCTCGACATTGGCATGCCGCGTTTGAATGGCTACGACGCGGCACGCCGCATACGCGAGCAATCGTGGGGCAGCGGGGTGATTCTCGTTGCGCTCACCGGCTGGGGCCAGGAAGAGGACAAGCGCAGGGCCACCGAAGCGGGATTCGACCTGCATTTCACCAAGCCCGTGAGCGCGACCGATTTCGAACAGCTCATGGCTGGATTGCGGGCCGATACTTTGGGCCGCTCACATAAAACTGCGCGCTGACAGCACGACGAAGAAGCCATAGAACACCGCCGTACACACCAATGCGACCCGACGCCACATGGGCGGACGCAGCGCCGGCGGGAGAAGTCGCGTGTTGATGTACAGGAGGTGCAACGATGCGACGACGAACACGACACCCGCAACATTCGCGCTCACCTGCAGCAGCACGATCGGCTGCGCGAGTCTGAGCGCAATGATGCCCCAGACGACGATCACAGCCAGGACGACGTAGTACACCGTCCTGACATCGCCGCCACGCCAGTCGCGCACGCGCCGGCTGCCGCTCCACAGGATGTCCGTGATGGTGCGGGTCATCCCATCTACGATGTCCAGCTGAGTTTTGAAGAGGAGCCACGCGCCCAGGAATGCGATCGCGGCGGCAAGCCACGGGGCGACTTGCGTACCCAGAGTCTGCGCCAGCACTGCACTGATCCCGGGGCCACGAATGTCGGTGCCGTGCGGCATGAAGGTCACATATAGAAGCGCCGGCAGGACCATGCCCAGTATTGCGCCCACGAAGAACACACCCCATTGATCGGCCCTGACGATGCGCCACCAACCGCGCCAGCGCTTCATCGACTCGGCGTCGGTAGCGAACTTGAAGCCGTGATGCGCGAGATTCATGCGCTCGCCACCGATCGCGGCCGGAATGTATCCGGCGCGCTGTCCCATGCCGTACCCCTTGTCGCGCGCCCAGTTGCCGAGCGCGATGTTGAGCACGCCACCGCAGCCTGAATACGCAGCCAACGCTCCGATGAGGAAGAAGTCGACGCCTTCCGGGATGAAGGCGAAGGTCCGACGCTCGAGGTCGAACCCAGTCAGCCCGACCGTCGCTGCCAACCAGGTATGCCCGGGAACGAAAATCAGGCCAAGCAAAAGGAAGCCGCCGAGAATCACGGCGATCAGCATCCAGTTGAGCAATTCGAGCGTGCGTCCCACACGCCGTCCGATCAGCAGCAGCGTGACGCAGACGAGGAACAGAGCCACACCGATGTAATAGACCGCAGCGCTGTCTTCCGGTCCTGCAAGACGTCCGGCCATGAGAAAAAAAATGATGCCGGCCGAAGTGGCTGCCCACGCCGGCCAGCCGACCTGCAGAAAGACAAATCCGGCATAGGTCCAGGCCCAGGCGGGCGCCGAAGGCCGCGTGCGCATGAAGCCCGTGAACACCGGCTCACCCGTCGCCACCACGTAGCGCATCACTTCGGTGTTCAAGATGGCCTGCAAGAAGACGGATACCAGCGTCACCCACAGGAGCGTGAGACCGTACTTCACGAATGCCGCGGGCCCGAGCAGGAACTCTCCGCTCCCGATCGAAACGCCGAGCACGATCACACCGGGTCCGACCACCCCCAGCCAGCCGAGGCCCCGCGGCATTGGAGCCGCCGGCAGTTCTGCTTCAACCCATGGATCGAGACCGGTGCGCGTGTCCGGTCTTGAAAGACTATGGGCTTGTGCCGAAGCCGAACTCATACGCGCTCCCCTGATTCATCGCCCCGCGATCCGCTCTGCTGGCATCGGGCATCAGATTGTCCCCGGGCGATCGCGCATTTACTTCTTGTTGCACGTCGATCGTACTCGGAGTACGACTACAGCGCATGCCAAACACGAGCAGTCACGTCGTCGGGGAAACGAGCACGCCACTCATCGAAGCAACGATCGGCGAGGTCCTTGAGCAGACGATCGCGCGCTGGCCGAAGACCGAAGCACTCGTCTCGCTCGAGCAGAATATCCGCTGGACGTATGAGGAGTTCGGCCGCCGCGTCGATCGTCTCGCCTCGGGCCTCCTCGCACTTGGCCTCGAGCCAGGCGATCGGGTGGGCGTGTGGGCGCCGAACTGCGCGGAATGGACACTGGCGCAGTTCGCCACTGCGCGCGCGCGATTGATCCAGGTCAACGTCAATCCAGCCTATCGTCTGTCGGAACTCGAATACACGCTCAACAAGGTCGGCATGAAGGCGCTCATCACAGCGCATTCCTTCAAGACGAGTGATTACGTCGGCATGGTCGAGGCACTCGCGCCGGAGATTGCCGCGAGTGCGCCGGGACAACTCCGCGCGTCGCGCGCGCCGCAGCTCAAGATCGTCGCCAAGATCGGCGGCGAACAGCGTGCGGGCTGGCTGGACTTTGCCGACATCGCAGCCGACGACCACACCTTGTTGGGTGAAGTTGCCGCGAGCGCCGAGTGCCGGCAGCCGATCAACATCCAGTTCACGAGCGGGACCACCGGCCTGCCCAAAGGGGCGACGCTGTCACATCGAAAT
The DNA here is from genome assembly GCA_963724625.1 of uncultured Gammaproteobacteria bacterium. Taxonomy (GTDB): domain Bacteria; phylum Pseudomonadota; class Gammaproteobacteria; order Steroidobacterales; family Steroidobacteraceae; genus DATBVX01. The sequence continues at coordinate 86,030 of CAVRVO010000001.1, read as the reverse complement.
ATCGTCAACAACGCTTACCTCGTCGGCATGCGCATGGGATTGAAGGCGGGCGACCGGCTCTGCATTCCGGTGCCGCTTTATCATTGCTTCGGCATGGTGCTGTCGAATCTCGCCTGCGTGGTGCACGGGGCGACGATGGTCTATCCCTCCGCCGGCTTCGATCCGCTCACGGTGCTCAGGGCTGTGCAAGCCGAGCGCTGCACGGCGCTGCATGGCGTGCCCACGATGTTCATCGCCGAGCTACAGCACCCCGAGTTCGAATCGTTCGACGTCTCGAGTCTGCGCGCCGGCATCATGGCGGGCGCTCCCTGCCCGATCGAGATCATGCGTCGGGTTGTCGATCGCATGGGGATGCGCGAAGTCACCATCGCCTACGGCATGACCGAGACGAGCCCGGTGAGCTTTCAGAGCTCAACCGATGATCCGATCGAACGCCGTGTGTCGACGGTCGGACGTATCCAGCCGCACATGGAAGCGAAGGTGATCGACTCCGAGGGAGGCACGCTCGGACGCGGTGAAGCAGGAGAGCTGTGCTCACGTGGTTACGCGGTGATGCTCGGCTACTGGGACGATCCGGAACAAACGGCCAAAGCGATCGATGCGGACGGCTGGATGCATACCGGTGATCTCGGGGTGATCGACGATGATGGCTACTGCAACATCGTCGGTCGCGAGAAGGACATGATCATCCGCGGCGGGGAGAACATCTATCCGCGCGAAATCGAGGAATTCCTGTTCCGCCATCCCAAGATCGAGGACGTGGCGGTGGTCGGCATTCCCGATGATAAATTCGGCGAGCAGGTCTGCGCATGGATCCGCACCCGTCGTGGCGAGACCCTGACGGAAGAGGACGTTCTCGGGTTTTGCCGTGGACAGATCGCGCACTACAAGGTGCCGGCGCGCGTGTGCTTCGTGGATGCGTTCCCGATGACCGTCACCGGCAAGATTCAGAAGTACCTCATCCGCAAAGCGATGATGGAGCGTCTCGGTCTCAGCGAGCAACGCACCGCCTGATCCGGCGGCGGCGTCCATTTCTACGTTGACGCGGTCGCGTACTGCTGTGCGCGGCGCGTGTCGGGATGCTCCGCGCCGAGCGTCTCACTCAGTTGCGGGACTGCCTCGCTGGCAAATCCTCGCGCCGCGGAATGCTGACCGCGGGTCTCCTGGATGCGGGAGAGCAGCAGCAACGACTGGCCGGTAAGGCTCGAATACGGCTTGTCGCCCTGCAGTGCGCGTGACACCTTCAGTGCACGCTCCGCATCCGCAATTGCAGCGCTGAAGTTACCTTGCTTCAGGTACACGTCGCCACGGAAGATCAGCACCCGCACGAGCGGCGCCACTGCCATCTGCCGGCTGTCGAAGAACTCCACGATCCGCGTGAGGCGCGTGATGGCCTCGGGCAATCGATCACGCGCGGCATCGACGCGCGCCTGGACCAGGCCGATCGTCATCGCTGGCGAGCTATCCGCTGGAATCGTCTTGCCCACCTCGGGCGTGATGACCGCGAGCTCGGATTCGGCGCGACCGATATCTCCCATCAGTGCGTACGTGTTGGCGCGACCGGCAAGGCACCCCAGTCGCACTGTCGCATTTCCCGCTTCGGTTGCAGCTTCGAGGCCAACGCCATAAGCCTTGAGCGCCTCGGGATAGCGCGCCAGTGCCGACAGAGCGGCTGCCCGATTATGGAGCAGGTAAGGCGGTGGCTTCCCCTCCACTGACTTCTGGACCGCAAGCCGCAGCGCTTCGTCGTACTGCTCGAGCGCGCGACGAACGTCTCCCGCCGAAAAACTCGCCATGCCCCAGTTGTTGCGCAGAAAGAAAACGCTGGGACTTTCGGCTCGTCCCCTCTTCGCCATCTGGTCCAGCGCTTCCTTGTAGTAGCGTTCAGCCGCGGCGTTGTTACCGTCCAGGTAGTGTGCAGCGCCGATATCGGCGAGGAGTTGCGCTTCCAGATCCGGCTTTACGGCCCCGGATTCGTGCAGCCGCTTCTGCGCCTGCAGCGCGTAGTCGAGCGCTGCCTTTTGATCATTCGAGTTCTGCGCAATGAAGGCGCGGTCGCGCAGGCAGTGAACGGCCGCATTCGCATCCGACTGACTCAACTGCAGCCCTTCTTCGATCAGCTTCTCTGCCTCGTCTGGACGGCCCAGGAGCGAGGCCGCGTACGCGCCCTCACAGAGCACCGTGGCACGCAGCTCGAGGTCTGTCGTCGATTTGGTCAGCTCGATCGCGCGCGAGAGCAGTGGGTCCGCCTGGCCAGGCTTGCCGTTACTCAAGTAGTAGGTCGCCAGCAGATTGAGAATCGCCGCTCGATGCTCTGGCAGATCGTTCTCGTTGAGCAGCATTTCCCGGCTGCGTTCCAGCAGGTCGACAACCCGTATCGGCTGGTCTGCAGGAGCGACTTCCATCAGCATGTCGCTGACGAAGCCGAGAACCGCCTCGTTGCGCCCAGCGAGTGAGAGCGCGCGGTCCCGTTGTCGAGTCGCCTCGACCGCCTGCCAGACTGATACGGCGGCGCCTGCAATGAGGGCCAACAGCACGATCGCAGCGGCACCGACGGCGAGCTTGTTGCGGGTCACGAACTTTGCGGTTCGATAGGAAAGCGAATCCGCGCGCGCGCTGACGGGTTCGTGATTGAGATAGCGGCGCAGATCATCAGCGAAGGCCTCGACCGTGTGATAGCGCTCGGCAGGCGACTTCTTGAGCGCCTTGAGGACGATATTGTCGAGATCACCTTTGAGAGCGCGCGCCTGTTGCGGCGGAACGCTGCGGCGCTCGCTCGCTCCGTCAGCCGATCGACTGGCCTGGCTCGGGCGTGCTGGATCCGTATCGACGATGGCGCGCATTCGCTCGAGCGGAGTGTGCTGGTCGGCAACGAGCGGGTGCTGTCCGGTGAGCAGAACGTAAAGCAGCACGCCGAGTGCATACACGTCGGTCGCACTCGTTACTTCGCCGCCCTGAAGCTGTTCGGGAGCCGCATACTCCGGCGTGAAAGCCTGCCCCGCCATCTGCGTGAGGCTGGGTATCGGTGCGGGGGCCCCGTCGTCGAGCAGCTTCGCGATGCCGAAGTCGACGAGCTTCACCTGGCCCTCGGATGTTACGAGGATGTTCGACGGTTTCAGGTCCCGATGCAGGATCAGCTTGGAATGCGCGTGCGCGACCGCGGCGAGTACGTCCTGGAACAGTCGCACGCGCGCTTTCAGATCGAGCGCCCGACTCTCGCACCAGCGGCTGATCGTTTCACCCTCGACGTAATCCAGCACCAGATAGGGTTGACCCACCTGGGTAACACCGGCATCGATGAGTCGTGCGATGTTCGGGTGGGTCAGGCGACCGAGGGCGTTGCCTTCACGCCGAAAGCGTTCGATGCCGCCGGGACCGAGGAACGCGAGATTGAGCAGCTTGACGGCAACGCGTGCTTCGTACCTTCCGTCACTGCGGTGAGCAAGCCAGACCGTGCCCATGCCGCCCTGTCCCAGCAGCCGATCGAGCGTGTAACTGCCGACAACCTGGCCGGCGAGGCTCGGTTCTGGCGCCGGTCGCGGTATCGAACCTTCCAGGAATCGCTCACGCTCGATCTCTGCCTGCTGAGCCAAGAGCGCAGTCAGATCATCCGCCAGCGCGCGGTCGTCGCGTCGGAGCTGCGTGATCCGATCCGCTTGCGCGGTGGCATCGAGCGCCAACAGCTCATCGAGCAGAGGGCTGAGCAGGACCCAGCGCGCTTTGTCGATGTTGCCTCTCACGACTCGCGCAACACGTCGTGCAGATAGAGGCGCGCCTTGTTCCAATCGCGCTGCACGCTGCGTTCTGAACACGCGCGCATCGCCGCGATCTCGGTGAATGAAAAGCCGCAGAAGAACTTCAGGTCGACCAGCTCGGCCAACGCTGCATCTACCGTTGCCAGCTCATCCAGCGCATCGCTGATGCGCTTGAGCTCCGGCTCATCCACGGCAAACTCTGGCGCCTCGGTCGGTATGGAGGTGATCTCGAAGGCTCCGCCACGTTTCAGAGCCTGCCGGTCGCGGACGAAGTCGATGACGATATTGCGCATCGCACGCGAGGCGTACGCCATGAAGCGCCCGCGATCGGCGAACTGCGGGCCCTCGCGACCAGACATTCTCAAGTAGGCCTCGTGCAGGAGCGTAGTTGGGCTGACCGAGAGCACCGGGCCGCTGCGGCGCAGAGCACTTTGGGCGATCTGCCGCAGCTGCGCATACAGGACAGTGAAAAGGTCAACGCGCGCGTCCGCGCTCTCCGCCGTGGGACTTGGGTTGCCCGGTTCAGCTGTCACGTGAGCTCCCCGCACTCCGTTCAACTGTTTTACAGGGCAGTCTGCCCTTGCCGGCCCCAATAGGGAAGCGCGGGAGGCGTTCGACTTCGGCCTGAACTTCAATACCGCTGACATATTCTCGCTACCTTTGTTTGCTTGCCCACCGGATAAGACGGAAAAGCACCTCAAAAGACGCCAGCGGCGATCAAATCCCCCTGGTCCGCACCAAAGGCTGGCGGGTTTGTCCGAGCAGGTGCGTCTTAAAGAATGGAGTGACGGTCAATATCCAACGGGAGTGGCTCATGAAAGGTTCCGGTATCGCGTACTTGCTCTTCAGGAGCATGCCAATACCCCCCCTCACTGTTCGAGGGGCGGACGAAAAGCTACGCGACAGATTCGTCGAGCCGCGGGGCGAATCGATGCCGGACGTCGCAGACGCATTCTTGTCGCAGCTGCTCCTGGCGCGCGCGCTGACACGTTTTCGATCGCGCGCCTGCGGACATCGGGCGTCGAATCGGGGCGCGTAGACCCGCCAGCGACATCGATCCTGGTACGAGACTATTTCTTTTGTGCGGCTGCGATGTACTCGTCGATCTGGTGCTCGAGGATCGGCAGCGGCACGCCGCCGTTCTCCAGCACCGCATCATGGAAAGCGCGCAGGTCGAAGCGCTCGCCGAGCGCATCGTGTGCCTTGGCGCGTAGCTCGAGGATCTTGAGCTCCCCCATCTTGTATGCGAGCGCCTGGCCCGGCCACGCGATGTAGCGGTCGGTCTCGGTGCGCACTTCGTGCAGCGACAGCGCCGTATTGCTCGCGAGATATTCCATGGCGCGGTCGCGTGACCAGCCCTTGGCGTGCATACCGGTATCGACCACGAGCCGGCACGCGCGCCACATCTCGTATGTAAGCCGGCCGAACTCATCGTAGGGCGTCTTGTACATGCCCATTTCCTTGCCGAGCTTCTCCGAATACAGCCCCCAGCCTTCACCGAACGCGTGCGGATAGAGGTCGAGCCGAAACGGCGGCACGTTCTCCAGCTCGCGCGCCAGCGAGCCCTGCAGATGATGGCCTGGCACCGCCTCGTGCAGCGCGAGCGCGGTCAGCACGTAGAGGGGCCGCTTTTCGAGCGCGTAGGTGTTGACCCAGAACTCACCACCCTTGTTGCCGCCAATGGGCGGCGGTGAATAGCGACCGCCGGTGTAGTTCGGCGCGAGCTCCGCGGGCACTGGCTGCACGCTGTAGGGCAGGCGCGGCAGCTTGCCGAAATATCCGGGCAGGATGCCGTCGATCTGCTTGGCGATGTAGGACGCATCCTTGAGCAACTCGTCGGGCGTGTGTGCGTAGAACCGCGGATCGGTGCGCAGGAACTTGAGGAACGCCGCGAAATCGCCCTTGAAGCCGGTCTGGCGGATCACCGTCTCCATCTCGGAACGGATGCGCGCGACTTCGCCTAAGCCGATCTCGTGCACCTGGTCGGGCGTCACCTCGAGATTGGTGAAATAACGCACCAGGGCGTCGTAGTACGCCTCTGCCCTCCGGCAGATCACTGGCGCCGATGGTCTGGCGCGCCCCTGGCAGGTACTCCTTGCTGAAGAACTCGAGCAGATGTCGATAGGCGGGAATCGCGTCGCTCTCGATGGCGCCGCGCGCTGCCGTCTTCAGCCGTTCCTGGTCGGCGGCACTGATCGTGTCGGGGAAACGCGTGAAGGGCTCCCAGAAGGGACTCTTTTCTGCCGAAGCATATTGCTGGCCCTCCACTACTTTGATGATGCCCGGCAGGATCACGGCCGGCAGCGTGAAACCATCCGCCATCCCCTGGCGCAGGTTCCCGGTCTGCTGCTCGAAGTAAGGCGGAATCGCGTGCAGTCGTGCGATGTAGTTCTCGTAGTCATGCGCACTGTTCATCCTGACGCCGACGGCCATGCGCATGACGTCGATGTGAAAGCCTTCATCGCTGGTAAGTGGAATACGCCATGGTTTGAAGGGCGCGAGCGCGATGCGATGCTTCAGGACGAATTCGAACAGGTCGTAGTTGACCTGGTCCTCGTGACTGAGCGCGGTGCGCGAGATCGCCACAAGGCGCTGCTGATAGCCGCGATCCTGTTCGAGGCGCCGCGCGAAATCCGCAGGCGTTACCGCGGGCAGGCGGTCGTCGTAGTCGTGAACGTCCGAAGCAGTCGCGAACAGTGGGTCATCGCGTAGCCGCGTGCTCCACTCGTCGGCGAACAATTGATGCAGAGCCTCGCCCGCGTCGGAATTTGCATTAGCTGCAGGCTGCGGCTGAGGGGCACAGCCAACCAGCAACGCCAGAAGCGACGCGCACCCAGCCAACGACCACGCATTACGGACGTACACGGCCTTCTCCAAATCGTCGTCAGGGAGAGATCACTGTAATCCCGACACCCTCAAAGCTCGCCATCCCCATGAGGGCCGCCGGAACCTCGTCGAGCCTGATGCGCCGGGTGATGAGCTTGCCTGGATCGAGCTTAGCGCCTTGGATCATTTCCAGCAGGGCGCCGTAGCGGGAAGCCTGGATGCCATGGCTGCCGACGAGTTCCAGCTCATGCGCGATGACCCTGCTCATCGGAAGCGTGGCGCCCTCCGGCATAAGTCCGACCTGCACGTGTCTGCCGCGCCGTCTCAGGCTGGCGATGGAATTCACGCAGGTCGTCGGATGTCCGAGCGCATCGATCGAGACATGCGCGCCTCCCTTGCTGATTTCATGGACTGCGGCCGGCACATCAGCAACTGACCGTGCATCGACCGTCGCACACGCGCCCATCGTGCGTGCACACGCGAGCTTCTCCTCGCCGAGGTCGATCGCAATCACCTTCGCGCCGAGCGCGTTCGCAATCATGATCGCGGACAGACCGACGCCACCACAGCCATGGACAGCAAGCCACTCGCCCGCCTTCACGCGCCCTTGATCAACGACCGCGCGGAAGGAGGTCGCAAAGCGGCAGCCCAGGCAAGCCGCGGTCGCAGAGTCGAGCCATTCGGGAAGTGCCACCAGATTCATATCGGCGTAATTGACCGCCACCTGTTCGGCGAACGATCCCCAGGCCGTGAAGCCCGGCTGGAACTGGTTCGGGCAAACCTGGGGATTGCCCGACTCACACTCCGGGCAGTGACCGCATCCGCAGACGAAGGGGACAGTGACCCGATCACCTACCCCCCAACGGACTACCTGTTTGCCAACCGCGCAAACGGTCCCGGCGAGTTCATGGCCAGGGACGTGCGGCAACACGATGTCAGGGTCGTGTCCCATCCAGCCGTGCCAATCGCTGCGGCACAGTCCCGTTGCCTCCACCTTGATCACGACGCCGCCGTCCGCCGGCGCGGGATCAGCCACCTCCTGAACCCGGAGTGGCTGTGCGAATTGATCGTAGAAGACAGCCCTCATCGACGATGAGGCAACTGGAGGACACCGGTCATGATTCAATATACATCGAGATCGTGCGCAACAACGAAGTGGCCGGCGGTTTGAAGATGCTCCGGAACATGATGATATTGTGTGGTCTAAGAGCGGTACACCCACACTACCAACCGGGTCGCACCGAATTGCCGGGTTTTGCACCAACGGGAACGGACCCGTGAACAAACGCGCTCTCGATCGCTACGCTGCCAAACGCAAATTCACGCGCACGCCGGAGCCCGCGCCGAAGATTGTTTCGCGCCGTGGCCCGTTGCTCTTCTTGATCCAGAAACATGCCGCGCGACAGTTGCACTACGATTTCCGGCTGGAGCTCGATGGGGTACTCAAGTCGTGGGCGGTGCCGAAGGGGCCGTCGACCGATACCGTGGACAAACGTCTCGCGGTCGAAGTCGAAGATCATCCGTTCGAGTACGCCTCGTTCGAAGGCGTCATCCCGGCGAAGGAATACGGCGCAGGCAATGTGATCGTCTGGGACTGCGGCGTGTACTCGCCTGACGAAGGTGAGAAGTATTCCTTCAGTGATCGGCGCGAGGCGGAGGAGCGGCTCAGAAAGGAGCTCAAGGATGGCAAGCTGAGCATCTTCCTGCGTGGTGCGAAGCTTAAAGGCTCCTACACCCTGGTGCGCACGCGACTGACGAAGCAATGGCTGCTGATCAAGCACAGGGATCGGTTCGTGCAAGCGAACGATGTGCTGGCACGCTCACGATCGGTGCTCTCGGATTACTCGCTCGATGACATCACGCCAACTCACTTGCCGCCACGGCTCGATGCGTCGATCCTCGCACCCGCGGGTCCGAGCGAGTCCGTTCCCAAGACCCTGTCTCCGATGCTCGCCGAAATCGGCGATGAAGCGCGCTCGGATTCGAAGTGGCTCTATGAACCCAAGCTCGATGGCTATCGCGTCATCGCGTTCGTGAGCGACGGCAAGGTGAGCCTGCAATCGCGCAATGGAATCGACTACACCGCGCAGTTTCCCGAGATCACCTCCGAACTGGCGACGCAGGCGATCGACAAGATGGTGCTGGATGGCGAAGTCGTCGCCTTCGACGACACGGGCGTACCCTCGTTCAACGCGCTGCAGAACCGTGCCCAGCTCAAGACCGAAAAGGAGATCACCGAGGGGCGAGCTACGACACCTGTGGCGTACGTCTGCTTCGATCTGCTGCACTTCGCGGGGCTCAACCTGCGCGGCTCACCCTATGTCGATCGGCGGCGCTACCTTGCCCAGTGCCTCCTGCCCTCCGCTCACATCCAGCTCGTCCATGTTTCCGACGATGCCGAGAAACTTTATGCCGCCGCGATGGACAGAGGTCTGGAGGGAATCGTGGCGAAGCGCAAGGACAGCATCTACCAGCCCGGTCGGCGTTCGAGTGCATGGCAGAAGATCAAAGCCGTGCAGAGCGCGGAATTCGTCGTGGGCGGCTACACCAAGGGCAAGGGCGCGCGCGAGCCGTTAGGCGCCCTCCTCCTCGGCTACTGGGACAAGAAAGATTTTCGCTATGTCGGTCACGTCGGCTCGGGTCTCGATGAGAGGACTTTCGCAGACCTTCGCGCGCGCGTCGCCAAGCTGACGCGCAAGACGCCTCCCTTTGTTGAAAAGCCCGATTTGCACCGCCCGACGACCTGGATCGAACCCAAGCTCGTCGCTGAAGTGAACTTCGCCAGCTTCACGCCCGACGGCAATCTGCGCGCGCCTGTATTCCTGAGACTGCGAGATGACATCAAGCCGGGTGATGTGCGCAGCGGCCCCGAGCAGATCGGCAAAGGCAACGGCGGCGGGCGAGCGAACGGCGGCAGCCGCGCTCGCAATGCGGAGGATGGCGCGAACGCCCGCCACGGCCAAGAGCGCTCGCGGAGGTCGGGTTCGAGCGAGCGGCGCTGGCGCGAAAAGTCGCGCGGAAACCGACCCGACCGATCGCTCTCCATCTCAGGACGACATCGACTCGGCCCTCGAGCAGCTCGAACAGAAGCCGAACCGACTCGATCTCGACATCAGCGGCGCCAAGGTCCGTCTCACCAATCTCGATCGCGAATACTGGCCCGGCGACAAGAAGGTCAAGCCGGTGACCAAGCGCGATCTGCTGCGTTATCTCGCCGGCGTCTCACCTTACATGCTGCCGCATCTTCAGGACCGGCCGCTCACGATGATCCGCATGCCCGAGGGCATCAACGGCGAGCGCTTCTTTCAAAAGCACTGGAGCCAGGCGAAACCGGACTACGTCGACAGCGTCACCGTCTTCTCCGAGCACAAGGACGAGCGGCACGATTACGTGGTCGCCAACAACCTGCCGTCGCTCCTCTGGCTCGGCCAGGTCGGCACACTCGAGTTTCATGTCTGGCATTCGCGCTACACGCCTGGAGCGGACACGCCCGCCCAAACCGAGGATTTCTCCAGCTCGATCGAAGCGCTCGAGTCCTCGGTGCTCAACTTCCCGGACTATCTGGTCTTCGACATCGACCCGTACATCTACTCGGGTAAGGAAGCGAAAGGCGCGGAGCCCGAGCTCAACAAGAAAGGCTTCGCGATGGGCCGGCGCGTCGCCTTCTGGCTGCGCGAGTTGCTACGCGAGATGACACTCGATGCGGTGGTCAAGACTTCAGGCAAGACCGGCCTTCACGTGTTCGTTCCGATCGAGCGCACGGTGAACTTCGATGAGGCGCGCAAGATCTGCGAGATGGTGGGCCGGCACCTGATGCGCGAGCACCCGAAGGACATCACGATGGAGTGGTCGGTCGAGAAGCGCACCGGCAAGATCTTCATCGACTACAACATGAATGTGCGCGGAAAAACCCTCAACAGCGCCTACTCACCGCGCGGCGTCCCCGGCGCGCCCGTCTCAATGCCCCTGACCTGGGAAGAGCTCGAAGCGGCCGAGCCCACCGACTTCACGATCGCCAATGCACTGAAGCGTTTGGCGAAGACTGGCGATCGGTGGAGTGATGTGCTTTCCGCTAAGCACAGCCTGAGTCAGGCGCTCGGTAGCAAAACGGACGACAGCGCGTGAGCGCGTCGCTCAGTGCGGGCGTGAACTTTAGGAGTTGCGCGCTTCGACGGTGCGCACAGTAAATCGAAACGTCGCGCCGCCGCCCGGGCTGCTTTCCGCCCAGATCCGTCCGCGATGGGCTTCGATGATCGAGCGGGCGATGGGCAGTCCCAGCCCCATGCCGTCTGGCTTGGTGGTGAAGAAGGATTCGAAAATGCGCGACATCTTGTCGGTCGGTATGCCGCTACCGCGATCGCTCACGCCGACCTCGACCGTGTCATCGCCATTGCGCCTCGTGGCCACCGTGAGCTCGCGCGCCGACTCGCGGGTGTTCTGCATCGCGTCCATGCCGTTGACGATCAGGTTCAGCAGTACCTGCTCTATATGGGTACGGTCCGCAGACACCAGCGGTAATCCGGAGGTCAATTCACTGCGCAGGTGAACCCGCCGCCGCTTGGCATCGCTCGCCACCAGTTGCAGCACGCCGGACGCCACTTCGTTGAGATCGAGCGGTTGCATCTGAATGTCGCGGTTGCGCACCAACCCACGGATCCGACGGATCACCTCGCTGGCACGCAGATCTTCTTTGCAGATCTCAGCCAGTATCCGGCCGACTTCAGGCAGGGGCGGCTCCTTCAAGGTCAGCAGGGTCTCAGCCGCTTCTGCATTGCTGAGAATGGCGCACAGGGGCTGGTTCACCTCGTGGGCAATCATTGCGGTCAGCTCTCCAACCACCGCAAGGCGCGTCGCGTGGGCGAGATTGCGAGTCGCTTCTTCGGCCCTCTTGCGATCTGTGATGTCGTGTCCAATGGCCTGAAACTCATCGACCTGCCCGTCCGCATTGAAGATGGCGTGAAACGCCCAGTGCTGCCAGCAGATGCTCCCATCGGGAAGCGTCGCCTCTTGCTCCCAGTCGCACGGTCCTCGCAGCAACGCCGCTGACTCAACCTGAATGCGCACCAGAGTGCGGACTCGTTCCGGCATCAGATCCAGTAATTTCGTGCCGATCAATTGCTCCCGCTCGCGTCCGCACGAGCGGCAATACGCTTCGTTGACGAACGTGAGTGTTGTGTCGGGCAGAAAACGGCACACGTACCCGGTCTGACTCTCGACGACTTCACGATACCGCGTCTCGCTGGCGCGCAAAGCAGCTTCATTGCGACGGCGATCCGTGATGTCGAGCGCGGTGCCGATATACCCGAGGAACGCGCCATTCGGGGCGTAGCGTGGAACCCCCTTGTCCAGGATCCAGCGATAGTCGCCGTCGTGGTGGCGCAGCCGGTACTCTGCCTCGTAGGGCACACGGGCCTGGAGTGACGAGTCATGCGCAGCGACACAGTGCGGCAGATCCTCCGGATGCACGCCGTGCTCCCAGCCGTTCTGGCACTCGTGCTCTAGCGTGTGGCCGGTAAACTCGAGCCAGCCACGATTGAAGAACTCGCGCACTCTGTCGGTACCCGACATCCAGATGAGCACCGGAGCGCTGTCAGCCATGGTGCGAAAGCGTCGCTCGCTTTCCCGCAGGGACCGTTCGACACCTTGTTTCTGGTCGATCAGCACCGCGGCCAGATAGAGGGGTGCGGCTCGTACCACAAGAAAGTGCTGAAGTACCGCTCCATTCTCGCCCGGTGAGAGCCCGGAAAAGATCCCAAGGCCTTGCAGGGCCGCGGCCACCGCGAAACAGGAAAGGAGCAAAATGGCCGCCGAGGCGCCCCGCACACCAAAGCGAATCGCTGCCCAGAACAGAAACGGCACCGGCGCATAAAGGCGCGACCCGGCGAACGCAGTCCCCCCTCCCTCACTCTGGAACGCGATGTAGGAGGTCAGAATCAACCCGGCAATGAGCAATGCGCCTTCAAGCCAGCGAGTCTCCGGACCAATCGACGTATTCTCCCGAGCACCCACAACCCAGTAGAAAATGGCCGGAGTGATGATCAGGTTGGCGAGCGCATCTCCCAACAGCCATTGCTCCCAACCCGACCAATACAGCTCCTGTCCGAGGGGGAGCCGCGCCGCGGCGCCGGCAAATGCGGACAGCGCGGGGGCGAGCAGCACTGCGAAAAGACAGTACACCCCAAAGTCCCGCACGGTTTCGAATCGCATCGGGTTACGGATGAAATGCTTCAGTGCCGTTGCCGTGAACAGCGCCTTGCCGGAATCGATCGCGAACGTGGCCCACAGGAACCATAGCGGGGTATCCGCAGGCACTGCGACGAAGAGTCGAATTGGCAGCGGCGCGAGTAGCACCAGCCACCACCAGCGCGGCCGGACCAGCAGCAACGCGCACAGCAGGATCGAGTCCGGAAACCAGAATGGCGAAGGCGTCGTATGGCTGAACGCCATGGCGTAACGGTAAGCAACGTAGAACGCAGCCTCGAACAGGCAGAGCGCGAGAATGTTCCTGAGCAGCGGCTGACGCGCCAGGAATGACAGGGTGAATCCCGGTTCGCTTCTCTTATCGACCTCGTCCGACGCGACTACGCTCGTGACCGGCATGATCCATTCGCTGCGGTGAGCTGCAATGCGGCACAGATTAGCCCCGATTGCGGGTTCGCGACCAATTTTTCACATCGTGACCACCTGCGGAACAGTGCGTAGGAGACGCTCGGGATAATCCGTACGACGTAAGTCCACTACCCAAGCAGCGCTGCAAAGGGGTCAAATGCACGGCATGGATACGCGGCACCTCGTTGCAGTCGTCGATGACGAACAGGCGGTTCGCCTGGCAGTCGCGCGAATGCTGCAAGCCTCATCGCTCTACCACGTCATGGTCTTCGAGAGCGGTCAGACGTTTCTGAATTCGCTGCGTACAGTCGTTCCCGATTGCGTGGTACTCGACTTCCAGATGCCCGAGCTGACCGGCAGCGATGTGCAGCGAGCACTCAAGAACTCGCAGATCGAGGTCCCGGTCATCGTCATGACCGCCCATGATCAGCCGACTTTACGCGCGCAATGCATGGCGGACGGCGCTAGTGCCTACTTCACCAAGCCCTTGCGCCGCGACGACCTGATGGCGGCGATAGATACGGCAATTCTCGCCCAAGCCGGCTGACCCCGTCCGACCGACCATCAGCCTGGATGAGAGCAGCCGCTCGGGCGGCACGTGCCAGCACGGGTCCACGTTCGCTAATCCGCGCCGGATATAGCGGGACGTGGTCATTTCGTCACATAATCCTGCTCACAATAGACGGGGTTCAGCGAAAGTAGGGATCTGCCACGAACGGCTCGGACGATTGCCATTCAGGGTCACCCGCATGGATACCAAGGCAACCGTTTTCCTGGTGGACGATGATGAAGCGGTCGTAACGGCCCTCGCGCGATTGCTGCAAGCAGAGGGATATCCCACTCGTACCTATACGTCCGCGAGCGAGTTTCTCGCAGCTCACGACCCCGAAGTTCCAGGGTGTCTCGTCACCGACCTCGTCATGCCGGACATGACCGGCCTGGAGTTGCAGCGCGTTCTAAGTGCGCGTGGGTACGCACGCCCCATTGTCTTTGTCACCGCACGCGGGGATGTGCCGATGACCGTGCAAGGCATGCGGGCGGGTGCGATCAGTTTCCTTCCCAAGCCCGTGCGCAAGGCCGAGCTCGTCGCGACGGTGAGCGAAGCAATCTCGAAAGACGCAACCGACCGGACGAAGCTCGCGGAGCGGCGTCGCGTGCTCGAGCTACTAAAGCGCCTCACGCCGCGCGAGCGACAGGTGATGGACCTGGTCATCACGGGCATGAAGAACAAGCAGATCGCAGACCAACTTTCTGCCACCGAGAAGACGGTCAAAGTCCACCGCGGCCGGCTCATGGAAAAAATGCAGGTCAAGTCTGCGACTGCGCTCACGAATCTGCTGACTCACGCCGGTGTGAACCCCGGCGAGAACAACATCGCGACGCCCGGAAACTAAGCGAGACCTGCATCCCAACCCGCCATTAGCTTTCTTGCCAGTCGGGCCGGGACAACTCATTCTGCGACCCGAATAAGTCGCACGGCTTGGAATGAGATCCACTTGGACAAAACAGTTGCGGGTGCCGCAGGTGGCCGTTTCAGCAGGATCTACGCAAAACAATAGCGCCTCCGGCTCGCCGGGATGGATCAACACGCTCTGCATCGGGCTTGTGATCTACGTCACCATTTGCGTGGTCTGGATGCTGACGGGGTTCGGCGGCGACCGCGTAAGGCATTACGTCGGCCTGTTGGCTGACGCCCCCGCCTGCCTCGCCGCATTGATCGTCACCATCGCTGCGACGCGCCAGATGGCACCGGGCACCTCGCGAATAGCCTGGGGCTGCCTGTCGATGGCGATCGCCATGTACTTCATGGGCACCACTATCGGCGTCAACGCCTGGCTGCACGGCCGGGACCCGTTCCCCGGACCTTCCGACTTTTTCTACCTCGCCTTCTATGCATTCCTGGGCGTGGCTGTAACCCTCATGATCCGGGCCGCGGCCGTGAGAGTTCGCTGGACACAGTTCCTGATCGACGCCGCGATCCTCGTGGTTGGCTTCGGCGCGTTCTTCTGGTTCCTCATCATCCACCCGGCCGCGTCGAACGGCGAAGTCGACGTGCTCAAGAATGCGCTGAGCCAGACCTACATTGCGCTGAGTTGCATCCTGGTGCTGATGCTCGGTGTGCTGCTCCTGGCAGGCGCGGGCAACGCCGTCGGGCGCCGCGTTCCGCTCCTGCTCTCGGTTGGATTCGCGACCATGTTCCTCGGCGACATCCTGTGGTCAGTCGCGAAGATCGGTGGAAGCTATCTGTCAGGCGACCTGCAGGACGTGCTGTACGTCGCCTGTTATGTACCGATGGCCGCCGCCGGACGCGAGCACATGCGCCTTTCCGCCACGCCGTCCGGGACCGCATCGAGCAGCTCGCTACCGCTGGCTCAATCGCTGCCCTACGCATCGATGCTGACCGCGTTCCTGGTGCTCGTGTCCTTCACGCGCGGCGAGATTGGCAGCCCGGCGACCGTGATGACCATTGTCGTGTTCGGGCTTGCGTTGCTCGTGATGGTGCGCCAGGCATTGGTACTGCGCGACGACGCCTTGATCCGCGAGCAACGCGCGGCACGTATGGTCGAGGACCGCTACGCTTCCCTGATCGCCAATGCCTCGGACGTCATCATGACCGTCGCCGTCGACGGCTCACTCCTCTTTGTATCTCCGGCTTCCGAGCGCACGCTCGGTCTCAAGCCGGAAGCCGTCGTCGGTAAGAGCCTGTTCGACATCTGGAAGGGCGATGACGCTGAGCGCCTGAGAGCTTTCCTCGGCGAGGTTGCTGGATCGTCCGGCGAAGCCGTCGGCCCGGTTGAAATGCGCATCGAACGCGGTCGCGATCGCTGCGTGCTCGAAATCGTCGGCAGCAACCTGGCGAACGATCCGGCAGTGCAGGGACTCGCGCTCAACTTCCGTGACATCACCGAGCGCAAGGCACTGGAAGAGCAATTGCGGCAGCTGGCGTTTCACGACTCCCTGACGATGCTCGCGAACCGGGGACTGTTCCGCGACCGCGTGCAGCACGCCTTGACGCTCGCGAATCGAGGACGCCAGCAGCTGGCGGTGATGTTCGTTGACCTCGACAACTTCAAGAACGTGAATGACTCGCTCGGCCACGACGCCGGCGACCGCCTGCTGCAAGCGGTCGCGCAGCGGCTCGTGAAGTCGACGCGTTTCTCGGACACCGTTGCGCGCCTGGGCGGTGATGAATTTGCCATCCTGCTCGAGGCAATTTCCACCACAGGCGAGGTCGAGCGCCTCGCCGCCTCCTTGATCGAGAAGCTCGACCAACCGTTCATTCTCAACGCGGCCGAAGTTCGCGTCTCGGCCAGCATTGGGGTGGCGTTCTCGACCCAGGAAGCAAGCGCCGAGGCACTGCTGAGCAAGGCCGATACCGCGATGTACTTTGCGAAGGCTGCGGGCAAGAACCGCTTCCTCACGTTCGAGCCGCTCATGCACGAGATGCTCCAGGAGAAGACGCGCCTGGTCGCCGACATCGCCCGGGCCATCGCCAACGAAGAGTTTTTCGTCGAGTACCAGCCGATCGTCGATCTCGGCACGCGGAGCCTGCTGGGAGTGGAGGCGCTCGTGCGCTGGAAGCACCCGGAACTCGGCGTGTTGCTACCCGGCCGATTCATCCAGATCGCCGAGGAATGCGGTCAGATCATCAAGCTCGGACGCTGGGTGCTGGGGCGGGCGTGCCGCGATGTGCGTGCCTGGCGCAGCGTCGTCGCCGGTGGCGAAGGGCTTCGCGTCGCCGTCAATATTTCGAGTCGACACCTTCAGAATGGCGACCTGGCGCGGGACGTGGCGCACGTCCTGAAGGATTCGGGGCTCGAGCCCGGCAATCTCGTGATCGAGCTGACCGAAAGCACGATCATGCACAACACCGAGACCAACCTGGCCCGACTGCAGGAATTGAAGGCGCTCGGCGTGCGGCTGGCGATCGACGATTTCGGCACGGGCTACTCGTCACTGTCATACCTGCACCGCTTTCCAATCGATATTCTCAAGATCGATCGCTCGTTCGTTGCCCGCCTGACCAACTCCTCCACCGGGCCGGAACTCGCGCGCGCGGTGATCACGCTCAGCGAGACGCTGGGGCTCGACACCGTGGCCGAGGGAATCGAGCTGGAACCACAGATCGACGCGCTTCTGAAGCTCGGATGTGTCGCCGGACAAGGCTTCCTGTTTGCGAAGTCCGGAACCCTCGCGGAGCTATCGACGAGCCCGTTCGTGGCGAAACGCAACGAGCTTTGGAATTCCATGTCGGGCCGCGAAGACCTTTCGCCGACCGGACGCTTCCGCGCGCTCACGAAGGTCGCTGGCGCGGCCTGACTTGGACCTCGCCTTTCTACGACCGCGACTCGAGAACTCGTACACAGGTCCAGCGCTCCGTGCCGCCGGGTCGTGAGGATCGTATGCGCGCTTACGATCGGGCGGCTACGGGACCAGAGGGCACGCGTGCCGACGGTGAGTGTTGGAGGGAACAAGCGGCAATGCGACGCGACAGCTCGGCGATATCTCGAACGAGGGTTCGGGTCTCGTGAATGTGCAGTTCGATTTCGCCGAGCAATTTGCTGGTCTTGGCGGGGTCACGAAGCAATTGTCGGAAGGAAGTGACGCTGATCCTCTGTTCGAATGGTTTGCCCATGTCGCCACTGCTTGCGAGCCCGCCATGCGCCATGGAGTCTCTCTTGCGCGCCAGCACTTGTGCGCGTAACCAAGCGTGCAGCCAATCCTGCTGCAAGGCTCTAGGCACTATTCGCTGTTCTGCGAGCCCTACTAAGAAGGCACGGCGTCGCTCGAAGTCCCATCCGCCGCTAACCCACTGCAACCGTGGCTCCTCGCATAGCAGCGCAATGCACGCGTGAGTCCATGCCTCGGCATCGCCGAACGCAAGCAGAAACTCCCCGACAGCTCTATAGAGCCTGGCTTCCAGTTCGACCGTCTGCTGCTGTCTTGCGGTTTCGTTTTGCTCATCCATGACGTTACGTCTCGGCAGACGCTGACTCCCTGTCGCTGCCGATGAAGATTACAGCGGCATGATCGGTCGCAGCTGACATTACTGACAATGGGACCTTGGGGCTACGTCGCGTCGATTGCCCGGCGCGAGGTACGAGGCGGCACGGCCTAGCTGAGGCGTTCGCCTGGTTGTAGGTCCGTTACTTGTCGTCGAGCCACTTGTCGACGCCGCCGTGCTTCGAGCAGGCGCCGCTGTGCTCCTTGCTGTACCAGTCGGTGCCGTCCTTGCACTTTGCGGTCGCCGGCGCGACACCACCATGGTGACTGCAGGCGCCTTGGCCGGCCTTGGAGGTAGCGCCATCCTTGCAAGTGACCATCGCTTCATCACTCGGCGGCGTGGCCGCGTGAGCGGGTAGCGCAACGGTGGCGACCAAGAGAATGAGAAGGGAGAACAGAGCGTGAGGCAGTGCTGATGCGCGCATGGATCCTCCTTTCGATGCCGTAGCGATCAGGCCGCTAGGATACGTCACCTGACAAACGCCCCGCGGTTAAGCTTGATTCATCGAAACTTCACTTGGGGCGACGGACGGCCCTCACCTTCCCGCTCTTTCCTCCGCCGCAGAAGAACCGATCGCCACCATCAGACTCGAGCCCCGAAACGCCCACACCGGGAGGCATCTCGGAGACTCTCCAGGACCTCTCCGGTTTGCGGATCGACTCGCCTCAATTCGCTCTCGTCATTCTCCCAGGTGCCATGCCAGAGCTCGCCGTCGATCCAGGTGACGCCGGTGACGAAGCGGCTGGACTCGATGGTGCGAAGAATCGCTCCCGTCTCGGGATCGACTTGATGGATCTTGCGGTCCCGATGTTGGCCGACCCAGAGCGTCCCTTCGGCCCACGTGAGCCCGGAGTCACTGCCACCGCCGGGCGCGGGGATCGTGGCGAGCACACGACCGGTCTTCGGATCGATCTTCTGGATGCGATTCTCGGCGATCTGAAACAGGTGCTCACCGTCGAAGGCCGTTCCTGCATGCGCGGCGACATCGATCGAGCGCAGCGTCTTCCCGCTCGCAGGATCGAAGGCGTTCAACTTGTCTCCGGCAGCAAACCAGACGTTCTGACCGTCGTAAGTAACGCCACCCACGTTGTCGGCACCCGGAAAGGGACCGTACTCGCGGACGATTTCGGCCTTTGAACTACGCATGTTTTCACCTGACCTGGGGCAATTAGCGGAGTTCCATCCTAGTCAATCAGCTGAGGAGCCGGGAGTAACAAGCTCGTCGTGAATCCCGGCACCGGCGCAGGTCGCCAGCGACGAGCTCGCCCGCGCCCGGACGGCTGCACCTTGCCCGCTGCCGCAAGCGAGTCGAGCGCCCGCTGCACGGTGCGCTGGCTCGTTCCAAGCGCAAGCGCAAGGGCCGAGCTCGACCACGATTCACCGTCGGCGAGCAACGCGAGCACCGCTGCATCCTGTTCCTCGACCGGCAGCGCCAGGACGACGACCTCGCGTGCGCGGCGCGGCGCCAGCGCAAAACCTCGCTTCGTCGCGCTCACGTCGGCCAGCGTCCCAAGCAGCTTGCGAAGCCGCCCGATTTCGACTCGCAACCGCGCGCGATGCGATTCATCGGCGAGCTTCAATCGGAATACGCGCGCGACGAGCGTGTCCCTCGGTACGTCTCCCGGCCACGCTGCGGCCAACGCGCGCGCGAGCGCGAACAACACCGGGCGCCTCGCGAGCGAGATCACCGTGCCCGCGTGACGCACGACATGACGGCAGCCGTCCACTACCAATGTCTTCGACGCCAGTAACGCTTCGACGTCATCGAGCAGGAGAAGCCGCTCCTCGCCATTCGCAATCAGGCGCGCGGCGGGCGCGTTCAGCACCAGGCGCACGCTTTCGACCTCCGCCGTCAGCGCAGGGATACGTGCATCGCGCGCGGCCTGCGCAGCGCGCGCGAGCGCCGCACGCGCCACCTTCATTCGGAGGCGTCGCATCGCGATGCCGGCGAGCACCAGTTCGTGAGCGGTCCGCAACGCGGGAGGGAAAGGTGTGGGGTCCACCCCGGCGAGCGTGCGCTCCGCCTCGTCGATGCGCCCGATCAGGAGGAGGCGCCGGGCCTGTAAGTACCGCGCGTGTGCTGCGTTTGGCCGATCGCCGTAGCTTTCGAGCGTCGCTCGTGCCGTATCGAGCGCCTTCGCAGGCCACCCGAGGTCCCGCGAGGCGAGCGCGATCTCGGCCTCGGCGACGACGCACCTCGCCCGGGCTACCGCTTCTTTCGGACCGAAGGCACGCGCCGCACTTCGCAGGAGCAGCTTCGCCCGAGGCAGGTCGCCGAGTTGGGCCATCGCGATGCCGCGAAGCGCGAGAGCCGGCGGGTCATTGCGCAGCGCGATCCGCTTCAATGCGCCGAGCGGATTACCCGCCGCGAGGGCACGCGCCGCTGCCGTGATCAGCGAGTCCATCGGAATCCCGTCACACTTGTCACTCTCACTATTCGATATCCGGTCCTAATCTACCGCATGACCAACGACCACCGGGTCGTCCTACAACACCTAGTCAGGAGATCGCGATGACCAAGCACATGACCGGAACACGTAAGGAGTGGCTGACGGCACGGATGGAGCTGCTCAAGGCAGAGAAGGATCTCACGCACCGCAGCGACGAGCTGGCGCGGCGCCGGCAGGAACTGCCGTGGGTTCGCATCGACAAGGCGTATCGATTCGAGACCGACGAGGGTAGCGCCACACTGAAAGACCTCTTCCGAGGGCGCTCGCAGCTCCTCGTTTACCACTTCATGTTTGGGCCCGACTACGAGGCCGGATGTCCCTCCTGCTCGTCGATCGCAGATGGGTTCGACGGATTCGCCGTGCACCTCGCAAACCACGACGTGACGCTCTCGGCCGTGTCGCGGGCGCCGCTCGCGAAGTTGCAGGCGTACAAGCGGCGCATGGGGTGGTCGTTTCCCTGGGCGTCCTCATTCGGCGGCGAATTCAACTTCGACTTCAACGTCTCGATCACCGAGGAGCAACAGCGCGCCGGAGGCGTCGAATACAACTACGAGCGCGACAGCCATCCAATCGACGCGAAAGAGCCACCGGAGCTCGTCAAAAAGATCGCGGCCGGATGCGGAGTCGACGCGCCCACGTTCACGCGCGATCGGCCGGGAATGAGCACGTTCGCGATCGAGGACGGCGTCGTTTACCACACCTACTCCACCTATGCGCGCGGACTCGACGGCCTCTGGGGCATGTACCAGTGGCTCGATCGCGCACCTCTCGGGCGCAATGAGCAAGGCTATTGGTTGCGCCGTCACGACCAGTACGACCAGCGCTGAGTCTCGCGACCTATGGCTTCCGAGCGAAACTCTCAGCAGGCATTTCTTGGCATCTCAGCGCTGCTCTTCGCTGCCAGCACGGCGGTGACGATCGCCTGGTGCGCATCCATGTCGGCGATGGGCGAGATGCCGATGCCCGGCGGCTGGACGATGTCGATGGCGTGGATGCGGATGCCCGGTCAGACGTGGCTGGGCGCTGCCGCGTCTTTCCTTGGCATGTGGGTCGTGATGATGGTGGCGATGATGCTGCCGTCCCTGGTCCCAATGCTGTGGCGCTACCGACAGGCTGTTGGCAGCGCGGGCGATACACGTCTCGGTCGGCTGACCACGCTCGTGGGCGTCGGTTACTTCGTCGTCTGGACCGGGTTCGGACTGGTCGCGTTTGCGCTCGGCGTCGCGCTGGCGACGATCGAAATGCAGCGGCCGGGGCTGGCACGCGCCGTACCGATCGCGGTAGGTGTGGTCGTCCTGATCGCTGGCTGCCTGCAACTCACCGCGTGGAAGGCGCGTCACCTCGCGTGCTGCCGGGAGGCACCCGGGCCCGGCCGTGCGTTGTCGGCCGACGCTGGCACGGCCTGGCGACACGGCCTGCGCCTCGGCCTCCACTGCAGCCACTGCTGTGGTGCTCTGATGGCAATCCTTCTGGTCATTGGGGTCATGGACCTTCGCGCGATGGCTGTTGTGGGCGCAGCCATCGTCGTCGAACGTGTCGCACCCGCCGGTGAGCGTGTCGCGCGAGCCATCGGGGCCGTCGTCGTCGGGACAGGGTTGTTGCTGATCGCGCTGGCAACGCCCGATCTTCTTGCGCTGAGCTGAAACCTCGGTCGGCGGCACCGCGCGGGAGCTTGGGGCAGCCCGCGCGGGCACTACAGACCTACGCCGCTGCGACGGTTTCAGTCGCGAACGCCTCACGATTCTTTTGCAGCCACTGCTCGAAGCTCTGCAGCTGCGGGAACAGCCGTCGCGCGGCCTCGACGTCGCGCGGCGCGCGGAAGCGCTGCTCGAAATCGCGCTTGAACTGGAACATGTTGCCGAGATCGTCCGCGCCCGGGAATCCAAAGCCGCGATAGGTCTCAGGGCTTACCGCGTTGTAACGCACGGTGCGGCCAAGGACGCGCGTGAAGATCTCCGCCATCTCGTTGCCGCTCAAGTGCTCTCCCGCAATCGCGATGGAGCGACCGATCGCGGCCTTGCCTTGCTTGAAGAGGCCGAACGCAACGCCACCGATGTCAGAGGCAGCAATCGCCGGCAACTTCGCGTCGCCCAAATCAAAAGCGAACGCCAACTCACCATCCGGCCCGGGCTTCGGCCCCATGCCGAAATGGACGAAGTTGTCCCAGTAGAACGAGGTGTAGAAGAGCGTGACCGGAAGGCCGCGCGAGGTGAATTCCTTGTTCGCCTCGCCCTTGGCATCGAAGTGCGGCACGTTGTAATGACCGCCGAGCACCGGCATGCGCTTCCCGTCGGCCGGAAACACTTCGCGTGTGTCCTCGAGCGTCGACCAGATGACATGCGCGACCTCGGCGCGTCGCGCGCCTTCGGCGAGGTTGGTGGCCTGCACGTACTCTTTCTCAGCTGAGAAGTGCTCCCAGAAATTGGTGACGCAGAAAGCGCCGTGCGCGCCCTTCATCGCACGCTCGACACTCGACACATCGTCGATGTCGGCCACGACAATCTCGGCACCCTCCGCGGCGAGTGCACGTGCCTTGGGGGCGTCCGGTTTGCGGGTCACTGCCCGCACTGCGAATTCGCGCTTCGGATCCGCCAGGATCGCGCGCGCCAAGCCACCGCCCTGGCGCCCGTGGCGCCGAACACAGTAATCACACGTTGCTTGCTCATCTCAGATCTCCTTGGTCTTGCTTGCGACCGCTGCCTGCGCAGCGGCACGCGGAAATTGAATCGTGGGCTCCGCGGCTGCCTGCGACGTCTTCGTGCAGGCAGCCGACGCCGGGAGCTTTGCCCTGGCCGCCGAGCGCATGCGCGTCACGCGCTCCGCGATTGCCAAGTCGATCGCGCGACTGGAGCGTCGGCTCGGCACGCGTCTCTTTCACCGCACGACCCGTAAACAAACCCTCACCGAACAGGGGCAGGCGTACTACGAGCGCTGCAAGCGTGCCCTCGCAGAGCTCGATGCCGCGGAGGCGGTGTTCGACGACGGCCGGCGCGAGCCCGCGGGGACCTTGCGTGTCAGCGCACCGGTCATCTTCGGCCGCCACTACGTCGCCCCAGTGCTCACGGCGCTCGCGAATCGTCACGCGCGCCTCACGATCGAGCTCTCCTTCAGCGATCGCGTCATCGATCTGCTCAAGGACGGATTCGATCTCGCGGTGCGCCTCGGTCAGCTGCGCGACAGCGCGACCCTCTCGGCCCGGCGACTCGTGACCGATCGGTTCGTCCTGTGCGCATCACCCGCCTACCTCGCGCGTCGCGGACATCCGCAAAGCCCGGACGATTTTGCAGGTCACACGGGCATCCTCTACATGTATCCCGGCCGCGAGACGCCGTGGCAGATGCGCGATGCGAACGGCAAGCTCAAGGAGCTGCGCGTCGAGCGGCGCTTGCGCTTCGATGATGTGCAGGCGATCGCGGATGCCGCCATCGCCGGCGCCGGCATCGCACGCTTGCCGCGCTGGCTCGTCGCGCCCTACTTGCCCGCGGGTGAGCTCGTGCTGCTCCCGGAAACTGAAGGCGAGATGGAGCAGCTCCACGCGGTCTGGCCGAACACGCGCTATCTGCCCGCGAAGACGCGCGCTGCAATCGATGCGCTCGCCAAGGAGATTCCGGTGATGCTGGCCTAGGACGTTCTCCTAAAAACTCCTCACAGGATGTTCTTGGGAGCCCGGCCCACCTCAGCCCGGTTTTCCGTCGGCGCGCGGACGTGCCAGTATCGGCGTGTACACGATGAGGTAAATCAGAAAGCACAGCATCCATGCAAGGCCGGCGATCGAGACGGTCAGGAGATAACTTGCGGGCGCGATTGCGACACCGAAAACCCGCACCAGCACTCCCATTGTAAGCAACACGTACGCGACCACGATCGCGCGCGACACGACCAACGGCCGGCCCGTGTGGCCGAGCGCAGCGCGTGTCATTACTGCGAGAATCATGGTCGCGAGCACACCCATGGTGAACACGTGCTGCCACTTCATCGCCCAGGCCGCGCCGACGAGCAGCCACGAAGCCTTGAGCGCCAGACCGATTGGGAGCCACGCGTAACCCACGTGGAGGATCCACACAATCGGTTCGCGGACGGTCCTGAAGCTCCGCCAACCGCTCAGGCGAATGGCTTGTGCGACGGCTGCGAACGCGGCGAGCACACCGCTCAACCTGCCATTCGGTTGCAGCAGATCAACCAGTGCAATCGCGATCATCAAGCCAATTACTGCTTTCTCGACCCAGCGCCGGGTCACGATCGGCACCGTCTCGCCGCGCCCGCGTAGTGTGCGTAGTGCGTTCGTCGTAAACGCTGGCACGATTCTGCCGCCGATCACCGTCACCAGCAGCAATGCGATGTCGATGGCCAGGCGCACTGTACGCTCCGCCAGTGCAATGTCTCCGCTCAGCAACGCCAGGACGAAACCTAAATCGCTCACCCACAGCACGCCGAGCACGATGAGCAGAGGTGTATTGCGATTCTGACTGCGCAACAGCGGTGGAATCAGCAACAGCATGCAGCGCCGGCAGGAACGAGAGTTCGGCGAGCGCCGTGATGAAGAACGGCGCGTGTCCGACGGTCGCCATCGCGACCCGCCCGGCGACCCATATTCCCACCAGAGCGATCAACGGTCGGCCGGCGAAGCCACGCGCTCCGGTCCAACTGGGTACCGCCGTGAGCATGAATCCCGAGATTGCGGCCACCACGAATCCGTAGAGCAACTCATGCGAGTGCCAGTACATCGCCGGCAACGCGCCGAACGGCACCGCACGGTGTGCAAAGAAATACAGCCATATCGGTACCACGAGGAATGCGTACAGGCCGGCTACCAGGAAGAAGGGCCGAAATCCATAATCGAAGAGTGCAAAGCGAGTGGCGAGCGGGGCCCGCGCTTGTGCATCGGTTGAAACGCTTGCCATCTCGGTGCAGCTCCGCGTCAGGAAGTCCCGAGTAATCGCAAGACACCCAGCGGATCGTGAGTGCGCGCGACCGAAACGATGAAGCCAAAGATGGCGAGCGCTCCAAGCCAGGTGGCGAGGCGAACGGCGGGGGTACGCCCGCGCTTCAGCGCATAGGAACCGAGCACAATGTACGCAACAAGGAGCAACACCTTGACCGTAAGCCACCCCTGGGCGAAGGGATACTGATGCAGGATGGTTACCAGCATGAACGCGGCAGTAAGCAGTATCGTGTCGATCGTGTAGCTGAGATAGCGCAATGGAGCCGCCATGGTCCATTGCGCACCCAGCTGCGCGGCGGCCCCGCGCAGGAAGAACAATCCACCGCTGGCGCTCACCGCGGCGATGTGCGCCAGCTTGATCTCAGGATAGAACTCGATCATCGCGTGCGCTGGCTCAGGTCTCCATGGGCCGCGCTCCAGGCGCGAATGTCGGATCGCGCTTGGGAAGTATCCACAGCCGCACCACGAACCAGGTGAATGCTACCGCGCCGATGCTGAAGATGATGTCGCCCGGCATGCGCATCCACACCAGCAACTTGATGATCGGCGCCTGCATGAATATCTCGGAGCGCGCGTACCAGTAGCCATGATCGATCGCAGCGAGGAGCTGCATGGTTCCGATCGGCAGCAACGTCAGCAGCGCCATGAGCGAGAGACCGATGTTGAGCGACCAGAAAGAGGTCCTGAGCAGGCGCTCGTTCCAGATGATTCCAGGCTTGAGCCCGCGCAGGCAGAACAGCACCAGGCCGATGCCGAGCATGCCGTAGACGCCGAACAGTGCAGTGTGCCCATGAAGCGGTGTGAGGTTGAGGCCCTGCATGTAGTAGAGCGAAAGTGGTGGATTGATCAGGAAGCCGAACAGGCCTGCGCCCACGAGGTTCCAGAACGCGACGGCGACGAAGAACATGATGGGCCAGCGATAGCGCTGCATCCACGGCGTTGCGTGGCCCAACTTGTAGGTGTGATACGCCTCGAAGCCGATGTACGCGAGAGGTACGACCTCGAGCGCCGAGAAACTGGCGCCCAGGGCCAGCACCGCCGTCGGTGTGCCGGCGAAATACAGGTGATGCAGGGTGCCGAGCACGCCACCCGCCATGAAGACCATTGTGGCGAAGAGCACTGCGACTGCGGCGGCGCGGCTGGGCAAGAGACCCAATCTTGTGAACAGGAAGGCGATGACCGCGGTCGCAAACACCTCGAAGAAGCCTTCGACCCACAGGTGCACCAGCCACCAGCGCCAGTACTCGACCATCGAGAGCGAAGTGTGCTCACTCCACATGAGCCCGGCACCGTAGAAGAGGCCGATCGCGACGGTGGAGAGGAACAGCAACCCGACGATGGAGCGGGACTCCGCGCGCTGCATCGCGGGCCACAGCGCGCGACCGACCAGGACCAGCCACAGCATCAGGCCGATGAACAGGAACCACTGCCAGAAGCGGCCGATGTCGGCATATTCCCAACCCTGGTGGCCGAACCAGAAGTTGTAATTGAGTCCCAGCTTCTGCATGACCGCGAACCATTGCCCGGCGAACGCACCGACGACAATCACCAGCAGGCACACCCACAGGAAGTTGACTCCAAGTCGCTGGAATTTGGGCTCGTGTCCTGAAATCGCGGGTGCAATGTAGAGACCGGTGCCCAGCCACGCCGTCGCTATCCAGAGGACCGCGAGCTGCGTATGCCAGGTGCGGGTCAGAGAATACGGCAGGACGTCAGAGAGCGGCATGCCATAGAGCTGCTGGCCCTCGACCTGGTAGTGCGCCGTAATCGCACCCAGGAGGATCTGCACCAGGAACAGGGCGAGCACGATCCAGAAGTACTTTGCGGTCGCCTTCATGGACGGTGTGACACGCACCATCGCCAGCGGATCTGAGGACGGTAGTTGATGAGGTTCCTCGGTGCGCCCGTGAGTGACCGCGTGATGCCAGCCGAGGAGCGCGATCCCGGCGATGAGGAAGAGCACGCTGAACGCCGACCACAGGTAAGTGCTCGCGGGCGGCCGGTTGCCAATGAGCGGCTCAGACGGCCAATTGTTGGTGTACGTGATCTCCGCTCCAGGACGATTCGTCGCCGTCGCCCAGGCCGTCCACCAGAAGAAAGCCGTGAGTGCGTGGCGATGCTCT
This sequence comes from uncultured Gammaproteobacteria bacterium, assembly GCA_963724625.1. Lineage (GTDB taxonomy): Bacteria > Pseudomonadota > Gammaproteobacteria > Steroidobacterales > Steroidobacteraceae > DATBVX01. The sequence goes on along the minus strand of CAVRVO010000001.1, from coordinate 58,320 downwards.
GGACTGTCAACGGTATCGGTCTTCATCGCGTACGCTTCGCGCAGCGCAGCCATCGAGGGATCATTGCCGAACAGACGTTCGTAGTGTCCCGCGACCGACTGAATCGCCGCCGCGCGGTCTGTATCCAGGAGCACCGTATTGGTTGCGGCGTCATAGGTGTTGTGGCGCATCCGCGTTTCAAGCCGGCCACGCAGGGCTGAGCGCTGCTCTGGCAGCAGGCTGGCGTAGCTCTCTGCCTCGAAATCGCGCTGCGCCCACCGATCGAGCACTGCGCTTGCTTCCTTGTGCAGCCAGTCGGCGCTCCAATCCGGCGCGACATAGCTGCCGTGGCCCCAGATCGACCCAAGCTGCATGCCGCCGATGGATTGCCACACCTGTCGTCCGCGCTCTATGTCGGCGGCCGTGTACAGCACGCTCCCGTCTTCAGAAGTGACCTGGGCGGGAACGGGCGGCGCTTTGCGATGGATCTCCTTCCCCATCCACAGCAATACCGAAAACGACACCAGCAGGAGTGTGCCGAGTCCGAACCAAAGCTTGCGCTGAGCGTTCACGATGCATTCTCCTTGAAGAGATGCACACAGTCTGAGCTACGTGGTCATGACACGACGTACGTAGTTACCGCAGCCCTAGCTATAGGTATTTTCCGCAATGGATTGCGGCAACTGACGATTATGGTTCCAAGCGGTCCCTGACAAGATGCTGGCAACACACTGGAGGCCGGCAACATGGAGCGACTGCGTCACATCCTGGTGGTCATCGACCCCACCGCTACTCAGCATCCAGCGCTCGCACGCGCTCGGGAGCTGGCGCGATTGTCCGGCGCGCGCGTGGAACTTTTCGCCTGTCATACGCGGCACGATACCGAGCCCATGATGACTGTCGCGCAGCTCGAAAGACTTGCGCAAGGGTTGTTCGACATTGGCATCGAAACGACGGTCGATGTGTGCTCCGCGGCAACGCTTCACATCGGCATCGTCCGTAAAGTGCTTAGTTGTGATCCGTCACTGCTGGTGAAGGACACGCATCCACATACGCTCCTGCATCGCACCTGGCTGGCGAATACCGACTGGCAGTTGATTCGCCTGTGCCCCTGCCCGTTGCTGTTCGTGCGACCCGGTCCCTGGGGCGATCCGCCGCGGATTGTCGCAGCGGTCGATATCGCGCTGCCCGGCGAAAAGCCTGCAGAGCTGGACCGCACGTTGCTGTCGGCGGCTGAATCCTTTGCACTCACCTGCCATGGACAACTACATGCCGTGCATGCTTACCTGCCAGTGTCTGAGTTCGCGGCGAAAGCGATGGTGACCGCCGTGCCGATGGCGACGGCATTCGATCCCGCGCGCGTGATCGCGGACCGAGAGACTCTGGTGCGAGAGGACCTTGATGCACTGGTGTCCACGCATCACATACCCAACGCGCGACGCCACCTGGCGTGTGGCGCGCCGTCTGATGTCCTGATGGGTATCGTTCGCCAGCACAACATCGACGTGCTGGTCATGGGCGCCTACTCGCGCGGCTGGGTCTACAACGTCATGGTAGGCAGCACGACAGAGCGCATTCTCGATCTCTTGCCGTGCGATGTGCTCGTGATGAAGCCAGCGAACTTCGAGTGTCCGCTGCAACCGTTGCAGAGCCTGCAACCGTCTTCGAGCCAGCGGCCCAACTAGGACGCGCAGGCCGGCGATCCTGCGTCACGCCCCGGGCCTTACCGCAAGCCCCCCGGTGAGCTATAGTCTGAAAGTGCCAGGGAGCGGGTACTCCTTTCCCTTCCTCGTCACCCACCCAGACTCCCGCGATCACCAGCATCGTCACCTTCGCCGACAAGACTCTGCAATTCCTCGCGCGCTTGCACGCGCCCCGCGGTTTGCCGCGGGGCATCGAGGTCATGAATCCATACCGCGATCCGCGCGTCCGCGGCTACGTTGAGAGTTTCTTTCGCACCTTCTATTCCGATACCAAGCCGCGCACTTACGTGTTTGGCATCAACCCGGGCAGGTTCGGCGGCGGGCGCACCGGCGTCATGTTCACTGATCCGGTGGCACTCGAGGCGTGCTGCGGGATTCCGAACGACCTGGAGAAACGGCGCGAGATGTCATCGGAGTTCATCTATGACTTCATCGGCGAGTGCGGCGGGGTAAACGACTTCTATGGCCGCTTCTTCCTGACCGCGGCGTCGCCGCTCGGCTTCGTGCGCGAGGGACTGAACTACAACTACTACGACGACCCCAGGCTGCTCGCGCGGCTGAAGCCGTTTATCGTCCGCACGATTCAACAACAACTCGCATTCGGCGTCCGCCCCGAAACGGCGATCGTGCTCGGCGCGGGCGACAACTATCGGATCCTGGCGGCGATCAACGACGAATATCAGTTCTTCAACAAATTGCTCGCGTTGGATCACCCGCGTTTCATCATGCAGTACCGCCGCAAGCTCCTGGCCGAGTATCGACGCAAGTACCTCGACGTATTCACGGAGGCTCGCGCAAGCCTCTAGCTGCCCGATGAATCCTTGGATGACGCGCGTTGTCAGAAGGAGCATCCCGCGGTGAACCTGTAGACCGGCGGTTGCGCCGTGCCCTCGCGCGGTGGCATGATGTTCTTCCGACCAAACATAGCCTTACGCGAGCTTTCTCGAACCAGGGGTAGCGAGAAGGCCGTCCAAGACTGAGAGGGTTCATGGCCGCAGCACCACGCTCTATCGGGTCACTCACAATTTCATTCGGGCTCGTCGCGATCCCGGTGAAGCTCTTCACCGCGACGCAATCCTCGGGGCAGCTCTCCTTCAACCTGCTGCACAAGGACTGTGGCTCGCGCCTGAAGCAGCAGTACATCTGCCAGAAGGACGGCTCGATCGTCGAGCGCGACGACATGGTGAAGGGCTACGAGTTCGCCAAGGACCAGTACGTCACCTTCACGCCCGAAGAGATCAAGCAGCTCGAGGAAGTCGGCACGCATTCGGTCGACATCTCTGAGTTCGTGCCGATCGAGTCGGTCGACCCCGTGTACTTCGACAAGATGTACTATCTCGCCCCGGACAAAGGGGCCGCGAAGTCCTACGCCCTCCTCACCGAGGCGCTGAATGAGATGAAGCAGTGTGCGGTCGGCCGCTGGGCGAGCAAGGGCAAGGCGCATATCGTGATCCTGCGCCCGATCGGCAAGGTCCTCTCGATGCAGCAGCTCCATTTCGCAGGCGAGGTTCGGCCCGCCACCGAGGTCGAGGTACCGCAGACCGACGTGAAGGCGCAGGAGCTCAAGCTGGCGCGCCAGCTCATCGAGCAGCAGATGAGCGCGAAGTACGACCCGACCGCGTACGTCGACGAAGTGAAGGGACGCATCGACGCGGAGATCCAGAAGAAGGTGGAAGGTCAGGAGATCTCTGTGACCGAAGCGCCGCCCGAGGGCAAGGGCAAGGTCATCGATCTCATGGAAGCGTTGCGCGCAAGTCTCGAGAAGACCGAGAAGGCGCGCGTCACCGTGTCGAAGATCGGTGATCGCAAGGCACCGAAGCGTGTCGAAGAGGCGGCAAAGCCCGCCCGTAAATCGACGCGGCGGTAATACCGCAGAGAGTCGCGATGCATTCCTACAGCGTGCGGGACGTGGAACGTGTCCTGCGGCTGTCGCGCAGTACCGTTCAAGGTCTGATCGACGGCGGCTTCGTCAAACCGGCGCGTGGTCCAAAGCGCCAATACCAGTTCTCCTTCCAGGACCTGATCGTGCTGCGTGCCGCGCGTGCACTCACGCAGGCCAAGGTGTCGCGCAAGCGCATCCTGCAATCACTCAAACAACTGCGCCACGACCTGCCTGATGAGTTGCCGCTCTCCGGCATCAGCATCACTGCGGTCGGCGATCGCGTGGTGGTGCGTGAAGGCAAGAGCCGCTGGCAGGTCGATGATGGCCAGTACGTGCTCGGGCTCGATGTGAGCGTCGATGAAGGCGAGCTGCACGTGGTTGAAGTACCGGCGCCGGACGCGATCGTCTCGTCCGCGGTGCCGCCGCGCTCCGGCCCCGATCCGACCGATTCAGAAGTCTGGTTCACGACCGGCGTCGAGCTCGAGCAGAGCGATCCCCGCAAGGCCCAGGAGGCTTACGAGCGCGCGGTCGCTGTCGATCCCGCTCACCTCGCCGCCTGGACCAACTGGGGCCGGCTCGCGCACGAGCAGGGCCAGCTCAAGAAAGCCGAAAACATCTATCGCAAGGCGCTGAGTCATGTGCAGGCGGACTCAGTGCTGCTGTTCAATCTCGGCGTCGTACTCGAAGACTTGGGTCGCACGCGTGCGGCACTCGAGGCCTATCAGTCCGCGATCACGGACGATCCGAGTCTCGCCGACTGCCATTTCAATCTCGCGCGGCTTTACGAAAGCTTCGGTCAGCCACAGCATGCCATCCGTCATCTGGGCCAATACCGGCGGCTGACGACAAGCGCGCATCGTCAGTGACGATCCTCAGTCGATAGTTCAAGCCTCGCCGATGTCTTCGTTCCAGACGTCGGGATGCGCCTCGATGAATCCCCTGAGCAGGCTCACGCATTCGGGTGAATCCAGATCGACGACGTCCACCCCTCGCTCGCGCAGCCAGTCGATTCCGCCACGGAACGTGCGCGACTCGCCAACCACCACTTTACCGATCCGGAACTGGACGATGAGCCCGCTGCAATACCAACAAGGGGCCAACGTCGTGACCATGATCGTGTCCTGGTATCGGCGCTGACGACCAGCCTTGCGAAACGCGTCGGTCTCGCCGTGCACAGACGGATCGTTCTCCTGAACGCGACGATTGTGTCCTCGCCCGAGCAGCGTCCCACTGCGATCAAAGAGAGCCGCCCCGATGGGAATCCCACCTTCGGCGAGGCCAAGCTTTGCCTCCTCGAGCGCTACGGAGAGTATTGTCTGAACATCCATGCATCACCTCCCCCCAATAGATAAGGAATGGCGGGACACAGCGTCAACTAAAAAAAGGGGCCAGGAGAAAACTCCTGGCCCCAGCCGTCCTCAAGAAATCAGAAGTCCTTGGAGAAGTGGACTCCGAACTCACTCGCATCATTACTCAGCATGACCAGTACGTAGTCGCCCGTGTTGAGCCTCGCATTGTCGTAGCGCTCGTCCGTGACATTGCGGCCGTAAACCCCGACGGTCCAGTCGCCCTCGCCGGGCCGGTAACTGATATCGAAATTGATCAGGTCACGGCTGTCGATCAGGGTAAACCTGCCCGGGTCACTGCTGGGCTCGCCGAACATCTTGTCCCGGAATGAATAGTCCGCGCGCATCGTTACCTCGCCGCTGCCAGCCGGAATCGTCAACTCGGGACTGAAGGATGCGGTCCATTCAGGTGTCAGTGGGGCAACCGCGGCCGGATTTGGATCGTCTACGTCAGCGTCGATGTAACCCACTGTCGCGTACAGACGGAAGTTGTCGGTCGCAGCCCAGCTGCCTTCAAACTCTACGCCGCGCGAGGTCTGATCCACGATGATGCTTTGCGTATTGAAACCGCCTCCCACCGTCGTGCTCACCTGGTAGGGCAAGTCTGAGTAATCCGTATTGAACACGGTAAGACTCAACTGCAGGTTATCCAGGAGCTGTCCTTTAAAGCCCACCTCGTAGTTGATCGCCGTGACGTTGTCGTTGGCCACGAAACAGTTCGGCCTCGCGAGCGTGCCCGTGCCGAAATTGAAGGAGCCGATCAGGCAGTAGGGTCGCGCGGGGTACTGACCAGACTGATAGCCGCTCTGGATAGTGCCATAGAGGGTCATGCGGTCGTCGAACTTGTACGAGGCTGACACGTCCCAGCTCGTCTCCGACCAGTCGCGGCTGTTGCTCTCATGGATCAGCTCGAACAGTGTCGTTTGCGCTGACTTGTCGTCCTGCGTGTACCGGACTCCGGCCGCGAGCCGCAATTGCGAGATGGTGAATCCGACATTGGCGTAGGCCGCCTTGCTCTTTGACTCCTGTTGCAGGAAGAAGTCGCCGCCGGTGCCGCCGGTCGTGGCCGTGCACGGCGCAGCCTTCGTGCCGCAGTTGAATGTCGTGTCGTTCTGGAAGTTTTGCCCATCCTCCTCAAACCAGTACAGGCCTACCACGTAGTCGAACGCACCACTCTTGCCCGTGGCCTGTAATTCCGCCGACTGCTGATCGGCTTCGCCGACTTCGGGGAAGGCGAGGAAGTTGTCGAAGAAGCTGTCGTCGTCGAGTCCACTCTCGTACTGTGAGTGGCGGTCGCTCGCCAGCAGCTTGAAGTTGAGAGCCTCGGAGACTGCGTAGTCAGCGGTGAGCGAGACGCCGTAGGCCTTGTTCGTCACCTCGATCTGGTCAACCTGGCCGGTATTGTTGTCGTAGTGATCGCTGGCCGTGTCGGAATTGCGGTAACCAGCCTTGAATACTGCGCCATTCGGCAACTCGTCGATCAACGTGCGGTACGGCCGCAGGCCGTTGTCGCCATCGCTGCCATCCGCGGTCACCAGGAAGGACAGACGGTCCGTCGGCGTCCATTTCATTGCGACGCGCCCGGAAATGTCCTGCAGTTGGCCAACTCTCTCACTCGGTTTCTGGATATTCACGAAATCCCCGAGCCCGTCGCGGCGCTGGTAAGCCAGTGAAAGAGACATGGCGAACTGGTCCGTAAGCCGCATGTTCACGTACGCGTCACCATTCAGCCGGTCGCGGCTCCCGGCCGTCAGAGACACTTTTCCGCCCGTCTTGTCGCCCGGTTTCTGGGTGATGATATTGATGGCGCCGCCGATCGAATTGCGGCCGTACAAGGTGCCCTGCGGCCCCCGCAGCACTTCCACGCGCTCGATATTGGTGAGATTCCAGTTCTGGCCGACCTGGCGGCCCAGATAGATGCCATCCACATAGACACCGACGCCCGGATCCGTCGTGATCAGGTGATCCTGCAAGCCGATGCCGCGGATGAACGCATTCGCCGACGAGGTCTGACCGGCCGAAAATTCGGTCACATTCAAGTTCGGCACGAACTTGCCGATATCCGTGAGATTCGTGATGCCCTGCTTTTCCATGGTTTCTGGTGAGAACGCGCTGATTGCCGCAGGCACGTCATAGATGTTCTGTTCCAGCTTCTGAGCCGTGACGATGACCGTTTCGAAAATTGGCTCGGAAGCTTGCTGGCCGACTGCGGCCCCATCGACACCGAGCGCACCGATCGACGCGACGCTCATGACGATCGCCAGATTTCCCTTGTTCATGCGCATCCCCCCATGAATGATGGCCGCCATTAGTGCATCCCGGGCAGCTTATGTATAAGAATACACTTCTTTATCAAATGGTAAAAATCTTGAACGATCGTCCGACTCTTCCCCGGGGGAATCGATGTTGTTCGTAGACGTCATTCGGGCCAAGCGCGATGGCGGAACGCTCTCGACAGAACAGATCGGGTTCTTTGTACGCGGTCTTGTTGACAGCAGCATTGCGCCCGAGCAGGTCGCCGCGCTCGCCATGGCGATCTGCCTGCGTTCCATGTCATTCGATGAAGCTGCGGAACTGACCAGGGCGATGGCTGCCTCCGGCACGACCCTGGAGTGGTCGAAGGACCTGGGGGGCCCAGTTGTGGACAAGCATTCCACGGGCGGCATCGGCGACAAGGTGAGCTTCCTGCTGGTGCCGATCGCCGCGGCTTGCGGCTGCTTCGTGCCAATGATTTCCGGTCGCGGCCTCGGCCATACGGGCGGGACACTCGACAAGATCGACAGCATTCCCGGCTATCGCTCAACACCGGACCTCGCCACGTTCGAGAAAGTGGTGCGAGCGGTCGGCTGCGCGATCATCGGCCAGACCGCTGATCTCGCGCCCGCCGATCGGCGCCTCTACGCCATCCGCGACGTCACCGGCACGGTGGAATCAATTCCGCTGATCACCGCTTCGATCCTGTCCAAGAAGATCGCAGCCGGGCTCGACGCATTGGTCATGGATGTCAAAGTCGGATCCGGGGCCTTCATGACGTCCATAGAGCAAGCACGGGCGCTCGCCCGGAGCCTAATCGAGACCGCGGGTGGCGCGGGCCTGAAGACGCATGCGCTGATCACGGACATGAATGAAACGCTCGGGCTCGCGGCCGGCAACGCGGTGGAAATCAGGGAGTCCGTCGCCTATCTCACCAACGCCCGGCGCGAGCCCAGATTGGACGAGGTGGTCCTGGCGCTGTGCGCACGGATGCTGGTGCTCTCGGGCGTCGAAAGCAATGAAGATGCGGCTCGCCAGCGCGCGGATCGCGCCGTCACCTCGGGTAAGGCTGCGGAAGTCTTCGGCCGGATGATCGCCGCGCTAGGCGGTCCCGCGGATTTCCTCGAGCGGACCGATCACCATCTGCCCTCCGCGCCACTGACGTTACCGGTTCCTCCAGCGCAGGAGGGCTATCTCGCCGCCGTTGATGCGCGCGCGCTCGGCAACGCGATCATCGAATTGGGTGGCGGGCGCCGCCGTGCGGACGACAAGCTGGATCTGTCGGTCGGATTCACCGACATCGTGTCCATTGGTTCTGCGGTCGACCGTGGGCGGCCACTGGCCGTAGTTCATGCGGCGACAGACGCGGATGCACAGCGCGCGATCCTCAACCTGCGCACGGCCTGCACGATTGCATCATCGCCGCCGCCGTCGCGGCCGGTGATCTACGAAACACTGCGGCCCGGAGAAAAAGAATGAGATGGATGAGTCTTCTGGGCATCGCCATCATCTTAGGTCTTGCGCTGCTGCTGTCGATCAACCGCAGGGCGATCAGCCTGCGCATCGTCCTGAGCGCGTTCGCCCTGCAGGTCGGGGTCGCGGCGCTGGTGCTCTACGTTCCCGCTGGGCGTCGCGCGATTCTGGAGATCTCTCACGGCGTCGAAGCGGTGATCGGCTACTCACGGGCCGGCATCAACATGGTGTTCGGTCCGCTGGCGGACACGAGCCACGGGATCAGTTTCGCCGTGCACGTGCTCCCGGTCGTCATCTTCTTCGCCGCACTGATGAGCATCCTGTACCACCTCGGAATCATGCAGTGGGTGGTCAGGCTGGTCGGCGGCGCATTGCGCTGGGTAATCGGCACGCGCACCGTCGAATCGCTGTGCGCGGCCGCGACCATATTCGTCGGCCAGACCGAGTCCCCGCTCGCCATACGTCCTTACCTGCGCAGGCTCACGCCGCCGCAGGTCTTCACCGTGATGGCGACCGGCATGGCTGGGGTCGCCGGCACAGTGCTCGCCGCTTATGCGCAGCTCGGAATCAAGCTCGAGTTTCTTCTGCCGGCTTCGTTCATGGCCGCGCCCGGCGGCCTGCTGATGGCGAAACTCATCTTCCCAGACGACCCGGCAGAACCGCCTGAGACCAGGGAAGACGTCATGCTCAAGGCGGACGGCAGCCGGCACGCCAACGTCATCATGGCGGCGGGCGTCGGCGCATTCGACGGCGTGAAGCTGGCAGTGGCCATCGCGGCGATGCTCATTGCGTTCGTGAGCCTGATCGCGTTGTTCAATGGTCTCGTCGGGTGGCTCGGGGGACTGTTCGGCATCGAAGGGCTGACTCTGCAGAAAATGCTCGGCTGGGTCTTCGGGCCGTTGATGTACCTGCTGAGCGTGCCGTGGTCCGAGGCCCAGGTCTCCGGCGCGTTCTTCGGCGAGAAGCTGATCCTCAACGAGTTCGTGGCCTACCTGCATTTCGGCGAGATCGCACACACGCTGAGCCCGAGGGCCGAGGCGATCACGACCTTCGCGCTCTGCGGCTTCGCCAATCTCTCTTCCATCGCGATCCAGATGGGCGCGCTCGGGAGTCTCGTTCCGGAACTGCGCGAATTCATCGCCCGCTACGGGTTGCGGGCAGTGGCTGCCGGCTCGCTGTCGAACCTGATGAGCGCAGCGCTGGCAGGCCTGCTGCTGGACGTCTGAATGAAGAGCCGGATCCAACTGCGAAACGAAGCGCGCATCCTCGATGCCGCCCAGGATGTGTTCGCCACTTACGGATACGAGGGGTCGACCATCGACGAGGTCGCCGCGCGCGCCGGAATTTCCAAGCCGAACCTGCATTACTACTACAAGCGCAAGAAGGACCTGTACCTCGCGGTTCTGCGCCGAACGCTGGAGATCTGGCTGGTTCCCTTGCGGGAACTGGATCGCAACGGCGACCCGGCGCTGGAACTCGGCAAGTACATCGCGCAGAAGGTCGATCTCTCGCAGAAATTTCCAGCCGCATCGCGCGTGTTCGCCAACGAAATCGTGCAGGGTGCGCCGTTCCTGAAGGGCTACCTGCGCAAGGAGCTGCGGGCCGTGGTCAAGCGCAAGGCCGCGGTGATCCAGCATTGGATCGATCAGGGAAAGCTGACGCCGGTCGACCCGTATCACCTGATCTTCCTGATCTGGGCGGCGACGCAGCACTACGCGGACTTCGCTCCGCAGGTCAAGGCGGTCATGAACGTGCCGCGGATGACGCCGGGACAATTCCGCAAGATCGAGCAGTCTCTGTCGCGGATCATCCTGCAGGGTGTTCTCGCCAGGAAGGCGCGCTAGCAGAGCGGCACCTGTCTGGCGCGCTCGCGCCGCGAATGACTATCGTAGCTGGAACTATGGCAGCTGGAACGAGGCCGGCAGGAGCTCATCCATCGTGTAGCTTCGCGGCTGGCCGTTGTCATCGAGCAGGATGATGCGCGTGTTCCGGTCCGCAAATTCGCGGATGCGTTGTCGGCAGCCGCCGCACGGCGTGCACGCTTCCAGCGCCTGCCGCCCGCCCACCGCTGCGATCGCGACGATCCGGGTGCCACCCGCCGCGACCATGGCAGCGATGGCACTGGTCTCGGCGCAGATTCCTTCGGGGTAGGCTGCGTTCTCGACGTTGCAACCGCTGTGGATCCGTCCTTTCTCATCGAGAACCGCCGAGCCCACGTGATAGTGCGAGTAAGGCGCGTGAGCGAGTCCGCGTACAACCTTGGCGGCTTCGATCAGTGCATCGTCGTCGTTCTTCATGCGCTCGCTCGCTGCCGCACCCGCGCCATTTCCTGAGCTTCGAAGCCTACGCTGCCGAGGATGAGTTTCAGGACCTGCTCCACGCGGTCGCGGTACTGACGCTCGTCAATCGCGTTGCCGCCATTCAGGATGGCGATCTGTCGTTCGAAGTCCGCGTAGTGCTGGGTCACGGCCCAGATCATGTAGAGCAGGCTCTCCGGGTCCACTGCGCGGATCTTGCCGGCGCTGATCCAGCTGCGGATGGTCCTGACGCGCGCGTTGACCCAGGTCTTGAGCGTCGTTCCCAGGAAACGCTCCATCACCGGTGCACCGCGCATGATCTCGCTCGCCCACACGCGCGAGCCGTACGGCCGTTGCCGCGAAAACTGCATCTTCGCGGTGATGTACAGCGTCAGCGCGCGTTGCGGATCGTCGTCGGCCTCGAAACGCGGCAGCCGCGTCCATCCAGTCCTCGAGGATGCCCTTGAGAACCTGCCGATACAGATTCGCTTTGGTCTTGAAGTAGTAATGAACGTTGGCCTTTGGCAGCCCCGCCTCGTTGGCGATGCCTTCGGTGGTCGTACCTCTGAAGCCGTGCAACGCGAATTGTTTTTCCGCGGCGCGCAGGATGAGCGCCTCGTTGGCTTCGCGGATGTCGAGCTTTCTCGCCGGTGATGACACGATCGGGTCGCCTATATCAGCAGTTCTTGCGTCCCGGATTGTTCGGGTGCGTGGTCCAGTCAGCCTTCTCGTGCGTGATCGGCCGGCCGGTGCGCGGATCGACACCGCTGGTCATCGGGCGCATCGTGATGCAGCTTTCGATCGGACAGACGCTGACACACAGGTTGCAACCGACGCATTCGGCATCGATGACTTCGAAATGCCGCACGCCGTTCACGGACGCCGTGATGGCTTGGTGCGACGCGTCCTCGCAGACGATGTGGCAGCGTCCGCACTTGATGCACAGGTCCTGATCGATCCATGCCTTGTCGACGTGATTGAGATTCAGGTACTGCCAGTCGGTCACACTCGGCACCGCCTTGCCGACCAGCTCGCTCACCGAGCTGAAACCCTTGCTGTCGAGATAGTTGCCGAGGCCGTCGGTGAGGTCGTCGATGATCTTGAAGCCATAGACCATCGCGGCGGTGCAGACCTGGACGTTCGTCGCGCCGAGCGCGAGGAAGTCGACGGCGTCACGCCAGTCGGTGATTCCGCCGATGCCGGAAATCGGCAGGCCCGCGGTCTCGCGCGAGCGCGCTATCTCCGCGACCATGTGCAAGGCAATTGGTTTGACGGCCGGACCGCAGTAGCCGCCGTGCGAGCCTTTGCCATCGGTCGACGGAAAAATGGTGAGCGTGTCGTAGTCCACGCGCATGATCGAATTCAGCGTATTGATCAGCGACACCGCGTCCGCGCCGCCCTCCTTCGCGGCCTTCGCTGCGGGCAGGATGCTGGTGATGTTGGGCGTGAGTTTCACGATCACGGGCACGCGTGCGTACTTCTTGCACCAGTGCGCGGCGAGCTGGATGTACTCCGGCACCTGGCCCACCGCCGAGCCCATGCCGCGCTCGGACATGCCGTGCGGGCAGCCGAAATTGAGCTCGAGGCCGTCGGCGCCGGTGTCCTCGATCATCGGCACGTACTTCGCCCAGCTCTCTTCGTTCATCGGCAGCATGACTGAAACGATCAGCGCGCGGTCCGGCCAGTCACGCTTGATCTGGCGCACTTCCTCGAGGTTGGTGCCGAGCGGTCGGTCGGTGATCAGCTCGATGTTGTTGAAGCCGAGCACCCGACGGTCGTTGCCGTGCATCGCGCCGTAGCGCGGACCGTTGACGTTGACGATTGGCGGATCTTCCCCGAGCGTTTTCCAGACGGCCCCGCCCCAGCCGGCCTCGAAGGCGCGATTGACGTTGTAGGCCTTGTCGGTCGGCGGCGCCGAAGCGAGCCAGAAAGGATTGGGTGATGTGATGCCGAGAAATTTCGTGGTCAGGTCGGCCATGTCACGCACCTCGTCTCAGGAATCGGTCGATGGACAGGGCGGCGATCTTGCCGTCCTGCACGGCGGACACGGTCAGATCGCTGCCGCCGTGGATGCAATCGCCGCCGGCCCACACACCAGGGAGCGAAGTCCTTCTTTCCGCGTCGACCGCGATTCGATCCTGACGCAGCTCGACGATTTGCGCGGTCTCGGCGTCACGATCCCACAGCAGTTTCTGTCCTATCGCTTTGAACACGATGTCGGCGTCGAGCATGTACGTCTGCCCTGCTCCTTCGAGCTGCCCGTCGTTCCCGGTCCGGGTCGCCTCGAACTCGACGGCGCGGACCCGGCCATTCGTGGCCAGGAGTTTCCGTGGCCTCGACCAATATCTCACCGTCACGCCACGGATTTGCGCGAACTCCTGCTCGTAGCGGCTGGCATTCATGTGCTCCTGGCCGCGGCGGTAGACCATGGTCACCTCTTGCGCGCCCAGGGCTTTGCACTGGACCGCGATGTCTATCGCGGTCATGCCGCCACCGATCACGACGACTCTGCGGCCAACCGGTAGTGACGCCTTGTTCCTCGCCTGGCGCAGAGTTGCGATGTAGTCGACGGCGTTTGCCACGCCCTCGAGCTGCTCGTTGTCGAGGTTCAGGCCCTTGACACCGGCGAGACCGATGCCGAGAAACACCGCATCGTATTGCGCGCGCAGCTCGCCGAGCGACACACCCTTGCCCAGCGCCACACCGGTGCGCACGTCGATGCCGCCGATGCTGAGAATGTATTCGACTTCGCGAGCGGCGAAATCATCGGGAGTCTTGTACGCCGCAATACCGTACTCGTTCAGGCCGCCCAGCTTCTCTTTCGGCTCGAACACCGTCGCGCCGTGCCCCAGCATCGCCAGCCGATGCGCACAGCTCAGACCGGCCGGCCCAGCGCCCACCACGGCGACGGTGCGCCCGGTCGCCGGTGCGCGTTCGAATAGAGGAATCTTCTTGTCGAAGATCGGATCGGTGGCGTAACGCTGCAGCAGTCCGATGCGCACCGGTCGATCTTCGTGCGTGTTGCGCACGCACGCCTGCTCGCACAGGACCTCGGTCGGACACACCCGGGCACACATGCCACCCATGATGTTCGCGCTGAGGATCGTGTGGGCCGAGCCCTTGAGATTGCCGCTGCGGATCTTCTGGATGAAGCCGGGGATGTCGATGCCCGTCGGACAGGCCGTCGTGCACGGCGCTGCATAACAGAAATAACAACGGTCCGCGTCGATGATCGCCTCGGACGGCGTCAACGGCGGGTGCATGTCCGCAAAGTTGGCTGCGATCTCAGCGTCGCTCAGACGGCCCGGACGGATGTCCGCGCTGCCGTCGGCGGGTTTAGCGACGGGTTTCGTCATCGCTTGACCGGTCGCGGCGCGCTCAGCTCGATCTGCTTCTTGACCGCTTCGTAGTACGGGGCGAACGGCGGACGGTCGATGTGCTTGCCGGCGCCGCGCTCGACCCGCAGATCGCCTTTCGCATACACGAGCTTCCCGCCACTCACCGTGTGCGATGCGCCGCCCTGCACCTTCATGCCCTCAAAGACGTTGAAGTCGACCTTCTGGTGATGAGTCTTCGCGGAAATGGTCTTGCTCGCGGACGGATCCCAGACCACGAGGTCCGCATCGGCACCGAGCGCGACGCTCCCCTTGCGCGGATAGATGTTGAAGATCTGCGCGGCGTTGGTGGAGGTGACGCGCACGAACTCGTTCATGGTCAGCCGCCCGGTATTCACGCCGTGATGCCACAGCACTTCCATGCGGTTCTCGATCCCGGCGCAGCCGTTCGGGATCTTGCGGAAGTCATCCTTGCCCGCGGCTTTCTGGTCCGCACAGAACGTGCAGTGATCGGTGGCCGTGGTCTGGAGGTTCCCGGACTGCAGGCCACGCCACAGCGCGACCTGGTGTTCGGGCGAGCGGAACGGCGGGCTCATGACGTGCGCCGCAGCGCGTTCGAAGTTCTCGTCGCGGTACACCGAGTCGTTGATCAGCAGGTGCCCCGCCAGCACCTCGCCGAAGACGCGTTGGCCTTCGCCGCGTGCACGGGCGATCGCCTCCAGCGACTGGCGCGAGGAGACATGCACCAGGTAGATCGGCACCTTGATGACTTCGGCGATGCGGATGGCGCGATTCGCGGCTTCGCCTTCCACTTCGGGCGGCCGCGACAGTGGATGACCCTCGGGTCCGGTGATGCCGCGCTTGTAGATCTCCTCCTGCAGCTTGAACACCAGGTCGCCGTTCTCCGCGTGCACCGTGACGATCGCTCCCAGTGTCAGCGCCGTGGAGAAGCTGTTCACCAGCGTTTCGTCATCGCACATGATGGCGTTCTTGTACGCCATGAAATGCTTGAAGCTGTTGACGCCGTGCTCGCGCACCAGGCTCACCATGTCCTCGCGCACGCTCTCGTCCCACCAGGTGATGGCGACATGGAACGAGTAGTCCGCAACGGACTTCTGCGCCCATTCGCGCCACTGCCGCCATGCGTCCATGATCCGCTGCTTCGGATTCGGGATCACGAAGTCGATGATCATCGTGGTGCCGCCGGCGAGACCGGCAGCAGTGCCGGTATAGAAATCATCGCTCGCCACGGTTCCCATGAAGGGCAGTTGCATGTGGGTATGCGGATCGATGCCACCCGGCATGACGAACTGGCCGCCGGCATCGACGACCTCACTGCGCGCAGGCGCTGAAATGCTCGCGCCGATATCCACGATCTTGCCATCCGAGCACAGGACGTCGGCGCGGTAGGTTTGATCTGCCGTGACGATGGTGCCGCCCTTGATGAGAACCGACATGTCGACTACCTCTGTCGTTGGTGCGCAGCAGTCGCCCGCTACGCTTCGCTCGCGACGGACTGCGCAATGGCGCCCTTGCGCCGGCTGCGGCTCGCCAGCAAGTAATAAAGCGTCGCGCCGAGGAACGAGCCCGTGAACCATCCATACGTGTAGAACCACTGCATCGCACCGGTGACGATCGCGATGAGCGTCAGCGCCACGGGCACGAGGAACGCGATGAACCCTGCGACGTTCCACGCCGGATAGGGGCCGCCGTCCAGGTAAAGCCCGGGCAGGTCGTACTGCTGCCGGCGAATCAGGAAGTAGTCGACCACCATGATGCCGGCGATCGGCCCGAGCAGGCTCGAGTAGCCGATCAACCAGTTCGAATACAGGCTGTCGACGCTGACGTCGGAGTGGAGCCATCCCATGCGCTTGAAGAGCTCCCAGCTCATCAGCGCGATGCCGATCAGGCCCGTCAGCAGCACGCCTCTCTTCTGATTGATGTACCTGGGCGCGACGTTCTGAAAGTCGTTGGTGGGCGAGACCACGTTGGCGGCCGTGTTGGTCGCCATGGTCGCGAGAATGATGACGATCATCGACAGCACCGTCCAAACCGGGCTGTCGATCTTGCCGATCAGCCGGATGGGATCGGAAATGGTCTCGCCGACCAGCTGAGCCGAGGCCGAGGTCAAGACCACGCCGAGACCCGCGAACATCAGCATCGTGAACGGCAGGCCGACGATCTGCCCGATGATCTGGCTCTTCTGTGACTTGGCGAACCGACTGAAATCCGGAATGTTGAGCGACAGGGTCGCCCAGAAACCCACCATCGCCGTGAGGCCCGCGAGAAAGTACGCGAGGAACGAAGCGTCCGCCGGACGATTGGCCGGGCGCGCGAACAGCTCCGTGATGGAAGCCTGGGGCCACGCCCAGATCAGCAGTCCCGCACCCACGCACAACAGTAGCGGCGCCGCAAAGGCTTCGAGGCGCTTGATCGACTCCGAGCCGCGGATCACGACCGCGACATTGGCGGTCCAGAAAATCAGGAAGCCGAGGACCTCGCCCACGCTGCCGAGTTGCTTCCAGCCATCGAAGAGCGCGGAAAGCAGCAGGTGCACGGCAGTGCCACCGAACAGCGTCTGGATGCCGAACCATCCGCAGGCCACCAGCGCGCGAACCAGTGCCGGCACGTTGGAGCCGATGATCCCGAACGAGGAGCGCAGCATGACCGGGAAGGGAATGCCGAACTTGGTGCCACCGAAGGCATTGAGGATCAAAGGGACGAGCACGATGACATTGGCGACGAAGATCGCCCACAGCGCTTCGCCCACGGACAAACCGAAATACGTAGTCAACACGCCGCCCAAGGTGTACGTCGGCACGCAGATCGACATGCCGACCCAGAGCGCGGCGATATGCCACTTGTTCCAGGTGCGCTGCGCGACGCGCGTGGGCGCAATGTCCTTGTTGAATCGAGGGCTGTCCGCCACGTCGGAGCCGACTTCGAGCTCGTAGAACTCGCCGACCTGCACCGCGCAGCTCTTTGCCGGCTCGCCTGCCATCAGGCTTGCACCAGCGCGCCGTAGGCTTCCGGCCGGCGGTCACGGAAGAACTGCCACGTGTCGCGCACCTGGCGAATCATGTCCAGGTCGATCTCGTGCACCAGCAGCTCGTCACGATCGTAGCTCGCCTGGGCTTCAATCTTGCCGCGCGGATTGACGATGTAGCTCGAGCCGTAGAACTCACCCATCTTGTCTGCCCAGGGCTCTTCCTTGCCGACACGGTTGATGGCGCCGATGAAGACTCCGTTCGCGGCGGCCGATGCGGGCTGCTCGAGCTCCCACAGATACTTGCTCAGACCGGCGACGGTCGCGGACGGATTCACGATGTACTCCGCGCCGTTGAGCGCGAGCGCGCGCCATCCTTCGGGAAAATGACGGTCGTAGCAGATGTAGACGCCGAGCTTGACGTATGCGGTCTCGAACACCGGGAAGCCCAGGTCGCCCGGCTTGAAGAAGAACTTCTCGTAGAAACCCGGATCGACCTGCGGAATATGCGTCTTGCGGTACTTACCGAGGTACTTGCCATCGGCATCGATAACCGCGGCCGTGTTGTAGTACACGCCGGTCATGGCTTGCTCGTAGACCGGCACGACCATGACCATGCGGTGTTTCTTCGCGAACTCCTGCATCAACCGGGTCGTGTGACCGTCGGGAACCGCTTCGGCTGCCGCATACCATTTGCGATCCTGGCTGGGGCAGAAATACGGCTGCGTGAAGATTTCCTGGAAGCACAGCACCTGGACGCCGCTCGCGCCCGCCTTCTCGATGAGCGGCACGTGCGCCTCGAGCATCTGGTCCCTGATCCGCTCGGGGCCCATGGACACATCGCCCTTCAGCCCCATCTGGATCAACCCGCACTTGAGCTTGCGCATTCTCTCTTCTCCAGGACGCCCGCCTCTTGGGCGGGCCCCGGGAAAGTATTCGCCGCTTTGGGCGAAACTTTCCTGGGTGCCCTATTTGTGCGTGGGGAACACGTACTCGGCGCCGGCGCCGATCGACGTGGGCCAGCGCGACGTGACGGTCTTCAGCCGCGTGTAGAAGTGCACGCCTTCCGGACCGTAGATGGCGTGACTGCCGAACAGCGAACGGTTCCAGCCACCGAAACTATGAAACGCTACCGGCACCGGAATTGGAACGTTGACCCCGACCATGCCCACCTGCACGCGCTTGGCGAAATCGCGCGCTGCATCGCCATTGCGCGTGAACACCGCGACGCCGTTGCCGTAGTGATTCTCGTTGACCAACTCTACAGCCTCCTCGTAGTCGTGAGCGCGCACGACACAGAGCACCGGACCGAAGATTTCTTCCCGGTAGATGGTCATGTCCTTGCCGACGTGATCGAAGAGCGACGCGCCGAGGAAAAATCCCGGCTGGCGCACGATCGGTGCTTCGCGGCCGTCCACCAGGAGTGTCGCGCCCTCGGCCACGCCTTTCTCGATGTACCCGGTGACTCGCTTGCGATGTTGTTCGGTAATCACGGGTCCCATGTCAGCTTCGGGATCGGTAGCGGGGCCGACGCGCAGTGACGACGCGCGGCGGGCAAGAGCGCTGACCAGGCGCTCCGCGGTTTCCTCACCGACCGGCACGGCGACGGAAATGGCCATGCAGCGTTCGCCCGCCGAACCGTAAGCCGCACCGACCAGGGCGTCCGCCGCTTGATCGATATCGGCATCCGGAAGCACCAGCATGTGGTTCTTGGCGCCACCGAGCGCCTGCACGCGTTTGCCGGCCTTGCTCCCGGTGGTGTAGACGTGCTCGGCCACTGGCGTCGAGCCGACGAAGCTCACCGCCTTGATATCGGGATGCAGCAGGATCGCATCGACCGCTTCCTTGTCACCCTGAACGACGTTGATGACGCCGCGAGGCAGTCCTGTTTGGTTCAGCAGTTGGGCGACGAACAGCGCTGCGGACGGGTCGCGCTCGGAAGGCTTGAGGATGAAGGTGTTGCCGCAGGCGATCGCCACCGGGTACATCCACAGCGGAACCATGGCGGGAAAATTGAACGGAGTGATGCCCGCCACGACGCCCAAGGATTCTCGGTCACTGTACGTGTCGATGTTCGGGCCGACGTTGCGACTGAAATCTCCCTTGAGCAGATGCGGGATGCCGCAAACGAAATCCACCACCTCGATGCCGCGCGCGACCTCGCCCAACGCGTCCGCGTGAGTCTTGCCGTGTTCGGCGCTGATGCGGCGGGCAATCTCCTCGCGCTGCTCATCCAGCAACGCCTTGAACTTGAAGAGGTAGTTGGCGCGCTTCGCCGGCGACGTTTCCGCCCAGCCCGGATAGGCTGCCTTGGCCGCGGCGACCGCGCCTGCGACGTCCTCGCCGGACGAGAACCCAACCCACCCGGATTCCTCTCCGGTCGCCGGATTGAAGAGCGGTGCGCCGCGTCCGCTGGTGGTCGCTACAGCCTGGCCATTGACGAAATTGACAACTACGTTTTTGTTCTGCTGCGCACGCTGTGCTGTAGACATTTCGTTTCCCCCGCAGGACTTGGCGCAGGTGGCGAAGCAGGCGCCGTGAGTTGCCAGGCGAGCGAACGGACGACGAAATGCTCGACCTGTCCAACTAGACAGGATTTAGGCACAGACCCTTGTGTGGGTCAAATTCGCAGCGAGGCAGCCATGGGCTGCTCCTGCCGAAGCAGCCATTCGCGCAGGTTCAAATCACGCCCCCGCTACCAATGCCGTGTGACCTGCTTCATCAAGTATTTGCGCGATAACCTCTCCGGTCGGCTGGCGGTAAACAGCAACCAGCCGACCATTGTCGGGCGCCACGGCAATCACGCCGAGGGTGCGCAGCGAGGTTGCGGCGCCAATCCAGTGCCCTGGGCAAATATTGCGGGTTACGCTTACTAGCGTCAGCTTCTGGCCGAATTGCGACTGAGCGCCATCGACCCAAAGCGGTGCCTTCGGCTGCACGCCGGTTGGGGCTTTTGCTTGCCCGAAGACCCGATCTCTTGCGGGCTCTCACGGGGCAACGAGGGGGATGGGTCGATCGCTCACAGCCAAAAAAGCTGTCGCCATCAGCGGAGGAAGCGCCACATCTGGGCTCTTCTTTGCGAGCTCCCATACCCATCCGGACGAAACAATCGAACTTGATTTCGACGAAAAGGCCGGGATCGATCCCACCGTTGATGATGAAGAAGTGCAACGCGCGGCAAATTCGAGAATTGCAGAAGCTGCGTCAGCGGTGCGTCGTGCTTTTGCATCCGTACTGAATCTCCAGAGAGGAGCCAGCGGTTTTAAGCGGCGACGGACG
The DNA here is from genome assembly GCA_963724625.1 of uncultured Gammaproteobacteria bacterium. GTDB lineage: Bacteria > Pseudomonadota > Gammaproteobacteria > Steroidobacterales > Steroidobacteraceae > DATBVX01. The sequence goes on along the minus strand of CAVRVO010000001.1, from coordinate 37,787 downwards.
CGTGTAGTCTGTTCCAGCGGCGAACCCGAAGTCACCAGCCGCGGCTATTGAGGGAGCACCGCCCTATGCGAATTGCCGTACTTACGTCCGCGCTTTTCCATACCCTACTGGCATTCCCTGTCGCAGGGCCTGCCGCCACCGCGGACGATGCGCACGCGGCATTCAACAACCATTGCCGAACCTGTCACTCGACAAAGGAGGGTGACAACCGGCTCGGCCCGTCTCTTTACAAGGTCTTTGGCGCAAAGGCGGGTACGGTACCAGGTTACGCCAGCTACTCTCAGGGCTTGAGCAGTTCCGGAATCACTTGGAACGAGGTAACACTCCGGGCGTTCATTGCAAATCCCGATGCCGTCGTCTCGAACAACAATATGACGCCGTACAAGGGCATTAAGGACGAGGCCGTGCTCACGAAGATCATTGAGTTCCTGAAATCGGCTCGCGAATAGTGCCGCTGGAGAGGTGCTCGCGCGATACGACCCCGTCAGACTTGAATGGCGATCCTCTGGGACTTGCAACCTGAAGAAGGCGTCGAATTACGACGGCGGCTACGGAGACGCGTTCGTCGTCACGGAACATGGCATTTTCTGGCGGGATCGCCGCACTGCGCCGCGCTGGAGAACTCTTTCAATTGGAGACGTGCAGGACGCCCCGGCGGTTCAGGACGATGGCGTCTGGGAGTGGATACCGGTTCGGAAGCGCGACGGCGCTTGCGTCTTCTTCGACGTCGAGATGTTCGCGGACCCGAACGGTCTCAGTGAAGCACGACAGTTGCGCTCGTTTCTTGTCGCATGGATCGCGCACAGTGAAGGGCAGCAGGACTCACGCTAGGGGCAGGCCGCACCATGACTGTCGTCGCCTTTGATCACGTCGCTATTCCGACTGCCAAGCCGGAACAGATGCTTGAGTTCTATCGTGCGCTCGGCTTCTCGGCACCCACGCTTGAGGAGTGGCGCGCTTCCAAGCAACTGTTCTTCTCGATTCAATTGGGTGAGAACAAGATCAATGTCCATGCCCCCTCGATCTGGCAGAACCCAGGCTTCACCTTGCGTGGCCACACTGCCAGGCCCGGCTGCGGCGACTTCTGCTTCGTGTGGTCCGGTACAGTCGAAGACATCCTGGCCAAGCTTCGAGAGGTTGGCGCACGAATCGAGGAGGGCCCCGTTGAACGCGTTGGTGGCCGGGACCATGGCACCGCCGTCGGCAGCAGCGTCTACACGCGAGATCCCGACGACAATCTTCTTGAGTTCATCGTCTATCGCGGCGCGCCCTGACCAAGCGCTGCAGCGGACCAACGCGTGCGTCATGCAATGTGCATCGCAAATTGCGCGCCACCCGTCGTTGGCCGCTGAGCGCAGGTATCAGTTCGATCGGCGGCGAGGCTCAGTGCGCCTCTCCGGCCATCTGACCCACGAACTTCCATCCCTCATCGCGGCTCCAGACAAACGTGTAGCCAGTCGGTCCGTCGATGAATACTGTGAGCGGCTCGCTCGGCAGTAGCGTGGCGCTCAACGGAGCCGCCTCCGCGACTGGTATCACTCCTGGCTTTGAGAAGTGTTGGTCCGTGGCCTGCCGAACAGGGAGGTATCTCCAGCCGCAGCCGCGAAAATAGCCCAGATTGAAGGTGGCATCCTTCCCATTCCTGAGCGACAGAACCTGTGTCGGCGCCCGTCCGAGGCACGCCTGCCCGATGGCTCCATCACGCTGCGCAGTTGCGGGAGCAGACGCGGTCGCCGTCGGCAGGCTCCCGCGGTCTTTCGCGGCGCAGCTGATCGCGGCGACGCCCACGATGGCCGCCGCTATCCGTGCAACGGAACCCTTTCGCGATACACTCAAAGCGCTCATGGCATATCTCTCCGGTATGGTGTGGTTCAGGTGACGGCCCTCTGGTAACCGCTTGAGGGGCTAAAAGTGTCGCGGGTACATTCCCGCGGCCTTCATGCGAGACTGTGCGGGACTGTCCGCTCCAAGTCCTGAGGACGCCGTGATTTCGGCTTGAAGGGTGGTTGAGGACGCGTTGAGGGCGACACCGCAACAGCCTGGGCTTGGCGTGCAGACGTACGAGGCCTGAGTTGAATACATCGCCGATGAACCTGTCGGACAACGCGGCTTTTCGAATCGGCGACTGGCGGATAGACCCCACGCTGGACGAAATCTCCCGAGACGGCAGGATCATCAAGCTGGAGCCGCGCACCATGTCCGTCCTCGTCTGCCTCGCCCGCCGTGCCGGGGAGGTGGTGAGCGTCGACGACCTTCTCAATGCCGTCTGGAAGGACGTCGTGGTTACCCAGTACTCCGTATATCAGGCCGTGGCGGCGCTCCGTCGCGCGTTCGGTGACGATCCCAAGACGCCGACCTATATCGCCAACGTCTTGCGTCGCGGCTATCGCCTCATTGCGCCGGTGACTGTGCCGGCAACCTCGCCACCTGCGGAAGCGGCTGCGGAGCCTGCTCTCGCGGAGCGATCGACTACGGTCGTGATTCCCGCGCATGCTCAGTCTGGGACCGTAGGGATCATCCGAGCGCCTGTGCCGGCGTCTTGGTCGCTAAAGGTAGGCGTGCTCGTAGCAGTGGCGCTGGTGATCTTCGGGACGGCGGCGGCCTATCTCGCCATCGGGAAGCTCCGGATCTCGAAGTCCGCCGTGTCGTCACCGACGGTTGCGGCCAGCCCAACGCCTACTGCCTTCAGCCCGCCGGCGCACTCGATCGCGGTGCTCCCATTCGTCAACATGAGCGGGGACAAGGAGCAGGAGTACTTCTCCGACGGACTCACGGAGGAGCTGCTCAACTCGCTGGCCGAGATCAACGAGTTGCAGGTCGCCGCTCGCACCTCGGCGTTCTCATTCAAGGGCAAGGACACCGACATCGGCACGATCGCGCGCAAACTGAACGTGGGCGCAGTCCTCGAAGGGAGCGTCCGGCGCTCAGAGCACACCATCCGGATCACCGCGCAGTTGATCAATGCGGTCACGGGCTTTCACCTGTGGTCGAAGACCTATGACCGGGACTTAGGGGATGTGCTGAAACTTCAGACCGAGATTGCCACCGCGGTGGCCGGAGCGCTGAAAGTCACGCTCCTCGGGGATGTCGCGGCCAAAGTCGAGCTCGGCGGGACGCGTAACCCCGCCGCCTTCGATGCGTATCTGCGCGGGGCCAAAGCGGTGAGCTCGATTCGCGACACCAAAGACCTCCCCGCCGCGATTGCCGCATACACGGAAGCGATTCGTCTCGATCCGCACTATGCGCTCGCGCTCGCAGCCCGATCGATCGCCCTTTCCGGCGTCGCCCAGGAGGCCGAGCCCGCAGCGGCGGCGCGTGAAGGCTTTGACAAGGCGCAGGCGGATGCGCGCCAGGCGCTCGCGCTGGCGCCGGATCTGGCCCAGGGTCACCTCGCATTGGCGTACGTTTCGGAAGACACCCTCGACTTCACGCAGGCGGGTGAAGCGTACGAGCGCGCTCTTGCGCTCGCGCCGGGCAATGCAGAGGTCTCGCGAAGAAGCGGCCGATTTGCAGCCCTCATAGGGCACTTCGATGCGGGCGTTGCGGCCACCCGCCGCGCGGTCGTGCTCGATCCGCTCGCTCGCGGAAGCCATGTTGCGCTCGGCGACGCGCTGTATGCGGCCCGCCGCTATCAAGAGGCGGTGGCGGCTTTCGCAGAGGTCATCAGTCTTGACCCCGACTTCAAGGCGACCTACGGGGAGCGCGGGCTCGCCTATTACGGGCTCGGGGATCTTAAGAGCGCGCGCGCCTCATGCGAGACGAAGCCGGACCACTGGGTGAGCCAATGGTGCCTCGCGGTGATCTATGACAAGCTCGGCCGGCACGCCGATGCGGAAGCTGTCCTTGCGAAATTGACGGCAGCCTTCGGCGACGCCCCAGCCTATCAGGACGCCACGATCTATGCGCAGTGGGGCAATCGAGCCCAGGCGCTCGAGTGGCTCGAGACGGCTCTGCGGCTGCGGGATTCGGGCCTGGAGTATCTGAAGACCGACCCGCTCCTGGATCCCTTGCGCAAGGAGGGTCGCTTCCAGGTCATCGAGCGGGAGTTGAAGTTCCAGGACTGAGTGGCAACCAAGCGTCTCCACGCTTTGGGCCGGCTCGCCTACAGTTTCGTCGCGACCTGCTAACAACGCGTTGGAGCAAACGCGAGAGGGATAAAGTGCCAGCATCCATCACACAGCAGCGCGTTGCTCAACGCGGACGTTAGACGTCGATGCCTAATCAGTCTCCTCTACATTTCGTAAAGCGCTGGCGGCGGTACCAGGACCGTGAAAACTGGCCCTCGGTTCCCAAGAACACGCGCGGAGTTTACGTTCTGTACCGCAGCCGACCATCAGGCCGATTCGACGTTTGCTATATCGGCGTTTCCGGATTAGGTCCGAACGGTACTGGTGGAATTCGACGTCGTCTAAAGAGACATGTGAAGAAAAAGAAGGGGTGGACGCATTTTTCACTCTTTGAGGTCCACGACAACATCACACGTGAGGAGATTCGCGAGTTTGAAGCCTTGCTCCTGGGGATATTTCGTCACGATCAGCGCATACAACTCTCCAACAAGCAAACCGGATCTAGAAAGCTTTACCAGCGGGCTCTCGAGCACGAACCTATACACGGAGCTCGCGACCGTCCGGCATCGCGGGGTCGAAGTATCCGTGGCGGGTGAGATCACGGAGGGCCTCAACCTCGTCGCCGGCTATGTCTACCTCGATCCGGAGCTGATCGGGCCGGCCGTCGACGAGGGTACGCTGGGCCCGGTTCCGGTTGGACCGATTCCGCACGTCGCGACGCTCGACGTGTCGTATGGCCCAGAGCGCTGGAACGGGTTCGCTCTTGAGGGCGGCGCGGAGTATCACTCCTCTTATATCGCGTCTCAGGACAACGTCCTCACCGTGCCGTCGGTGACCGAGATCGATCTCGGCTTCCGCTACCGCTTTGAGATTGGCAACGCGCCGGTGAGCGTCCGCATCAAGGCGATGAACATTGCCGACGATCGCACGTGGCGAGTCATCTCGTCAGGCGAGGCGCGAATGACCGACGGGCGGCGCTACTCGCTCACGTTCACGACGGATCTCTAGACAGCGGCCGCTCAAGAAGCAATCCGCCTGCGGTGTGCGTACTTATGCCGCATGCACAAGTGGTCGTCGTCTGCGGAAATTAGCGAATCGGGCCCCCGCTACCATTTTCGAGCTGAAACCCCGGCCTCGTGCCGGGGTTTCTTTTGGCGGCCAAGCAGAGAAGGCGGGCGAAGCGCCTCGCGAGCGCTGCCGGGCAGTGGGGCCCATACGGCCAGATGCGCACGGGTGTGCGCGGAAACAACCAGGTCAGAGCGGCTTGTATTTGAAATTGGCGCCGCCGAGCGCGGCCTCGTACATCAGCCCACCCTTGATGATCGAAAAGGAGGCCATGCCCTTCTCATAGCCGGTGCGGGACTTGGTCGTCGCGTCTTTCTTTCCGGCGCTTGCGCCTGAGGACGTACCGGTCGTACCTGCACCGGCGGACGCTCCCGCCGTTATGGCGACAGCACTGGCTTTCGCCCCGAACTCGAAGTTACCCGACGTGAACTCCTTGAATGCCCTGTCATCCTCAAAAAAGACGAGCAGGCTGTAACCCTGTGCGCCCGCCTGCCAACCAAAGCTCACTTGATTCATCTTGGCCGTGCCTACCTGCTTACCTTTCTCATAGACACACCCCGACCCATGGGCTCCGCCGATGCCGAGTCCGGCCTTGCCGATTGTCGGGAAGACGGCATAGCCGTAACCGTTCTTGAAGTAGCCGGCGCTTTCGCCGGCGTCCTGGAACAACTTGATCGTTGCCGCACACTCGGCCGGATCATCATCCGCGAAGGCCAGAGAGCAGAACATCGAACTCAACGCTAGGCTCATAAATACTGCGCATAGCCGCTTCATGTTTTTAAACCTCTTGTGGTCTCAAAAGCCCAAGGCAAGGCTGATTAGCGAGATCTTAGCGACCTCAATCAACTCGAGTCGGCCGCCTCGCTCGACGCATGTAGCCGGCCGCAAGAGTGTAAGTCGGATCTCAGCGAAAACTATGCGCCGGCGCCGAAACAGCGTCAATTCGGCGCGTCCCAGCCTAGTTCACGGTCTCGTCGAACGAAAATATTGGATCGACGTCGACGGGCACATCCTTCGCCGAATCGAGTGTCTTCTTCAACGACGCGGGCATCGCGCCGTATTTGTCGAACCACGCGGTGACGCGTGCGCGATCGCCCGTGGCCTCCTGCTCGAGCAGTTCCTTTGCCAAACGCTGCATCGCATCCGGCATCTTTGCGTAGTCGACGCGGTAGCGGCCGTTCGCGGATAGGAACGCGCCTTGCGAGCCGAGGTAGTTGAACTCCATCATCTCAGCGCGCCCGTGCGCCTCGCCGGTGCCGAAACGCACGGTGCGGAAGATGCCGGCGGCGTACGACGCGTAGTACTCGTTCAGCCGCTCCTTCTTCAGAACGCCCTTGTCTACGAGCCACTTCAGCGCAAACATGCCGACCACGTCCGCCTTGGCCTCTTCGAGGCCGGAGTAGCCGGCGCCGATGGCTTCGCGAATGTCGACCTGCCTGCCGCCGGCGCGCGCGAACGCAGGCCCGAGACCGTGGCAGATCTCGTGCATGATCACGACGGCCAAATAGCCTTCGCCCGAGGCCTGCTTGGCCTGCGCAGGATCCATCACTCTGGCCGCGAGGGGTAGGACGACCTCGCTCACCCGCGCATCCATGAAGTTCTTGAAGAAGATCTTCTTGGTCCCTTTTGTCTCGTGAATACGCGGATCGTTCGGCAGGTTGTCGGCGACCGCCTGATAGCCATGGCGAAGGTCGCCGGACCGGAACGGCGCGTCCATGACTTCCATCGGCGTGGCATGACCGCGGACCGAGGGACGATCCGCAGGAGCGAGCGGCAGGGCATCCTGAATCTCAGGAACCCATTTCTGGTACAGCTCGAGGTTCCGGCTCTCGGCTTCGTTCCGGATCAGGATCGCGGCACCGTACGACGTCTTCACGCCGAGCAGATCGTCGAGGTAGGTTTCATACGGCGCGAGGATGACGTCGACCTTCGGGTTCTTGAGATCGACCCACGCCATGTCACTCGCGTAATAGTCGTCCTTGAGAAGCGCATCGGCTCTGAGCCGCAAGAAATTGGCGAACGTGGGGTCCGGCGAAAGCGCCGCCGCTTTCCGCAGTGCGTCTGCCGCGGTGTTCATGAACGGCGCGAAGACCTCGTGATACTTGCGCCCCACGAGCGTCGCGCCTGTGCGCTGCACGATGGAGAACTGATCGTTAAGCGCCGCCCGCTCGTCCTCACGCGTGGCGAGGGACTTGTCGGCCGCCGCCTTCGTGAGGTCTGCCGGATACAGGTAGTGCCCGGGCGGCATCTTCTGCGTGCCGACGAACGGCTCGTTTTCCCGAACCAGGTCCCATCGGCTGCCGTTGATGAACAGATAGTGGCGCAGGCTTCTCGCCTGCGGCGTCGTGTTTGACGCGAGTGCCTTGTAGAGCGCGAGCCCCACCGGGTCGGACTGCCGCCAGTACGCGCTCTCTAGCGCGCGCAAGGCGATCACGAGCTGGTCGACCATCTGCCTTTCCGGCGCGGTCAGCGTCGACGCGTTGTACGGCATGCGCACCGGCTTGAACTGTGCGATGCGGGCGTCCAGATCCGGCGACGCGCTCTTCAGCATCGCCGCACCATCCACCGAAGGCAGATCGCCCGCGGGCGGTTTCGACTGCGCGAACACAGTCAGCGCCGTCCAAGCCCCGATCGCGGCGGCCAACAATGCAGGCTTCATCACGTTCATGGTCTTACTGATCCTACTAAGTTTTCTGTTCCGGCGCCGCCTTCTTCGAGCCCACGCGGATAGCTCGCGAAGACCGTGAAGTGGGAGCCGAGCGAGAGCGCTGCGCTCGCGAAGGCATCGTGGCTCGCGAGGATGCCGAGCTTGCTGTCAAGTACGGAGTGGACGGCATCATTGTCTCCAATCACGGCGACCATGAGGACGCGAGTGCGCGAGGAACCATCGAATCTCTGCCTGAGGTTGTGGCGGGAGTTGCGGGGAAGATTCCCGTTCTCATCGATAGCGGTTTCGGGGAGGTGCGGCGCGCTTCGAATCACGCTGCTCGCACAAGTCGGCGCCGTCTGCGGAAATTAGCGAATCGGGCCAAAAAAGCAGGCTCCCGCTACCAACGTGCTACCTAAACAAGTGAACGAGCATCACCGACTGTGAGTGTTCCCAGCCCTCGCATTGGCTAACGCTCTGATTCGCTGCTGTCCGCTTTCTGCTGACTTCTCTGGGTCGGCCCCTCTTAATCCGTTGGTTATAGGTTCGAGTCGTCTATGCCCCACCAAAATCAATCGACCCTTGGGCGAGGGATGGACAAGAGCGCTGCTGCTCGAGCATTCGGATCGCGGCTTTTCGTCTGGCTTCCAGGTCCCGATTTGTTCGCGGCCGCACTCGGAATTCGCTATGTTTGCTGCGGCTGAGCGTGTCGACGGACGCTATTCAGTGTCTGCGGCGATAACAACAAGCAGTGGAGGGCACTATGGCGACGCCTGGAAGCTCCTGGAACGCGATAATGCAGTACTCGTTCCTGAGCGTATTCGCGAATGACAGGACGATCGACGCCCAAGAACTGGCGATGCTCAAGAGACTCGCACTCGAGGACGGCCGCGTGGACGATCATGAGCGCGCTGTGCTCGGTCGGATTTTCGCGCGCGTCACGCAGGACACCGTCTCGCAGGACGTGTGGGACGAGATCTGCAGGTTCAAAGCCCAGCATCAGATTTCTTAGCGAGGACGAAGGCGAAGCTACTCTGTCGACAGTACCGGCGGCGGTCCGCAAAGCTTCACTTCCAGACAGGCGCAAAAGCGAGCCCCCCGCTACCACACAAACTTGACGTGTACCGTTGGTGCCCTATGCGCGCAACAAACGCGAACGCCGCCCGAAGGCGGCGCTCACGTGACGATCATTGGGATTAGGGTTTCTCGCAATCCCTGCGCTTTATCGGCTGCGTGCAGAAAACGCCACCCTCCGTGATGGTCTGGTTGCCCCCCGCCTCTGTGGCGAGGATCTCGAACTCATAGATTCGGTTTGATTGCAGGAATTGTTCCGGCACCAGGAAGCTGGTCACCCCCTTTGGCAGGTCAACATCGAACTGCGCCGGTATTTTCCCCGGGGGCAACGGCTCCGGATTCGTGGCGTCGGCAATCAACAGATGGTAGCCGACGACATTCACAGGCCCGAGCTCGGGAATAATCGGGTCGGTCACCCTCTTCCAGCGGATCAGAAGATTCTCACGAGGCGAGACGACATCACCGTCCTCGGGCGCCAGGATTTCAGGGCCGGCAGGAACCTTATGGGAGAGGAAGGCGACGCCCCTGAATTTCGCGTCGTCGCTCGCGCTTTTGAAGATGTACTTTCCTTCGGGCCACGCAGAAAGAAGCTCGGTTAGCCAGATTTCGGGCTCTTCCACGTCGCGCTCGCAGCCGAGCGCACGCTCCAGGTCGATGATCTGCGGCTCCACCCGTTCCTGGAAACCTTCCGTGACGTCATGCGTCACTCCCGGGCCACCGACCGCTCCGAACTGGTAAACGATCTGGCCGTTCGGGTCCTTGACCGAACCCTCAGAGACGCCGTCGGTGTCGAAGCTGATCTGAACACCCATGTCGCAGGCCGACTCGTTCGTCTCGAAATGGATGTTCGTGATCTTGAACGGCTCAGCCCCATTTGCGGGAGTCGCGACCGCCGCCAGGGCGGCGCCGGCTACGACGATATGACATAACATTTCACCGTATCGATTCATTGAAGTTTCTCCAACCACTGCGCGGAGTATTGCGCGAATTTTGCGGCAGCAAGCTGACCTTCCCACAGGATTAGACGCGCGCCAGCGCAAAATCCACCGACCCCATTAGCGCATCTCAACGTCAACGAATTCAGTGACGCTCGAAACTAAAAGCGCGCCCTGGTTTTGGGGCTGCTGATTTGTCGGTGCAAACCGCCGAGGCGTTATCCCATCGTTCGCTATCGACCCGATAGCGACATGAAGCGGACGTCGTTTGATGTCGGCGATGCGCCAAACATGCTGCAATCTCCGCTTGACCCAAAAGCATTCGCAGCGGTCTAACTGCCGGGGTATATAGGTGTAAGCTGATCCGAGATTGGCTTGAGGAATAATCACCGTGCTCACACAGGGTCCTGAGGGTCCTGCGCCGGTCAGCGACTTCGTCGCCACCGTCTATAAGGACTCCTCCGGGAGCGCACTGTATGTCGAACCGCTGCCGCCGCAGTCGGTGAACTGCGTGCGGCCGGCGGGCGCGGTCGGCTGCCCGGTGGATCGGGTCTGGTACGGTTTGGCCAACGTCACGCCCCAGCAGCAGGCCGACGCCGAGTGGCTTTACCGCAGCTCCGACCTCGACCGGAACTGGGTCCTCGTCGTGGGTCACTTGGCGGCGGTGACGGTGAGGGATCATAGGAACGGCGGCGACCCCGTCGAGCAAACCTGGTTCATGGTGCACAAGCTCTATCTGACGCCCTTCCGGGGTCGCGTCATCGAGCGCCACTCGCCGCACTTCTTCTACGCCACGGGAACCACGAGCAACGCCCAGGTCGTCGCGATCAGCCGCGGCGAGCAGTCGCCCCGCGCCGCGCACATCACCTGGACCGGCATGGCCACGTACGGAGGCAGCAGTGGTCCCGACAGCGTCGAAGACATGTTCGTGACGGGGGAGGCCGATTTCACGCTCTCTCCCCTGCACATCAGGGCAGACGAGTATTTCGTCCGGCAGACCCGCTAATCGAGAGTGGGCTGAGAAATAGTCACGCTCTTACCAATCCTCAGGAAACTGGTCGAAGCAGCGCGGCGTCGTTGTGCTTGCGGGAGTTGATGCGTGGGCTGACGGCGTGTGCCTCCATCCGTTCGGCAGGATAGGGGACCAGGAGACCGCGCGCCTGCTCAGGCGTCGCGGTGAGCCAGGTGGTGTAGTCCTTGCGGCGGATGATCGCGGGCATGCGCCGCCCGACATTGTCGATGCCCGCGACCAGCGCGTTCGCAGTCAGCGTGATGAGCGCGCAGCTCTGGATGATGTCTCCGTCATCCCCTTCCGAACGATCCCACACCGCGGCGATCCCGAATACCGATCGGGCGCCTAAGCGGATGAAGAACGGTCGCCTGAATTTCTCCGGCGTTAGCTGCCAAGCATAGAAGCCAGCGGCGGGCAGGATGCAGCGCTGGTTGTTCGCCCAGGGGCCGCGATAGTCCTGGTGGTAATCGATTTGCTCGATATCGGCCGACGCGGCGCCGCCGTCACTTGCCCGGCCCTCGGCGGTGGCGGGAATCAGCCCCCAGCGCATCATCACGCCCTCGGCCTTCCCGTCGTGCATGCAGATCGCCGGCACGTACTGCGTAGACGACACGTTGAAGTTGGCCGCGAATCGCCACCAGCAGTGCGCGGGCATGAACTCCAGCTCCGTCGTAAGCTGATCCGGAAGGACATAGCGCTCGATCATGGGTGCGAATCCTATGGGATGGGCTCGCGCCAAAGCGTGAAGAAGTTCGAGTCTCCGGAATTTCCCAATGCGCAGGCTGGCCGCTGCGAGATCGCACGCGTCAGAAACAGCCGAGCCGGAGACCCCGCATCTCTTGCGGTCTCTCACGGGCAACGAGGGGGGTGGGTCGATTGCTCACAGCCAAAAAGCAGGCCCCGCCGCCACTTTTCAAAGGCGTCCGCGAGAGCCGGTGCCTTAACCGATCGACGCAACACAAAGCGGACGTTGCTAACAGGAGCCCAGAGACCGGACGCAGATATTAGGGATAGAAAATCCTTCGCGTCCGTGCCGCAAAATGGGCGCGATTAGGGCAAATAACCCGGGCGGATGTTCTGGTTGTGCTGGAAGACGTTGTCGGGATCGTACGTAGTCTTCACCTTCACCAGCCGCTCGTAGACGGAGTCGCCGTACGCCTCGCGGACCCGGTCGGGGTCTTCGTCGTCGGCGAGGAAGTTGACGTAGACGCCTTCGCGGAAGCGGCCGAGGGCGGCGAAGAACTCCCTCGACCAAGCGGTGTCGCGGTCACCGAAGTCCTCGCCGGGCCGCCACACACCATCGAGCGTTATCGAGTGCGACGCCTGCCGGTTTCCGAACGCCGTCCGGCCCTCGGCCACTCGGCTCACCGCCCCCTTCAGATGGAACATCGCCACGTACGACCGTGGCGACGAGCACGAGAACGCGTGCTCGACGAGCACGTCGATGAGATCGTCGCGCAGCTCTGGTAGATGGGTGGACTTCCAGTAGTAGTTCCAACCGTGGGGGACGGTCGAGTCGAGCGCGCTCTGGAAACCCACGTACGGCTTGGGCCCGACCAGGTCGAGGAGTGGAGTCCGGGATGCGCGGAGCGGACGGAGCGTCCGTTCCCCCTCCTCGATCGGCCCGGCGTAGCAGGTACCGATCATCACCACTTTGCGCCAGTGCAGATCCTCGGGGACGACCGGTAGCGGTGGCGCGGTGCCGAATCTCACGACCGTGCCGAGCTCGTCGGGAGCCTCGCGGATGAAGTCGCGGTAGAAGCGGAGGACTTCGCCGGCGTCGGTCGCGTCCCAAAGGATGGGCCCGGCCAGGACGGTGGGCCCGACGGAGTGGAGGCGAAACTCGAACGAGGTGACCACGCCGAAGTTGCCGCCGCCGCCTCGCGACGCCCAGAACAGGTCGGGGTGCTCATCCTCGGAGGCGCGCAACAGCTTGCCGTCGGCCGTCACGACGTTGACGGCAAGGAGGTTGTCGACGGTAAGGCCGTGTTTGCGCATCAGCCAGCCGACGCCACCGCCGAGGGTGAGCCCGGCGACGCCGGTGTGGCTCACGATTCCGCCAGTGGTGGCCAGACCGTGCGCCTGCGTCTCGTGATCGACGTCGCCCCACAGCGCGCCACCTTGCACCCAGGCCCTGCGGCCGGCGGGATCGACTCGCACGGCGCGCATCGCCGAGAGGTCGATGACGATCCCGTCGTCGCAAACGGCGGTGCCCGCCACGTTGTGGCCTCCGCCGCGTATGGCGATCTCCAGATCGTGGTCGCGGGCGAAACGTAAGGCCGCGACCACGTCGGCGGTCCCGATGCAACGAGCGATCAGCCGCGGGCGCCGGTCGATGGCGCCGTTCCAGACTGCACGGGCGATGTCGTAGTCGGCGTGCTCGGCACTGATCAGCCGGCCTCGGAACCCGTCGATCTGCGCGACGGTTGGCGGCTTGGTCGAGTGGCGGCGCAGCTCGGGCTCGCCGGGCGCTGGCCGCGCCTGGCCGGCGGTAGTCGCGCACAGCCCCGCTGCTCCCGCGATAAGCGGCAGTACTTCTCTGCGTGTGGTCATCGTGTGTCCTCCTCTCTCGACGGCCACATCGAACCACCGAGGACCCGGGCCGTGAAGTCAAAAATCTGGACTTCACAACTGAAGGCGGTGGTAGAACACTGGAGTCATGAGGACGTACGGCCAGTACTGCCCGATCGCGCGTGGCGCCGAGATCTTCGCCGAGCGCTGGACACCGCTGATCATCCGCAACCTGCACCTTGGCTGCGGAAACTTCAGTGAGATCCTGGAGGGCGCGCCCGGACTCTCGCGTACTCTGCTCTCACAGCGGCTCAAGCAGCTCGAACGGCTCGGTGTCGTCGAGTCAGCACCCAAGCCCGACGGGCGCGGGCACCACTACGAGCTCACGTCTGCGGGCCACGACCTCTTCACGGTCTGCCAGTCGCTCGGCGAGTGGGGTGCGCGTTGGCTCGAGATCGCCCCCGAGAACCTCGACCCCTTTGTGGCCCTGTGGTCGATGTGCAACGCGCTGCGCCGAGACCGGCTCCCGGATCGACGCGTCGTCATCCGCTTCGACTTCACCGGCCGCCCGCGACGTGAGCGCTATTGGCTACTCATCGAGCTCGGAGATACCGAGATCTGCAAGACGTACCCCGGCCTCGACGAGGACCTTTACATCACGGCGGAAGCCGAAGCCTTCATCAAATGGCACGCCGGCCAGATCACCTGGGCCCAAGCGACCCGTCAGGGCCGCATCCAACTCGACGGCTCCCCGTCGCTGGTTAGAGCCTTCCCAACCTGGAACGCCCGCAGCATGTTCGCCGGCATCAGGCCAGTCTCCCGCACCGCCACGAACCCCGCAGGCTGACATCCTCGATGCGGCCTCCTGCCCGCGCCTCTCGCGCCGCGCTACGCGACATCGGGAACGGGGTGGGACATTTATGCGAGCGACCGCTCTTGGCTGCGGATTCAACTGGTCGATGCAACACCTAGACTCTCGATGTAGAGGGGAGGATGTTGCACATGAAGTACCGGACCAGGATCCAGTACACGGAGACCGATAAGGCGCTGATGTGGGACCGCTGGCGACAGGGCGAGTCCCTGCATGCGATAGCTCGGCTCTTCGAGCGTAACCATTCCGCGATCGGCGGCATTCTGTTGAGAACCGGTGGCATTCGCCCCCCGCCACGACGTCGCTCGCACCTGGCGCTCGCTTTGGGCGAACGCGAAGAGATCTCGCGCGGCGTGATGGCCGGCTTGTCGGCTCGCATGATTGCATGCTCGCTTGCGCGAGCACCCTGCACGGTGAGCCGCGAGATCCGCCGCAATGGCGGTCGACGGTCGTACCGGGCGAGCGAGGCCGACGAAGCAGCGTGGCGCCGGGCGACGCGGCCGAAGCACTGTAAACTAGCTCAGAACCCTGCGCTGGCGCGTATCGTGGCCGACAAGCTGCAACTCGAGTGGTCGCCCTATCAAGTGGCCGGGTGGCTCAAGCGCACGCACCCGCAGGACGAGACGCGCCAGGTGTCCCACGAGACGATCTATCGCACGCTCTTCATCCAGGCGCGCGGAGCCCTGAAGAAAGAGCTGTTGCAGCACCTGCGGCGCAGCCGCGGGATGCGCCGCTCGCGCCATCACACGCAAAAGACCGCCGACCATGGCCGGATCACCGAAACAGTATCGATCCGCGAACGTCCAGCCGAGGCAGAAGACCGGGCCGTGCCCGGCCACTGGGAGGGCGACCTGTTCTTCGGCAGCAACAACAGCCAGATCGCCACCCTGGTGGAGCGCCAGACGCGCTACCTCATGCTCGTGCGCGTGATGGGCAAGGACACCGAAACGGTGGTCGATGCGCTCATCAAGCAAGCTCATAAGCTGCCCCGCGAACTCTACAAGTCACTGACCTGGGATCGTGGCAAGGAGATGGCGGACCACAAGCGCTTCTCGCTGGCCACTGATGTTAAGGTCTACTTCTGCGATCCACAGCAGCCGTGGCAGCGTGGATCGAACGAGAACACCAACGGCTTACTGCGCCAGTACTTCCCGAAAGGGATGGATCTGTCGGGTATCAACCAGAACCGGCTCAATGCGGTCGCACGACGACTGAACGAACGACCCAGGGAAACACTCAACTTCGAAACGCCGGCTGAACGATTTAGCCAATGTGTTGCGTCGATCGTTTGAATCCGCAGCCGAAAGCGGAAGCGAAGACTGAGGTGTTGACCCGATCACCCGATGCGGACCAGTGAGGCTCGCGCCCGGTATCACCCGCCCGGCATGCGGTGCTGGGCGAGTTGTTCGCGCAGCTTGTTCTTCAGCATCTTGCCGGTCGCGCCGAGTGGAATGGAATCCACGAACACGACATCATCCGGCGTCCACCATTTGGGGATCTTGCCCGCGTAGAGGCCGAGCAGTTCCTCGCGCGTCACGCTCGCTTGCGGCTTGCGCACGACGACCAAGAGCGGTCGCTCATCCCACTTCGGATGCTTGAGGCCGATGCACGCCGCCATCGCAACCGAGGGATGCGCCATGGCGATATTCTCGAGCGCGATCGAGCTGATCCACTCGCCCCCGGACTTGATCACAATTAGCGCCGGGTTAATGACCGGGATCATGGACGGACCCGCGCGGCGCAAGCCGCGAAAAACAAGGCCGAACCTGCGTCGGCCTTGGTTTGCAATCAGAGCACGAGGAAGGCGCTATTGATTGCCGTGTTGACAAGAGAACTGCCTGGACAGCCGTGACACAACAAACAACCGATGGCTTTCTCTCACTAGCGCTGACCGACGCGCAGGCAGCTGAACAATTAGCGCGCGACGGTCACAACGAACTACCGTCGGCGCGCCCGCGCCACGCCCTCACTATCGCCTTCAACGTCGTGCGCGAGCCGATGTTTATGCTGCTGGTGGCGTGCGGCGCGATCTATCTACTGCTCGGCGACAAGCAAGAAGCATTGATGCTGCTCGGCTTTGTGGTTGTGGTCATGTCGATCACGTTTGTGCAAGAGCGCAAATCGGAACGGGCGCTGGAAGCGCTACGCGATATGGCCAGTCCGCGTGCGTTAGTCGTTCGCGATGGCAAGCAGCAACGCATTGCCGGACGCGATGTCGTGCGCGGAGACATTCTGATTCTGGCGGAAGGCGACCGCGTGCCGGCCGACGCGGTACTTCTGGAAAGCACCAATGTCACTGTCGACGAGTCATTGCTAACAGGCGAGTCGATTGCTGTCCGCAAACGTAGCGGTGCTGTAACTGATAAAGCAACGGCTGCACCAGGCGGCGACGATCAACCCTTTGTGTATTCCGGCACATTGATCGTGCAAGGTCGCGGCGTGTCGAGGGTGTTGGCGACAGGTTTGCAAACCGCAATGGGGCGGATCGGGCACGCACTGTCCACAGTGAAGTCCGAGATTACTCACGTACAACGCGATACCGCCAAGATAGTGCGCTACGCGTCGTGGTTGTCGTTTGGTCTGGCCATCATTGTTGCTGTTTGGTACGGGGCCACGCGTCACGATTGGCTGAATGGCATTCTCCGCGGCATCACGCTCGCGATGGCCATTTTGCCGGAAGAACTACCCGTGATCTTGGTGGTATTTCTTGGGCTAGGCGCGTGGCGGATTGCGAAGCATCGCGTACTCACACGACACGTTCCCGCGATTGAAATGCTGGGCGCGGCGACCGTGTTGTGCGTCGATAAGACCGGAACGCTCACACAGAATCGAATGGCGTTAGCCACGCTCTACGCTGGCGGCGAGCAATATGAGATCGCTCCATCAAACTCTACTCTTCCCGAGCAATTCCACGAGACGCTGGAGTTTGCCGTGCTGGCAAGTCACGTCGATCCATTCGACCCTATGGAGAAAGCGATTCGCGAGACAGCACTGGAAACACTCGCGCAAACCGAGCATTTGCATCGCGATTGGAAGTTGGTTAACGAATACCCACTTTCTAGCGAGCTGCTTGCCATGTCACGAGTGTGGCAATCGCCGGATGGCATCGAATATGTGATTTCCGCAAAAGGTTCGCCAGAAGCTATTGCCGATCTTTGTCATCTCAATAACGAGGATGCTAAATCGCTTGCCGCCGTCACGGACACATCGGCGGCACAAGGATTGCGCGTCTTGGGAGTTGCTCGTGCGAAGTTTAGGAAGACATCGTTACCGGCCATTCAGCATGACTTCGATTTTGAATTCGTCGGTCTAATTGCGCTGGCCGATCCACTGCGACCCAATGTTCCATCTGCGGTTCAAGAGAGCCTTGCAGCGGGAATGCGCGTCGTGATGATCACCGGAGATTACCCAGCGACCGCGCTTAGCATTGCCCGACAGATTGGCCTGGATATCTCCGGTGGCGCCATGACCGGTTCGCAATTGAACGGCATAAGTGACTTAGCGCTTGGCGAACAGATAAAGACCATCAACGTTTTCTGTCGCGTTGTACCCGAACAGAAACTTCGTCTCGTCGAGGCATTCAAAGCCAACGGCGATGTCGTGGCCATGACGGGTGATGGCGTAAATGACGCGCCAGCACTTAAGGCCGCGCACATAGGTATTGCAATGGGCGGACGCGGCACCGACGTGGCGCGCGAGTCGGCGGCACTGGTGCTGCTCGACGACGATTTCAACTCGATCGTCGCGGCTGTGCGCATGGGCCGGCGCATCTTCGATAACCTGCGTAAGGCGATTGCTTTTATCGTTGCTGTCCATATTCCGATCATTGGGATGTCGATCATTCCAGTGATGCTGGGCTGGCCGGTCATCCTGCTGCCCGTGCATGTTTTATTCTTGCAGTTGATCATCGATCCCGCGTGTTCAATTGTGTTCGAAGCGGAGTCCGATGAGACCGATGTCATGAAACGCCCGCCGCGCTCATCCGAGGCAAGATTGTTCGATAGCAAAGTGCTTACTATGGGAGCCATACAAGGCGCAATCGCGCTGATCACTCTGTCGGTTGTGTTTGCGCTTTCCACACTTCGCGGAGAAGAATCCGATGAAGCGCGGGCTGTAGTATTCGCTACGATGGTGCTCCTGAGCATTGTCCTGATATTCGCCGATCGTTCGTGGTCACGCGCTGGTTTGGCCGTCATTCGAACACCGAATCCTGCGCTGTGGTGGATCTCTGGTGGAGCCATCGCTTGTCTGCTGACTATTCTTTATTTCCCCATGTTGCGGCGGCTCTTTTTCTTTGCGGAGCTGAGCGTCATGGATGTTGTGACCTGCGTCTGCGCATCGCTGGGCGCATTTGCATTGTTTGAACTATCGAAGCGGCTGCGGCGTGTGTAGGAGAGCGAGCCCGCTGACGGTGCTACCCGGATTCTGATCCGTGGAAGTACGGGGTCTCATTGCCGTCGAGTTCGGTCATAGTGCGCTAACAAGCAAGAGGTCGCATCGTGACGCAGCTAAAGGCCTACCCCGTATGGGATGCCAGCGTTCGCTGGTTTCATTGGATCAATGTGCTTTGCGTGCTGGGATTGATCGCAATTGGCGTTGCGATCCTCAACGACAAGGCACTGGGCGTCAGCAACGACGGCAAAGTCCTGCTGAAGACCGTGCATGTCTGGATCGGCTATGTGTTCGCACTGAATCTGTTGTGGCGACTTGTCTGGGCATTCATCGGCGGTGTCCATTCGCGGTGGCGCGCCATCCTGCCGGGCGGGCGCGGGTATCTAAGCGAGACATCCAGCTATCTTTCGGATTTTCGCGCAGGACGAACGCGGCAGTATCTCGGGCACAATCCGCTCGGTCGCATTGCCGTGACGCTCTTGCTGCTACTACTGCTAGCGCAGGCGACTACAGGGTTGATACTGGCCGGCACAGATTTGTTCTACCCGCCTATTGGTTCGCGAATCGCCAACTGGGTGGCGGCGCCAGGAATCGATCCCGCCACGCTAGTGCCGTATGCGCCAACTATGTATGACAAGGATGCCTATGCGGCCATGCGGTCCTTTCGCGAGACCATTGTTGCCGTTCACTACTATGGCTTTTATGTACTGCTCGCTTTGGCGTTTATTCATATCGTGGCCGTGGTGGCAACCGAATTGCGCGAAGGCGGCAATTTGATCTCGGCGATGTTCACGGGGAAGAAGATACTGAGCATGCCGCCTGCGGATCTGAAGGGAGGCGAATAGAAGCTCGCCTGGTCCAGGACCGATCGGCTCCATACGCATCCATTCCGTGACGGCTCTACAGCTCCCTGGCTACTCGCGCAGCTTGTTCTTATGCATCTTGCCGGTAGACGGGTCGCTTTGAGGAGTAGGCCGCACGAACGGTGCGAAGGCGCCGTTACGAGGTGACCGAGATGTATGCCTTGATCGACATCTCGAACTCTGAGCGTTGTCAAATTCCTGCGCTATCGCAGGCACCAGTAGCGCACGTCCTGCTCCGCGAGATAACGCTCTGCGCCGCGACCCCGCAGCATGGCGAAGCTCGCGAGCATTCCGGCGTCGGTGCATTTGCCCGCAGCGACGGTGACAGAGCGCGGCGCATCGCGCACCGGCCATCCGGTACGCGGATCCAGTAAGTGCCCGTAGCGAACGCCATCACGAATCAGAAAGCGATGGGTGTCGCCGCTCGTGGCGAGAGCGCCGCATGTCAGATCGAGGATCATCCGAGCCTCGCGATCCGTATCGGGACGCTCGACTCCGACGCGCCACGGGCCTGATGCGGGTGCAGCGTTGGTGCACAGATCGCCACCGAAATTGACCAGTGCCGCGCCGTCGAATGTCGACACCACGATCGCGAGCGCACGATCGACAGCGTATTCCTTGCCGATGCCACCGAAGTCGACCTCCATGCCGGCGGGTGTCTCGATCAGGTCACCATCACGGCGTAACTTTTGGAATCCAACGAACGGCAGCAGCGCCTCGATGGCCGATTGCGTCGGGACGCGGTCGGACCGGTCGAATCTCCAGGCGCGCCGCAGGATCCCGGAAGTGATGTCGAACATCCCGTCGCTGAGCTGATGACACTGCGCCGCGAAGTCGAGCAGCGCGTTGGTTTCCCGGTCGATGCGAATCGGCCTCCCACCGCTGCAATTGATCGCCGCGACGACGCTGTCCTCACGGTAGCGGCTGAACTTGCACTCGATACGCCAGGCCTCCTCCGCGGCGCCAATGCCGACGCGACGCGCAAGCGCTGCGTCCGGGGTCTCTAGCAGCACCTCGCACGGACTCGCCATTGCTGAAAAGCACACGGCGTGAACACCGTGGCCCCGCGACTCCACGCGCAGGGCAGCGTTCAACTCGGGGGGCGCAGCCGAGGGCTTGCTGCGTTGTGCAATGCTCAGCTGCATGGCGGAATTCCGCAGGGCCTTGGGGCTCAATACGCGAATCGATAGCCGACCTGCAACATGAGCGCCTTCAGCCCTGGATTGAGATCCAGTCCCTGCAGCTCACCGAAGCCGGCTGGCACATCCTGGGGGCTCTGTTCGTACCCCTCTAAGCGCAGGCTGAACTCGCCTCCGCCATCGAGCTCCATGCCGAACTTCACACCGAGTGTTGCGGCGTTGAACTTGCCGAGCCGCGCATCGGCCGACGTGAACTCAGGCAGTGGGTCGGTTGAGTTGAGGTACAGGTTGTAAAAATCCGCGGCACTCTGGCTGTAATAGCGGGCATGCGGCTCGACGTACATGTTGCCGCCGAGCTCCCAGCGATAGCGCAGCTCCGCGGTGCGCGACTTGACGCCCCAGTCGTCGGTCATGTAACGCAGCGAGAGATCGAGCACGTCGTCGTGCCCGATCGCGACCTTGTTCTCGAGGAATACGCTCTTGCGCGTGCGAATATCAGGGCGGATCTCGAATCGATAGCCGGTCGTGTTGCCGCCGGTGTCGAGCACCGAGAGAATCTTGTACGGGTCGGTGAGGTAGCCGTTCGAGCGGTCGTAGGTAAAGTTCAATTGTGCGAGCCAGCGCCGGCTCAGGACCTGCGTTACGCCCAGTAGCCCGCCAGCTATGGTCTTCGCTTCATTTCCGCCCTTGAGCAGCAGCGCGTAGTCGCTGCCGCCCGCGGGTGTCCCGCCGATGGGGTTGATTCGGTCGCCCTCGAAATTCCCGCCCAACGAGAGTGTCGTGTTGCGATTGTTGAAATCGCGGGCGACGAGCGACGTTGACCGCGGCAGAGGTAAAGTCGTGCTCGTACGAGAAGTCGCCGCCGAGGGACAACCGCGCGAACTCGCCCGCCCGCTGCTGCCAGTTGACGCTCACAGCCGCACGTTGGTCGCGAAAGTTCGGATCGAGCGGTAGCTCCCCCGGCGCCACCGTGTACAGCGACAGGTGCTCGAGCTCCTCGCCGGCACGCTCGGACGACGTGGTGCCCAGGTCGCCCGAAGGGGCCTGCAGGCTCGTGCCCGAGGGCGAGGCGAAGGTCTGCGGCTGATTGCTCGGCAGCGCACCGTTCGGTGAACCGCCGCTCAGGCTGTCGTACGTGAGCTTCAGTGCCAGCGTCCGATCATCGCCGAAATCCTTGCTGAGGCTGACCACCGGCTCGATCGCCTGGACGCGGTTATGATCCTCCTGGTAGTAGAGAAGCGCGGAGTCGACCAACCAGTCGCCAGCTGCCGGGGCCGTAGTGTCGGAGCGCGCGGGCGCTGAGCTGAGCAGCGCGCAGGTCGCGGCCACGAGCGTCGAAGGTCCGGCGCCGTTTGGTTTCTTCAGTTGCATCCGCAACCCCCGCCGCCGAAGCCGCGACCGCCGCTGGAGGCTTCCTTGCTGAAGTACACGTGATCGTCGATCGCCGCATCGAGCGGAGATGAATTCAGCTGCATCGACTCCTTGGCGAGCAGATCGCGTTGCCACGGCTTGACGCCGATCGAACTGCAGCCGCAGAGCACGACGACCGCGAACACGATCGCAAATCCAAGGCACCCGCGCATCATGAAAGTCTCCTCCGCTATCGTTCCGCGAGCAGGGCGCTCACCTGCGCATCGAGCGCGGCTGGTCCGCTTCGCGAAATCCGAGATGCTTGAACCGCACGTTGCCGTGGCGGTCGATGACGACACTGGCGGGCAGGCCGCTCACCTCGAAGGCCTCCGCGAGCGTGCCCTGTGGGTCGAACACGATGCGGAAGTGGGGGTTCATCTCTCGCAGGAAGCGCTCTGCGAGCTCGTGCTCCTGGTCCAGGTTCACGGCCACGACCACTAGCCCACGGTTCGAGTAGGCGCGCTGTATACCATCCATCCACGGAAAGGAGTGGCGACACGGCGTGCACCAGGATGCCCAGAAATCCAGGTAGACGACCTTGCCCTTATAGGACTCGAGGTCGAGACCCGAATCGCTGCGCACTGCGCCAGGATGCAGCAGCATGATGAACGCAATGAGGGTGCTGGCGCAGACGGTTCTCACCGCACGCGTTGCATGGTTCAAGGTGGATGCCCGCTCATGCAGTTGCCGCCGACATGGACCGGGTGCTCGGGAAGGAAAGTTCCGCCTGCGTCGCAAGTCGATTTGCATTGATCTGGTCAAGGTGCCTCGCGAAATCTCCGGCCCGGAACTCATTGGACCGTCACCGACGCCAAAATCAATCGCACTGACATCACTAAGCGACAGCTTGAGGGAGCCGGCGCTGAAGACACAGCGATAGGCGTCGGTAACTATGGATACTGGCGAGCCACAGTCTGAGCGGCTGCTCGGCCGCGCTGCCCAGACGATTACCTCGTTTCGTCAACGACCTCTACAGGGTCTATCCGTGTTGGCTGAAACAAGGCCTCAGTGTTGCCAGGCACAAGCCTCTCATCGCCTGACGAAACTGCTCGGTCACGTCCGGCTTGTTTAGCTCTATAAAGGGCTCCATCCACGGATTGCAGCAGTTCTGCTCGCGTTTCGCCCTCACTGGGAAACTCAGCTACTCCCAGTGAAAGCGTGACACCTGTCAATCGCTCACCTTGAAATTCCCACCGGAGATGTCTAACTCGTTCGCGTAACTCTTCAGCCCTTTGCAAGCCCATAGTTAGTGAGGATTCAGGTAAAACGAGTATGAATTCGTCGCCGCCATAACGACAGGCCACATCTCCCCTGCGAATACTCGATAAGGCGAGTTGGCCTATTTCACTTAGGACCGTATCACCCGCTTCATGACCGAAGCCATCATTGATTTCCTTGAAATGGTCAACATCGAACATGATAACCGTCACTTTGTATTGAGATCGCCTGGCGCGGTGGATCTCATGCTCGAGGAATTCTTCCAGAAACCGACGATTAAATAGATTGGTGAGAGGATCGCTAATGGCTTGTTGGCGCAGCTCCTCGCGCAGCCGTTCCCCCTCCTCTAGCGCGTACCGGAGTTTGGCGACGTTCTCCTCGAGTTCTGCCGTGCGTTCGCGGACCCGCTGCTCCAGCCGCTGGTTGTCGCTGAGGAGGGACGCTTGTTCTTTAATAAAATCGGTAATATCAGCGCCCGTAGTGATGAAGTAATCTCCATAGGGCACGCTAGTGAAGCGAAAATACTTATCCAGATTGGGAAAGTAGTCTTGGAAAGAGTGTGGGCGACGTTCGGCTATGATTTTTTCAACCACTGGCAAGTAGTGTTCGCTGGCGCCAGGGCCGAATATCTCATCAGGAGTCTTGCCTACAATCTCATCGAGGGAGGCGTGGCCCCAGGTCTTCAGCGTCGGTGGATTCACATAAATCAGACGCCAGGTTTTTATCCGGCCAGTTTCGTCCCGGACGATCTGCCAGAAATGCACTTCTTCGGCTAAATGCTCGAATAGAATTCGATATTGATCATCGTTCAAAACGCACATTTCATTCATTTCGCTGCCGCCCCGCGCGTCACACTTCGCCGAGGCTGTGCCTGCAGTCGTGCGCTTTGCGCAATTCCCTCCCCTGGTCGAGGCTTGGATTGACGATTCGGCAGTGACTGCGAGCGCAGCCAAGCCTCGAATCGTTCTTGTGACAAAAGTGGCTCCGTTCTTGGCTGGTCGTAATCGCAGTGGCGACAAACGATTGCATCGTACTCGATGAGTTCCGAACAGAAAGGGCATTTCTTGTTGTCTTGGCTGGAGGCGGCTTCCGTGCTTGGCTGTTCTGTCGCGCGATTAGCAGATATTTCCTTGCCGATTCCGGTTACCACTAAACCCGGCAACACGAAAAGCAGCACATTGAACATTGGGCCCATCCCGAGCAAAGTCTTCGTCCACGCCATGCCGATTAAATTCCCAACGCCAATGGCTGCACATATCAGGCCGACAGTCATCAGCAGCGCGCCCATATTCAAGCTCCTCCCCTGAAGCACACCCTCAATCAATACTTTCACAGACAGTGCCACCTGCTATTCGTACTTTCCGAAGGCCGTTAAGTAAAAGCACGGATCGCCTGCCGTCCGATCACCGGAATAGATGCACGACATTGGCCGGTGGCGTGCAGTGCGCTCGAGGGTAGCGGGTGGGTAATGGACCGCTGGAGGAAATCTGGACCGATGAGACAGGAAAAGCCCCCGACACCTTGCGATGCCGGGGCTTAGCGACGAGGTGTTGACCCGATCACCTCATACGGACAAATGAGGCGTCAGCCGCTCGGCATGCGGTGCTGGGCGAGTTGCTCGCGCAGCTTGTTCTTCAGCATCTTGCCGGTAGCGCCGAGCGGAATGGAATCTACGAATACGACGTCATCCGGCGTCCACCATTTGGGGATCTTGTCCGCGTACAAGCCGAGCAGTTCCTCGCGCGTCACGCTCGCCTGCGGCTTGCGTACCACGACCAGCAGCGGTCGCTCATCCCACTTGGGATGCTTGATGGCGATGCAGGCCGCCATCGCGACAGACGGATGCGCCATGGCGATATTCTCGAGCGCGATCGAGCTGATCCACTCGCCGCCGGACTTGATCAAGTCCTTGCTGCGGTCCGTGATCTGCACGTAACCCTCGTCGTCGATCGTCGCGACATCACCCGTCGGGAACCACCCGTCGACGATCGGCGTGTCCTCGCTCCGGAAGTAGCGGGATACGACCCAGGGTCCGCGCACCATTAGCTCACCCGACGTGCGGCCGTCGCGCGGCAGCTCGCGCCCATCTTCGCCGACCGTCTTGAGCTCGACGCCGAACAGGGCGCGCCCCTGCTTGGCCTGGACAGCTCTGCGTTCTTCGGCGTTCAGGGCCTGATGGCAGGACTTGAGCGCGCCGACGGTGCCCAACGGGCTCATCTCCGTCATGCCCCATCCGTGCATCACGTGCACGTCATAGTCTTCCTGAAACGCACGCAGCATCGCGGGCGGGACACGCAGCGCCCCCGACGACGGTGCGGCGCATGGTGCCGAAGCTCAAGCGGTTGCTCGCGACGTGTGTGAGCAGGCCCTGCCAGACGGTCGGCACGCCGGCAGAGAACGTCACCCGTTCGCTCTCGAACAGATCGTGCAACGATTTGCCGTCGAGCCATGGTCCTGGAAAAACGAGTTTCGCGCCTACCATGAGGGCGACGTACGGCAGGCCCCACGCGTTGACGTGAAACATCGGCACGACCGGCAAGATCACATCGCACGCCGAGCAGTTGAACGCATCGGGCAGAGCTGCGCCATACGCGTGCAGGATCGTGGATCGATGGCTGAAGAGCGCACCTTTCGGATGACCGGTCGTGCCCGAGGTGTAGCAGAGCGATGCAGCGGTGTTCTCGTCGAACTCGGGCCATTCGAAGTCCTCGCCCTGCCCTTCGAGCAACTCCTCGTAACAGAGAAGCTCGGGCAGCGTAGTCGCGGCAGGCATGTGTGCGCGATCGGTGAGCGCGACGAAGGTCTTGAGGGTCCTGACGCGAGGCGCGATGGCTTCGACCAGTGGCAGGAAGCTCAAATCGAAGAACAGGATCTGGTCCTCGGCGTGGTCCGCGATCCAGGTCACCTGATCGGGATGCAAGCGCGGGTTGATCGTATGTAGCACCGCGCCGGAGCCTGAGACGGCGTAGTAGAGCTCGAGGTGCCGATAGCCATTCCAGGCAAGCGTGGCGACGCGCTCACCCTGCCCGATGCCGTGCTGAGCGAGGGCATTGGCCAAGCGGCGCGTGCGGGCCGCGAGCTCGCGAATCGTGTAACGGTGAACATCCCCTTCGACGCGTCGCGACACCACTTCCTGACCCGCGTGACCCCGCTCTGCGTGCCGCAGGAGCGAGGAGATCAGGAGCGGTCGGTGCATCATCAGGCCAAGCACGCACCCTCCACTTCCGCGACGCTGTCGGCACGCCGAAGGTCTGCCTGGTAGTTGCGTGATGCGACGATGAAGAGCACGGCGGCGAGCACGGCGAATGCCGGGATCACGGCGAGCGCGCGATCGAGCCCGAACGCATCGGACAAGGCGCCCGCGATCACCGGTCCGGCCGCGAGCCCGAACAGGTTCTGAAACAGGGACAGCACCGCCGCGCCAGTCGCGCGCAATCCTGCATGGGTGACGTCGATCACGATGGCGGAAACCGGGCCGACCGTGCAGGTCATCAGGAAGCCACCCAAAGCGATGAGCATGAACTGGGCGCCACCACCCAATGCGCCATGCGTGGCCGCGAATGTCACGCTCAGCACCAGCGCAGTGAGCAGGCACAGTCCTGCCAACACGTGAAGTCTGCGTCCTGGGTGTCGTGCGCCGACGCGATCGACGAGCATTCCCCACACCAGGCCGCCTGCTGCGCCGATGAGTACCACCAGCGCGGCACGCACTCCAGCGACGTCCGGCGCCATGCCGTGAAAACGATTGAGAAAGCTCGGCAGCCACGCCCAGATGGCCGACACTACGATGAGTTGCGAGGCGCCACCCAGACACACCCAGAGCATGGTGCGCGACCGGAACAGTGACTTCACCGCAAACGCAGCCGCACTGCCCGGCTTGTTTTGCTGGGCCGGCGTCAGCGCGACGGTGTGGTAATCACGAACCTTAAGATAAAGGAGTGCCAGCAGCAGTCCCGGCAGTCCGACCACACCGAATGCGGCCTGCCAACCCCAGCGCGCGGCGATGAGGCCGCCCAACATCACGCCGAGCACCGAGCCGACAGAAGCCGCTGCGAAGAACGCCGCAAGCAGGCCCGCGCGCAGCCGGGCCGGAAAGACACTGGCGATGAGCGCCGCGCCGACCGATCCGTACCCGGCCTCGCCCACCCCAACCATCGCGCGCGCCGCGATCAGCTGGCCGTAGTTGCGCGTGAAGAGGCACGAAATCGTCGCCAGGCTCCACACGGTTGCCATGGCGGCGATGCTGCGCACCCGGCTCCAGCGATCGGCGAGCAGCGCGACTGGCAGAGCGCCGAACGCGACGGTCACCGACACGATCGAGACCAGCGCGCCCAGTTGCTTGTCGGACAGGCCCCATGCGGCCTTGATGTGCGGGAACAGCGACACGATCACCTGCCGGTCGAGGTAATCGACCATCATCAGCGCGATCGTCATCGCAAACGCGAACCACGCGTGGCCTCGCCCGAAACGGTAGCCGTTATCCGAGCTCGCCGAGTCTGCTGAGTGCATCACGTTCATGGAAGCGTCTAAATTGCGCGCCATGGCTATGGCACCAACACGGTAGCGCCGGTCGTCCTGCGCGATTCCAGTGCGCGATGTGCCTCGGAAGCCTCGGCCAACGCAAGTACCTGCTTTGGTTCGCCGCTGATCTTGCCAGCGAGCACCATGGCGAACAACTCATCCGCCATGTCGAGCATGTGCGAGCGCGGCGTTGCGTAATGCACCATGGCAGGCCGCGTGACCCAGAGCGAGCCCTTGGCTGCGAGCGTCATCGTGTCGATGACGACCGGGCCGGAGGTCGTGCCATTGCTCACCAGAGTGCCTCGCACCTGCAAGCTGTCGATCGAGGCCTGGACCGTGTCCTTGCCCACGGAGTCATAGACCACGGGCACACCCTTGCCATCAGTGAGTGCGCGCACGCGCTGTGCGATGTTCTCGCGCGACGTGACGATGGTGTGAGTGCAACCATGATCGCGCGCAATCTCCGCCTTCTCGTCCGAACTCACCGTGCCGATCATGGTGACGCCGAGCGCACGTGCCCATTGGCAGGCGATGAGACCGACGCCGCCCGCGGCCGCGTGGTACAGAATGGTCTCTCCACCCTCGAGCGGATACACCTGACGGAACAAATACTGCACCGTCATGCCTTTCATCATCAGCGTCGAGGCCGTGCGGTCGGAGACGCGGTCGGGCAGTTTGATCAACACATTGGCCGGCATGACGCGCACATCGGAATAGGCGCCCTGCGGACCGAGGAGGTATCCGACGCGATCGCCCACCTTGATGTCGGCGACGTCGGGGCCGATGGCCTCGACCACGCCCACGGCATCGGAGCCAAGGCCGTTCGGGAGCGGCAGCGGATAGCGGCCGGTGCGGAAATAGATGTCGATGAAATTGACCGCGATGTACGTGTGGCGTACGCGCGCCTCGCCGGCGCGCGGAGCAGCGACCTCGACGGACTCGAGCTTCAGGACTTCCGGGCGACCGGTTTCATGGAAACGTATGGCTTTTGGCATCGTGCTCTCATAAGGCGCGCTGAGGGTCCCGAACTCGCGGTGGCGCTAGCCGCGAGCTCATCAATGAAAAACCTGGCGAACGGCCACTCGCCGAACCCGGAAGCTGGATTGAGATGTCCGACCTCGCCGAGATCGACCAGTCGGCTGCGCCAGCAATCCGCGAGTGTCGCTACGCGGTCAAAGTGCGCCAGAGGGTCGTTGCGGCTCGCCGCGACGATGCTCGGAAACGCGAGCGGCATACGCGGCACGGGCAACCAGCCGCCTTCGGACAGCTCTGCAATGGTCGGATAGCCTGCGGGCATCGGCCGCTCGAAGTCGGGTGGCGCCGCGAGCAGCGCGCCGATAATTCCGCGGCAACGCGTCTGCAGTGCCCAGTGCACGACCGTGATCACCCCACCACTGTGCGCAACGATAATAATCGGCCCATCGATCGCGCCCGCCTCCTCCTCGATCGCGCGGATGCGCGCTGCGCAGTCGAGCTGCTGGCGGCCCATCGGCGCGACGGTCCGCACGCGCGGCAGACGCGAAGCGAGCAGCGTTTGCCAGTGCTCCTCGACATGCTCACGCAGGCCGGGAACGATGAGGACCGTTGGAGCCGTCATCAGGCGATGCGCCGCAGCGGACCGCGCTGACCGCGCGTGCGATTCGGAGCGAAGCCGTTCTTCGCCAAAGTCTCGTCGGCGTTTCGGTAAAACTCGCCGATCCGGTAGATCTCTCGAGCTTCCTTGCCGTTCGCGATGTCGCGGCCGAACTCACGCGAAATGCGCACGAGCTGCTCGACCTGCTTCACCGAGCTCATCTTGGCCTTGCGATCCTGCGTCCAGAGGTTGTCCTCGATGCCGCAGCGCACGTGCAGACCCATAGCGATCGCCATCATGTTGATCGGCAGCACGTTCAACATCGAAGTTTCCAGCGTGAGCACCGCGCCGTCGGGCACGGCACGCACGAAATTCGCCAGGTTGTAGATGTTGGGCTGATCGAACCCGCCGCCGATCGCGACCCACGTGAGGATCAGCGGCACGTTGCAGGTGCCGTTGCGCATCATGCGCTCCACGGTTTCGATCTGCGTGATGTTGGCGAGCTGGAAGTGCGTCTGGATGCGGTTCTTGGAGAGGCGCCGGATGTGCTCTTCCACCCACTCGGGACCCGCGGGAATGGTCATCTCGCGGTATGCGCGGTACATCGCGGGCTCCGCGAGCGAGGTGCCGGTGAGGTCGGCCTCGCACATCTGCTCAACCACGTTCATCTGGTTGGTGTTGATGGCAATCGTCACCTGGTCGGGCGCGGGCCTGAGCTCGGCGAGCATGTGGCGCGTGTCATCGCTCAGCCACTTGGCGATCTCACCCTCGCCTTCCGGTGAGAAGGAGATCGAGCCGCCGACCTGCAGGATCATGTCGGGCACCGCATCGCGCAGCCGCTCGAGGAGCTCGTTGAACATTGACAGGCGCTTGGAACCATGCCCGTCGAGCTCGCGCACGTGCACGTGCAGCACGGTCGCTCCGGCGTTGTAGCAGTCCACGGCCTTCTGCACGTGCTCGTCGAGCGTGACCGGGATGTCCTCGGGGAAATCCGCCGGCATCCACTCGGGCCCGTACGGGGCCACGGTGATCACGAGTTTTTCCTGGTTTTCCGGGAAGAGGGAGCCGTCGATGAAATGCATGGGAGGTCCTGTTGAGGAAATGAATCGGGTTGCGCGAGTGCGAAGCTCAGTACGGTGCGTCGCCCTTGATGCCGGCGCGGTCCATCTTGCGATGGCAGGGCGGGTAGTCCATCACTGCGTAGTGCTGCGTGCTGCGGTTGTCCCACATGGCGACGCTGTTCTTCTTCCAGCGCCAGCGCACCTGGTACTCGGGGATCTGCGCCTGGCTCAGCAGGTACTGCAGGAGCTGGGCGGCACCGGGCGCGAAGTCCTGGCCGTAACGCACGTTCTGGGCGGTGTGAAAGTTGGTGAAGTGCGTGGTGAACGCGTTGACGAACAGCACTTTCTCGCCGGTCTCCGGATGCGTACGCACCACCGGATGCTCGGCATCGGGATACTGCGCTTTCAGCGCCAGGCGTTTTTCGAGCGGCATCGCGGCACCAAACGTGGACTCGATGCTGTGGCGGGCGCGCAAGCCTGCGATCCGTTCCTTGATGTGCTCCGGCAGTCTCTCGTAGGCGAGGACCATGTTGGCCCACATGGTGTCGCCGCCCACCTCGGGACATTCAACACAGCGCAGGACGCAGCCGAACGGCGGCTTCTCGCGCCAGGTGGCGTCCGTGTGCCAGGCGTTCTCGTAGCGCTCGTTCTGAGTATCGGGTGACTTATAGATGCGCACCAGGCCCGGATAGTCAGGATCGCTCCCGGCCACCGGGTGATCCTCGAGCTCGCCGAAATGGCGCGCGAACGCGACGTGCTCGGCCCGCGTGATGTCCTGGTCGCGGAAGAAGAGCACGCGGTGTCTGAGCAGCAGCGCACGGATTTGCACCATCAGCTCCGGCGTGCGTGCCGCGAGGCCGAGATCCACGTTGGAAACCTCGGCGCCGATTGCGCAGGTGAGTGGTTTGGCGATGGGTTTCATATCGGCACGGGTTATAAGCGCTGAGCGGGTCCTGCCAGCGGGCGCATTGTGGGCGGACAGCAGGTTTGCGTGTTGACGCTGGGTGACATACGTTTGTCTTTTGGGGACACCAGCGAGAGGCCATGCGTGGCCTGACGCGCAGCGCCAGTTTGTCGAGCTTCGGCGAGGTCGCCCGGAACGCGGGACTCGACCCGAACGCGCTGCTGCGCGAATTCGACTTGCCGCAGCGTTGCCTCACCGAGCCGGAACTGCGTATCCCAGCGGACTCCGTTCGACGCCTGCTCGAAGCGTGCGCGGATCGAAGCGGTATCGAGGGATTCGGACTGCGCATGGCCCAGGCGCGACTCCTTTCCGACATGGGCCCGCTCGGACTCTTGATGCGCGAACAGCCCACCTTGAGGCACGCGCTCGAGGTGTGCGCCAACTACGCGAACCGGCTGAACGCTGCGCTCTACTTCACGATCGAAGAGAGTCCCGACGTCGTCGTGTTACGCGAGGACCTGATCCTCGGTGTACCCGGTCCGCTGCGTCAGTCGGCGGAGCTCGCGATGGGTGTCGTGTTTCGCGTGCTGCAGACGTTCATGGGGTCGCAGTGGCGCCCTCTGCGCGTCTGTTTCTCGCACGATGCGCCCACTGATCGCACCGAACACGACCGACTGTTCGGCTGCCGGGTCGAGTTCGGTCACGCCTTCAACGGCATCGTCTGTGCGAGCCGCGATCTCGACGTCGCGAATCCCGATGCCGATCCGGGGCTCGCGCGCCTGGCGCGCCAGATGCTGGACGCCTATCCCAAGCCGAGTTCCAACGAGATGACGGCGCAGGTGCGACAGCTCGTAGTCAGCCTTCTCAGCACTGGAGCGTGCACGATCGAAGTCGTCGCGCAGCACCTCGGCGTCTGCGCGGTGGGGCCGGGCACCTGGAACAGCTGGAAGAGCCAGCTCCTGCGCGCGCTGTTCGACGCCGGCGAGGAGATGCTCCGCCTCGGCCACAAGCAAAAGGGCAGGAAGGAGCGGATCGCGGCGATCCAGGCCGATCTGGCCGCCGCTTTGGGCTGGGACGACGCCCGTTTCGCCCGCTTCACCTGGCGGCTGCCGGACAGCTACTGGCTCGCCGAGCCGATCGAGGTGATCCAGCGCAACGCCCGCTTTCTCGACGCGGCGGACCGCGCGCCCGAACGGACCGGGCCGGTCGAGGCGCTGGTGCAGGCGGAGCGGGGCGCAACCCTCATCTCGGTTTATGCCAGGGATCATCCGGGCCTTTTCTATCGGGTGGCGGGCGCGATCAGCCTCGCCGGCGGCAACATCATCGACGCCCGCATCCACACCACCGACGACGGCATGGCGCTCGACAATTTCCTCGTTCAGGACATGAGCCGCGGCCCCTTCGCCGATCCGCACCAATTGAAGCGGCTCAAGGCCGAAGTGGTGAAGGCGCTCGACGGGCACGAGCCCTCGGCCGAGCGTCTCGCGGCGCGCGCGCTGCCGCTCAGGCGGGCCGAGGCCTTCCGCATCCAGCCGGCGGCGTTCGTCGATAACAAGGCGTCGAACCGCTACACCGTGGTCGAGGTCAATGCGCGCGACCGCGCCGCCTTGCTGTTCGAGCTCGCCCGCGCCATCTATGTGTCGCGCGCCACCGTCCACAGCGCCCATATCGCGACCTATGGCGAGCGTGCGGTCGACGTCTTCTACCTGACCGACGCGAACGGCGGGAAGATCGAGAGCCCGGCGCGCCTCAAGGCGCTGAAGGGGCGCCTGCTCAAGGTGTCGGCGCCCGCCGTCCCGCACGACCGGCGCGCGGCCTAGCCGTATTCGACCGCAAAGGAAAAGGCCCCCGCCGTCGCCGGCGAGGGCCTTGCCCTTCTTGCTCCTCGGATCAGAAGCGGAAGCGGCCGGTGATGCCGAAGGTCCGGGGCTCGGCGAGGAAGCTCGCGAACAGCTGGTTGGCCGTTGCGAAGCTCGGCGAGCCGAAACCGGGCGAGGTGATGTGCGCGACCGAGTTGGAGCCCTGGAACGGCGCGTTGAAGGCGACCTGCTGATAGTCCGTATCGAACAGGTTCTGCGCCCACAGTTCGACCGCCCAGCGCTGGCCAGGGCCGCGCAGGCCGAGGCGGGCGTTGACCAGCAGGAAGCTGTCCTGCTCCTTCTCGGGGAACAGGTCGGAGCCGGTATTGTAATCGCCGGTCAGGCGCCCGTCCGCATAGACGAGCAACGACATGCCGCTGCCGCCGATCGCCGGCGTCCATGTTGCAGACGCCGTCGCCGTATATTTGGGCGCGTTCGAAAGATTGTCGCCCGGCAGCAGGAACAGAGCCGGGTCCAGCGGCGTGCCGGTGTCGCGGCCGATCAGATTGCCGCGGTAACGGGTGTCGGCGTAGGTGAAGCCCGCGGTGAACTGGAGGTTGCGCATCGGATAGATCGCCATTTCGACCTCGACGCCGGTCGAGACGACGCCCGAGCGGACGTCGCTCACGGCGCAGCCGCCGGATCCCGTCGGGTCGATGCCGCCGACCGGATCCTGATCGGTCCCGCTGCCGCCAACCAGGCTCGAGCATCCATTGATGTTCTGGACGAGGAAGACCGAGCCGTTGAACGTGTTCAGCTGGAAATTGCCGAACGTCTGGCGGAAGGCGGCCACGTTCAGGATGAAGTTGCGGCGGGTCCATTTGAAGCCCGCCTCCCATGCTCTGACCGTCTCGGCGTCGAACTGCAGATTGGCGGTGTTGAAGCCGGCGCCGCGGCCGCCGAATTGACGCGGGTCGGTCGGCGAGAAGATCGGCTGGCCGAGCGCCGAGCGGTCGAGGTTGAAGCCGCCCGCTTTGTAGCCGCGCGAATAGCTCGCGTAGAGCAGAAGCGAGCTGATCGGCTTGAACGAGAGCACGCCGGTGCCGGTCCATTCCGAATTCGTCGCGCGAATCGGAGAGGTTGAGCGTGTTGAGCGCGCTCGACGAATTGCCCTGGCAGGTCAGGTTGACGATCGCTCCGGCGAAACCCTGGGCGCTGGCCGGAAACGCAGTCGCGCCGCCGGTCAGGAACGGCGCGAAGAAGGCCTGCTGGGTCGGGCAGACCGTATTGTTGTTGTTGAAGGCGGCCGAGAAGTCCTTGTTCTCGTTGGTGTAGCGGAAGCCGAGCGTCAGGCTCAACGTGTTGGTGATGTTGAAGATATTGTGGGTGAAGATCGCCCAGTTGGTGCTGTCCTGGAAATAATTGGAGAAATTGTCGCCCATATTGTTGACGGTGCTGAGCCGGTTGAGGCCGGCGATCATGACCGGCGCGGCGGCGCCGAACGCGCCGCCCAGCGTCGCGATGCCGGTGGCGCTGAGGCATCCGGGCGCCGCCGGGCTGCGCAACGCGGGGTTGGCGCTGATCAGGGTGACCAGCCGGCAGGCGGCGAAGGCGCCATATTGGCTGCCGAAGATGATATTGTCGCGGGTATGGAGATCCTCGCTGGCATAATAGGCGCCGACGAGCCAGTCCATGAAACCGCCGAACGCGGAGCCCTGGAGCCTGATCTCCTGGGTAAAGGTCTGGAAATCGCGGAACGCATTGTCGTCGTCGTTGCGGCGCAGGATATCGACATTGGTATAGTCGGTGTCCGACGGCGAGGTGGCATGATAGTCGCGAAAGGCGGTGATCGACGTCAGGGTCGCGCCACCAAGATCCCAGTCGATGTTGAGCGAGACGCCCCAATCGGTGGTCTCGCCCCGATAGGTGGTGCCGGGAGTCAGCGCGAGGTCGCGGTTGTAGGGATCACCCCGCGACGGGATGACGCCGCCAAGGCTGGCCAGCACGTCGATGATGCGGTTGCCGTCGGGCGAGCCGCCGGCCCCCGGCGCCCGGGTGTCGAAGTCGCCGGGCACGCCGGGCGTCGGATCGAACGTCTCGCGGGTGCCGACATAGACGGCGCCGCAGCAGGATTCGTTGCGGGTCGAGAAATCGCCGATCAGCCGGACCGTGAGCGAATCGTTGGGCTCGTACATCAATTGCGCGCGGGTGAAGAGGCGGTCGCGGTCGTTGACGTCGGATTCGGTGCCGCCCGACGCGTTGACGACATCGTAGAAGCCGTCGCGCCGCGTGTAGATGGCGTCGACCCGGAAGGCGAGATGCTCCGAGAGCGGCCCGGTCAGGCCGACGCCGCCGCGGATGTAATTATAGTCGCCATAGGAGGCCTCGACCGCGCCGCCGAATTCGAATTCGGGGCGGCTGGTGAGGACGTGAATGAGGCCGGCCGACGCGTTGCGGCCGAACAGGGTCCCCTGCGGGCCGCGCATCACTTCGATCCGCTCGATCGAGCCGAGCTCATTGAGGCCGATGCCGCTGCGCGAGCGGTAGACGCCGTCGACGAACACCGCGACCGAGCTTTCGAGGCCCGGATTGTCGCCGACAGTGCCGATGCCGCGGATACGGGCCGAGCCGTTAGCCTCGGTGCCGGTCGAGGAGACGAGCAGCGACGGGGCGAGCTGGTTCAGCTGGCGGATGTCGCTGGCGCCGCTGTTCTGCAGGGCCGGGCCGCCGACGGCGGTGACGGCGAGCGGAACCTGCTGCAATACCTGGCGACGGCCCTGGGCGGTGACGACGATCTCGCCGTCATTGGCCGTTTCGTCGGCGGGCTGGGCGGCGGCGTCGGCCGCGTCGGTGGTGCTCGTGGTGCCTTGCGCGTGCGCAAAAGTGGGCGTGGCAAGCGCGGCGATTCCCGCGGACAGCAGCCAATATTTCTTCATGGTAACCCCTCCCAGAGAATTTTTTGGTTGTTTGGAGGGAAAGCTAACGTGAACGGAAACCTTTCGCCAGCTAAAAAACCGCGGTTTCCCGTAGGTTTGGGACGTTCATTGCAAATCCGCAACAGAACAGTTGCAGGTTGCAACCTACCCTGGCTTATGCCGTTACGGAAAGCGCGTTTTTCCAGATCGGTGCCCGGGGCCTTTTGAGCGCCCGGCGTGGGCGATCAGCGGTCAGGCCGCGGCGCGGACGCCCTGCCGGGACCTGCGCCTGAGGTCGGCGAGGCAGCGACCGGCGGTCTTCCCGTCCCAATGGAGCGGCCGTTTCGGCGCGGCGCGGCCGGCGCCGAGGGCGGCGTCGAGCAGATCGGCAGGTCGCGGCGGTCGCGAGGCGATTGGTGCCTGCCTCGATCGTGATCGGCCGCTCGGTATTCTCGCGCAGCGTGAAGCAGGGGATGCCGAGATAGGTGGTCTCTTCCTGCAGGCCGCCTGAAATCGGTGATCACCGCGGCGGCGCCGAGCGACCAGGCTCATGAAGCGGACATAGGGGAGCGGGCGCGATCAGCCGCACGCCCGCTGCCTCGAGCGCCGCGATCGAGGCCCGTCTCGCCGAGCCGGGCGGCGGTGCGCGGATGGACCGGAAAGACGAGCGGCAGGCGCTGCTGGATCGTCGATCAGGCAGTCGGCGAGCCGGCGCGAGCTGCGGCTGGATCGTCGACATTCGAGGGCCGGTGCAGGGTGACCACGCCATAGCGGCGCGCGCTCGAGGCCGAGCGCGCGCGGGCACGCCCGCGGCCGCGATCGCCGGCCGCGTCCAGCTCGAAGCTGTCGAGCATGATGTTGCCGACATGGGTGATCCGCGCGGCGGGAATGCCCTCGTCGAGCAGGTTGCGGTCGGCGTCGGGCGAAGGGGTCCACAGGACGTCGCAAATCGCATCGGTGGCGAGGCGGTTGATCTCCTCGGGCATACGCCGGTCGCGCGAACGCAGGCCCGCCTCGAGATGGACGGTCTGGAATGCCGAGCTTGACCCCGGCCAGCGCCGCGGCGAGCGTCGAATTGACGTCGCCGACCACGACCAGCCAGTCGGGCCGGTGCGCCAGCGCCACTTTCTCATATTCGATCATCACCCGGCCGGTCTGCTCGGCATGGCTGCCCGAGCCGATGCCGAGGTGGAAATCGGGCTCGGGCAGGCCGAGATCCGCAGAAATCGCATCCGACATGTTGGCGTCGTAATGCTGGCCGGTATGGACCAGCACCGGCGCGAAGTCGCTCGCCGCGCTTCAGCGCGTGCCAGAGCGGCGCCACCTTCATGAAATTGGGGCGCGCGGCGGCAATCAGATGGACGGTTTCGGCGGGCAAATCGGGCTCCTCAAGGAGCCGCGATATGCCTGATCGGGGTTAAAACGGCCTCAACGCCGCCCAGCCGGTTATTTCGGCGCGAGCACCATCAGCATCTGGCGGCCTTCGATGCGCGGGTGCTAGCTCGATCTTGGCGATCTCGGCGATGTCGGTCCTGGACGCGCTGGAGCAGGTGCATGCCGAGCTCGCCATGCGCCATCTCGCGGCCGCGGAAGCGCAGGGTGATCTTCACCTTGTCGCCCTCCTCGATGAAGGCAGATAACCTTCGCATCTTCACGTCGTAATCGTGATCGTCGATGTTCGGACGCATCTTGATCTCCTTGATCTCCTGCGTCTTTTGCGATCTTGCGCGCGAGCGTTGGCCTTTTTCTGCGCCTCGTATCGGTACTTGCCGACGTCGAGGAACTTGCAGACCGGCGGATCGGCGTTGGG